>NZ_JASHGM010000001.1:0-798470 GCF_047460295.1 Streptococcus sp. OMI870
AAACAAGTTTCTGTTTACCCAATCGCAAAATAAAAAGGTTCTGTGAACCTTTTATTCCGAGTCTTGAAATAGTAAGGCAAGGAAGCTAGGAATAGCAAAAAGTAAAGCTTTCTGATTTATCAGAAGGCTTTTTTCTTTTATTTATTTAAAAATATCATGTTTACTCCTGTTAATATAATGTTTGAATTTGTGTTTTTTGTAAAATGTAGTATAATAGAGACAAATATAGTAGGAATGGAAGTAGTACCATGAAAGATAGCAGACATGTTGAAATTCTTCAGGAACTGGATCGAAAAAGTGTGGTATCAGTCAAAGAACTCAAGGAACTCTTTGGGGTGACAGACATGACCATTCGTCGCGATCTGATCGATCTTGAAAAACAAGGTCTTTTAGTTCGTGTACATGGTGGAGCCCACAAAAAGGTAAAAGATAGCTTGTTAGAGGCTTCTCACAGTGAGAAAAATCTCATCAATATTGATGAAAAACGAAGCATTGCAAAAAAATGTGCAGAGTTGATCGAAAATGGGGATACCGTCTTTATTGGGTCTGGTACGACAACAGATTTTATCGGCGACTATTTAGAAGGAAAGGAAATCAGTATTGTCACCAATTCCCTCCCCATTTTTGAAAAGCTAAAGGATTTTCCAAATTATGACTTGATCTTAGTTGGTGGTCGCTATCGTGTGAAGACACAAACTTTTGTCGGTCAATTTGCCAATAAACTCTTGAAAGAAATAAAGGTTTCTAAAGCTTTCATCGGGGTCAATGGCATCGATGGGCATCATGTTTCCACAGCCAATGAAGAAGAAGGAAATGGTAATGCCATTATTCTAAACAATGCAATTGAGAAATATGTGGTTGCTGATAACAGTAAGTTTGATAGCTATTCTTTCTATAGTTTCTATCGAGTGGAAGACCTGAATGCCATTATTACTGATGATAGTATTCCAAAGAAGATCAAAGACAAATATGCCTTGTATACGAAAATCATATAAAACAAAATATGGTGTTTTTATTTTTAAAAAATGTTCGAAAATAAACAATTTAATGTTGACTTTCGTTCGAAATAGGTGTAATATAATATCAAAAGTAAGAAAATGTTTCTTTGTGAAAAATTAACAACAGGGATATTTGCTGAAACAAACAAAAGGAGGACAGGACATGTCTATTGTAATTGGTGCAGATGCTGCAGGATTAAGATTAAAAGATCTCGTGAAAGAATTTCTTGTAAAAGAAAACTTCGATGTTGTAGATGTAACCGCTGAAGGTCAAGATTTTGTAGATGTGACACTTGCAGTTGCGAGCGAAGTGAACAAAAACGATCAAAATCTTGGAATCGTGATTGATGCTTATGGAGCTGGTCCATTTATGGTTGCGACTAAAATCAAAGGAATGGTGGCAGCAGAAGTTTCAGATGAACGTTCTGCTTATATGACACGTGGACACAACAATTCTCGAATGATTACCATGGGGGCTGAAATTGTTGGGGATGAATTGGCGAAAAACATTGCCAAAGGCTTCGTCAATGGTAAATACGACGGTGGCCGTCACCAAATCCGTGTAGATATGTTGAATAAGATGTGCTAATGAGAGGAGAATTCAAATGAGAATTGCAATTGGTTGTGATCACATTGTGACAAATGAAAAAATGGCTGTTTCTGATTTTTTGAAATCAAAAGGATACGAAGTGCTCGACTTTGGGACTTATGACCATACACGTACCCACTATCCAATCTTTGGTAAGAAAGTCGGTGAAGCCGTAGCAAGTGGCCAAGCAGATCTTGGTGTTTGTATCTGTGGTACTGGTGTTGGGATTAACAATGCTGTTAACAAAGTACCTGGCGTCCGTTCTGCCTTGGTACGCGATATGACAACTGCTCTTTATGCAAAAGAAGAATTGAACGCGAATGTCATCGGGTTTGGTGGTAAAATTACGGGTGAATTACTCATGTGCGATATCATTGAAGCATTCATCCACGCTGAATACAAACCAACTGAAGAAAATAAAAAATTGATCGCTAAGATCCAACATGTGGAAAGCCATAATGCTCATCAAGCGGATGCTGATTTCTTTGCAGAATTCCTTGAAAAATGGGACCGTGGTGAATACCACGACTAAGAGGTGACGTATGATATTAACGGTCACGATGAACCCTTCGATTGATATTTCTTATCCTTTGGATGTACTCCAGTTGGATACAGTCAATCGTGTGGCTGAGGTGAGTAAGACAGCTGGTGGGAAAGGTCTTAACGTTACTCGTGTACTTTCTGAGATAAAGGATCCAGTGGCAGCGACTGGCCTACTTGGTGGTCGAACGGGGCAATTCATTCTCGATCATTTAGGAGAAGGGATAGAGGAACGTTTCTTTGAAATTGCTGGAGATACACGTAATTGTATCGCCATCCTTCACGAAGGCAAGCAAACAGAAATCTTAGAAAAAGGTCCAACCATTTCTGAGAAAGAAGGGCAAGACTTTCTCGACCATTATCGTCACTTGGTTGACCAAGTAGAGGTTGTTGCCATCTCTGGAAGTCTTCCTGCTGGTTTACCAGTGGACTACTATGCTAGCCTTGTCAAGATTGCAAAGGATGCTGGGAAACCAGTCGTACTCGATTGCTCGGGAGCTTCTTTAGAAGCTGCCATTCAAGAAGCTGTCAAGCCTACGGTCATTAAACCAAACAATGAAGAATTATCACAGTTGTTAGGAAAAGAAGTGAGTAAGAATGTGGAAGATTTAAAAGAAGTTCTTCAGGATTCTCTCTTTGATGGCATCGAGTGGGTAATTGTCTCCCTTGGTGCAAATGGCGCTTTCGCTAAGCATGGGGATGTCTTCTATAAGGTAGATATTCCTAAGATCGATGTCGTCAATCCAGTCGGATCTGGTGATTCGACTGTTGCAGGGATTGCATCTGGTCTCTATCATCATGAGAGTGACGCAGACTTGCTCAAGAAAGCAAATGTTCTTGGAATGTTAAATGCGCAAGAAGCACAAACAGGACATGTCAACATGGGGCACTATGATGCCTTGTATCAACAATTAATCGTAAAAGAGGTATAAAATGGTATTAACAGAACAAAAACGCAACTATTTGGAACGTCTTAGTACAAAAGACGGTGTCATTTCAGCTTTGGCCTTCGACCAACGTGGGGCTTTGAAACGCTTGATGGCCAAATACCAAGACACTGAGCCAACTGTAGCACAAATGGAAGAATTGAAAGTCCTTGTAGCAGATGAATTGACAAAATATGCTTCATCTATGTTGTTGGACCCAGAATATGGTTTGCCAGCTACGAAAGCCTTGGACAAAGATGCTGGTCTCTTACTTGCCTATGAAAAAACAGGTTACGATACATCAAGCACAAAGCGTCTACCAGACTGCCTCAACCTTTGGTCAGCAAAACGCATCAAAGAACAAGGCGCAGATGCTGTGAAATTCTTGCTCTACTATGATGTAGACAGTGCAGATGAACTCAACCAAGAAAAACAAGCTTATATTGAACGCATCGGTTCTGAATGTGCTGCAGAAGATATTCCATTCTTCCTTGAAATCTTGGCTTATGATGAAGGAATTGCGGATGCTGCGTCAGCTGAATATGCGAAAGTGAAACCTCGTAAGGTGATTGAGGCTATGAAAGTCTTCTCAGATCCTCGTTTCAATATCGATGTCTTGAAAGTGGAAGTTCCAGTTAATGTGAACTTCGTGGAAGGATTTGGAGAAGGAGAAGTAGTCTATAGTCGTGAAGAAGCAGCTGCTTTCTTCAAAGAACAAGAAGAAGCAACTAACCTTCCATACATCTATCTCAGTGCTGGTGTATCTGCAAAACTCTTCCAAGAAACCTTGGAATTTGCGCATGAGTCTGGTGCTAACTTCAACGGTGTTCTTTGTGGACGTGCGACATGGGCAGGTTCAGTAGAAGCCTACATCAAAGATGGAGAAGCAGCTGCTCGTGAATGGCTTCGTACAGAAGGTCGACAAAATATTGAAGAATTAAATGACGTCTTGGCTAAAGTAGCGACACCTTGGACAGAACGCGTATAAGATTCAAATGATGATTGCCTCCTAAAGCAACAGTTAGAGAGTGGGACAGAAATCGGTAATTCGTTAGAATTCTATTTTGTCGTCCCACCTCCGCACAGTTGAGTAGGGCTGTAAAAGCTGATGAAATCAGCGTAGTAGAGCCCACTCAACCACTGCGTCTTGCTCGACAATCCAAAGATGATTGAGAGGCTAGGACTTTTGTCCCAGCCTCTTCATTATTTTAAGGTCTTGTTTCTTTTTTATAAAAAAATGTTTAAAAATTTTCGCTGTAAGGGTTTACAAAACAAAAAGCTTATGATAGAATAAGTTTATAAAGTTGAATAGCAGTGAGCGTTACTAAGTTAGATTAGGCGTGACCACAAGTAGACTGAACAATTAGTGTAGGCTAATTTTTTCAGTTGCTTCGTGGTCATTTTTATTTGCTTTTAACAAATTTTACAAAGGAGAGCCTCATGTATCGTATTATCCATCCAATGAACAATAATGTTGCTTTGGTTCAAAATGAACTACAACAAGAGTTAATTGTTGTTGGGAGTGGGATTGCTTTTGGGAAAAAGAAAAATGATCTAGTAGCTGATGATAAGGTCGAAAAAGTATTTCGTTTAAACACGGATGAGTCAAGAGAAAACTTTATGGCCCTTCTAAAGGATGTTCCTCTTGATTTCATTACAACCACTTATGAAGTGATTGATACCTTGTCTAAGAAATATGCCTATCCTGTTCAAGAATATATCTATGTGACATTAACAGATCACATCTTTTGTTCTTACCAGGCAGTTCAACAGGGAAGATACAAACACAGTGACCTTCCTGATGCGTCTGCTATGCATCCAATTCCCTATAAAATCGCAAAAGAAGCGATTGAGATCTTTCGAAAGCGACTCTTGGATCAATTTCCTGACGATGAAGTGAATCGCATCGCTTATCATTTCATTAATGCACAAGGGGAAATGATTCATGAGCAAGATCCAGATGTCCAGGACCGACAAGTTATTTTGAAAGCTGTAGAAGAAAAACTAGCTCAAAATGGATTGAAACGGAAAGAAGAAAACAGTCATTTCTATGATCGCTTTATGATCCATCTCAATTATTTCCTAGATTCGCTAGATAAGGGAAGAGAAGATCCAGAAGGTTTGAGCGAGATGGAACAACTGATCCAGCTAAGTTATCCAAAGGCTTATGAGATTAGTCATCAAATCTACCAAACCATCGCTGAACAGACAGGAGCCAAGATATCTCCTAATGAAAGAGTCTATTTAGCCCTTCATATTCAACGTCTATTATAAAAATTTTCAAAAGGTATCATAAGGAGGAACCAACATGAATAAAGAAGAAGTCCAATTACTTGGGTTTGAAATTGTCGCTTATGCCGGTGACGCTCGATCAAAATTAGTGGAAGCCTTAAAAGCTGCTGAAAATGGTGATTTTGCTAAAGCAGAATCCTTAGTAGAAGAAGCAGGGTCTTGTATCGCTGAGGCTCACAAATCTCAAACGACCATGCTAGCGCATGAAGCAGCAGGAGAAGAAATCCCCTATAGCATTACCATGATGCATGGTCAAGACCATCTCATGACAACAATCCTATTAAAAGACGTGATTCACCATCTGATTGAACTATATAAAAGAGGAGCGAAATAATGAATAAACTGATTGAACTGATTGAAAAAGGGAAACCATTCTTTGAAAAGATTTCTCGAAACAAATATTTGCGAGCGATTCGGGATGGTTTCATTGCAGGGATGCCTGTAATCTTATTCTCATCTATCTTCATCCTAATTGCGTATGTACCAAACGCTTGGGGATTCCATTGGTCTAAAGATATTGAAACTCTCTTGATGACTCCATATAGCTATTCTATGGGCATCTTGGCCTTCTTCGTTGGTGGGACAACGGCTAAGGCTTTGACTGATTCAATGAACCGTGACCTCCCAGCAACCAACCAAATCAACTTCATTTCTACAATGTTGGCTTCTATGGTTGGCTTCTTGCTCATGGCTGCTGAACCTGCTAAAGATGGCGGATTCTTAACAGCATTCATGGGGACTAAAGGGTTGCTAACAGCCTTTATTGCAGCCTTTGTTACCGTTAATGTTTACAAGGTCTGCGTGAAAAACAATGTGACGATTCGCATGCCAGACGAAGTTCCACCAAATATCTCTCAAGTATTTAAAGACTTGATTCCATTCACTGTATCAGTGGTTCTCCTTTATGGACTTGAATTGATTGTTAAGGGCGGTCTCGGTGTAACAGTAGCTGAATCTATCGGTACGCTTCTTGCTCCTCTCTTCTCAGCAGCAGATGGTTATGTTGGAATTACGATCATTTTCGGTGCTTTTGCATTCTTCTGGTTTATTGGTATTCACGGCCCATCTATCGTTGAGCCTGCGATTGCAGCGATCACTTATGCAAATGCCGAAGTCAACTTGAACCTCCTTCAACAAGGTATGCACGCTGATAAGATCCTTACATCTGGTACACAAATGTTCATCGTCACTATGGGTGGTACTGGTGCAACTCTTGTTGTTCCGTTCATGTTTATGTGGTTATGTAAATCAAAACGAAATCGTGCTATTGGACGCGCTTCAGTAGTTCCTACATTCTTTGGTGTAAACGAACCAATCTTGTTTGGTGCACCACTTGTTTTGAACCCAATCTTCTTTATCCCATTCATCTTTGCACCAATTGCAAACGTATGGATCTTTAAGTTCTTTATTGAAACACTTGGCATGAACTCATTTACTGCCAACCTTCCATGGACTACACCAGGACCTCTTGGTATTGTTCTTGGTACAAACTTCCAGTTCTTATCATTCGCTCTTGCAGCATTATTAATTGTAGTAGATATTGTTATCTACTATCCATTCCTCAAGGTTTATGATGAACAAATTCTTGAAGAAGAACGTTCAGGTAAATCAAACGATAGCTTGAAAGAAAAAGTTGCTGCAAACTTTAACACTGCAAAAGCAGATGCTATTCTTGAAAAAGCTGGTGTTGAAGGTGAACGAGTTCAAAACAATATCACAAAAGAAACTAACGTATTGGTTCTTTGTGCCGGTGGTGGAACTAGTGGACTTCTTGCCAACGCTTTGAATAAAGCTGCTGCAGAATACAATGTTCCTGTGAAGGCTGCTGCTGGTGGCTACGGTGCTCACCGTGAAATGTTGCCAGAATTTGACCTTGTTATTCTTGCTCCTCAAGTAGCTTCAAACTATGAAGATATGAAGGCTGAAACAGATAAACTTGGAATCAAATTGGCTAAGACTGAAGGAGCTCAATACATCAAGTTGACTCGTGATGGTAAAGGCGCTCTTGCATTCGTTCAAGAACAATTTCAATAATAAATACATTTACTGTTGATTAAAGTGAGATGGAGAAGGATTGCTCACTTACTCCTCTCCATCTTGCTTTGTTTTTATTTTATGATTGAGAAGGGGAAACTTATGTCTAAAACATTACCTAAGGATTTTATTTTTGGTGGGGCAACGGCTGCCTATCAAGCAGAAGGAGCTACCCATACTGACGGAAAAGGACCAGTTGCATGGGATAAATACTTAGCAGACAACTATTGGTATACTGCTGAACCAGCGAGTGATTTCTACCATAAATATCCAGTAGACCTACAGTTGGCGGAAGAATATTGCGTAAACGGAATTCGTATTTCTATTGCTTGGTCACGTATTTTTCCAACTGGTCATGGTGAAGTCAATCCAAAAGGGGTTGAATTCTACCACAATCTATTTGCGGAATGCCACAAACGTCATGTAGAACCATTCGTAACTCTTCACCACTTTGATACTCCGGAAGCTCTTCACTCAAACGGAGACTTCTTGAATCGTGAAAATATCGAACACTTCGTAGATTATGCTGCCTTCTGTTTTGAAGAATTCCCAGAAGTCAACTATTGGACAACCTTCAATGAAATCGGCCCAATCGGTGATGGTCAATACTTGGTTGGTAAATTCCCACCAGGTATTCAATATGACCTTGCCAAAGTCTTCCAATCTCACCACAATATGATGGTTTCTCATGCACGTGCTGTGAAATTGTATAAAGACAAAGGGTATGAAGGTGAAATCGGGGTTGTTCACGCCCTTCCAACTAAGTATCCATTGGATCCTAAAAATCCTGCAGACGTACGTGCTGCTGAATTGGAAGATATCATCCACAACAAATTTATCTTGGATGCGACTTACCTTGGACACTATTCAGATGCAACCATGGAAGGTGTAAACCACATTTTATCCGTCAATGGTGGTAGCTTGGATCTTCGTGACGAAGACTTTGCAGCACTTGAAGCAGCTAAAGATTTGAATGACTTCCTTGGAATTAACTACTACATGAGTGACTGGATGGAAGCCTTTGATGGTGAAACTGAAATCATCCACAATGGTAAAGGGGAGAAAGGAAGCTCTAAATATCAAATCAAAGGTGTTGGACGTCGTGTAGCTCCTGACTATGTCCCACGTACGGACTGGGACTGGATCATCTACCCTCAAGGTTTGTATGATCAAATCATGCGTGTCAAGAAAGATTATCCAAACTACAAGAAGATCTACATCACTGAAAACGGACTTGGATACAAAGATGAATTTGTGGACAACACTGTTTACGATGATGGCCGGATTGATTATGTGAAACAACACTTGGAAGTCTTGTCTGATGCGATTGCCGATGGTGCAAACGTCAAGGGCTACTTCATCTGGTCCCTGATGGACGTCTTCTCATGGTCTAATGGTTATGAAAAACGTTACGGACTCTTCTACGTTGATTTCGATACACAAGAACGTTATCCTAAGAAATCGGCTCATTGGTACAAGAAATTAGCTGAAACTCAAGTAATTGAATAAGGATCAACTGGAACTGTTTTAGTTCCAGTTTTTTTAATTTCACGAGAAGAAGGTCTCTTAAACCCATCTCTTCTTTCAGTCTCTAATTTATGGTATAATAGGACGATACTGTAATAAGGAAAATAGAATGAATATACAACAATTACGATATGTAGTGGCGATTGCCAATAGTGGTACTTTTCGTGAGGCTGCTGAAAAAATGTATGTGAGTCAGCCGAGCCTGTCTATTTCAGTACGTGATCTGGAAAAGGAACTGGGCTTTAAGATTTTTCGTCGGACCAGTTCGGGGACATTTTTGACCCGTCGGGGAATGGAATTTTATGAAAAAGCGCAGGATGTGGTCAAAGGGTTTGATATTTTTCAAAATCAATATGCTAGTCCTGAAGAAGAGAAGAATGAATTCTCCATTTCTAGTCAACACTATGACTTCTTGCCACCATTGATGACGGAATTCTCGATCCGCTATCCGGAAAATAAAAACTTCCGCATCTTTGAGTCAACGACGGTTCAAATTTTGGATGAAGTGGCTCAAGGGCATAGTGAGTTGGGGATTATTTATCTCAACCGTCAAAATACCAAGGGGATTATGCAACGGGTCGATAAATTAGGACTTGAAGTGGTGGATTTGATTCCTTTTCAGACTCATATTTACCTTCGCAAGGGACACCCTCTGGCTAAGAAGAAAAAACTGGTCATGGAAGATCTGGCTCAATTACCAACTGTTCGCTTTACCCAAGAAAAAGATGAGTATCTCTATTATTCAGAGAATTTTGTCGATACCAGTTCGAGCTCCCAAATGTTCAATGTAACCGACCGGGCTACCTTGAATGGGATCTTGGAGCGGACAGATGCTTATGCGACAGGATCAGGCTTTTTAGATAGCCAGTCAGTGAATGGCATTACTGTGATTCCTTTAGAAGACAACTTGGACAATAAGATGGTCTATGTCAAACGCGAAGAGGTGGATCTCTCACCTGTAGCAGAGAAGTTTGTCGAGGTCATGGTAGAGTATTTTGATCAAAAGAGGTAAGAAATGAAGAGAAAAACAATGGTTCCGGTAGCAATCGTGCTATTGGTCCTACTGGATCAGTTGGTCAAATGGTATGTAGTCAAGAACATTCCACTGGGTGTCATCAAATCCTTTGTCCCCCATGTGGTCAGCCTGACCTATCTTCAAAATACAGGTGCAGCCTTTTCGCTTCTTGAAAATCAGCAATGGTTCTTTACCATCATCACGCTCCTAGTGATGGCGGGAGCCATTTACTATCTCTATAAGCACCTCAAAGGATCGCTTTGGATGGTGACTGGCTTGACCTTGGTGATTGCAGGTGGCTTGGGGAATTTTATCGATCGCCTGCGTCAGGGCTTTGTGGTCGATATGTTCCACCTGGATTTTATGAATTTTGCCATTTTTAATGTGGCGGATAGCTATTTGACAGTTGGAGTTTTCTTGCTCCTGATCCTGATGTTGAAAGAGGAAATGCATGGAAATTAAAATCGAAGTAGCCGGTGCGCGACTGGATAAGGCTTTGGCGGATTTGACTCCCTTGTCACGAGCTGTAGCCAATGAGCAGATCAAAGAAGGAAAAGTTCTGGTCAATGGAACTGTGAAAAAGGCTAAGTATACGGTCAAAGAAGGAGACATCATCCAGTATGAAGTCCCAGAAGTGGAAGAGGTCAGCTATGAAGCAGAAGATCTGCCCTTAGACATCGTCTATGAGGACCGGGATGTCGTCGTCGTCAATAAACCCCAAGGCATGGTCGTTCACCCCAGTGCCGGCCACACCAGTGGAACCTTGGTCAATGCCCTTTTATACCATGTCAAAGACCTTTCAGGAATCAATGGGGAATTGCGTCCAGGAATCGTCCACCGGATTGACAAAGACACGTCAGGCCTCTTGATGGTCGCAAAAAATGACCAAGCCCACGTCGCCTTAGCAGAGGAGTTGAAAGACAAAAAATCTCTCCGGAAGTATTGGGCCATTGTCCATGGCAATCTTCCTAACGATCGGGGCATGATCGAAGCACCAATTGGTCGCAGTGAAAAGGACCGGAAAAAACAGGCGGTGACAGCGAAAGGCAAGCCTGCTGTGACCCGTTTTCAAGTCTTGGAACGCTTTGGGGATTACACGCTGGTAGAGTTGCAACTGGAGACCGGTCGGACCCACCAAATTCGGGTGCACATGGCCTATATTGGCCATCCAGTAGCTGGAGATCCTGCTTATGGTCCTAAGAAGACACTTAAAGGACAAGGGCAGTTTCTTCATGCACGAACACTTGGCTTTACTCACCCTCGCACAGGAGAGACTTTGGAATTTACAGCAGAAGTGCCAGCAATCTTTGAGAAAACGCTGGAAGACATTCGAAAAGGATAATGAAGATGGCTGAATGGAGATTCAGTCACTTTCATTACATACGAAATAAATAGTATTAGAAAGAAACATAGAGATGAAAGCAAAACGAATCGTCTTTAAAGTAGGGACCTCGTCTTTGACCAATCCCGATGGGAGTCTCTCCAGACAGAAGGTCAAGGTCATTACCCAGCAGTTGGCTCTCTTACACGAATCGGGTTATGAGTTGATCTTGGTCTCATCGGGGGCGGTTGCTGCTGGGTTTGGTGCCCTTGGTTTTAAGAAACGGCCGACTAAGGTGGCAGACAAGCAAGCCTCTGCGGCAGTTGGTCAAGGCTTATTGATGGAAGAATATACCTCTAATCTTCTTTTACGCAACATTGTTTCTGCACAAATTTTATTAACCCAGGATGACTTTGCGGATCAACGTCGCTATAAGAATGCCCACCAGGCCCTTTCTGTCTTGCTCAACCGTGGGGCGATTCCGATTATCAATGAAAATGATACGGTCTCTATCGCTGAGCTAAAAGTTGGTGACAATGATACCTTGAGTGCGCAGGTTGCGGCCATGGCCCAAGCGGATCTTTTAGTGCTGTTGACGGATGTGGATGGCCTCTATACAGCCAATCCTTCTCAGGATCCAACAGCCAAGCGTTTGGAGCGGATCGAGCACATTTCTCGCGAGATGATCGAGATGGCTGGAGGTGCGGGTAGTAGTAATGGAACTGGCGGAATGCTGACCAAACTCAAGGCAGCGACCCTGGCGACAGAGTCAGGAGTTCCCGTCTATATTTGCTCGTCTCTCAAGCCTGATGCCTTGATCGAAGCGGCGCAAGAACAAGCAGATGGCAGTTACTTCCTAGCAGAGGACAAGGGGTTAAAAACCCAGAAGCAATGGCTAGCCTTTTATGCAGAAAGTAAAGGAGCTCTTTGGGTGGATGCTGGAGCGGCTGAGGCCTTGTTGCAATACGGAAAGAGTTTATTAATTTCTGGTGTGACCAAGGCAGAAGGGGATTTTTCTTATCAAGACATCGTCAGTGTCTATCATCAAGAGTCAGGACAATTACTAGGGAAAGGGAAAGTTCGTCTCGGCCAGTCGGCTGTGCGCGATATGCTCCAATCTAAAAAAGCCAAGGGAATCCTCATCCACCGGGATGATTGGATCTCGGTAACTCCTGAGATTGACTTACTCTTTACAGAATTCTAAAGGAAAATGTATGGAAACAACACAAGAACAATTTGCCTTAGCGAGATCGGCTAAGAAAAGCATCAATACGGCCAGTACAGCTCTTAAAAATCAGGCCTTAGAAGCTATGGCCAGCCAGCTTCTGAAAGCGACGGAAGCCATTTTAGCAGCCAATCAAATCGATATGGAAGCGGCACGCGGGAAGATCTCTGAAGTCATGCTAGATCGCCTATTTCTTGATCAAGAGCGGATTGCAGGGATGGCACAAGGGATCCGTGCTTTAATCGATCTGCCAGATCCGATTGGGGAAGTGCTGGATACTGAAGTTTTGGAAAATGGCCTTGAAATCCAGAAAGTTCGAGTCGCTATGGGCGTCATTGGGATCATTTATGAAAGTCGTCCAAATGTAACGTCAGACGCTGCAGCGCTTGCCATCAAGAGTGGAAATGCAGTGGTTCTTCGTACTGGAAAAGATGCCTTTCATTCTGCCCAAGCGATCGTGACCGCTCTTAAGGCTGGATTGGAAGAAGCTGGACTCAATCCAGACCTTCTCCAATTGATCCAAGATACGAGTCGAGCTTCCAGCCTTGCTATGATGAAGGCTAAGGGCTACCTGGACTTGCTTATTCCACGTGGTGGTGCTGGCTTGATCCAAGCAGTGGTTGAAAATGCCATTGTCCCCGTGATCGAGACAGGAACTGGTATTGTCCATGTCTATGTGGACAAGGAGGCTAACTTCCAGAAAGCCATCGCTATTATTGAAAATGCTAAGACCAGTCGCCCATCCGTCTGCAATGCTATGGAGGTCTTGTTGGTCGATCAAGAGATTGCGTCTGATTTCTTACCCTTGGTCAAAGAGCGCTTAGTGGATGAGCGGGAAAGATCGGTTGAGTTGCGTCTAGATGAGGACGCACAGGCTATTATTTCGGGGACTGCAGCGCAGGAGCAGGATTTTGATACCGAATTTTTAGATTATATATTAGCAGTCAAGGTCGTTGATGGAGTCGAGGAAGCGGTAGGTCACATAGAAGCTCATAGCACACATCATTCGGATGCCATTGTGACTGAAAATCCTGAGACAGCCGCTTATTTTACCAAGCAAGTAGATTCAGCAGCCGTTTATGTCAATGCTTCTACACGCTTTACAGACGGGGGTCAATTTGGCCTAGGTTGTGAAATGGGGATCTCGACCCAAAAACTCCATGCGCGTGGACCAATGGGACTGCGGGAGATGACTAGTTACAAGTATATCGTCAGTGGAAATGGTCAAGTGAGGTAAGTCATGAAAGTAGCATTTATCGGTCTTGGAAATATGGGAGCTAGTCTGGCCAAAGCGGTCGCAAAAGAAGTAGCTGCCACAGACCTGCTCTTGGTCAACCGTTCCCCTCAAAAGGTGGAAGAGTTTATCAGCCAATATGGGGGAACAGCATCTGATCTTGAACAAGTCTTTCAAGAGGCGGAGGTCATCTTCTTAGGTGTCAAACCCTACCAAATCAGCCCTTTACTTGAAGAGTACCAGGACATTTTGGGCCAACGTTCCAATCTCCTGTTGGTTTCTATGGCAGCAGGTCTGGACCTGGAGCAAATGGCAAGTGTGGTAAAAAATGAGCGGGTGGGGCTCATCCGCATCATGCCTAATACGCCCGTAGCCATTGGTCAAGGTGTCATCAGTCTGACCCGCTCCCAAGCAGTGACAGATCAGCAACTAGCCCAAGTCAACCAGCTCTTAGCAGGAGCAGGGACTCTCTACGAAATCGAAGAAAAATTGATGGATCCTGCAACTGCTGTTGCAGGTTGTGGTCCAGCCTTTGTCTATCAGATGATTGAAGCCATGGCGGATGCAGGGGTTGCCATGGGATTGCCACGTAGTCAGTCTCTTCAGATGGCGGCTCAGACTTTCAAAGGGGCCGCCAGTATGGTCTTAGAGACGGGGCAACATCCTGGAAGCTTGAAGGATGCAGTTTGTAGCCCAGGTGGCTCAACCATCGCAGGAGTCAATCGCTTAGAACAAGTCGGCCTACGGGGCGACATCATTGCAGGTGTGGAAGCTGCCTACAAACGCACCCAAGAAATGGGACAAGAGGCAGGACAAAATTAGATAGAATAATTGGTCAAAACCAAGTTTGGAGAACGTTTACGAACTGTTCTTTTATACAAATCTAACAAATTCAGAGTTATCCAATACTCTATTGAAACTTTTCGCTGTGAGAAAAGTGCCTGAAACTTAATGGTTTCAGGCACTCGGGAGTTTTGAAACCTTAGGTTCAAAACTAAGTCATGGAACTTCTATGAAGTTCGCTGACGTCCGTTCTCACCTAAGGAAAGTTTCTAAGAGGACTTTATTTTCAATGTAAAAGATTGGTTTTTTGGCCAATCTTTTTTACGTTAGAGCGACTCTATTTCTACCAAACCATTTTCAGTCAGACGATAGATTTTTTGGCAGACTTCTTTGAGGAAGGTCCGATCGTGGGAGACTGTAACCAGTCCGCCTGGGTAGTCTGCGAATAGGCGACGAATTTCTGGTTGGGAAGTGGGGGAAAAATTGCGAGTAGGCTCGTCCAAGAGCAGAAACTGGGGACTTGTGAGTACTAATTGAAGGAGAAAGAGTTTGCCTTGCTGGCCACCAGAAAGTTCAGAGATAGGATGGTGCATTTCAGAATAAGTAAAGTTGAGGGAGGCTAAATGCAATTGAATGGTGTTGATTTCTTCGCGATCGCCTGAATGCTGTAGAAATTGAACCGGTGTCTGAGTCAAAGGAAGGCGTTCAGTGTAATCTTGAGGCATATAGGCAGTGCGAATACTTTCATTCTTCCGTAAGATCTCCCAGATCATTTTTAGAAAAGTGGATTTCCCTACACCGTTGGAACCGATAATCCCTATTTTATCCTGTCCTAGAAGAGTAAGGGAGAGGTTCTTAACCAGGACACGATCCCCAATTGCGAGCTCTTCCTGATCTAAGAGAAGGACTCGTTTTTGAGGAGACAAGGGAGTGAGGGAAGGGAAATGCAGATTAATGATTTCCTCATCATAGGGTTGGGAAGTCATGGATTGGAATTCTCGCTCGTAACGCTTTTCTTGTGAGAGGAGGGACTTCATTTTCTTTGCCAGGAGACGTCCAGCAGTGCTATCCTTAGTGTTTCGTAAGGATGTTTCGACTTGCTGACGGACGCGACGGTGCTTCTCCATTGTTTTTTGGTAGGCTCGTTGATCGTTGGCCGCTTGCTGAGACTGTTGCTTAAATTGTTGTTCCCTCTGGCTACTATAGTCTTGATAACCTAGGTGCTCTACAATGGTTTCAGCTTCCTTGCGGTGTTTGATCTGTCTGAGGTGAATGATGGTATCCGCCGTCTGAGTCAAAAAATCCTCATGATGGGAAATAAATATGATGGTTTGGGGACTCGTTTGGATCATCTGCTGGAGCCAGTCCAAGGTCTCCAAATCCAGATCATTTGAAGGTTCATCTAAAAATAGCAATTCATGAGGACAACAAAGTTCGTGAAGCAGTTGGACTTTGAGGGCTTCTCCTCCAGATAGACTTCCGATAGCTTGGTCGCTTGCAAATCGGTCGCTATTAAATTGCAATTGATCAGCCAGTCTGTAGAGGCTGGCATAGTCTAGCTCGTCCTCTCCAAAAAAATATTCTTCCAAGGTTTTCCTCTTCAATGTTTCCGGCAAAGTCTGGGGAATATAGGCATAGGAGTGAAAGGAAGTGGTGATTTCTCCTTCCGTGATCAGATAATCTGGTAGGGATTTTGGGGACATAAGGACCTGAAGCAAGGAAGATTTTCCATTCCCTTCTTCGCCAATAATGGCAACTTTTTCCCCTTCATGAATGGTTAGGGACAGATCGCGAACCAAATCTCGTAAATCTTTTGTATGGCGGATGGTAAGGTGGGATAGTTTTAGCATAAGATTCCTTTCTACTGGGGCAAAAAAACAGCTCTACCTATTTAGTAGAGCTGTATTCAAGTGGAACCCAGGCAGAAAAAGACCTTATTTAGCCAAAAAAAGTTGGAAAATAGGCAAGAGGGTACACAAAAAGAGATAGAACAAGCAGTCCACTAAATAAAGTATTTTATTTAACGAAACTTAGTTGTTCATATCTCCTTACCTCCGAATATGATTAGATTTATTCTATTCCTTTTATTCGTTATTGTCAAGGAATTCCTTGCTTCTTATTCCCTTTTCTTTTCGGACTCGGGGGGATTTTATGGTATAATTAAAGGTATGCATACAAAACCAACGTCCGCTTATGTCCACATCCCATTTTGTACCCAGATTTGTTTTTATTGTGATTTTTCGAAGGTCTTTATTAAGAACCAACCGGTCGATGCTTATCTAGATCATTTGATCCAAGAATTTCGTCGGGAAGAAATTACAAACTTACGGACTCTCTATATCGGGGGTGGGACACCGACGGCCTTATCTGCAGATCAGCTAGCCTATCTGCTCAAGGAGCTGACCATGTCGCTTGATCTCTCTCAGATGGAAGAGCTGACTATCGAGGCCAATCCTGGTGATTTGGATCCGGATAAGATTGCGGTTTTGAAGGATTCGCCAGTTAATCGGGTTTCATTGGGCGTGCAGACCTTTGATAATCGTTTGCTCAAGAAGATTGGTCGAAGCCACCAAGAGCAGGACATTTATGACAATATCGACCGTCTGAAACTGGCTGGTTTTGACAATATTTCGATTGACCTCATCTACGCGCTTCCGACACAAACCATGGAGCAGGTCAAAGAGAATGTCGCTAAGGCTCTTGCCCTTGACATTCCCCACATGAGTCTTTATAGCTTGATTCTGGAGAATCACACAGTCTTTATGAATCGCATGAGAAGGGGCAAGCTTCCTCTACCTAAAGAGGAGTTGGAAGCAGAGATGTTTGAATACATAATTCAGGAGTTGGAGCGTGCGGGCTTTGAGCATTATGAAATTTCCAATTTCTCCAAGCCTGGTTTTGAAAGTCGGCACAATCTCATGTATTGGGACAATGCCGAGTATTATGGATTGGGAGCTGGAGCATCCGGCTATGTCGATGGGATTCGCTACAAGAATCATGGGCCTATCTGTCACTATATGCAGGCTGTTGACGAGGGAAATGCGCGTGTCCAAGAAGAGCACTTGAGTCAGACAGAAATGATGGAAGAAGAGATGTTTCTAGGACTCCGTAAGAAAACAGGCGTTTCCAAGAAGCGTTTTGAAGAAAAGTTTGGTGTGAATTTTGACCAACAATATGGACCAGTGGTTGAGGAATTGACCCAGCAGGGCCTTTTGGTCCCTGACAAGGACATTGTTCGCATGACCAAGAAAGGTCTCTTTTTAGGAGACACTGTAGCAGAGAAGTTTATTTTGGAGTAGAAGATGGCAAAAACATTTGAATACAGCATGAAAATTCCGTTTGATATGAGCGATGTGAATGGTTATATTAAGATTCCCCAATTGATCTTGCTGTCTTTACAGGTATCGGGCATGCAATCGATTGAGCTGGGTATGAGTGATATGTACATTTTAGAGAACTACAACCTGGTCTGGATTATCACGGATTACAATATGAAGATCGAGCGTCTCCCTGTATTTGATGAAAAGATCACCATCGAAACCTATGCCAAGAGTCACAATCGACTCTTCTGCTACCGCGCCTTTAATATCAAGGATGAAGCAGGAAATACCATCATTGAGATGGTCGCGACCTTTGTCTTGATGGATCGTGATACGCGCAAGGTTCATCCTGTTATGAGCGAAATCACGGATGCCTTTGACTCTGAATTTTCAAAAACCATGATCCGTGGTCCCCGTTTCAAAGAATTAGAGGGGGGCGTCGAACAAGAATATCGGGTTCGCTTTTACGACTTGGATATGAACGGACATGTCAATAACAGTAAGTACTTGGACTGGGTTTTTGAGGTGACGGGAGCAGACTTCTTGACCCATCATGTCCCTAAAAAAGTTCATCTGAAATATGTCAAAGAAGTGCTGGCAGGAGGTGCCATCACCTCTCAATATGAACAAGAGGGCTTGAAAACTCAGCACCAAATTACTTCAGATGGTCAGATCAATGCCCAAGCTGAAATTGAGTGGGAAGAAGTAGAAGAAAAGGGTTGGATTTATGGAAAGTAGAAGATTAAAAAATAAAAAACAGGAACTTGAAAGCTATCAAAAACGGGTTGTGGCCTATGCCAAGCGTCAAAAGAACCCTTTGTACATGTTGGGAGATTGGCTCTTGACTCTTTGTGCTTTGGGCATCATCCTGGTGGAAGAAATTTACAAATTTTTCCGCTACCGTTTGAATTTAGAGAGTTTTAGCCGTTTCTTGAAAGAAGATGTACGTTGGTATCGGGTCTGGATCCATTTCACCCTGGCCTTTCTCTTACCTGTCGTGATCTTTTCGGTCGGCATTACCAGCCAATCAGGCTCTTTCTGGTCTAATTTCTATCATCGTTTGTCTCAAGGCGTGCTCTTTAGCACTACTGTCAGCCTCGCTGCGACCTTGGTGACTGATTTTGTAGAAAATTTGCAACCAGAAACCAAGTCAGACGGCCGGAACCGGAGCACCAAACGCACGGTTTATCAAATCAGTGTTGACCAAGCGACGGTCATTGGTCTCTTATTGACCATTGTGATTCTCATGGTGGCTTCCTTCTTGTTTACCCAATCAGGAAGTCAAGGGATCAATTTTACAGGGTTGATTTTACAATTTGTCCTCTATGCTGGAGCCTTGCTCTTGTATGGATCTGGTGGACGAGTCGATACAGAGAAGTTGCATAAAGAAGCTAACACAGAAAGGGAAGAATAAATGCACTACAAGGGCTATTTAATTGATTTGGATGGCACCATTTACAAAGGAAAATCACGAATTCCAGCAGGAGAAGCTTTTGTTCATGAATTACAGGCGCGTGAAATTCCCTATCTCTTTGTCACCAATAACACAACCCGCACACCAGAGACTGTTCGGGATATGCTGGCGACTCACTTCAATATTGAAACCCCAGTGTCGACCATCTATACAGCTACCCTTGCGACCATTGACTACATGAACGACCAAAACTTGGGCAAAAAGGTCTATGTGATTGGAGAAGCGGGGCTCAAAGATGCTATTGAAGAAGCTGGCTATATTATCGATGAAGAAGCACCTGATTATGTGGTGATTGGCCTCGATTGGCAAGTGGATTATGAGAAATTTGCTAAAGCAACCTTGGCGATTCAAAAGGGAGCGCACTTTATAGGGACCAACCCTGACCTTAATATCCCAACGGAGCGTGGCTTGCTGCCAGGTGCAGGATCCCTGATTGCCCTTGTTGAAGCAGCGACACGGGTCGAGCCTGTGATCATTGGCAAACCAAAGGCCATCATTATGGATAAGGCCATTGAACACTTGGGGCTTGCAAGAGAAGAAGTGGTCATGGTCGGGGACAATTATTTAACAGATATTCGTGCAGGTATTGACAATGGGATTCCAACCCTTTTGGTAACGACAGGTTTTACCAAACCAGAAGAAGTACCGACCTTACCAATTGCACCGACACATGTTGTTGCCAGTCTAGCGGAGTGGGATTTTGATGCTTAAAAGTTTGAAATCAATCAACCTATTTTTCTTTATCTTGTCAGCTACGATCCTTCTCACCATCGCTCTAGCTTGGGTCCTCTATCCCATGGAGATTCATTGGTTGGGGATTCAAAGCCGGACTGGTTTTTCGGCATCTGTCATCATGAAGAATTTTAATGTCTTGATGAACTACTTGACCAATCCTTTTCAATGGGTGTTGAAGATGCCTCAATTCCCCTCTTCAAAAAATGGCTTGCACCATTTCGAAGCCGTCAAGTACCTGTTTCATTTGGTGACGGTCGTTTTCTTGGTCACTCTACCTGGTTTTATCCAGTTTCTACGAACAGTTGTCAAAAAAGGCTATCTTGCCCTGTACCGTGGTCTATTTTTTTGGATGATGCTCCTACCGGTAATGGTTGCGGTGATGGCTATCATCATTGGCTTTGATCAATTCTTTACGCTCTTTCATCAGGTCTTATTTGCTGGGGACAATACCTGGTTGTTTGATCCGCGCGTGGATTCGATTATTCTAGCTCTACCAGAAGACTACTTTATGCATGCCTTTTTGATCTTCTTTGTTCTATATGAAGGAATATGTGCGAGTTTTTATCTATTATCTAGGAGAACCAAATGAATCAATACAACCGATTATTAGACCCCAAAAAGGATCTAGGAAAATTTTCTGGGACGCTTGCCATTTATCTCTTGGTGATGACCTTGGTGACCGTGCTGTGGGAAGTGCTCCTAGGCCTGATCCTTTCAGGTTCGCTCAGAAAAGATCCAAGTAAAATAGCGGAGAGAATGACTAGCCTGAATGTTTGGGCAGGAGTTCCCTATTTTATCTCCATTTTTATTGGTCTCTTTATCTTTAATGCCTATCGCAAAAAAGCCCTCTTTAAGTTTGATCTCAAGCATAAGGGACGCAAGATGACACCTTCTGTCTTCTTTATCCTTCTCGCCTTTTTAGGCTTCTCCCAAGTCTTCTCATCTGTCATGACGCAAGTGATTGAGCGCATGTTTGAGACCATTGGCCTTTATTCACCAAGTCCAGATATTGGCGATACCATTGAGCGGTCTTGGACCATGCTCTTGTATGCTGGTTTCTTGGGGCCGATCACAGAAGAGTTTTTCTTCCGTGGTGCTGGCTTGCGAGGCTTGGAGCGATTTGGAAAAATCTTTGCTATTGTCATGACGGCTATTTTATTCGGCCTCTTCCATGCCAATTTTGACCAGCTCTTTTTTGCAAGTATCATTGGTCTAGGATTTGGCTACATTGCTTTTGAATACAATATCTGGTGGGCGATTTTCTATCACATATTCAACAACTTTGTCATTTCCCAAGGCTTGCACTATGTGGCTTATCACGTGGATGAAGGATTAGCAAGTTGGCTCCAAATCGGCGTTTTAGCTATTGGATCCATTGTCATGCTTGTGGTTCTTGCGACCAAATGGCCAGCTATCAAGGCCTATATTGAGGATAATAAACCTCAACCGGGAGTTTTCCAGCGTGCCCTCGCTTCCTTCTGGTTCTGGTTCTTCGTGCTATTCACTATCCTGATGTCTATTGTTCCTTATGTGATTCCGATCTTCCAAATGGCAAATTTCAAAGGATAAGTATTATCAAAGGGGGATCCTTTTAGATCCCTCTTTTCTGCTATAATAGAGAGAGTAGAACACAAGGAGAGAAATTGTTTGATAGCTGGACTGGGCGTATAGTGCTCTTCGGCGATTTGTGACATGTAAGAAACTAATTAAAATCTCAGAGTAGTGGATTAGAAATTACAAATCTAAAAGATAAGGTAATTGAAAGGGGATAAATATGAAGATCTATGATGATGTGATCAATGCACTAAAAAATATAGACTTTTTGAAAGAGGAAAGAGCTATAAATTTACCAATCATTCAGTTAAAGACTCTCAAAGATGCGGAGAAGAGTATCAATAGTTTGAAGTGGGAGAATTTTGTATTAGAGAAAGATGGGGATTTTAGTGCTTATCTTTCTAAAAATCATAGTGATATGTATAAACACTGGAATTCACTGGCAATAAGTGCAAAAGAGGAAATTATTCCTCAAATTGAAGCACGATTAGATAACCTGATTGCAGATAGCAAACTGCTAGAATCCATGAAAGATCAGATAAAATTTGATATTGTTGGCTTGGCAATTTACTTAACCATCAAAAAAGAGATACCTCAAGCTAAGTCACAATTTTTCGATGAGTTGTATGCTTTATACCAAGCAGGCTACATTCCTTGCGGTTATGCCAAGGGGTGCTATAAGGTTTTATAAGAAGAATGAAGAATACAAGTTCAATTTGGATCGGTCATTTTTAAGATCTTATTTTGTTAAAAAAATCAATTAATTTAGTAGATTATAGAGAGGTTGGCTAAGTGCTAGACCTCCCTTTTTTGCTATAATAGAGAGTATGAATAACTTGATTAAATCCAAGCTCGAGCTCTTGCCGACGAGTCCGGGCTGTTACATTCACAAAGATAAGAACGGAACCATCATCTATGTAGGGAAGGCTAAGAATCTTCGCAATCGGGTGCGGTCCTATTTTAGAGGGAGCCACGATACTAAGACCGAAGCCCTGGTATCTGAGATTGTGGATTTTGAATTTATCGTCACTGAGTCTAATATTGAGGCCTTGCTTCTTGAGATCAACCTCATCAAGGAGAACAAGCCCAAGTACAATATCATGCTCAAGGACGACAAGTCCTATCCCTTCATCAAGATTACCAATGAGCGCTATCCGCGCCTCATCATCACGCGCCAGGTCAAAAAGGATGGCGGTCTCTATTTCGGTCCCTATCCGGATGTGGGAGCGGCCAATGAGATCAAGCGGCTTTTGGATCGGATTTTCCCTTTCCGCAAGTGTACCAATCCGCCTTCCAAGGTCTGCTTTTACTATCATCTAGGACAATGTATGGCCCACACAGTCTGCCACAAGGACGAGGCCTATTTCAAGGGCATGGCCCAGGAGGTTTCTGATTTCCTCAAGGGACAGGACGATAAGATTATCGATGAGCTCAAGCTCAAGATGAATACCGCTGCGCAAAACATGGAATTCGAGCGGGCGGCTGAGTACCGCGATCTGATCCAGGCCATCGGGACCCTGCGGACCAAACAGCGGGTCATGGCCAAGGATTTGCAGAACCGGGATGTCTTTGGCTACTACGTGGACAAAGGCTGGATGTGTGTGCAGGTCTTCTTTGTCCGTCAGGGTAAGCTGATCGAGCGCGACGTCAACCTTTTTCCTTACTACAATGATCCGGACGAGGATTTTTTGACCTATGTGGGGCAGTTTTACCAGGAGAAATCCCACCTGATCCCCAATGAAATCCTGATCCCTCAGGATATCGATGAGGAAGCGGTCAAGGCCCTAGTGGATACCAAGGTCCTCAAGCCCCAGCGTGGGGAGAAGAAGCAGTTGGTCAATCTGGCCATCAAGAATGCGCGTGTCAGTCTGGAGCAGAAGTTCAATCTCCTTGAAAAATCGATGGAAAAGACTCAAGGTGCCATTGAAAACCTTGGAAAACTCCTGCAAATCCCAACCCCTGTGCGCATTGAGTCCTTTGATAACTCCAACATTATGGGGACCAGTCCCGTATCTGCCATGGTGGTCTTTGTCAATGGGAAGCCAAGCAAAAAGGACTACCGTAAGTACAAGATCAAGACCGTCGTGGGGCCAGATGACTATGCCAGCATGCGGGAAGTCATTCGCAGACGCTACAGCCGGGTCATGCGGGATGGCCTGACGCCACCAGACCTGATCGTCATCGATGGGGGTCAGGGCCAGGTCAATATCGCTAAGCAAGTCATTCAAGACGAGTTGGGGCTGGATATTCCTATTGCAGGCCTACAAAAGAATGACAAGCACCAGACTCATGAATTGCTCTTTGGGGATCCTCTCCAAGTCATCGAACTCTCTCGAACCTCGCAGGAATTTTTCCTCCTCCAACGGATCCAGGATGAAGTACACCGCTTCGCCATCACCTTCCACCGCCAGCTTCGTTCCAAGAATTCCTTCTCTTCCCAGCTGGATGGCATCGAAGGTTTGGGACCAAAACGCAAGCAGTTGCTGATGAAACACTTCAAGTCACTGACCAAGATCAAAGAAGCTACTGTGGAAGAGATCGTCACAGTTGGCATCCCACGAGCAGTCGCGGAGGCGGTGCAAGCCAAGCTCCATCAAGGAAAGCAGGAAGAAGCAAGTCCATTGATGGAAGTGGCGGAGTCCGCAAAAGACTTGCAGTAAAGATAGGACACCAGAGGGTCAAGAGCTTGATTATTTATTGGAAATCGTAGAGTCATTGGGCTATGAAGTTCAATATGATAAGCGAGAACGATTTTTCCATATTAACTTGCAGCAAGTTGAGAATTTTCGTTTTGGTTTTTATTTTGTTTTTGAACATGGTAGATTGGAATTGATTTGGGTCATATATGAAGGAGATAAAGTCATCATGGGTAGTCCCTTTGAAATGGCTAATTTCTAGAGAGTATATTATTCTAGATCCAGTTATTTCTGATTATATTGATTTTCGGGATGTTATGAAAATTGCTTTTGAAATGTATGAGGATTTTAAACAAGCATTTATAAAGATTGCTAAAAATCAATAATTTAAAAATTTCAATTGGCCATCAGGCTCGTTCCATGCCAAAATGTGGTAACTAAGGTGTTATCGCATTTTTTATTTTTGTGAGTTTTTGTTATACTTGATTTAAACTTCTAACACTTTTTTACCAGTCAGCTACTGGTCACCTCGGGAATAAATACAAATCCTATAGAGCAAGTCAAGCAGCTAATGTGAACATCCACAGTGGGGAAGCGACTAGCTTTAAGGCTAGTATTAAAGATCGTGTCAAAACAACTTGGACGGAAGTTAAGACCAAGGTGGGTGATGTCAAGGTTCAAGCTGGAGAAGCTTTTGATAACTTCAAGAACCGTGTTTCAAATGTGAAGAACAAAACTGTTGCAGCAGGAGCAGAAGCGCTTCCAATAAAGTTCGGAACTTCAATGATTCGGAACTTCAATGATGCGATGGAAACAGGTCGACAAAATGTTCAAAACATGATGGATTCCATTGGAAATCAACGTCAACCTGCCTTTGCTCTTGCAGGGGATGGAAATGTTAATCTACCAAAGTCTAACGTCTCAACGAAGATAGATGATTTCGCCGATCGCATCCAACAAATCTCAGTCGATCACAAACAGAAGATTGCAGCATTCGAAGGTAGAGGTGGGGGAAGATCGATTCCTACACCAGTTAATAATATGCAAGAATTTTTTGAGACGGATTTTGGTGAACAGTTAAAAAGTTCGGTGAGAAAGACAAAGAAGCGATATGATGGACAAACTATTTATGAAGTAGTAGATAAGAGTATTCCTGGGCTTAAAAAAGGTGATCAGATATATTTAGATGGTATGCATAAAGACCATTTGGAAGTATTTAAGTCGAATGGAGAATTTAAAAAAGTAATAAATATTGACGGTACAATAAACAAAATGAAGACCAAATTAGGAGCAGGGCGGAGACTAAATAAATGATTGAAGTAAGCAAACTAATAAGACAATATATCGATTTTTTTGAACAATTAAATATTAAACAGCATATAGATAATTCTGAATATCTTATTGATTTAAAAACTTGTGAGAATGAAATAGAAGACTACTTGGAGCAATTAAAAAATGGAATTACCTTGTTAGACAAAAAGAAAGATAAGATTTCTTCATCAAAAGATCAAGATTATACAACTGGTTTTGTAGATGTCTTTTTGGCTCTAGACGGATTAGCAGATAGCTTTTCAGAGTTTAAGCAAATGTCCATAAAATTAAATAAGCAATTTATGTATCATAGCGGTGAAATCACTCATGAAGAATACCTAGATAATGGTTACTTGAATGTAGAGGTTGTAGAGGATGAAGAAGCCGATGATGAAGGGAATATCTAGTTCATTCTAGAACCTTATTATAATATAGTCTAAACCATTCATATTCATGTGGATGGTTTTCACGTTTTGTACTCGTTTTTGTTATACTAGTTTTATTGTATGCTGATTTAGGCGGGGCGAGATGTGATCACACGTCTTAAAATACAATAGGAACGAATGGATTTTAGGTTTGATGGAAAATAACTTACTACTGACAGGAGTAGATTTTGGTGGGGTTAGTCCTTTGTCTCTTAAAGAGTTGAAAACTAGTCTAGAGTCTATTTCTGATGAAAAAGAATGTATTTTACTGATTGCAGAGATATTAAAAAAGGGGGATTTTTCAGTTAAACCATTGTTGATTGAACTGATGAATCAAACGAAAGATGAATCTGTCTTAAATTTGTGTATTCGATTGTTTTGCTCGGTATGCACCAATGAAGATTTAAGGGATGTTTCAAATCTTAGATGTTTATCCGATGCGTCGGAATTTGCTATTTTTACATTTATCACGGGTGCTGTGGACACGATGTCCTATGAAGTAGTTCCTTATTTGCTTGCACTTTGGGACGAGTGGGAAGCTAGCAACACTGACATTGAATATGCGATCAAAGATGCATTGGATAATTATTTTTATGATCAGAAATTATCGATGGAGGAAGCGACCAAAGAAGAGGTTGAAGAATTATGGATGTTAGTAGGTGATCAGAAAGAGCTAGATAGCTATTACTATAAGGGGTATCCGGTCTTTCTAGGAATGTTTGCTAAGGAAATTATGACCTCATTGTATGTAGGTATCCAAGCAGAGGGTAAATTTCATAAATACCTTCAGTCTGCTCTTCTTTCTACATATACTGGTAAAAGGGTTCCAGTAAAAGTCAACGAAATAATTTCAAGAAGAGATATTGATTCTATGATTGACTACATTGAATATGTTTCCAAACGAGACTGGGTCGAAGGAAGAAAATATTTTTATGGTTTTGAAATCAAATGATGACCGGTCGTTTAAAATGTGATATCCAAGTGTGATCACATTTTTTATTTTTGCTCGTTTTTGTTATACTTAAGGCACACAGATTTTTCAATCCAAAAAGGAGTAGTTATGAACCATCGAATCGCCATTTTATCTGATATACACGGAGATACGACAGCCCTGGAGGCAGTGATTGCGGATGCGCGTGCTCAAGGCGCGACGGAATACTGGCTTTTAGGGGACATTTTGCTACCGGGACCTGGACGAGAGGACCTTTTTGACTTGCTGGATGCAATTCCGATTACAACAGCTGTTCGTGGAAATTGGGACGATTGTGTCCTAGAGGCTTTGGATGGAGAGTACGGGCTTGAGGATCCGCAGGAGATCCAGATGCTTCGTCTCACTCAGTATATCATGGAGGGACTGGATCCTAAGCGGATCGATTGGCTTCGATCCCTTCCTTTGGTAGATAAGAAGGAGGTCAATGGTATTCGCTTTTCACTGACCCACAATTTGCCAGAAAAGAATTACGGTGGAGACTTGCGTCCAGCAAATAGAACGGAGAACTTTGACCAACTGCTGGATGACCAGACGGATATGGCCATCTACGGTCATGTCCACAAGCAGTTGCTTCGCTATGGCAGTCAGGGCCAGCAGATTCTTAATCCAGGAACCATTGGCATGCCTTATTTTGACTGGATGCCCCTACAAAACCATAGGGCCCAGTATGCGCTGATCGATGTCGAAGAAGATGGGGTGACCAACCTGCAATTTCGGAAGGTAGCCTATGACTATGAAGCAGAGCTCCAAGATGCCAAGGACAAGGGCCTTCCCTTTATTGAAATGTACGAAGAATTGAGACGAGAGGATAACTATCGGGGTCATAATAGTGAGTTGCTAGCTAGCTTAAATGAGAAATACAACTATGCAAAGGAAGTAGCTGCCTATTTTGACCTTTCCAATGAATCCTAGGTGGATCTCTTGTGTATTTAACCTATCCAAAAAGAGGTGGATCTTCAAAATGTCCGCTTCTTTTTTCACAATCTTGGGCTGTAAAACCCTGCAAGCTCTTTCATTTTGTGTTAAAATAGAGGTAATAGAATTAGAAAAGGAAGTTGACTATGAAATTCCTAGAACTCAACAAAAAACGTCATGCGATCAAGCATTTTACAGACCAGCCGGTCGATCCAAAGGATGTACGGACAGCTATCGAAATTGCGACCTTGGCACCAAGTGCGCACAATAGCCAACCATGGAAATTCGTGGTCGTTCGTCAGAAAAATGCGGATTTGGCAAAAGTAGCCTATGGTGGGAACTATGACCAAGTCATGGAAGCACCGGTAACTATCGCTCTCTTTACGGATACCGATTTACAACGTCGGGCTCGCAAGATTGCACGTGTCGGTGGGGTTAAGAACTTCTCAGATGAGCAGTTGCAATACTTTATGCAAAACCTTCCTGCTGAATTTGCGCGTTACAATGAGCAACAAATCAGTGATTATCTGGCTTTGAATGCTGGATTGGTGGCCATGAACTTGGTATTGGCCTTGACTGACCAAGGGATCGGCTCTAACATCATCCTTGGCTTTGACAAATCAAAAGTCAATGAAGTCTTGGAAATCGAAGAGCGTTTCCGTCCAGAACTCTTGATTACTGTCGGCTATGCTGCTGAGAAGGTAGAACCTAGCTACCGCTTGCCAGTAGACGAAATCATTGAAAAACGCTAATCCATCTAGCGAAAAAGAAGAACGAGGAGGAATGCATGACAACAGTTGATTTTAAAGCAGAAGTAGAAAAACGTCGCGATGAGATGATGGCTGACCTATACAGCCTCTTGGAAATCAATTCAGAACGGGATGACAACAAGGCAGATGCAGAGCATCCATTTGGACCTGGTCCTGTAAAAGCTCTTGAAAAATTCTTAGAAATTGCCAAGCGTGATGGCTATGAAACTAAGAACGTTGACAATTATGCTGGCCACTTTACCTTTGGTGAAGGAGAAGAAGAGCTTGGGATCTTTGCCCATATGGACGTGGTCCCTGCAGGTAGTGGCTGGAAGACAGATCCATACAAACCTGAGATTATCGATGGCAAGCTCTATGCGCGTGGCTCATCAGATGATAAAGGACCTACAGTAGCTTGTTACTACGGTTTGAAGATTATTAAAGACCTAGGACTTCCTGTTTCTAAGCGCGTGCGTTTTGTAGTCGGAACAGATGAAGAATCAGGCTGGGGGGACATGGATTACTATTTCAAACATGTCGGTCTTCCAGAACCAGATTTTGGGTTCTCACCAGATGCGGAATTTCCAATCATCAATGGAGAAAAAGGAAATATCACGGAGTACCTCCATTTTGGAAATGACAATACAGGGAGCGCCCATCTTCATAGCTTTACGGGTGGCCTTCGTGAAAACATGGTACCTGAGTCAGCGACTGCAGTCGTTTCTGGGCAATTACCAGATCTTGCAGGCCTCCTAGATGCCTTTGCTAAGCAACACCAGCTTCAGTATGAAATCTCAACAGTTGATGAAGAAACCTATACCATCACTATTGTAGGGAAATCTGCTCATGGCTCAACTCCGGAAGATGGGATTAACGGTGCGACCTATTTGGCTCTCTTGTTGAACCAATTCGATTTTGGTGGCGCTGCAAAAGGGTATCTTCATGTCGCAGCTTCACTTCTTCACGAAGATTTTGCCGGTGAAAAATTAGGTATTGCCTATACAGATGCCAAAATGGGTCCATTGAGTATGAACGCAGGTGTCTTCCATTTTGATGACAGCCAAGCAGATAATACCATTGCCCTCAATATCCGTTACCCTCAAGGAACAGATCCTGAAACCATCAAATCCATTCTCGAAAAAATTGACGGTGTAGCAATTGTGAGCTTGTCAGCCCATGGTCACACCCCTCACTATGTTCCGATGGATGATGAGTTGGTATCCACCCTCTTGCGTGTTTATGAAAAACAAACTGGCCTCAAAGGACACGAACAAGTTATCGGTGGTGGGACCTTTGGTCGCCTTTTGAAACGTGGGGTTGCCTTCGGTGCCATGTTCCCAGACTATGTCAATACCATGCACCAAGCCAATGAATTCGCAGATGTTGAAGATCTCTATCGTGCAGCGGCAATTTATGCCGAAGCCATCTATGAATTAATTAAATAATCCATACTCGGCCAGTTTTTCTGGCTGAGTTTTTTCTTAGAAGGAGTGCCCATGTCAAAGATTGAAACCATTAAGCAAGCCATTATGATGGATCCTCAAAATAAAGCTTATACGGATAGAGGGATTGAGCCACTCTTTGCGGCGCCAAAAACAGCTCGCATCAATATTATCGGACAGGCTCCTGGTCTCAAGACTCAGGAAGCGGGACTCTATTGGAAGGATAAGAGTGGTGACCGCCTGCGCGAATGGTTAGGAGTTGACGAAGAGACCTTTTATCATTCGGGTCTATTTGCGGTCATTCCTATGGACTTTTATTTCCCAGGGCATGGAAAATCTGGTGACCTGCCACCTCGCAAGGGTTTTGCAGAAAAGTGGCATCCTCAACTCCTCAAGGAGTGTCCGGATATTGAGTTGACCCTCTTGATCGGCCAGTACGCTCAAGCTTACTATCTCCATGAGAAGGTCAGTGGAAAGGTGACAGAGCGGGTGCGTCGGTACAAGGACTATCTGCCCGACTATTTTCCACTGGTACACCCTTCACCTCGCAATCAGATCTGGATGGCCAAGAATCCTTGGTTTGAGGCAGAAGTGGTGCCGGTTCTCCGGTCTCGAGTCCAGCAGATTATAGCCGAACATACAAAATAATAGTTAGTGATAATTGTAAAAGGAGGTATTTCCATGGATCCATATCAAAAAGTCAAAGACAAATTAGACGAACTCGGGATTGAATTTGATGTGGTGGAACACCCACCAGTACTAACTACTGAGCAGGCCGATTCCTATATTGAAGGTCTCGAAGGGGTCCGGACAAAGTCCATGTTTTTGACCAACAAAAAGAAAACCCAGTACTATCTGCTCATCATGGATGACCAGAAACTCTTAGACATGGATGACTTCAAAGAGCAAGTAGGAGCCAATCGGATCCGTATGGCTTCAGCTGCATCTCTGGCAGAAAAAATGCAATTACCAGCTGGGACAGTATCCCCATTTGGCTTGTTAAACAATGCAGAAAAGGATATTCTCGTCTATTTTGATCAGGACATTGTGTCAGAGGAGATCATGACCTTCCACCCTAACACCAATGAAAAGACCATCTTTATCAAAACCCAAGACCTATTCCGCTTTTTAGAATCCATTGATTTTAACTATGAAATACTAATCTTGCCATAGTGGCAACAAAAAGGAGAAATCATGAAAGAAATTTCATTTAATGAATTTTTAGCAAAGTACCAGGCGGGAGAAATCCAAGTCCTCGACGTCCGTGAGCAGGAGGAATATGATGCCCTCCATCTGGATGGAGTGACCTTGCTTCCCTTATCAGTGCTAGCAGAACAGTACGCAGAACTAGACAAGGAGCAAGCCTATTATGTCATCTGCAAGTCAGGTCGACGCTCGGCTCGCGCCTGCCAATTTTTGGCAGAAGAGGGCTATGATGTGACCAACGTCCAAGGTGGCATGGATGCATTTGAATCTTAATCAAACGACCTCTGAAAAGAGGCGTTTTTTATAAGTTTTTAAAAATAAAGAGAATTTGTATGTTTTTCAAAAGATAATGCAGGGATTTTCCAGTCTTTCATTGAAAATGGCCTAAAAATTTTGTATAATACCCTAGTATTAAGAATTTATAAGGAGATTAATTATGTCAAAACAAGATTGGCTGGATTATTTTGAAGCTGTCAATGGTCGTTCTGCTAGTGCGGAAGAAATTGCTCAAGCACTTGCTGCTGGTGAATTTCAAGAAGAAGTAGTGGCTACAGAAGCTCCAGAATTTGTCGCAGCCCCAGTTCAAGAACCAGTTTCAGCACCACAAGCACCAGAATTTGTGGCTGCTCCTGCAGCGCCACAAGAACCAGTTTCAGCGCCACAAGCCCCAGAGTTTGTTGCAGCACCACAAGAACCAGTTTCAGCGCCACAAGCCCCAGAGTTTACCGCAGCCCCAACTGCCCCAGTTGAAGCGCCTGCTCAAGGACCTTCGCCTCAAACTGCTCCAAATAATGGGCCTGCCTTCCAGCAAGCACCACAACAAGCTTACCAACAACCAACTCAAGCTGCCTACCAACAAACGCCTTTCCAAGGGCAACCTGGTCAACCTTACCCAGCACAACCAAGTCAATTTGGTGTAGCCGTTGGTGGTTATTGGAATTGGTTCCTCTCAGCTTTGAAACGTCCAACAGCTGTAAACCAACCAAAAGCGCTCAACGGTATTTTACAATATGTTTTGACTGCTTTTGTAATGAGCTTGGCTACATTCTTTACTGCTAGTGGATATACAGGTGGTTATGGTGCAGATTTCCGTGCCTTTCTGATCATCTTGATCATGGCTTATTTCAATATCTATGCCTTCCAGGTAGCAGGTTTCTTTGTCCGTCGTATCGTTCTTCAAGATAAAGAATATTCATACGGCCGCTCATTTGAAGAGTTTGGACGTTTGTCTGTTTACGCCTTGCCTGTTTCTCTATTTGCATTCTTAGTTGGACTTGTAAAAGCTTATGAATTCTATGGATTCCTAAATTTTTTGATCTTCTTCTTGTATACAGTTGGAACCTTGTATGTTGTATACCAAGCCTTGAACAACACAAAATTTAAAGCAGATAAATTCATATTGCTTGTAGCATCCATTGCGATTTTAATTGTGTTTGCAGCTCTTGTTGTTTACTTGGATCGTCAAATTTTGGAACAAGCTATTATGGGATCTATTACAAATACTCCAAATTTTGGAGACTTGGGTAATTTTGGATACTAAACATATCACAAAAAGGAAGGTGGGAATACCCACTTTCCCTATTTTATAATGAGGGAGATGAAATCCATGCAAAAGAAATGGGTTGAATTATTTGAAAAAGTGATCGGTCGCAAACCGTCACCAGAAGAGTTTATGGCTGGGAAAGCCTGTGGATTTGATTTAAAACAAATTCGGTCTATCGCAGGGAATACCCCAGTAGAGGAAGTAGCTCCTGTAGAGGAACTAGAGGTTAAGCCTGTTGAAGAAGTAAAGAATGTCGATCCACTTCTAGCAGCTCGTCAGGCTTGGTTGCAACATTTTGAAGAAACCTATGGTCGTAAGCCAAGTGCGGAAGAATTTACCGCGGCTAAAAGTCAAAACTTCGAGTTTTTTGTAGGACCTGTGCCTGAAGCAGAATTTGCAACCCCAGATTCAACAGAAGAAACACAGGAATATGTCGCTCAAGAGCCGACTCAAGAGTATACGGCTCCACTTGCTACTGAGCAAACGCAGGTCTATCCTGAAGCAAACTTTACAGAAGCTCTTCCAGCTCAGGAAAAACAAAAGGCACCTAAAAAGCAAAAAACAAAGAGTTGGAAGAAAGGTTCCAAGAAGAAAATTGGGATTATTGCTGCTCTTATCCTTCTTGTCATCGCATTAGTAGCCACTTTCTTTTACTTCCAGTCTACGACACGGGTCGAAGTCACAGCTGATCAATTTATTAAGGCTGTTGATACCAAGGACTATCGAGAAGCAGCGGACTTGCTTTCAACCGATAGCGATAAGTGGACAAAAGACGAAGCTGAGAGCTTTATCACCAGTATGGAAGATCAAGGCATCGATATTGGTACAGAGTTAAACAAGATCATTGATGATGGTGGTGAAGGCACCTATACGGATAAATCTGGAAACAAGATCTTTGGTCTGGAAAAGGCCGACAAGAAATTCGGGATCTTCCAAGAATACCGTGTGTCTAGCTATCCGATCCACGTTAAGGTCAAGACCAATTTGGATCAGGCTAAACTCAAAGTAGCAGATAATAAAACATTGACCTTGAAAAAAGATGAGGTCACAGATTTAGGTTCTTTCCATTACAATGCAAAAGAAATGGAGTTGACCGCGAAAACAGAGGTTGGAAATGTTACTTCTAAGATCCACCTCAATCCTAAGAAAGCCACTAAGAATGCTTTAGAATTGCAACTGAATTCTGAAAAACGCAATTTAGAAGTTGAGTTTCCAGAAGAAGTTGAAAATCCAACGGATGTGAAGGTTGTGGTCAACGGCAAAGAAGTCGGAATCAGCACGACCTTTGAAGTCGATAGCATTCCTTATCAAGAAATTGAAGTGCATGCTGTCTTCAACATGAATGGGGAAACCTACACAACTGAAAAGGCTAAGGTGACGATTGAAGAGGGTGAAAACGATCCGATCGAACTCAAACTAGCCAAAGATACTTTAAAACGCATCAAGAGTGCTCAAGATGCTAAGAAAGCGCAAGCAGCCAAAGAAGAACAAAATCGGACCTTGGCAGAAGAGTTCTTGAAAGAGTACCGCGACGCTGTCTTTAGCTCAGTTTCAAATCGAAATAACACTTACTCTAAATACTATGACACACAAAGTCAAGCCTACAAAGACATGGTTGAATTCACAACGGGTGATGGTGTTCGAAAGGCTAAAATTGACTACTATACTCCAGGAGCTTTGGATATTCAAAGTGTCACTGAAGAAAATGGTGTGGTGACCATCAAGACTTATGAAGACTTTACCGTGCATTATACAGATAGTCATCCAGATTCACAAAACCGCAAGTACAAGACTTACACCTTGAAAAAAGTAGGTGCAAGTTATGTGATCACGGATATTGTCGTAACAAAAGAATCATAGGAGATTCCCCATGAAAGCAAGATTTTCCAAATTAACGTTGGTGACAGTTGCCTTGTTAACCCTGACAGCTTGCTCCCAATCTCAATCCACTAGTTCTAAATCTTCTGCAAAAGAAGAAAGCAAACAAACGCAAACCAAGTCTTCCAAAGAAACGTCTTCAGTAAAAGATCCATCTAAAGAGACAGGGAAAGAGGAGTCATCAAAAGCAAGCAAGTCAGATGTCAAAGTGGACTCTGGTGTCAGCTACAATGGTTCTTACTATAGTGTTAAAGGGAAATATGGTGAGGTGATGATCGCCAACAAACATTATCCTTTGGCGCCGGACTTTAACCCAGGTGAAGACCCTGAAGCTGTTTCGGCCCTTCATGAATTGATTGCAGCCATGCAGGCAGAGGGCTATCCGATCAGTGACCAATATAGTGGTTTTCGTAGCTACGATACCCAGGTGGAACTCTACCAAAACTATGTCAATCAAGATGGTCAGGAAGCAGCCGATCGCTATTCAGCAAGACCTGGTTACAGTGAGCATCAGACGGGTTTAACTTTTGATTTGATTGATACTAGTGGGAATTTACTGACAGAGCCTGCGTCAAGTAAATGGTTGCTCAAGAATGCTGCAAAATATGGCTTTGTAGTTCGTTACCAAGAAGGAAAAGAAAAGGTGACAGGTTATATGCCAGAAAGCTGGCATCTTCGCTATATCGGAAAAGAAGCACAAGATATCGCAGATTCAGGCTTGAGTCTGGAAGAATACTATGGCTTCACCGGTGGCGATTACGTTGATAAATAAAAAGATTGGGGATTGTACCCCTAACCTCAGATTGAAGACAAAGTCAAATTAAAAACTTTCCTTAGGTGAGTACGGACGTCAGCGAACTTCTTCGAAGTTCCATGACTAATTATTGAGCCTAAGGTCTCAATAATTCCGAGTGCCTGAATCGTTATTGTTTCAGGTACTTTACTCACAGCGGAAAGTTTAGGTATTCTCTTGATTCAATCTAAAAATTGGAACTCATTTTTATTTCTTAGCAGAATCGTTTAATTTATTTTACTTTAAAATAGTTTGTCTACATTTTAAGGTTGGGTTTTTAATCCCAACCTTTTTTATTGTATTGTTTTTAGAAATGCATCTAGTTCCTTTTGGTTTTTGAGAGTGATGAATTTATCGGGATAGGTAGAACGGATATTTCGATACCTTTCTTTGGCATTCTTAGTTCGACCGTCCCAGAGAATCCAACGGATGAATTCCCAGTCAAAGCGTTCAGGGCAGCCTGTTGCCATACTCTCGCGAACGCGTCCCTTATAACGGCGGTATCGTTTCCATCCTCTATAGAGGCAGTTCCAACGGGAGAAATTGAGGAAGATAATCTGGTCGGCTTGCTCCATTCTCTCCTCATAGCAGCACCAAGAGTAATTGCCGTCAATGACCCAGTCTCTATGAGCGCTGAGAAACTGCTTCATCTCTTGCTCCATCCAATCCCGGTCACTGTCTATCCAACCCGGTTGAAATTGAAGGGTGTCCATATGTAGCTTGGGAATGGAGTAGTAGCGGGCTAAGGTTTCAGCCAAAGTTGACTTGCCAGATCCTGAATAGCCGATAATCGTAATTTTCATCTCTTCTCCTCATATCGAAGCAACAAAAAAAGCTCCGGAGAGCTCATTTTGTATGCAATTCTTGATTAACCAAGTTTCGCTGCAAGACGTGCTTTATCACGGCTAGCTTTGTTTTTGTGGATCAAACCTTTAGTTTCTGCTTTATCGATAGCTGAGCTAGCAGCGCGGTAAAGTTCTTCAGATGGGTTTGCTTCAAAAGCTTTGATTGCAGTACGCATAGCTGATTTTTGAGCTGAGTTTTTTTCGTTTTGTTTAACGTTCAATTCAGCGCGTTTGATAGCTGATTTAATGTTTGCCAATTTTTTCACCTCCAATGATATTCTAACTCTCTTATTATATATGAAAAGTTTCCTTTTGACAAGCCTAAAATAGTTTTTCCTAAAAAAAGTCCCGTGAAAAGGCGATATTCATTATCTCTTGAGATAAATTTCGTCGATCTCATGGTTGTTTGCCTTATGGAGAATCAAATCAGCTCGGTTACGAGTTGGTTGAATGTAGTGCTGAAGGTTCACTAAATTAATGGATTCCCAGACTTGATGGGCCATCTTTAAAACATCTTCAAGTGATTGCTTTGTAAAACGATAATAGTAGTTATTGGGATCATTCTGTGCTAAGTCCAGGAGTTTTTGGAAGCGATCGATATACCAGGACTCAATATCGTCTACCGCAGCGTCTACATAGATCGAAAAATCAAAGAAATCTGTCATATAAAGACTGTCATTTTGAGGATTTTGGAAAACATTAATCCCTTCTACAATGACAAAGTCAGCTGGCAATATTGTTTGCTTTTGATCGGGAACAATGTCATAAATTTCGTGAGAATAGACTGGAATCTCTACGCTTTTATTATTCTTGATTTGGTTAAGAAAATGGAGGAGTAATTCCATATCATAACTTTCTGGAAATCCCTTTCGATTGAGAAGCTCCTGTTCTTTTAAGACAGCGTTGGGATAAAGAAAGCCATCCGTTGTTACCAATTCAACAGTAGAGCCTTCAAAGGTCCGAGAAAGAAGGATTTGGAGGAGACGGCTAGTGGTTGATTTTCCTACAGCCACACTTCCTGAAACTCCAATGATGAAGGGTTGGCGCTCACTGTTTTTTTGAAGGAAAATACTTTTAGAGAAGGCTAGATCTTCCTTGGAGCGTTTGTAGATTCCGATCAAGTTTGTCAAAGGTAGATAGACATCACGTACATCCTGAAGGTTGATGCGGTCGTTAAAACTCTTGATCGAATTGAGTTCAGTTTGAGAGAGGGGTGGGGTGGTTTTACGGTGCAGATTTTGCCAGGTTTCCCGATTAATTTTTTCGAAATGTAGAAATTCTTTGTCCATTTGGTACTCCTATTGTAGTCTTTAGTATACCAATTTTTAGAGGTCATGTAAACGATTTAAAAATAGAATAAATTATGATAAAATAAACATATGAGTAAAATGTATTTCGATGTAAACCCAGACGCAGAACATGATATTCATGATTTGTCTGTCGTTTTATTGGGACAAAAGATGAACTTCTATACAGACGCAGGTGTCTTCAGTAAAAAAATGATCGATTTTGGAAGTCAGGTGCTCTTATCAACCTTGGATTTTCAAGAAGGAGATAGCGTCCTTGATGTGGGCTGTGGCTATGGCCCGATTGGATTGTCTCTAGCCAAAGCGCAGGGAGTTGCCGTGACGATGGTTGATGTCAATGAGCGGGCACTGGAATTGGCTAAGAAAAATGCAGCCCGCAATCAGGTAGAAGCCCAAATTTTTTCTTCGGATGTCTATGAAGCAGTAGAAGGGGTCTTTGACCATGTCATAAGCAATCCACCGATCCGAGCTGGTAAGAAAGTGGTTCACCAAGTGATTACCGGTAGTTTTGAACATTTGAAACCAGGTGGCGACTTGACCATTGTCATTCAGAAAAAACAAGGTGCTCCAAGTGCTAAAGCCAAAATGGAAGAGACATTTGGTAATTGTGAGACTGTGAAAAAGGACAAGGGTTATTATATTTTAAGAAGCGAGAAAGTATCATGAGAGCAGTAGATATCATTCAGAAAAAACGAGATGGCCTTGCCTTAAGCAAGGAAGAAATTGAATGGTTGATTGAAGGCTATGTGGCTGGAACCGTTCCGGATTACCAAATGTCTGCTTTTGCCATGGCCGTATATTTTAAAGGGATGACAACGGAAGAAATCTCTTATATGACCATGAAGATGGTGGAAACAGGGCAACAGTTTGACTTATCAGCGATTCCAGGGATTAAGGTTGATAAGCACTCGACTGGCGGTGTCGGCGATAAGGTAACCTTGATCTTAGTGCCTTTGGTAGCAAGTTTCGGAGTTCCGGTTGCCAAGATGAGCGGCCGTGGCTTGGGTCACACTGGTGGAACCATTGATAAATTGGAATCCATTAAAGGATTCCAAATCGAACGGAGTCAAGAGGAATTTATCCAGCAAGTACAGGAAATCGGCTTGTCGGTCATTGGGCAATCCGACCAACTTGTGAAAGCAGACAAACTCTTGTATGCTCTTCGTGACGTGACGGCGACAGTGGATACCATTCCTTTAATTGCTAGCTCCGTCATGAGTAAGAAAATTGCATCTGGTGCAGATGCCATTCTTTTGGACGTGACAGTGGGCGAAGGAGCCTTCATGAAGAATATCGAAGATGCTCGTCGTCTAGCACGCACCATGGTGGATCTTGGAAATGCAGTGGGACGGAAAACCATCGCTGTCATTACAGATATGAGTCAGCCTTTAGGAACCAGCATTGGTAATCGTTTAGAAATTTTAGAAGCCTTGGATATTCTTAAGGGGCAGGGCCGAGCGGACGTAACGGAGTTTATTTGTGAGTTAGCGCAAATCATGTTGAAATTAGCTAATGTAGATCAATCGATTGAAGCCATACAGGAGCAGTTGACTAATGGACAAGCCTTGGCAAAATTCGAAGAAATGGTTCTTGCCCAAGGTGGCGACATCGAAGATTTGCATCGGCCTGTTAAAGTGGATCAGGTCATTGAAGTAACAGCGGATCAAGATGGTTTCATTGCAGCCTTGCCAGCCATGGAGTTTGGGCTATTTGCCATGCGTTTAGGAGCGGGACGTGCTGTCAAATCAGATCCTCTGGATTATGAAACAGGAATTGTGTTTGATAAAAAAGTGGGAGAGCAGGTCAAAAAAGGTGAACGAATCGCGCGCATCTATATGAATGAAAAAAATTCACAAGAAAGCGTTACAGAATTCAAAAAAAATGTTAAAATACTAGAAAGAGCTGAAAGCGTTACAGAGATTATTGAAATCATATCTTGAGGACCTTTAGGAGATTATATGAATTTAAATAAATATATTGATCACACTCTTTTAAAACCAGATGCCCAACAAGAACAAATTGAAAAGCTGATTGAAGAAGCTAAGAATTATGATTTTGCAAGTGTCTGTGTCAATCCTACATGGGTAAATTTTGCTGTTGAAGGCTTGCGTGAGTCAGACGTCAAAGTTTGTACCGTGATTGGCTTTCCTTTGGGAGCAAATACACCATTTGTCAAAGCGTGTGAAACAAAAAATGCCATTCAAAATGGGGCCGATGAAATTGACATGGCCATTAACATCGGAGCTCTTAAGTCTAAGAATTTAGCACTAGTTGAGGAAGATATTCAAGCAGTAGTGGAAGCGAGCGGTGATAAGCTTGTCAAGGTCATTATTGAGACCTGTCTCTTAACAGATGATGAAAAGGTCCTTGCTTGCCAAATTGCTAAGTCAGCTGGAGCAGATTTTGTGAAAACCTCAACTGGTTTCTCAACTGGAGGAGCGACTGTAGCAGATGTAGCCTTAATGCGCCAAACAGTAGGACCAGAAATGGGTGTCAAAGCTTCTGGTGGGGCTCGATCTTATGAAGATGCTCTTGCTTTTATCGAAGCTGGAGCGACCCGTATTGGGACTTCTTCTGGTGTAGCGATTGTGGAAGGGAATCTAGCTGATGGCGACTACTGATTTGATCGAATTAGCAGTTGAAGTGAGCAAGCAGGCCTATGTACCTTATTCTCATTTTCCGGTGGGAGCTGTACTGTTAACAAAGAATGGGGACATCTATACAGGTGTCAATATTGAAAATGCTAGTTTTGGATTAACCAATTGTGGGGAGAGGACAGCGATTTTTAAGGCTGTCTCTGAAGGGGCTCGCGATTTTAAAGAGCTCATTGTCTACGGGCAAACAGAGAAACCAATCTCACCATGCGGGGCCTGTCGTCAGGTGATGGCTGAATTTTTTGAGCCGGACCTTCCTGTAACCTTGGTATCTCAAAATAAATCGACGGTCGTGATGACGGTCAAGGATTTACTTCCATATTCCTTTACAGACCTTACTTAGAGAGTCTGTGAGGCGGTCTGTTGACCCTTTCAATACTTCGCAACAATGTTGCACAACAATTTAGGAGGTTCAGTAATGAACAAGAAACAATGGCTAGGTCTTGGTCTAGTAACTGTCGCTGCTATCGGACTTGCAGCATGTGGTAATCGTGCGTCTAAAAAAGATAGCGCTAACTCAGAATCTAAAACAGATTTGAAAGCTGCTATCGTTACCGATACTGGTGGTGTGGATGACAAATCATTCAACCAATCTGCTTGGGAAGGTTTGCAAGCATGGGGGAAAGAAAACGGTCTTTCTAAAGGAAATGGTTTTGATTACTTCCAATCAACAGATGAATCACAATATGCAACAAACTTGGACCAAGCTATTTCTGACGAATACAAATTGATCTTCGGTGTTGGTTTTGCCTTGCGTGATGCAGTAGAAAAAGCAGCTTCTGACAATGAAGACACTAACTTTGTTATCATCGATGACCGTATTGAAGGTAAAAAGAATGTAGTATCTGCAGTATTTGCGGATAATGAAGCTGGTTACCTTGCTGGTGTTGCTGCTGCGAAAACAACAAAATCAAAACAAGTTGGTTTCGTAGGTGGTATGGAAGGTGAAGTTATTTCACGTTTCCAAGCTGGTTTTGAAGCTGGTGTTAAATCTGTTGACCCATCTATTAAGGTTCAAGTAGACTACGCTGGTTCATTTGGTGACGCTGCTAAAGGTAAAACTATTGCTGCTACTCAATACGCTGCAGGTGCAGACGTTATCTACCAAGTAGCTGGTGGTACTGGTGCAGGTGTCTTCTCTGAAGCAAAAGACTTGAACGAGAAGAAAAATGAAGACGAAAAAGTTTGGGTTCTCGGTGTTGACCGTGACCAAAAAGCTGAAGGTGAATATACTTCTAAAGATGGTAAAAAATCAAACTTTGTATTGGCTTCTTCTTTGAAACAAGTTGGTAAATCAGTACAAGACTTGGCTAAATTAGCTTCTGAAGGTAAATTCCCAGGTGGTGAAGTGAAGACATTCAGCTTGAAAGATGGTGGTGTTGACTTGACAACGGACAACCTTTCTGCAGATGCTAAAAAAGCTGTTGAAGATGCAAAAGCTAAAATCCTTGATGGTTCTATTAAAGTTCCTGAAAAATAATATTTGATTGGACCGGCCCTGCCTTATAGGGCCGTTTCTTTTAAAGTGAGACTTTTTTGTCTCAATAAAATTTGTTAGTGTGATCTAATAGATTTTATTGAAATAAAAATTTTTGAAAGGAAACAGCACATGACACATCAATATGTCATCGAAATGCGTGAGATTACCAAAAAATTTGGTGAATTTGTAGCAAATGACAAGATTAACCTTCAGTTGCGCAAAGGTGAAATCCATGCACTTCTTGGAGAAAACGGTGCAGGAAAATCTACCCTGATGAATATGCTAGCTGGTTTGTTGGAACCAACGAGCGGAGATATCTTGGTAAATGGAACAACTGTTAACCTAGACTCACCTTCAAAAGCAGCTTCTTTAGGAATTGGAATGGTACACCAACACTTTATGTTGGTTGAAGCCTTTACTGTTGCTGAAAATATTATCCTTGGTTCTGAAACCACTAAACATGGTGTTTTAGACCTTAAAAAAGCCAGTCAAGATATTCTTGAATTATCTAAAAAGTATGGTTTGGCAGTAGATCCCTATACGAAAGTTGAGGATATTTCTGTTGGTGCTCAGCAACGTGTAGAAATCCTAAAGACGCTTTATCGTGGAGCCGATATCCTGATCTTCGATGAACCAACTGCGGTTCTAACTCCTTCTGAAATCGAAGAATTGATGACCATCATGAAAAACTTAGCCAATGAAGGTAAATCGATTATCTTGATTACGCATAAGCTAGATGAAATTCGTGCTGTCGCAGACCGCGTAACAGTTATTCGTCGTGGTAAATCCTTTGAAACAGTTGAAATTGCAGGTGCTACGAACCAAGATTTAGCTGAAATGATGGTCGGTCGTTCTGTTTCCTTTAAAACAGAGAAAGGTCCTTCTCAACCGAAAGAAGTGGTCCTATCTATCGAAAACTTAGTAGTTAACGAAAACCGTGGTGTGCCTGCTGTTAAGAATCTATCTTTAGAACTTCGTGCAGGTGAAGTTGTCGGGATTGCGGGGATTGATGGAAATGGTCAGTCTGAATTGATCCAAGCTATTACTGGTCTTCGGAAGGTGAAATCTGGTTCGATTAAGATTAAAGGCAAGGATGTTGTCGGACTTCGTCCCCGTCAAATTACGGAGATGAAGGTGGGACACGTTCCAGAAGACCGTCACCGGGATGGATTGGTTCTTGATATGATGATCTCTGAAAACATTGCCTTGCAAACTTATTATAAGGAGCCACTCAGTAAGAATGGGATTTTGAACTATCCAAAAATCACTTCTTTTGCTAAGAAACTGATGGAAGAATTTGACGTTCGTGCAGCCAGTGAAGTGGTTCCTGCTAAAGCCCTTTCCGGTGGTAACCAGCAGAAAGCCATTATCGCTCGTGAAATCGACCGTGACCCAGATCTCTTGATTGTCAGTCAACCAACACGTGGCTTGGACGTTGGAGCGATTGAGTACATTCACAAACGTTTGATCCAAGAACGGGATAATGGGAAAGCTGTCCTCGTTGTCAGCTTTGAACTAGATGAAATTTTGAATGTTTCTGACCGTATTGCGGTTATTCATGATGGGAAGATCCAAGGGATTGTAACCCCTGAAACGACGAATAAGCAAGAACTTGGAATCCTGATGGCAGGAGGAAAGGTTGAGAAGGGAGCATCAAATGAATAAGAATGTAAAACAAATTGCTGTTCCATTGGTGTCTGTCTTTCTAGGTTTGATCTTAGGGGCCATCATCATGTGGATCTTTAGCTATGACGCGCTTTGGGGATACGAACTTCTCTTCAATAAGGCCTTTGGCTCAGTGAAAAGTTTGGGACAAATCTCTCGTGCTATGGGGCCACTTATCTTAATAGCCCTTGGATTCTCGGTAGCTAGCCGTGCCGGCTTCTTCAATGTCGGCCTTCCAGGACAAGCCTTTGCAGGATGGATTATGGCGACTTGGTTTGCTTTGTCCTTCCCAGATTTACCACGTATTGTCATGATCCCGATGACAGTTTTAGTGGCAGCTATTGCAGGAGGATTTGTTGGATCGATTCCAGGTTTCCTTCGTGCTTACCTCGGTACTAGTGAAGTCATCATCACCATCATGATGAACTATATTGTTCTCTTCTCAGGGAATGCCCTCATTCACAGCTTCCCAGCAAGTATTATGAAGAACAAAGACTCGAGTATTGATGTTGGAGCGAATGCTGTTTATCAAACACAATGGTTGAGAGAATTGACCAACAAATCACAAATGAATATCGGTATTTTCTTTGCCCTTATTGCAGTTGTAGTGATTTGGTTTGTAATGAAGAAAACGACCCTTGGATTTGAAATTCGTGCCGTAGGTTTGAATCCGAATGCTGCGGATTATGCAGGGATGTCTGCTAAACGGACTATCATCCTTTCAATGATCATTTCTGGAGCCCTAGCTGGTATTGGTGGGGTTGTAGAAGGATTGGGTACTTACTCAAATGTTTATGTCCAAGGTAGCTCAATGAGCGTTGGATTTAACGGAATGGCAGTAGCCCTTCTTGCTATGAATTCACCTATTGGTATTCCATTTGCGGCCTTCTTGTTTGGAGTTCTTCAAGTTGGTGGTGTCGGAATGAAGCCAGCGGCTATTCCGGAAGAAATTGTTCAAATCGTAACAGCTTCTATCATCTTCTTCGTATGTGCTCACTACATTATTGAAAAAATGATTTCGATGCGTTCAGCTAAAAAAGGAGGAGCAAACTAATGAGTATTGTAACGATTTTAAGTATTCTTGTTTCCTCTATGATTGTGTATGCAGCGCCGCTCATCTTCACAAGTATTGGAGGAGCTTACTCAGAACACGCAGGAGTTGTCAACGTTGGTCTTGAAGGAATCATGGTGATGGGAGCCTTCGCAGGGATTGTCTTTAACTTGACTTTTGAACCTACTTTAGGAAGTTGGACACCTTGGGTTTCCTTGATTGTCGGAGCAGGTATCGGAGTTCTCTTCTCTTTGATTCACGCGGTCGCAACGGTGCATTTTCGTGCAGATCATATCGTCTCAGGAACAGTCTTGAACTTGATGGCAGCACCATTGGCAGTCTTTCTTGTTAAAGCGATGTACAACAAAGGACAAACGGATAATATCAAAGTTGCCTTTGGGAAAACATCGATTCCATTTCTATCCAAAATTCCAGTCATTGGCGATATCTTTTTCAATAATGCTAGTATTATCGGCTGGATAGCCATTCTCTTCTCATTCTTTGCTTGGTTTGTTATGTTCAAGACAAAATTTGGATTGCGTCTTCGTTCAGTTGGGGAGCACCCACAAGCAGCGGATACCTTGGGAATTAACGTTTATAGAATGCGTTACCTGGGAGTTATGATTTCTGGAGCCCTAGCTGGTATTGGAGGAGCCATTTATGCGCAATCCGTTTCAGTTAACTTCGCAGTAACAACCATCGTAGGACCTGGATTTATCGCCCTTGCAGCTATGATTTTTGGTAAGTGGAATCCTATTGGTGCTATGTTGGCTAGTCTTTTCTTCGGAGCTTCACAAAGTTTGGCGGTTATCAGTAACCAATTAGCCTTCCTTAAAGGAGTTCCAACTGTTTACTTGCAAATTGCACCGTATGTCTTAACCATGATTGTCTTGGCAGCCTTCTTCGGACAAGCAGTTGCTCCGAAAGCAGATGGTGTCAACTATATTAAATCGAAATAATACAAAGAGAGACACGGGGTTTCCTCGGTCTCTTTTGCTTTCTAAAGGCGCCTCTTAGTCGCAATTTCTTTGGATTTAGGGTACAATAGGAATACAACTTTTCACGTATTGGAGAAACAAATGTTTAAATGGATCAGACGCCTAATTGGCTTGTTTATCGTTTTATTTATTTTATTAGTGGTCTTGTTGGTTCCTGGATCTATCCCTGAAGGGGAGCAATTAAGAAACGTGCAAGCAGGAAGCTCATTTATTGAACTAGCTCAAAATGCGGTTTCAAATGCCTCTGTGAGTACGGAGGGTCTTTCTACTGAGCTGACTCTTAATTCTGTGCAATTGAGCCAAGTCGTAAAAACTAGTGCAGGATCAGCTCTTGAAAATTCTGACTATGAAAAGATGGCTCTTGGGATGGATGGCAATGACCTTCATGTCAAAGTTCCAGTATCGCTTGGACCTGTTGATAGTTACCTGGATTTGACGATGACGGGACAAGTCGAGAATAATGTTATGAAGTTGACTGTAACAGGTGCTAAATTAGGGAAAATGCCTATTCCGAAATCCTTGGTTCTCAACTATTTGAAAGATCAATCCAGTCAAGACGGATCAGCCTTGACAGTGAGTGGGGATCAAATTTTGCTAGAGATTCCTCAGGCTGGTTATAGCATTCCAAAAGCGAGAGTAGAAAATGGCAATGCTAAAGTGACAATTCGTATATCGTTATTTTAAATCTTTGAAGATGGAGTTGTGATGGTTGTCTTTGAATTTTGTGCGGAGAATTTAACCTTGCTTGACAAGGCGATTGCTGCCGGTGCTAGTCGCATTGAACTATGTGATAACCTTGCAGTAGGAGGGACTAGCCCCAGTCTGGGCGTGATCAAAGAAGCGCTCAAACTCACAAGCGAGAAGTCTGTGGATCTTTGTGTCATTATTCGTCCGCGTGGAGGAGATTTCGTCTATACAGCTTCTGAAGTCGATGCCATGTTGACAGACATTGGTGCGGCAAAAGAATTAGGGGTGTCTAGTTTTGTGCTTGGGGCGCTGTCCGAGGATGCTCAGTTGGATCGGTTAGTCATCCAGAGATTACTGGCTGCATGTGGGGACTCAGAAGTTGTCTTTCATATGGCTTTTGACGAGCTAGCAGTTGAGGATCAGCTAGAGGCAATTGACTGGCTCGCTAGCCAGGGTGTGGCTCGCATTTTGACACGTGGTGGCAGTCTAGACGCAACACTTGAGCAACGCTTTGCCCACTATCATCGTTTACTGGCTGTAGCCAAGGGAAAGATTCAGATCCTACCAGGTGGGGGCGTAACGCTAGAGAAGCGTCAGCTTTTTTTGAAGCAATTAGGCGTTCATCAACTGCATGGGACACGCATCGTGTTTTAAAGGATTAGATCACTAGCTTAGGCCGTTTTATGGTTGAGTTATCAAGGTTGGGCACATTGTTCCCAGCCTCTTCTCGTTCAGTCATGCATAAGGGAGAGTAGATGTTTTTAGAGCATTATTTTGACAAATATAGCTTTCAGCCAGATAAAGCACAGGCATATGGTTTTAAGAAAATGGATGGCATTTTCGAATACCAATGCCCAGTCTTGTCTGGTAGTTTTTTCTTAAAGATGTGGATTAAGGCTCAGGAGGTTTCCTTTAAGGTCTATGACCAGGATACGGGTGATGAATATATCCAGATCCATCTGGAACAACTTCAAGGAGATTTTGTCGGCCAAGTTCGCGAAGCTTGTCAGGAAACCCTGGCAGCCATTCGACAGTCATGTTTTGAGGTGGAAGATTTTCTCTACCCACAAGCAAAACGTCTCATGAACTATATTTCCCAACGCTTCCAAGGAAGGATTGAGTATTTATGGGAAAGATCTCCAGATTCAGGTGCTATTCGTCATCGAGACACTCTCAAGTGGTATGGGGTGTTTATGGCCATTGATTGGAAAAAATTGGATGCTGGGAAATCTGGAAATATTGAAGTCTTAAATGTCAAGACCAATCAAGCTGCGGATTTAACACATGAGAAGGGGATTTATCCGGCTTTTCATATGAATAAAAAATATTGGGTGAGTATCCCATTAGACAATACATTAGCTGATGAAGAGCTATTTTCACTAGTGGATCGGAGTTGGCAGCTCACAAAAAAGGGGAAATAAAATGAACCTGTTAGGGAAACTTTCATGGTTTTTTAAAGAAGAAAAGAAGGGCTATTTGATTGGGATAGGGTCCTTGATTTTGGTCAGTTTTTTAAATCTCATTCCTCCAAGAATCATGGGAGTGGTGATCGATTTGATCGATAACAAACAGTTAAGGCCGTGGCAGTTATTTTTGGATATTGCGCTTTTAGTCATCGTGGCTCTTGCCATGTATGGACTTCGTTTTATTTGGCGTCGCTATATATTTGGAACCGCCAATAAGTTGGCCCGGATTTTACGTTATCGCTTGTTTAAACAATTTACACTCATGTCCCCTTCTTTCTACCAGCGCTATCGAACAGGGGATCTCATGGCGCATGCGACCAATGATATCAATGCTGTAACCATGTTTGCTGGTGGCGGGGTCATGTCTGCAGTCGACGCATCTGTGACAGCCTTGGTAACCCTGATTAGTATGTTTTTCATGATTGATTGGCGCCTAACCCTACTAGCGATTGTCCCCTTGCCGGTCATGGTCCTAGTGACTTCGGCTATTGGACGCAAAAATCATCAGGCCTTCAAGGAAGCCCAAGAAGGCTTTTCAGAATTGAACAACTTCGTTCAGGAATCAGTTTCTGGTGTCAGGGTAACCAAATCCTTTGGTTTCCAAGAAGACGAGATTCAAGCCTTTGAAAAGACCAATCAAATGGTCTTTTCAAAGAATATGACTTCAGCTAGTTATAATGCTTTATTTGATCCGACCACTCTTCTTTTTGTAGGTCTCTCCTATGTCTTGACCCTTTATTTTGGGGGCCTCTTTGTCCAGGAGGGGAGCTTGACGGTTGGACAAATCGTCACGTTTATCACTTATCTCAATATGTTGGTGTGGCCTCTTCAAGCCATGGGATTTTTGTTTAATATTAGTCAGAGGGCTAGCGTCTCTTATGAGCGAATTGAATCACTTTTAGCGGAAACACCTTCTATTAAAGATCCAGCTTATCCAGTCACACGCATTCAAAATGGAGATCTGGAGTATGCTATCGAAGAATTTTCCTATGAGAAAGAGCCTGTTCTTGATAAGGTTTATTTTCGCTTAGAACAAGGGCAAACTCTAGGGATTGTGGGACCAACTGGATCTGGAAAAACCACCTTGTTGCGTCTCTTACTTAGAGAGCACGACTTAGATCAGGGAGATATCTTTCTAAATGGAATCACCATCAAAAACTATCGGTTGGACGATTTGCGCAGCTTGATTGGCTATGTTCCTCAAGATCAGATCCTCTTTGCCATGACCATTCGCGAGAATGTGGCTTTTTCTGATCCACAGATCAAAGAAGAAGAGTTAATCGATGCTCTGAAAACCTGTGGAGTCTACGAGGATATCTTAGCCATGCCAGACCAGATGGAAACAGTCATCGGTGAGAGAGGAGTCTCCCTCTCTGGAGGGCAAAAGCAGCGGATAGCCATGAGTCGAGCCTTGGTCATGAACCCGGAAATTCTGATTTTAGATGATTCCCTCTCTGCAGTAGATGCTAAGACGGAGCATCAGATCATCGAAAATATGAAGCAGGAGCGCAAGGGGAAAACAACGATTATCACAGCCCATCGCTTATCAGCAATCGTTCATGCGGATTTGATCTTGGTAATGGAGAATGGTCAGATAAAGGAGCGAGGAAATCACGAGGAATTAATGGCCCAACAAGGTTGGTATTATGAAACCTACCAAGCGCAACAATTATCGGAAGAAATGGAGGGAAGGCTCAATGAAATCATCTGAAGCACCTGTCATGAAGCGTCTCTTGACATACATGTGGCGCTATAAGTGGTTGACGGCTTTGGCATTGGTCTTTACCTTTTTGACCAGTCTCTTGTTAACAGCGATTCCTCTTGCGGCGCGTTGGTACATTGACCACCTGGTGGATCCAAAAGAAGCAGATTCACCGGTTATGAATGCTTTTCAGTTTCTTATTCTTTATTATGGACTATTTATTGGGCGCGTGCTTGCAACATATCTGAGTCAATTGACCTTTTCACGGGTTTCCAATTCGATTGTAAGAGATATCCGGCTAGATGTTTTCCGCAATCTACAAGGGTTGGGCATGGCTTTTTACGACCAGACAGCAGCAGGTTCGATTGTTTCCCGTGTGACCAATGATACACAGGCAGTCGCAGATATGTTTTCCACAGTCTTCTCAAGTCTGGTTTCATCCTTGTTACTTTTTGTAGTGACCTTGGTGACCATGTTTAGTCTGGACTGGCATTTGACTATTTGGATTTTGCCTTTTCTTCCGATTATTTGGTTTTCTATTAGTCTCTATCGCAAGTTATCCAGTCGTCTGGTCAAGATGACCCGACAGAAATTATCAGATATCAATGTGAAATTATCTGAATCCATAGAAGGAATGCGGATCGTGCAGGCTTTCCGTCAAGAAAAACGTTTGACGGATGAGTTCGAACAGATTAATGGGGAACATTTGGACTATGCCAACCGGTCTGTAGATATCAATTCCCTCTTTTTAAGGCCAGCGATGACTCTGTTACAGGTGTTGGCCTATGCAGTTATTCTGACCTTTTTCGGCCTCAATTGGCAGTCCTCTGGCTTTACAGCGGGTCTTATCTACGCTTTTATTCAGTATGTCAGTCAGCTGTTCCAACCCTTGATTGATGTTACGCAGAACTTTGCTACCTTGCAGACCTCTACTATCTCTGCGGGGCGTGTTTTTGAAGTTATGGATCGATCAGATAAGGAACCCAAGCAAGCCGGCAGCCGAGAAGAAATCGAACGAGGAGATATTCGCTTTGAACATGTGTCTTTTTCTTATGATGGTAAACAAGAGGTCCTGAAAGATATTTCGTTTGAGGTCAAAAATGGAGAAACCATTGCCTTTGTCGGCCATACTGGTTCTGGTAAATCCTCTATCATCAATCTCTTTATGCGCTTTTATGAGTTTGATCGTGGTCAGATTTTGATTGATGGACACGATATCAAAGAATATAGTCAAGAAGCCTTGCGAAATGCTATAGGTCTAGTCTTGCAAGAACCCTTCCTCTATCATGGAACCATTGCTTCCAATATCCGAATGTACCATGAAGAATTGTCGGATGAGAAAATACAAGAAGCTGCGGAATTTGTGGATGTTGCAGACTTTATTGAGAGTCTTCCTGATGGCTATGACCATCCAGTAACTGAGCGAGGATCGACTTTATCCACTGGTCAGCGTCAGCTTCTTGCTTTTGCTCGGACCATTGCAGCCCGGCCAAAGATATTGATTTTAGATGAGGCGACTGCAAATATTGACCAAGAGACTGAAGAGTTAATTCAAAACTCTCTGAAGAAGATGCGCCAAGGTCGGACGACCATTGCCATCGCCCATCGACTCTCAACCATCCAGGATGCTACCTGTATCTATGTTCTTGAAAAGGGTAGAATCATCGAAGCGGGGAACCACGAACAACTCATCGCTTTTGGAGGAACCTATAAAAAAATGTACGACCTCCAAGCAGGCATGATGAAATAAAGACAAACAAGGAGAGTGGGACAGAAATCGGTCATTTGTTAGAATTCGATTTCGTCGTCCCACCTCCGCACAGTTGAGTAGGGCTGTAAAAGCTGATGAAATCAGTGTAGTAGAGCCCACTCAACCACTGCGTCTTGCTCGACAATCCAAAAACAATTGAGTGGCTAGGACTTTTGTCCCAGCCTCTTGTTTTTGTTGATGGAAAGCTGTAAAATAGATAAAAGAACAGAAAAGGAAGCAAAAGCTATGTCAAATGATCTTATCCTGATGGGGGTTGTCCTTGTCTTGTTTGGACTTTATTTCACTCTCCAAGTTGAGCTCAATAAAGTTAGAAGTCAATTTACCCATTATCTCCTTCAACCAGCTAGCATCCCCAAGGAACAAAAGGAAAAGTACCTCAAAGAATCTGAGATGGAAGCGATTCGCTTAATTCGCCTATACTATCATGTCGGTATTCAAAATGCTAAAATAATCTATGAGCAGTTGAAGAAATAGATGAAAACCTCGTATAGTTTTATACGAGGTTTTCTGTTTTAAATAGGGAGGAGAGTTCAGGTAAAACACGAGCAACATCAGCTGATTTGATCTTAACTAGTTGATAAGGACAGTTAGCAATATAGGCTGCTTCAAAAAAATCAAGAGGGAGGCCACTGTGTTTTAAGGCCGCAAGGGATCTAACGTGGCTGAGATCAACTAGGACCCCGTCGTGGGTCAGGGTGAGTTGAGATAGGAGTGAAGACTGAGAAATTAAGGTCTTCAGATTTGTCTCTTCCTCTTTTCTTCGAACTAGGAGTCTTTTTTTATTTGTTAGATACATCCCGTTATCAATATAGAGGCTCAAAGCCTTTTGCATGATAAGGTTGCTATCATAGTCTAGAATGGTCTTATAGGTTAAGACCGGCTTTAGGAGTTCCTTGGGAAGAATCATGGACGTGATTCGAAGGGCAGAAAAGAGATTGGTCGAAAAAGATTTGATATAAATGACCCGGTTGTTCCGATCCAGATAATGAAAAGAAGGAGCATTACTGGCATCGAGATCGGCCAGATAGTCGTCCTCGACTAGGTAGACATCATATTGATCCGCTAGTTGTAAAATAGCTTCTTTCTCCTTAGGGGAATAGCTATGACCGAGTGGGTAGTGAAAACGGGGGATGGTGTAAAAGAATTTGATATGGCCACTTTTAAAAATCTCCTCAAGGTTTTCGAGATCAATCCCCTTTAAGGTTCTCTCGATCGTCCGGTAGGGAAGTTGCTGAGTATCGAGGAGCTGGTTCATCCGATGATAAGTCGGTTGCTCGATCAAAATCTGCGATTTTTTATTGGGGAAGTCAATCTGGCTGAGGATATTAAGCGCTTGCTGAGTTCCAGAGGTCAATACAATCTGATCTGCAGTTGTATAGATACTTTCCTCCGCTAATAAAGCCTGAATAGACTGGCGTACCTCTTGCAAGCCCGCCTGATCTGAAAAATTATTAAATAAATAATTTTCACGACCGATTAAGGTTTCATTGATACAAGTCCGAAAATCTTCAAAAGCTTGGTTCCGGTCTTCCTCGAATTTAAGAGGGAGATCTTGGTGGCGACCCGGCTCTTGCTCCAAAACATAGAAGCCACTTTGAGGCTTGGCGTAAATCAAGTGCTGATAGGTTAAGTCTAGCAAAGCCCGCTGAACGGTATCCTTACTGCAAGTAAATTGACTGGCCAACTGGCGAACAGAAGGAATTTTCTGCCCGGTTTCGAGTTGGCCCTCTTGAATAGCTTCTTTTAAAAATGCGCTAATTTGTTGGTATTTGCTTGTTTTCGTCATAGCTGTCCCCATACAGTTTTTTCTATTATACAGGAAAAGACACAAAAAAACCACTCAAAAGAGTGGTGGCAGGATTACATAAAGTATACAATGGCTAAATACTGAAGAGCAGAAGCCGCAAGGATAAAGAGATGCCAAATCATGTGGAAGTATGGTTTTTTCTTAGCATAAAAGCCAGCTCCAACAGTGTAGCACAGGCCCCCCATGAGCATCAGTCCCCAAAAAACTGGTGTTGTTTGGCTAATGATTTGAGGAATGATAAAGACAACCAACCAGCCCATGACCAAGTAAAGAGCTAGGCTGAACTTCTCATTGACTTTTTTAGCAAAGATTTTGTAGAGGATACCAAAAATAGTAGTGCTCCATTGAATAAAGATAATGCTATAGCCCATCCAGTTGTTCATCAAGGTGAGGACAACAGGCGTGTAACTGCCTGCGATCGCAATGTAGATCATGGAGTGGTCGATAATGCGAAGCACATACTTTTGAGGAGAATCATAAGACATGGCATGGTAGATAGTCGAAGACAGAAACATCAAAAAGAGGCTAATGACAAAAATAGAAGTCCCAAAAGCACTAAGAAGACCGTGCTGCTCAAAGCTGTAGACTGCTGAGATCGGAAGCAGGATGAGCATAAGGAGGGCTCCAACAGCGTGGGTTACACTATTTGCGATCTCCTCACCAAAAGATAATTTTTTACTTAGTTTCATGGTATAATTCATCAGTTTCTTCCTCCTTGTTTGCTGGTTGTATATAAGATAGGGTTTCTAGATAAAGTTGAACTGTCTGACAGGCAGAGCGAATAATTGGAGCAAGTGGCTCTTTTTGCTCATTGAGATAATCAACAAAACTATTGTAGAGAAGATCGGAGCTAGCCTCTTTTTGTAAAAAATTCAGGGTAGAAGCGATCTCCTGGATCGAAAAGACCGTTTTTAAGGTTGTAATAGCGATCAAGCGAGCTACCTGTCTACGCTGGTATTTCTTCTTTTCTGGTTTTTCGATATAACCATGTTTTACGTAATTGTTGATCATGGCAGCCGTCAAGCCCTTGTCTGAAGAAGAGAGGACAGGTGCACAGGTTTTATTGACATAAAGCAGGACCTGATCGAGATAGAGGTCTAGCTCAGGCAGTTGCTCCCATGTTGGGTAGGAAAAAGTGGACACTAAATCTTCACCTTTCTTTTATCTAATTTTCATAACTAGATGATAACATTAATAAAAACTCCTGTCAAGAAAATTTGAAAAATATGGTACAATAGGACTATGAAACTATTAATTCCATCCGCTAAAGAACTGAACGAACAGGCTCGTACCGTCGAGGCAAAGCCCTTATCCGATCATACACAAACAATCCTCCAAACTTTAAAGGACTATTCGCTAGCAGATTTGGCTAGCTTTTACGGGATTTCAGAGGAAAGAGCCCAGGTAGAAAAGGAGAGGATTGAGTCTCTATTAAATGGGAGTGCCAAGTCCTATCCTGCGTTAGAACTCTTTGACGGCCTGATGTACCGAAGCATCCAGCGTCAGGACTTATCCAAAAAAGAGCAGGCCTATCTTCAGGAACATTTGTTGATCACCACTGCCCTTTATGGAGTTATCCCGGCCTATGAAGGGATTGCTCCCCATCGTCTAGACTTTATGATGAAGCTAAAACCTGCTGGGCAGTCTTTAAAGGTGCTCTGGAAAGAGGAGTACGATCGATCTATAGAAGAAGAGGAGCAGATCCTATCACTCTTGTCATCTGAGTTCGAAATGGTCTTCTCAAAAAGCATTCGAGAACGAATGATACAGATTAAATTTATGGAGAACCGTGGTGGCAAACTTAAAGTTCACTCGACGATTTCAAAAAAAGCACGAGGTGCTATGGTCACTGCTATGATGAAAGCAGGTATTAGCCAGCTAGAAGATCTGAAACTATTAGAAGTAGCAGGTTTCTCATATCGTGAGGATTTATCGCAAGAGAAAGAATGGGTATTTGTGAAAGAATAAATAAAAATGAGGCTGGGACAAAAGTCCTAGCCTCTCAATTGTCTTTGGATTGTCGAGCAAGACGCAGTGGTTGAGTGGGCTTTACTACGCTGATTTCATCAGCTTTTACAGCCCTACTCAACTGTGCGAAGGTGGGACGACGAAATCGAATTCTAACGAATGACCGATTTCTGTCCCACTATCATTTTTTTGATCTATCAGATAAAGAGAATGCACCACGAAAACTCCAAAATGAAGAATTTTGGAGTCAATACCGTCTTGATTTGTGCAATTAGGCGATGTGTTTGAATTTCTTCAAAAGCTCTGTCAATTCAGCTTGTTCGCCACTGTTAAAGACTTGCATCAAGCGTTGGATATTTTTGATATGATCTGGAAGTGCTTCCTCGATCTTTTGACGACCAGCATCTGTAATCGAAACAAGATAAGCACGACGGTCTTCTGGATCTGTTTCACGTGTAATCCAGCCATCACGAACCATATTACGGATTACAACTGTCATATTTCCGGAGGTCGCAAGGATGCTGTCGATCAAATCTTGAATGCGGAGATCGCCCTTAGTATACAAAGTCTCAAGTACAGAGAATTGAGTTGGTGTCAACTGGTGCTTTTTAAAGATATGCGCTTCAGATGCACGGATCAATCGTTCTGCCTTGTGGAAGACGATCATGGTTTTTAAATCTACGTTTGCTTCTTTGAATAATCTCTTTAAATTTTCCATATCTATATTTTATCAATAAATAGTGTTTCTGTCGTTTAATTTTATTTTCAAATTAGTTACAAAATTGTAACAAATTTATCCAACTATGAACAAATGGTGTTAAAGATGTTAATTTTACTTTGTTGCTCAAACAATTTTATACTAAAATATTATAAAAGAGATGAAATATTAGTAACAATTCTTTCTTTAAAAAATCTATAGAATTCTAAGTGGCTTTGGTGTATAATGGGGGAGTGAAACAGAAAAAAAATCTTTTTATCGTATGGCAACACGTTATAGGAATTTGTATCGTAATAGTGACGGTTCTCTTTTCTTGGCTATTTCTTGCTGAAAAAACTTCTGATCGCATGCACAATCAAATTGCGCAAGCAAGAAAAGTAGCTTTGTCTCACTCTTCCTTAGCCACAATTGATAGGGAGAGTTTCTTTCATGGTAAAGAAGCTTATGTTTCCTTTATCGGGAAGGACCAAGAGGGGCAAAAGCTGGCGGTCTTGGTCGCGCAGGCAAATGATCAGGTCTATACTTATCCTTTAGTAGAAGGGACTAGCCAGAAGGAGGCTATCGCGCTTGTGAAAGAGGAGAGTCAGGACGCGATTGATCGAGTAACTTTTGGTCGCTTTAAGGGAAAACCGATCTGGGAAGTTAAGTCTGGCAGTTCTTATTATGTGGTGGATTTTAAGACTGGGAAAGTAACTAGTGTTTTTTAAGATTTGAGGAGGAAATATGAAATTATCAAATCGTGTATTGGAAATGGAAGAAAGTGTGACCTTGGCAGCAAATGCGCGTGCTAAAGCTTTGGCAGCTGAAGGTCGTGATATCTTGAGTTTGACGCTTGGTCAACCTGACTTTGCGACTCCAAAAAACATTCAAGAAGCAGCAGTTGCATCTATCGAGGATGGTCGAGCTAGCTTTTATACGGTAGCGTCTGGACTTCCAGAATTGAAGGATGCAATTAGTGACTATATGAAAGAGTTTTATGGCTATGCTGTCAGCCGCAATGAAGTAGTAGTCGGTACAGGTGCCAAGTTTATCCTTTATGCTTTCTTTACTTCTGTTATCAATCCAGGTGATGAAGTCATCATTCCAACACCTTGCTGGGTCTCTTATGTGGATCAAGTCAAGATGGTTGAAGGAACACCCGTTACTTTCCAAACAACAGAAGAAAATCACTTTAAGGCAACAGTTGAGCAACTGGAAGCAGCACGGACAGACAAGACCAAGGTTGTCTTGCTAAATTCGCCATCCAATCCAACAGGAATGATCTACAGCAAAGAAGAACTCGAAGCGATTGGAAACTGGGCTGTTGAGCATGACATCTTGATTTTGGCAGATGATATCTATGGTCGTTTGGTCTATAATGGCAATACTTTCACGCCAATTTCTAGCTTGTCAGAAGCGATTCGCAAGCAAACCATCGTGATTAACGGCGTTTCCAAAACTTATGCTATGACCGGATGGCGTGTTGGGTTTGCAGTTGGAGAGCCGGAGATTATCGGGGCTATGGCCAAGGTGATCAGCCAAACAACTTCGAATTTGACGACGGTTTCCCAGTATGCTGCCATCGAAGCACTCACAGGAGATCAATCTTCTATTGAGACCATGCGTCAAGCTTTTGAGGAACGCTTGAATACCATTTATCCTCTCTTGAATGAAGTGCCTGGTTTTGAAGCTATCAAACCTCAAGGGGCCTTCTATCTCTTCCCAAATGTGAAGAAGGCCATGGAGATGAAGGGTTACACGGATGTGACAGAATTTACCACAGCGATTTTAGAAGAAGCGGAGGTGGCTCTGGTAACTGGTGCAGGCTTTGGTGCCCCAGAAAATATACGCTTGTCTTATGCGACAGATTTGGATACGCTAAAAGAAGCGGTTCGCCGTATCAAGGCCTTTATGGAGAAATAAAAGAAAAGACCTTTGTCTCAACTGACAAAGGTCTTTTTGATAGGCTAGGAAATTCCTGCTTATAAATAATCGACAGCAAGGATAGTATGTCCTTTTTTAACAGGAATACGTGTCTTTGCGCCATTGTTCCCTTTTGGAAGGCGGAATTTTTTCACTTCTGGACTGGCTGGTTTACTTTGAACTTTTTTACCAACTGGAACCCGTGTTTTTACTCCATTATTCCCTTTTGGAAGACGGAGTTTTTGACTAGGTTTTTCTGGTAGCTGAGGAGTTACAGGTTTTTCAACAACTGGTGTGGTGACTTCTTTATAGAAATAGGTTACTGTAACCAGGTTTGAAACACGAAGTTTATGGGAAGTTAATTCCCCTTTGTCAGCAGATTGGTAAGTATAAGTTTTTCCATTGGCTTGGATCTGAGCAGGTGCTTTAGGAAGACCAGCTTCATAAGCCAAATCAAGGCTCCGCTCGATGCTATTTTCTTGGGAAGGAGCAATTTCTTGTCCCTTATCGTCTAAAAAACGAGCACGTTTTACAACTTCAGGATTCAAATCGATATCATCATAGAGATGGATGACTTCAATGACGGGCGCGGTAGCAGTGCCTTTTTCAGGAGCGCTCTTGTAATGGAAGCCATCTTTAATATCAAGCTCAGAATAACGTACTCGATACCATGTTTTTCCATTTTCGTCTGTAACGGTTGCTGGTCCATTTCCAGATACGTCATATTCGGTAAAAGCACGTGCCTCAACTGTCTTGTAGACGACATCTGTTGAAGATGCAACTGGAGAATAGTCTGGTTTAAGAGTCCGACGACGATGGATAACACGAATTTCAGAGATTCGTGGATCTAAGGGAGCTTCTGTTGGAGTTTCTTCACTGGTACTGAGGCTTAAAGGTGCTTCTGGAGTGACTGGTGTAACAGTTTCTTCTGAAGCAAGCGGAGCTAGGGAAGGGGTTGCCTGTAGTTCAGTCATTGGTGCTTCGGCAGATGCAGTTTGCTCCTCTGCATAAGTGGTAGTAGCAAGACTGAGGGCTAAAACAGCAGCGCACAGTCCTGTTGTTAGTTGAATGTTCTTTTTCATATTTTCCTCCTTATTATGTAGTGATATTATAGCTTGAAAAAGTTTTCTCTGTCAAAAAAAAGCAAGTTTCATGACCTGAAATGCAAGGATTTCAGTTTGAAAAATCAAATAAGTGTGGATTTTTTAAAAAGTGGTTCAAGATTTTGAGAAAACAAGGGCTATTCAACAGATTGGGACGTGTGATCAATTAGAGAGTCATGTCATCCGTTAAAATTTTGATATTTCGACGGTAGAGGATAGCTATTAGCTTCTATTTGTGGTAAAATGAGAAATGATAATGTCTTCGGACAAGTACAATGAGAAAAGGAAGATGTATTATGACAAAACGGATTACCATCATCGAAGTAAAAGACTACGTCGGTCAAGAAGTGACTATCGGTGCTTGGGTTGCGAATAAATCAGGAAAAGGGAAAATTGCTTTCTTGCAATTGCGTGACGGAACGGCCTTCTTCCAAGGTGTAGCTTTCAAACCAAACTTTATCGAAAAATTCGGTGAAGAAGTAGGTCTTGAAAAATTTGATACCATCAAACGCTTGAGCCAAGAAACGTCTGTTTTTGTAACAGGTATTGTCAAAGAAGATGAGCGCTCAAAATTTGGTTATGAGTTGGATATTACAGACATTGAAGTCATCGGTGAATCTCAAGATTATCCAATCACTCCAAAAGAACACGGTACAGATTTCTTGATGGACAACCGTCATTTGTGGTTGCGTTCACGCAAACAAGTAGCAGTGATGCAAATTCGTAACGCAATCATTTATGCAACTTATGAGTTCTTTGATAAGAATGGCTTCATGAAATTTGATAGCCCAATCCTTTCAGGAAATGCTGCAGAAGACTCTACAGAACTTTTTGAAACAGACTACTTTGGAACACCAGCTTACTTGAGCCAATCAGGACAGCTTTATCTTGAAGCAGGTGCTATGGCCCTTGGTCGCGTCTTTGACTTTGGACCAGTATTCCGTGCGGAGAAATCAAAAACTCGTCGTCACTTGACTGAGTTCTGGATGATGGACGCTGAGTACTCATACTTGACACATGATGAGTCACTTGACTTGCAAGAGGCTTATGTTAAAGCGTTGCTTCAAGGTGTTCTAGATCGTGCTCCTCAAGCCTTGGAAACCTTGGAACGTGATACAGAGCTCTTGAAACGCTACATTGCTGAGCCATTTAAACGTATTACTTACGATGAAGCGATTGACCTCTTGCAAGAGCATGAAAACGACGAAGATGCTGACTACGAACATTTGGAACATGGAGATGATTTCGGTTCACCACACGAAACGTGGATTTCAAACCACTTTGGTGTACCAACCTTTGTGATCAACTATCCAGCTGACATCAAGGCTTTCTACATGAAACCAGTTCCTGGGAACCCAGATCGCGTGCTTTGTGCAGACTTGCTCGCGCCAGAAGGGTACGGAGAAATCATCGGTGGTTCTATGCGTGAGGAAGACTATGATGCACTTGTAGCGAAGATGGAATCACTTGGTATGGATCGCACAGAGTACGAATTCTACCTTGACCTTCGTAAATATGGTACAGTACCACACGGTGGATTTGGTATCGGTATCGAGCGTATGGTCACCTTCGCAGCTGGAACGAAACACATCCGTGAAGCTATTCCATTCCCACGTATGTTGCACCGTATCAAACCTTAATAACTATAAAAACGCCATCTGGCGTTTTTACTATAAATGAAAGAGGTGGAGAAAATGTAGGCAACTCTAAGTAAGTCTTTTAGAAACAGTCATACTACATATTGAAAGAGAGAAAACAATGTTTAAAAGAACTTACAAAGGCAATATTCCACTCCTAGCAGGACTGGAATTTACATCTTATTTTGGCATTACCAGTTTTTGGATTTTATTCTTTATTCAAAATGGTCTTTCCTTGCTTCAAATCGGTTTACTAGAAAGTATCTTTCATGGGACCAGTCTCTTGTGTGAAATCCCATCTGGTATGTTGGCAGATCGATTTAGCTACAAGGCCAATCTCTATTTGGCTCGCCTGGCCAGTATTGGATCCTCTATCTTGATCTTACTTGGTCAGGGGAATTTTTGGATTTATGCGCTTGCTATGATGGTCAATGCTTGGTCCTACAATTTTGACTCAGGGACCAGTACCGCTTTCTTATACGATTCTGCGGTAGAAGCAGGGCAAAAGGACCGATATCTTCAGATTTCTAGCTTTTTGTCTGGGGTGGCCGAAGTCACCCGAACTTTAGGTACCGTTGTGGCAGGCTTCTTTGTTCATGGAGCATTGGCTTGGACTTACCTGATTGCTATTGGACTCTCCTTGCTTTCCATTCTCTTGATTTTTCTGATGAAAGAGCCAGAGAGCAAGAGTAGTGAAAGAAATCATTTGACCTTAAAACGGATATTGGTAGTAGTGAAACAAGAATGGCAGGAAAAACCTGTCTTGTTTTACTGGATGCTCACCTATCAGCTGCTAGGAACCATCATGTGTATGTTTTATTTTTACTACCAACAGAAAATCAGTGACTTAGCCAGTTGGCAAGTTTCGCTCATTATGTTGATTGGCAGTGGATTCAATCTCCTAGCGGTTTATCTGGCCAGTCAAATCGGGAAAAAATGGAATAGTAATCAAGTCTTTCCAATTCTGGTTGCGTTGACAGGTTTGGCCTTGCTTTTGGTAGCTTTCAAGACTCCATTTGCCTATCTGAGTGTCTATCTTTTGACCAATGCACTATACGCAGTTTATCAACCCATTTACTACAATGAGCTACAAGCTTATTTACCTTCTAGTGTACGAGCAACCATGCTGAGTATCAATTCCATGATGTTTAGTCTTTCCATGATTGTGATCTTCCCACTTACTGGTTGGTTGATCGATACTTGTGGATTTGTAGTTGTTTTTCTTGTGCTAGGCCTGATAACACTCCTTTCTTTCCCACTCTTACTGATTGGATTGAGGAAAATGGGCAAGATCTTAAATAAGGGGACAAAGATGGAATAACATTCCTGGCCTTCATTCGTCTAAACAAGTGCAAATGAAACAAGAGCATGCTGAATAAGCTGGTCAAGAAAAACCGAACGAACTCTCTCTGCTTTGCAGGGAGAGTTTTTTTATCTTTAAAAATTGTGATAAAATAGGTACATCTCTTACAATTAGAATCGAGTAGTATGAAATCTTTATTGAAGTATTTTAAGGGCTATCTAAAAGAGACTATATTAGGTCCTGTGTTCAAACTATTAGAAGCCATTTTTGAATTATGTGTCCCCTTAATCATGGTCCACTTGGTCGATCAGGTCATTCCGAAAAAGGAAACGAGCGGAGTTGTGATGATGGTCGGTGCTTTATTTTTATTTGCTAGCCTTGGTGTCGTCGTTGCTATTACGGCTCAGTATTTTTCATCTAAAGCAGCTGTCGGATTTACCCGTGAGATGACCAAGGATTTGTATGATAAGATCTTGTCCCTTCCAAAGGACAAGCGCGATAAAATCGGTACTTCTAGTTTGGTAACCCGTCTGACTTCTGATACTTATCAAATCCAGGTTGGGATCAATCTCTTCTTGCGCCTCTTTTTGAGGGCGCCGATCATTGTCTTTGGCTCTATCATCATGGCCTTCACCATCAGTCCTAAACTAACTCTTTGGTTTTTGGGGATGGTGGCGATTTTAACCCTGATTATTGTTATCATGTCTCGGATTGTCAATCCGCTCTTTGCTAAGATTCGGAAAATCACAGACCGAATGGTCACAGTAACTCGTCAGCAATTTCAAGGGATGCGAGTGATTCGGGCCTTTGGACAACAGGCTAGTGAATTAGAAGATTTTAGAGAGGTCAATCAGGACTACAAAGTCTGGCAAATTCGCGCTGGTATCTGGTCTAGTTTGGTGAGTCCCTTGACCTTCCTTGTGGTCAATACGACCTTAGTCTGTGTTATTTGGCAGGGACAGTTGACTATCTCTGCTGGTCTTCTGACTCAAGGAATGTTGGTCGCTTTGGTCAATTATTTATTGCAAATTTTAACAGAATTGATCAAGCTGGCTATGCTGGTCACGTCTTTAAATGTCAGCTATATTTCAGCCAAGCGGGTACAAGAGATCTTTGATTTGAAAGAAGAAGACCTCCTAGAAGCTTTGACAGAGGAAACCGCAAGAGAACAAGAAGCGATCAGTGCAGAGGAAGTTTCTTTCACCTATCCAACGGCTTCAAGCCCAGCCCTAGAGGGAATTTCCTTTGATCTTGACCAAGGACAGATGCTGGGAATTATCGGTGGTACAGGATCTGGGAAGTCCACCCTTGTTCAGTTATTGAGTCATTTGTATGCTGTTAGTCAGGGAAAATTAGCCCTCTATCATCAAGGTCACTCTCCTAGAACTCTCAAGGAATGGCGGGAGTGGATAGCTGTAGTCCCACAGAAGGCAGAGCTCTTTAGAGGGACCATTCGCTCGAATCTCTTACTAGGAATGGAAGAAAATGTGTCGGAGGATGATTTGTGGTGGGCACTAGAAACGGCTCAGGCGGCTGATTTTGTCCGTGAAAAAGAAGGACAGCTGGATGAGCCGGTTGAAGCCTTTGGTCGAAATTTTTCAGGTGGCCAACGCCAGCGGTTGACCATTGCGCGTGCTCTTTTGAAAAAGGCCCCTTTCTTGGTTTTGGATGATTCGACTTCTGCCTTGGATTATTTGACGGAGGCTCGTCTCTTAAAATCGATTAAAGAAGAATTGCGTAATACAAGTTTGATCCTAGTATCTCAACGAACCAATAGTCTCAAGTCGGCTGATCAGATTTTGGTCTTGAATAAGGGACATCAAGTTGGACTGGGAAATCATGATTTCCTCTTGTCCACGAATGAGATTTATCAAGAGATTCACAAATCACAACACGGGAGGGAGGAAGCATGAGTCAAAAACGTTCCAGTTATTTAAAACGTCTCTTTAGAGATTTTGCTGACCATCCCGGGCTCCTGATTCTAGCCAGTATTGGAACTATCGTTCAAGTTGGCTTAACGGTTTGGTTACCGATCCTGATCGGACATGCGGTTGACTTGGTCATGAATCCTCAAGGGATGAAAGTCTTATGGCCTGTTTTGATCCAGATGCTTCTAGTCATTGTGGCCAATACCTTGATCCAATGGATCAATCCTCTTCTCTACAATCAATTGGTCTATCGGTTTAGCCAAACCCTAAGAGAAAAAGTAATGGAAAAAGTGCATCGCTTGCCCTTGTCTTATCTGGACAAGCAAGGAAGTGGGGATTTCGTCAGTCGTTTAACAACCGATGTAGAGCAACTTAATAGCGGTCTTCTCATGGTCTTTAACCAGTTCTTTGTGGGCCTCTTAACCATTCTTGTCACCATCGTGACCATGGCAGGATTAGATTTCTTTATGATGGTAGCAGTTCTGGTATTGACCCCATTGTCTCTCTTGACTGCTCGTTTCATTGCCAAGCGCTCCTATACGCTTTTCCAAGCACAAACCAAGGCGCGTGGCCTGCAAACTCAGTTGATCGAAGAGTCTTTGACCCAGGAAAGTTTAATCCAGTCCTTTAACGCTCAGGATCAATTCCGTAAGGCTTTTAAAGGAACGAATGAAAGCTATGCCAAGTATTCCCAATCTGCTGTCTTTTATTCTTCAACGGTCAATCCTGCAACTCGCTTTGTGAATGCCTTGATTTATGCGGTAGTGGCTGGATTTGGAGCCGTACGGATTATTTCGGGATCTCACTTTACTGTCGGTCAATTAGTGACCTTCCTCAATTATGTCAACCAATACACCAAACCCTTTAATGATATTTCTTCTGTCTTGTCAGAACTCCAAAGTGCTCTTGCCTGCGCAGAGCGCCTGTACAGCGTATTGGATCAAGTTGAGATCGAAGAGACGGGACATCGTGTTAAAGAAACTCAGGATGTCAAAGGAGCGATAGGTTTTGAGCACGTCGCATTTGGCTATGATTTAGGGAGGACCTTGATCAAAGATTTAACCATTCAGGTTCCAGCCGCTAGTAAGGTAGCGATTGTAGGGCCTACAGGAGCAGGGAAGTCGACCTTGATCAATCTACTCATGCGTTTCTACCCTGTGAACTCTGGGATGATTACGATTGATGGGGTGCCGATTACGGACTACACCCGTGCTTCCTACCGCCAACAGTTTGGTATGGTTCTACAAGAAACCTGGCTCAAGGTCGGGACGATTCATGAAAATATCGCTTTTTCTCGTCCAGATGCGACCAGAGAAGAAGTGATAGAAGCAGCCAAAGCGGCCAATGCGGATTTCTTTATCAGGCAGTTGCCACAAGGGTATGATACTTATCTTTCAGATGCTGGAGAGTCTTTGTCTCAAGGACAACGTCAGCTCTTAACGATTGCGCGTGTTTTCCTTTCCGTTCCTAAGATTTTGATCTTGGATGAAGCGACATCGTCCATTGATACTCGGACTGAGGCCTTGATTCAAGATGCCTTTCATCAACTCATGAAGGGACGGACCAGCTTTATCATCGCCCACCGCTTATCGACCATTCAAAATGCCGATATGATCCTTGTCATGGTGGATGGCGATATTGTCGAGCATGGCACTCATGAAGAGCTAATGCAAGCACAAGGTGTTTACTACAAGATGCAAACAGCTCAGCAACAGATTCGTTAACATGAAAAGCATTTTCAGATTTGAAAATGCTTAGATTGAAGATAAAGACATATTCAAAACTTTCCTTAGGTGAGTACGGAAGTCAGCGAACTTCTACGAAGTTCCATGACTTAGTTTTGAACCTAAAGTTTCAAAACTCCCGAGTGCTAGAAACTGATTTGTTTCTAGCACTTTTCTCACAGCGGAAAGTTTCAATATTTTCTTGATTCATTTTAAAAATTGAAAATCATTGTTGTTCCTTTTAGAAACGTTTTACTTATTTTATTTTAAAATAGTTAGTCCACATTCTAAGCATTTTCAGGTTTGAAAATGCTTTTTTAGTCTAAAAAAAGCATCTAGCAATTTTGCTAGATGCTTCAGGAACCACTCGTTTTTATCTCAATTAAACGTTTAAAACCTTATCCAAGAATTCTTTCAAACGTGGGTGTTGGGGGTTATCGAAAATTTGGTCTGGTTTGCCGTCTTCGAGGAATTCACCATCTGCGGTGAAGATGACGCGGTTGGCCACTTGGCGGGCAAATCCCATCTCGTGGGTGACGATAATCATGGTCATCCCTTGCTTGGCCAAGTCCTTCATAACGTTCAATACATCTCCAACCATCTCAGGGTCAAGGGCAGAAGTCGGTTCGTCAAAGAGCATAATATCTGGATTCATGGCGAGTCCACGGGCAATGGCCACACGTTGTTTTTGACCACCGGAAAGGCTGTTTGGATTGGCATCGGCTTTATCTGCGAGACCAACTTTTTCTAATAATTCCATCCCGACTTTTTGAGCTTCTTCGCGAGTCATCAGTTTGTGCTCTACTGGCGCAAACATAATGTTTTCTAGGACGCTCATGTGAGGGAAGAGGTTGAAGTGTTGGAAAACCATCCCAATATTTTCACGGACCAAATCAACATTGGTTTTTGGATCGGTTAGATCATATCCATTTACGGTAATTTGACCTTTTGTAACTTCTTCGAGGAGATTGAGACTCCGAAGGAAAGTAGATTTACCAGAACCGGACGGTCCGATAATACAGACCACATCCCCTTCGTAGAATTTCGTTGAGATTCCTTTTAAGACCTCATTTTCACCATAGTATTTGTGGAGGTCATGGACATCAATTTTTAATTTAGCCATTAGTTAACCTTCTTTTCTAATTTTTTTGCAAATCGTGTTAGCAAGGTGATAATCACGAGGTAGAAGACGGCAAGGATAGCATACATCTTGAAACTTTGGTAGTTTCGAGCAATGATGATCTTACCAGTTTGGAAGAGTTCTACCAATCCGATTGCAGACACAATAGTCGTATCTTTCAGGGCAATGACGAATTGGTTAACAAAGTTTGGAAGCATGAGTTTGGTTGCTTGTGGCAAGATGATCTTGCGCATGGTCTTGCCATAAGAGATCCCAAGGCTTCGGCTGGCTTCCATCTGTCCAATCGGTACAGCTTGGATCCCCCCACGAACAATTTCTGCGATATAGGCAGCAGCATTGAGAGAGAGGGCGATGGTACCTGCGACAAAGTCGTTGATTGGGGATTGATGACCTGTGACCGATTCAATCAAGTTTGGAATTCCCCAGAAGATGAAGGCAGCGAGGATCATGAGTGGGATCCCACGAATAACATCGACAAAGATTTCTGCTGTCCAGCGGAGCCACTTATAAGGGCTAACACTAAACATCCCAAAGATAACACCGATCACCATAGCAATCGCGAAAGAGAGAAGTGCAAGGGCAAGGGTTACACCCAAACCACTTAACAATTGTTTGTAGTTGTTTTGAAGTAAGCCCCAGATCGTTGTTTCATCTGCTGTTGTACTTGAAGTACTTGATTTGCTATCTGACTTAAGATATTTATCGAGAATCTTTTGGTATTGGCCATTTTTCTTTAAGTTTGCAAGACCGTTATTGAACATCTCGATCAATTCAGGATTTTCACCTTTTTTAACGGCAAATGCTAGTTGACCACTTGGAGTTCCTTCGATAGGTGTTTTGAATTTACGTCCTTGTTTAATAGCGTATTTGATGACGGGTTCGTCATCCATAATCGCAGCGACAGAACCTGAGTTCAAGCTGTCGTACATAGAAGCCCCGTCAGAGAAAGTTTTGATCTTGTAGCCATATTTATTTTTATTCTTTTCAAGGAAGGTCTGCGATGCAGTTCCGTTTTTAACACCGACCGTCTTACCTTTTAAGTCATCGTAAGAATCAATCTTACTATCTTCTTGGACTGCAAGAATAGAGTTAGCAGTATAATATGGTTCAGAAAAATCAAATGTTTCTTTCCGAGCATCGGTCACGGTCATCCCTGCGATCATTCCTTGCGCATGACCAGATTGGACATCACTTACCGCAGCGTCAAATCCAGGGTTATCAATTTCAATGGTAAATCCTTGGTCTTTGGCAATGGCCTTGATCAAGTCCATATCGATCCCTGTATACTTATTTTTCCCATTCTGGAAAACGAATGGTGCAAAAGATGAGTCACTTGAAATTACATATTTTGACTTTTTAGGCGTTGCTTTTTGTCCAGCAGGAGTAGTTGTTGTTGGAACAGCACTGTTAGCAGTTGATTGGCTTTCACCGGTCCATTTCTTGATGATCTCATCAAGTGTTCCATCAGCTTTCATTTGAGCGAGGGCCTTGTTAAATTCAGTGATCAACTTTTCATGATTTCCACCTTTTTTAACACCAAAGGCAAAGCCACCGACTGCTTCCCCGTCCATATTTATCGCTAGGTCCTGACCCTTTTGGATGGCATATTGAATGACGGGTTGATCATCCATGACTGCATCCACTGCACCAGTTGATAAACTGTTGTACATGAGATCACCCGTATCAAAAGTCTTGATCTTGTAGCCGTATTTGTCCTTGTTTTTGTCGAGGAAGCGTTGGGCTGCAGTACCGTTTTTGACACCGACTGTCTTCCCTTTTAATTGGCTGTACTTCGTGATTTTGTCGGCTTTTGTAGTTGCAATGACAACCTTTGTATCGTAGTAAGTATCAGACATGGTGAAGACTTTTTCACGTTCAGTTGTTTTGGTCATTCCGGCCATAATGGCATCCGCTTGACCAGCTTGGACAGCATTAACTGCAGCATCAAATCCAGGGAAGGATTTATCTAAATCCCAGCCATTGATTTCAGCGACCTTGTCCAAGATTTCTACGTCAATTCCTTTATAGATTTGATCTGAATCCTTAAATTCAAACGGAGCATAAGCTGTGTCGAAAACGACCTTGATCGTCTCAGCATGAGCATGACCAGCGAATGCTACCAGTGGAAATAAGAAAAGCAAATAGGCTAGTAATTTTTTCTTCATTTCTGTCTCCTTTTTCTTCATTTCTCTTTGGGTGTTTGACCCATGAGTGCATTGACCAAAGGATGGCCTGAAAAAACAAAACATTCATACCAAATAGAGTATGAATGATCTTATGTTTTTCTATAAAAGCTATTATATCAGAAAAGTATCAGTTCAGCAAGAAAAATCAACTTTCGATGTTAGGTTTTCTGACATGAAGTGGTGTTGCAGGTCTGGATTTTCTTTGCTACAATGGACCTATCAGATAAATGGAGGTTATTAGATGAAGAAAGGGATGATCATTCAAGGTATCAAAACGAAAGCTTCTGTGCCAGTTTTCGTTTCTACACTATTCTACGTGTTTTTAGCTTCCTTCTTTATAGAAGGAGGACTATGGATCAGTAGTGAATTGGTGGGACCATTTTCCATTGCAATAGGTACTCTAACAGAGTTCTTCTCACCAGGAAATGGGGTTGCAAGTATTCAAGAGTTTTTCTACCATTATATTCTCTATTATGAGCTCTTCAGTTTTGTATTTATTCTCTTACTCTTTATTTTTTGGGTGAAGTTCATTGAGAAGAATCCCTTATCGACTTTAGGTTTTGTAAAAAAGAACTGGCTAAAGTATCTAGGTTGGGGAATCTTGATTTCACTGCTTCAAATGGGTGTGATTGCCCTTGTCTACCAAGTAAGTGGAATTGGGTCTTTTGAACTGAATGAATTAAGTTTAGAACCCATCCTCTTTATTCTAGGTTTATTCCCATTTTGGCTCCTTCAAGGTGGGACAGAAGAAGTAGCGACGCGGGGTTGGCTCCTGACTCGGATTGCTGCAAGAACCAATCTTCCCTTAGCAATCGGGATTTCTAGTAGTCTCTTTGGCATTCTTCATCTGGGAAATGCAGGAGTGACCTTCTTATCCGTTCTGAATATCATCCTCGATGGAGTGCTGGCTGCTCTGCTTTTTATCTATACGGATAGTATTTGGCTAGTGGTCGCCCAACACGGCACCTGGAACTATGTACAAGGCAATCTCCTTGGTTTTCAAGTCAGTGGGACGGGGGCAGATGCCTCTATCTTTACCTTTACCATGGGGTCAGGACCTGACTGGTTGACTGGAGGGGAATTTGGAGCGGAAGGATCGATCATCACAACTCTGGTTCTTCTAGTATCCGTCGTGATTGTTTATCGTTTAGGGGAGAGGAAAGAAAGAGTTTAATGACTAACTTCTGTGTAATGTCTGAAAGTCATATATGAAAAAGACAAACACCAAAAATGACGTTTGTCTGTATTCTGAGTCGAACACATATTGATGAGTTCGGCTTTTTCTATATAATAATGGGAATGATTAGCTTGACTTGTGCACCATCATGAATATTTTCTAAATGCATCGTTCCATTATGAAGTTTCATGACGCGTTTTACGAAAGATAAACCAAGTCCATAGTGACTTTCTTGAGAGGATGTTCTTGCTTGGTCATCTTTATAGAAAAGATTTCCAGCATTCTGTAATATATTTTTTGAAAAAGTAGATTGATTATTCCATATGGTTAGAACTAATCGATTATTTTCTTGTGACATTGTTAGCTGGATCTTTGCATCATTATCTTTTTGATGTTGTATTGCATTATTAATAACATTTGTGATTGCTCGAAAAAATAAATTGGAATGAATAGCAATTTGTGCCGATGAAGTTACTGTGTTATTAAAAACAAAATGTGTATTTCTCGGGAGTAAAGGTGTGATATATTCCTTCAATTGATGAGTTACTTGTTGAATCGATATATTTTCAAGTTGAATATCATGGTCGTAAAAGGTTTTGGAGTATTGGATGAAGTGGTTGAAATAATCGTTTAATTGAATACTTGCTTGCTCAAGATCTTTTAGACATTCCATTGTTTGAGGTGTTTGCTTGGTAGATTGTAGGAATTCAGCATTTCCTCTGATGACAGTTAGAGGGCTACGAAGATCATGTGCAGCGCTAGATACTTGAAACATGAGTTCTTTTTTTTGTTCTTTTTCATGTTCAATCCTATTTTTTATATCAGATTGCATTTTTTCGATTAGTTCATTTGTTTCAATGAATTCTTTAATCTGCAAATGGTGATGTTCATTTTTGGTGAAATATAGACCACTATGATAAACCATGTTCATTTCTTTTTGAATCTTGGTTAATAATTGTCTAATATTTATTACAATGATAAAAATCAAAATGATGCAAAGATAAATCCAAGAACTGACGCTAAAAAATAAAGCAAAGCGATTGGCATTTCTCTCATTTATTCCAGATACAGAAGATAGAAGAGCTGGAACTATGTAAAAAAGTATCAGACATAGAAGAAATTGCCAAATGATTTTAAGGTAGGTACGCTTAATGAGTTGCTTGATTGTCAATTCTTTTTCCATTTGTATCCTCCTCCCCATACTGTTTTGATAGGATCAATTTGATGAGCCTTGAATTTTTGTCTAATTTGATAGATGTATTCAGTGATTGACCGTAGTTGAGCATCAGAGCTTACGGGATAGAGGTAATCGTAAAGTTCCTCTACGCTAAATATTCGGTTCTCATTTTTAGCTAAAAGATAAAGTAAATCAAACTCTCGCTTAGTTAATGAAATTCTCTTTGAATGATAATAAACTTCTTGACTATCTCGATAAAAAGTTATATTTGACTCCATCTCTTCTTTAGAGGAATGGTGTGATCTTTCTTCTCTACGAAGATGCATTTGAATTCTTGCAATCAATTCTTTAATGCTGAATGGTTTTGTGATGTAATCATCGGCTCCGGCTTGTATTCCTTTTAATAAATCTTCTTCAAAATCTTTAGCGGTTAGAAATAAGATTGGAGTAGCAATTTGTGAACGAATGGAACGACAAATTTCTATACCAGAAATAGGCATCATGACGTCAAGTAAAATTAGATCAAATCCAGTAAAGTCACAGATATTGATCTCCTCTATATTTTTACGAGTTTCCACGTGAAAGTTGTTTGCTTCTAATGCATTCCCTATTAATCGTAAGATTTTTTCATCATCGTCAATGGCTAAAATTTTATACTTCATAGTTCCTCCAATTATATGAGCATATTATAGCAAATATAGAATGTAATTTGTTGAAAATAAAAAAAATAATTATTCTGAGAATTTCCTGATTTTCTCCTGTTATACTTGCTCCAAGTGAAGGTGGAATTTCACTAAAAGTCAGAAGGGAAAAAGAATGAATGATAACAATTCAAAAGCTACATAAGGAATATAATAATAAAATTGTCCTTCAAAACGTGTCTTTCAAAGCTAAGAAAGGTGAGATTACTGGATTGATTGGACCGAATGGATCTGGAAAATCAACTTTAATCAGAATTTTACTTGGATTAGAAAATAGTCAAATGGGAATGACGTTGATCGATGGCAAAAAATACTCTCAATTGGGAGATAATCCTTTTTGTATTGTTGGATCGTTCCTTGACAGTTGCCAACCTTACCCAACCAGAACAGGATTTCAGCATCTTCGTTGGATTGGCTTGGCTTGTGGGGTTGATAGAAATAGGTGCAAGGAATGTTTAGAGTTGGTGGGGTTAAGTGAAGCTAAAAATAAAAAAGTAAAAGACTATTCATTAGGAATGAAGCAACGTCTTGGTTTAGCAACAGCCTTATTAGCAAATCCTGACATCTTAATTTTAGATGAACCAATCAATGGACTAGATCCAGAAGGAATTCGCTGGGTACGTAATTTTTTACAATCTTTTGTCAATGAAGGTAAAACTGTCTTAATGACAAGTCATTATATGAGTGAGTTAGAATTAACTGTAGATCATTTGGTTGGTATTTCTAATGGCAAAATTGTTATTGATGCTTCTACAAAGGATATTTTGAAACAGTTTGGCTCTTTTGAGGAAGCATATTTTAAGTCACTCGAAGGGAAAGAAGGTGAATAATATGTTGAAGCGTTCCTTTTTTAGTGATCTCTATAAATATTGTAGTTTACCTACTTTTAAATTCACTTTTTTTCTTATTTTGGGAGTCAGCATATTTTTTACAATTCAAAATATCCAGGTGATAAATGCCTTAGTAGAAGGAAATGGCCAAGCAGTTAACCTTGATCCGTCCATGTTATCATCGAATCCAGTTTATACAGTCAGGGATGCCCTCTTATCCTCCCCCTACCAAGCAAGTGTCATTTTCTTGCCAATCTTGGTTTCGCTTGTTTATTCAACCCATTACCAATTTGGTGATGATTATTTTAGCCAGTTATTGATTCCTAACTGGAAAGTTCGTCTTACTGGGTTTATTGCAAGTTCGATTGTCCTATCGTTACTCTCTACTTTAATATTTTCTATAGTAAACGTTGTTATTTTATTCGTTTTTCTAGATTCAACTCTAAAGAATTTTTTAGAATTGACATTGTTTTTAGATGTCACGGTAAGAGTTATGATATTTGCAATCGTTCTTACTTTATTAGCTTTACTTTTCGTAATCGTAACGAAAAAATCAATGACTGCATTAATTGCAGATGTTTTATTATTGGTTATCAGTTTATCAGGTATTCTAAGAGGAATTTCCTCTAAAATAGAAAATCTATTGCCTTTGATTGGAGCAAAGTCATTTGCATTTGGTCGAATTGAAGGGACTCAAACGAGCCAATTGTATGGAATTACACTTTTAATAGTAGAAGGGATCTTGTTCTTGGTGTTCATAATGGTTGTAGAAAAGATTCGAATGGGGAGGAAGAATGGCAAAAGTATTTTTCAGTCTTATCGTCAAAAAATATAGTTTAAAACCCGTAAAGTACCAGATAGGCATACAGTCTCTTTTAATAGGTTTTGTGTGTCTATTGGGTGTGTTACCAGTTGCAATTAATGGTGCAATTGTAGAATTATCTTTAAAGCAAGCTCTTGTTTTTGCATCAATGCTCTCTGTTGGTATTGGGTGTGTTAATGCATTTGTTGAGTTACAATCACACGAAACAAAGCTAGTTTACTTGGTAAGTGGAAAAAGGATCTTAAGTTCAATTAGGATCCTGTTCATAGAGTTATTTGATGTAGTACTACAATCAACCTTGTATTTCATTGTACTGCTTATATGGTTTCAATTTTATAGGAGCGAAAATGGTGTCAGTTTAGAAATCTTCAGTTTCTATTTGTTTGGCTCCATCCAATACTTTTTGATTTCTTACTTCTTAAGTTATTTTTTCAAAAGTCCAATGGGGAGTTTAGCTATTTTGCTGCTATTTCCTATTTTGGTACAACCATTCATAGAAAGAGTAGTGGAACCATTGACTAGTTATCTATTTTATAATATTGTTGCGGATACAATATTAGGGAGAGCTTCCTATCTGCAACTCTGTATTTACGTTATTGGACTGGTATGTTTACTTGGAGCAACACTCTACTTCTTGGTAAGGAATCAAGAAGTTAAGTAGTAAATAAAAATGATACTGATGAGCAAACCTTGCTAATTTTGTAAATCAATGACATTGATGTTTATTACGTATTTCATGGTTTTAGAATAAAAGACAAGACTTCCGAAGTAATTGCGAGAGTCTTGTTTAGTTTTTATGCTAATGCGTGTCCAATTAATTAGATTGTAATTCGCTCATGTACCAATTTAATGGATCGTTCTGTAACATGTTGTTTCTCTCTTCATTCCTCATCTCAGAGAATTCTGGTGATTTATGGTAAAATAAGGTCTATATATGTGAGGACAAAGAGATGATTAATCGAATTACAGATAACAAATTTAAACTAGTATCCAAATACCAACCGTCTGGGGACCAACCGCAGGCCATCGAGCAGTTGGTGGATAACATCGAGGGAGGCGAGAAGGCCCAAATCTTGATGGGGGCAACTGGTACGGGGAAGACCTATACCATGAGCCAGGTCATTGCCCAGGTCAATAAGCCGACCTTGGTCATCGCCCACAATAAAACGCTGGCGGGACAGCTCTATGGGGAGTTCAAGGAATTCTTTCCAGAGAATGCGGTCGAGTATTTCGTCTCTTACTACGATTACTACCAGCCAGAAGCCTATGTGCCATCGAGCGATACTTATATCGAGAAAGATAGCTCGGTCAATGATGAGATTGACAAGCTTCGTCACTCAGCAACCTCCGCTCTTTTAGAACGAAATGACGTCATTGTAGTCGCGTCTGTTTCGTGTATCTATGGGTTGGGTTCGCCGAAGGAATATGCCGATAGCGTGGTGAGCCTGCGTCCAGGTCTGGAGATTTCTCGTGATAAACTGCTCAATGACCTGGTGGACATCCAGTTTGAGCGCAATGACATCGACTTTCAACGGGGGAAATTCCGTGTTCGTGGAGATGTGGTCGAGATTTTCCCAGCTTCGCGTGATGAACATGCCTTCCGGGTGGAGTTTTTCGGGGACGAGATTGAGCGGATTCGGGAGATTGAAGCTTTGACAGGCCAGGTTCTGGGAAATGTGGACCACTTGGCAATTTTCCCAGCCACTCACTTCGTGACCAATGATGACCATATGGAAGTGGCCATCGCCAAGATTCAGGCGGAACTAGAAGAGCAGTTAAAAGTCTTTGAAAAAGAAGGTAAGCTCTTGGAAGCCCAACGCTTGAAACAACGGACAGAGTATGACATCGAAATGTTGCGAGAGATGGGCTACACTAATGGGGTGGAAAACTACTCTCGTCATATGGACGGACGGAGTGAAGGAGAGCCACCCTACACCCTTCTTGACTTCTTCCCAGAAGATTTCCTCATCATGATCGATGAAAGCCACATGACCATGGGACAAATCAAGGGTATGTACAATGGTGACCGCTCACGCAAGGAGATGTTGGTCAACTATGGCTTCCGTTTGCCGTCGGCCTTGGACAACCGTCCACTGCGTCGGGAGGAGTTTGAAAGCCATGTCCACCAGATTGTCTATGTGTCTGCGACACCAGGCGACTATGAGATGGAGCAAACGGATACTGTCATTGAGCAGATCATTCGTCCGACAGGTCTACTCGATCCTGAGGTCGAAGTGCGTCCGACTATGGGACAAATGGACGATCTCTTGGGTGAGATCAATGCGCGTGTAGAACGTGGAGAGCGGACCTTTGTCACCACCCTGACCAAGAAGATGGCAGAAGACTTGACCGACTACTTCAAAGAAATGGGTGTCAAGGTCAAATACATGCACTCGGATATTAAGACCTTGGAGCGAACGGAGATTATTCGTGATTTGCGTCTTGGCGTTTTTGATGTCTTGGTCGGGATCAACCTTCTTCGTGAAGGGATTGACGTACCAGAAGTCAGTCTAGTTGCTATCCTTGATGCGGATAAGGAAGGTTTCCTCCGTAATGAGCGAGGACTCATTCAGACCATTGGCCGTGCAGCCCGTAATAGTGAGGGTCACGTCATCATGTATGCGGACACCATGACCCAGTCTATGCAAAAAGCCATCGATGAAACGGCCCGCCGTCGTCAGATTCAGATGGCCTATAATGAAGAGCATGGCATTGTGCCACAAACCATCAAGAAGGAAATCCGTGACCTGATCTCTGTTACCAAGGCTGTGGCCAAGGAAGAAGACAAGGAAGTGGATATCACCAGTCTCAACCGCCAAGAGCGTAAGGAACTGGTCAAGAAACTGCAAGGCCAAATGCAAGAAGCCGTCGAAGTGCTTGATTTCGAATTGGCAGCACAGATCCGCGATATGATGTTGGAAGTCAAGGCCTTGGATTGAGGGATAAATATGATCGATTTAAGAAAACTAATAGAAGAAGATTTGGTGCCTTTGTGGGAAATTGCTTATTCACAATCTAATCCAATTTGGAAGCAGTATGACGCTCCCTATTATGACGATTATCAGTATTTTCCTAATTTTCAAGAATTTAAACTACAAAAATTAGAATCCACTCTAAACAACTCAAATCGTCTTGGTATTTTTGTTGATGATAAACTAGTTGGGACTGTTTCGCGCTACTGGATATGTAAAGAAACAAGATGGATGGAATTGGGAATTTGTATTTATGATAACAAATTTTGGAACTCTGGAATTGGAAAAGCTGCTATGCTACAGTGGATAGATCGGACATTTCAGGATTACTTGGAGTTGGAGCATCTTGGTTTAACAACTTGGTCAGGAAATTTTGGTATGATGAAATTGGCTGAAAAATTAAGAATGAAAAAAGAAGCTCATATTCCAAAAGTTCGTTATTATCAAGGTGTTTATTATGATAGTGTTAAATACGGCATTTTGAGAGAAGAATGGGAGGAAGCAAATGGTCATCACTGTCAAACAGATGGAAACTCCTGAAGAGATAGAAGGCAAGTCCCTCGTTCACTGGCATACGTGGAGAGAGGCTTATGACGACCTTTTGCCTGCAGAATTTCAGGAGACGATGACATTAGATAGATGTCGTTTCTTTAGTCAAAAATATCCAGAAAATACCTTGATTGCGATGGATGGAAAGAAGGTCGTTGGATTTATTAGCTATGGAAATTTTCGTGATGAAGCCATTCAAGCTGGTGAAATCATTGCCCTATATGTTTTAAAAGATTACTATGGAAAAGGTGTGAGTGAACAGTTAATGCATGCTGCATTTGTTGCTCTTGATCAATTCTCTGAAATTTATTTATGGGTATTGAAAGATAATAAGCGAGCCATTGCTTTCTATCAAAAAATGGGTTTTACTTTTGATGGCCAAGAACAAATAATTAAACTTGGAAAACCTGTTAAGGAATTGCGGATGATGTGTTCTTCAAATAAAAATTCCTAAAGGACGTATCTATCAATCTTTGAACCATTATCAATTAATCTAGTAAAAAATAAAAGAGATAGAATGAACCAAAGAAATGAAGGAGAAGACGAATGAAAATTCTAGTCATCAACGGGCATCCGGATAAGGAAAGTTACTGTCAGGCTATTTTTCAAACCATTGTCGAAACTATTGACTCAAATCGCCACGAGCTTAAAGTGATCAATCTCAATGAAGAGGACTTTGATCCAGTTCTTCGCTACGGCTATCGAAAACGGATGGAGGAAGATCCCTTTATCCTTCGTTCACAAGAATGGATCCAGTGGGCGGATCACCTGATCTTTGTCTATCCCATCTGGTGGAGTAGTATGCCGAGCCTCATGAAGGGCTGGATCGATAGGGTCTTTACACCGGGGATTGCATACTCGGCCAATGATCAAGGAAGCTTCATCTGGAATTACCTTAGAGGCAAGCAATTTAAGAAGTTGCTTAAAGGTAAAACAGCTAGTATCTATGCGACCTCCATGGCGCCTACTTGGTGGTACAAGATCTTTTCAGGTTCTCTCAACATTCCGGATAGTTATGGTATCTCTGTTTTGAAAAATGCCGTCTTGAACCACTGTGGGATCAAAACCAAGCGTGTCTGCATCTTTGGAGAAGTCGGACGGGATGTGAATACCGCTAGTATGCGGGAACAGCATCTCCGAAAGGTAGCAGCAGAAGTGAAAAAACTCTGAGTAAATCCTTAACGTTAGGAAATGAGGGTAATGAAGCAGAAGAAAAATACTGTAAAGAAGGTCAACCATCAAAATAGAATAAAGAGTAAAAGAAGCTGGTTAGATCGCTTAAACCTGTGGCTTGAAAAGCATTCAGGTATTGGTATGCTTTTAGATTTTTTCATGTTTTTGGCAATGGGAGCGGCCCTAGGTGTCTTTCTTTTTGACAATCATCTAATCCCAAGGACTTACCGTGATTTTAATTATCTATTTCCCTTATTCATGAATCTATATTTAGTGCTGAATGGATTGTATTTTAATGTCTTTCGAGTGCAGAAAGAAGACCGAGCTTCCATTGAATATTTCGCAACCGTCTTTTTGTACGTGAATGCAATTACGTCTGTTGTGCATATTGGGTTTGGGATCAAAGGGCGACGCATGGGAGATTATATTCCACCGCTTTACACTTTGAATCTGAAATACATCTGGTTTCCTATCGTGACCTATGCGATATTCTTCATTATAGCGGCCTTGATCTTGTTCATAATAAAATTGAGGAAAAAGAAGAGAAATAAGGAATGATTAAACTCATAAAAGTATTTCAAATTGTTTATATTCTTTTACTGACTTTCATGTTTGCTAACGTCCTTTTAGGTTTCTATGGCTACGCATTTACGCCGCTTCTGTGGAATCCTTGGCTGTATCTTGGAGCTGTGACGGCTTTTAGTCACAGCTGGTATCGCTTCTATCGAAATCATGCTACAAATTGGAAGAATCTTGTTAGTGTTCTTTTGAGTCTCTTTGCTATGCTGATTCTAGTATTTTTCATTGAGTTGGTCCTTAGCTTCGATGGTCATGGTTCGGTAACGATTCACTCGGAGTATTATTTAAAAGAGAAGTCAATTGTCTTTCAGAGAGGTTCCCTTTTAGATTCCTTTGACGAATACCATGAGCTGGTAAATCCCTTTGTGATGAAAAAAGAGATAAAGAAAAAAGTTTATATTGATTAATTGTCAATATCATAGAAAGGAAATATATGTCACGTACAACGCCTACTATACTGTGCAATCTTTGCATGGTCGAAGATCTTGAAAATGGGAAGGTGGTCCTTCAATACCGCTCACCTGAAAAGACTCACTGGGCTGGTTATGCCTTTCCTGGAGGCCATATTGAAGAAGGAGAAAGCCTTGTAGAATCCGTCATTCGTGAAGTTTACGAAGAGACAGGCCTTACGATCGTAGATCCAAAACTCGTCGCAGTCAAAGACTGGCCACTAGACGATGGAGGCCGCTATATTGTCTTTTGCTACAAAGCAACAGAATTCACCGGCCAGCTCAGATCGTCTGATGAAGGAGAAGTTTCTTGGGTTGAGAAGGACCAATTAGAAAAGTTGGACTTGTCCTACGACATGCTTCCTCTACTGGAAGTGATGGAAGACCCGGATTTATCGGAGTACTATTACCGCAAACGGACAGACGATGGCTGGGAAAAATTAAGATTTTAAGCAAAGAGCTAGAACTATCTAGTTCTTTTTTAGCTCTAAGGAACTGCCCCTTTTCTTGTATCTAGTCCTTAATTGTAGTATGATAGAGGAGTTGAAAAGATGCTAGAAAAGGTGGCAAATAGATGAAAGATTTTCACTTCGATGCGATTGCTGCATTTGAAAATTATGATATTAAAAAGATGAGAGACGGCCATGTCATTGTGACAACCAAGGTCGTGGAATCGTCTCTCAATTATTATGGAAATGCGCACGGTGGCTATCTCTTTACCTTGTGTGACCAGATTAGTGGCTTGGTCGTGATTTCTCAGGGGGTAGACGGGGTAACCTTGCAGTCTTCGATCAATTACTTGAAAGCAGGTGCTCTGGGGGATGTTCTGACCATTCACGGGGAATGTGTCCACAGTGGGCGGACGACTCGTGTTGTAGATGTCGATATTACCAATCAAGACGGTACCAATGTCTGCAAGGCAACCTTTACCATGTTTGTTACGGGAGTGAGAGATGAATCCGCGCAAGTACGCATTTAAAAACTATATTTTTGATTTTTATGGAACTTTAGTCGACATCGAAACTGATGAGTCGAGTCCAGTCTTATGGGATACCATGGCTCAGATCTACCAATCCTACGGGGCAAGTTACACAGGAGAAGGTCTGCGCCTGCGTTATAGAGAGTTGGTGCAACAAGCCGAAGAAGACTTGGCTAAGGAAAAACAAGTTGCCTATCCTGAGATTGATCTGACGGTTATTTTTGTGCAATTGTATTTAGAAAGTCATCCAAGTGGAAACAGTGTTGCCCACCTCAAAGAGTGGGGACGTTTGATTGCACGGACTTTCCGTGTCCTTTCTCGCAAACGATTGGAGCTTTATCCTCACACGAAAGAAGTATTAGAGGATATGAAAGCTGCAGGTTGCCGGATCTATCTCTTATCCAATGCCCAAGCAGAATTTACCAATCCTGAGATTGATTTAGTAGGCTTGAGAGAACTTTTCCATGCCATTTACTTGTCATCAGATGCAGGTATTCGCAAACCTCAGCCAGAGTTCCTCTTGGAAGTCATCAAAGAACACCAGTTGAACCCTGAGAAAACGGTCATGGTAGGGAATGACTTCACTACAGATGTGGCTGTAGCGAAAAGCATCGGCATGCAAAGTATCTTGATCAATACCTTCCCATACTCTGAAGCTGAACTGCGCGAGAAGAGTCAAGCAGGCGTGCGCGTGATTCAAGACATTCAAGAATTGCAAGAAGATTGAAAGATATTATCTATGTAAGGAGGCCAAGTCGCCTCCTTTTTATACAGTCGAGCAGGATTTGTCAAATGTTCGCTTTCATGGTATACTATGAAAGTTAATTTGAATAAGGAGATAGAAATGAATAACTTACCAAACTGTCCAAAATGTAACTCTGAATATGTCTATGAAGATGGAGCCCTCTTGGTTTGCCCAGAGTGTGCTTATGAATGGAACCCAGCTGAAGTCGTAGAAGAAGAAGGTGTCGTAGCCATCGATGCCAATGGAAATAAATTGGCTGATGGCGATACCGTGACCTTGATCAAAGACTTAAAAGTCAAGGGGGCACCAAAAGATTTGAAACAAGGAACGCGCGTGAAAAACATCCGTATCGTCGAAGGCGATCATAACATCGATTGTAAGATTGATGGCTTTGGCGCAATGAAACTCAAATCAGAATTTGTAAAGAAAATCTAAGGATAAGAAGAAGGGCCCAGCCCTTTTCTTTCAGGAGAATACTATGAAATTCAAACTATTGTTTAGCTATCGTTTTCTATTGTTTATCTTGAGTGTCATCGGCGTTTATCTGCAACTGACCAAGCATGGTGGTTTTGGGATGATGCTTTATTACACTATTTTGTCCAACATGTTGGTCATGTTCTTCATGGGAGACATGGTCTGGCGCATGCTTCGGGGTCGATCAACCCAGACCCAAGGTTACCTTCGCATAAAGGGGGCGGTCACCATGTCCATTATGATCACCTGTGTCATCTACCACTTTATGCTAGCTCCCATCGCGACACCTGAGAAGTTTTACCGCTTGGAAAACTTCCTCTGTCACTATATTGTTCCCTTGATGTTCTTCTTTGACACTCTAGTGATTGATAAGCCCAAGCAATACCGTAAGCTGGATCCTTTGGCTTGGACCTTGCTTCCTGTAGCTTATATGCTTTTTGCTCTTCTCAATGGTTTGGTTCTTAAGTGGCCGATTCCAGGTGCTAAAGATAGTCCCTTTGCCTATTTCTTTATCAATGTCAATAAATACGGCTGGGCTTTTGTGGGCAAATGGGTGGTGATCATCTTTATCGCCTACCTTTTAGCGGGCTATGTGCTCTATGGGATCAAAAATATCAAGCGAAAATCGTCTGTTTCTTAGTAAAAACCGAACGTTCTTTCATGTAAAAGTGCAGTTTTTAAATTTTTTTGAAAAAAATTGCGTTTTTTCTTGCATGTCGTTTGAAACTGTGATATAGTTATCTCAATTAAATAAATCCTTTAATCCTGTCCCGTGAGGCAGGCAAGGAGACTGTGAAAAACAATGGCTAGGACCATAGGGCGAGACTCTATCCTCTTAGACCATTCATTTGCTGAACCTCCTTGAAAAAGGAGGTTTTTCTTTTACCACTAAGGAGGACTGAATGAAAACCAAAGAAGTCGTTGATGATTTGACGATGAAGCGGGCCATTACCCGCATCACCTACGAAATCATTGAACGAAACAAAGATTTAAGCCAGATTGTGCTGGTGGGGATCAAGACGCGCGGTGTTTACATTGCTCGCCGGATCCAAGAACGCCTCTCTCAGCTGGAGCAAATTGATGTTCCTGTTGCAGAACTCGATACCAAGCCTTTCCGAGATGATATGAAGGCAACAGAAGATACGACAGTGTTACCAGTTGATATCGCTCACAGAGAGGTCATCTTGATCGATGATGTCCTCTATACAGGTCGCACGATTCGCGCTGCCATTGACAATCTGGTCAGTCACGGTCGTCCTGCTCGAGTAAGTCTTGCGGTTCTAGTCGACCGTGGGCATCGGGAGTTACCGATTCGTCCAGACTTTGTTGGGAAAAATATCCCGACAAGTAAGTCAGAAGAAATCATTGTCGAGATGGTGGAGCTAGACGGTCAAGACCGCGTCCTCATCAAAGAAGCTAATTAATTTGTAACCATCTACATCCAAACTAAAAGGAGAATCATCATGTCTGAAAATCAAATCGCTCTTAAAAACCTTGTCTCAATGGAAACTCTTACCAACGAAGAAGTAATGGCTTTGATCAAGCGTGGGATTGAGTTCAAAAACGGAGCTAAAGTAGCCTACGAAGACCAACATATCGTCTCAAACCTTTTCTTTGAATCTTCAACTCGTACCCATAAAGCCTTTGAAGTAGCAGAGTTGAAATTGGGATGTGATCTCCTTGACTTTGATGTGAAGACAAGCTCTGTAAACAAAGGGGAAACACTCTACGATACCATCTTGACCATGTCTGCTCTTGGAGTTGATGTCTGTGTCATCCGTCACCCTGAAGTGGACTACTACAAAGAATTAGTGGAAAGTCCAACCATTACAGCTTCAATTGTCAATGGTGGGGATGGTTCAGGTCAGCATCCAAGCCAAAGCTTGCTAGATTTGATGACCATCTATCAAGAATTTGGTCACTTTGATGGCTTGAAAGTTTGTATCGCTGGAGATTTGGACCACTCACGTGTGGCAAAATCTAACATGCAAATCTTGAAACGTTTAGGAGCAACGCTTTACTTCGCTGGTCCAGACGAATGGAGAAGTGAAGAATTTGAAGAGTATGGAACCTTTGTCACTATCGATGAAGTGATTGAAGAAGTAGATGTGATGATGTTCTTGCGTGTGCAGCACGAACGTCATGATTACGAATCACTCTTCTCTAAAGAAAACTACCACCGTCTTCATGGTTTGACACAAGAACGTTATGACCGTATGAAAGATACTGCGATCTTGATGCACCCAGCACCAGTCAACCGTGACGTTGAAATTGCGGACCACTTGGTAGAAGCTCCTAAATCACGCATCGTAGAACAAATGACCAATGGTGTCTTTGTCCGTATGGCTATCATTGAAGCCGTCCTTAAAGGTCGCGAAGCAAAATAAGATAACTGATAATCCATTGAAAGGAAAGAAAGAGGACAGAGTAGATCGCTACATGGAATCTGACTTTCCTTTTTTTGAGGAACTGTGATAAAATTGGATTAGTGTAAAAGAAGGGAGGGGTTCGATGAAACGATTATTGGTCCTAGAGGATGGGACTGTATTTGAAGGAGAAGCCTTTGGTGCAGATCTATATGTGACTGGAGAGTTGGTCTTTACCACAGCCATGACAGGTTATCAAGAATTGCTCACGGATCAGGCTTTTAGTGGCCAGATTCTCTCCTTTACCTTCCCGGTTATTGGCGCAGCAGGGATCAATCGGGATGATTCTGAATCCATTACACCCACTTGTTTAGCAGTAGTGGTTCAGCATTTGGTGGAGATGCCGAGCAATTGGCGGCAGCAGATGACCTTGGATGAGTTCTTAAAGCGAAAAAAAATCCCAGGTATTGTAGGGATTAATACCCGCCAGGTTGCAAAAATTGTCCGCAAGTATGGACGGATGAAAGCGACTGTGATTAACAAGGGGGATTCGATCGAGCATATCTTGGATCAGTTGCGAGCGACAGTCCTTCCAAAAGACAAAGTACGTCAAGTCTCGACCAAAACAGCCTATGCTGTACCTGGTTTTGGAAAGAGTATTGCCTTGATTGATCTAGGGGTCAAGCACTCTGTCTTACGCCAGCTGAGTCAAAGGGACTGTAATGTGACAGTTTATCCCTATGATATCTCTTATTTTGAGCTGATGGAGCAACAACCAGATGGGGTTATTTTATCCAGTGGGCCAGGCGATCCCCATCAGGTAAAGAAACTCTGCCGCTTGATCAAAAAAATAAATGGTCAAATTCCGATCTGGGGCATGGGCTTGGGAGCACAGGTGTTAGCTCAAGCTTATGGAGCAGAACTAGCCCCTATGGAAGTTGGTCACTTCGGATTGAATATTCCTGTTCGTGAAATAGCAACAGGAAAAATTGAGTTGACCAGCCAAAATCACTTGTATAGTATAGCGAGGGACAGTCTGCCCCATGATTTATTGGTCACACATGAAAATGTCAATGACCATAGTATTGAAGCTTTTCGTCATCGTTACCAACCAATTTTAGGGGTCCAATTCCAAGTAGATGCTAGTCCAGGTCCAAGAGAAAATCTCTATTTTTACGATGAATTTTTAGAGTTGATTGATGCCAAAATTCACGAAAGTAGAAGGGAGAAGGAATGATGAAACAAAACCAGAAATTGCTTCTCCTGTGTGGAGATTCTTATCAGGATATTAGCCTCTTGGCTGCGGTAAATGAAGCACAAAAACTCAATGCCAAGGATGGGAATGCTCTTGTCCTTTACTTGGGCGAAGAAAATGCTATCACCCAAGAAGCTGCAGATATAGTTGTAGTTAGTAAGCTCAAGCTGGATGCTCTTAGGACGACTCTTCTTTCTTATACTGGATCTCGCTTGCTCTTAGCTTTCGCGGACAAACAGATTTTGAATCTCTTGTTTCGTTTGGAAGAAACTGGATTTTTCAAAGATGCATCGATCATGATTGTCGGACCAAGCCTCCAACGCTACCGTAGCTTTTATCAGCAGGCAGATCAACGACGTCTCTTTCAAGAGCTGGGCTATCAGGTACCGGCTTCGGCACTGGTGAGCTCAGTTCGAGAAGCTATCGAGTTTTCTGAAGGCATTCAATTTCCTATTATGATCTGGCCCGTAGCGAGTAAGCAAGGGCAAGGGCGAAAGATTGCTCATAATCTGGATGATCTGTGCGAAGCTGTAGAAATGGGACTTTCGGTTTCTCCAAGTCAGCAGTGTTTGCTGGAGTTTTCGACCTATGGCTTTAAGGAACTGGATTTTGTAGTCATGCGGGATCGTGAAGACAATCACTACTTGGCGGCCTCTATTGAAAGCATTGATCCTGTCGGGATCCACTCCAGTGACTCTTACCAATTCATGCCAGCGATCACTCTGACTGACCGGGAGTTTCAAAATCTTCGTGAAGCTGCTATTCATATCTGTCGGTATCTGAAGTTGACAGGAGCCATCTCCATTAAGTTTGCCTTGGATCCGATGAGCTATGCCTTCTACATCTTAGAGGTTAATCCATTTGCTTCAGATAGTATCTCGATGGCCTCTATGGGATTGGGCTATTCCTTGTTTGAGCAAGGCGTGCAGCTACAATTTGGGCGCTCTCTCGAGCATTTGCCTCACCCCTTATTACAGGATCTAAAGGCCGTCTATGAACCGAGTTTGGACTATATATTCTTTAAGATCCCGATTTTTTCAGATACTGCACAGAATGCTCGTCTCAATACCCAAATTCACTCTTATGGGGCAGTTTATGGATTTGGAAAGAGGATCGATGAAGCTTACCAACAGGCCTTAGAAACCATTAAAGATAAAAAACTGCTGACTGTCTTTCCTGAAGAAATGAGCGATGATGAATTAATTCAGAAAATTGCTCGTCATATGCCCCATCGGCTCTTCTATATCTTAGAGGCTCTGAAACGTGGTTTTGAGTTTGAGGAACTCTTGGATTTAAGTAAATTATCCCCTATTTATTTGCAGGTCTTGGCCAATCTTGTAGCGATGGAAAAAGCAGCAGAAGTTGCAACAAGCCCAGCCTTTCTTCCGGTTGAGCCATCAGCTGGCTTATATGAGGTCAAAGCAGGAGCAGCCTATTATCTGACCCAAAATGGGACCAATGAATCATTCGGTTTGGATGCTGCGTGTGTCTTGGTGGATGATCTAGAAATTCGGGACCCGAGTTTTTACCAAAAGGTACGAAAGAAGGGACAAGAGTTAAAAGAAAAAGGACAACAGGTGATCTTAGTCACCAATCGTCCTTTTACAGAATCTTTGGCAGATAAAGTCTATTATCTTCCTATCAATGAGACAAGCCTTAACTTAATTCAGTCCATTGATCAGGTAAAAGATATTGTCAAGCTTTCTAACCTACAATAAAGGATCCGGACAATCTATCCGAATCCTTTTTGTTTCTTATTTTTTGGTCACAATACCGATAATGGTATCAACAGCGCGTTCCATGGTTTGGAGGCTAACGTATTCAAAGCGACCGTGCATATTTTCTCCACCGGCAAAGATGTTTGGTGTAGGAATTCCCATAAAGGAAATTTTAGACCCATCTGTACCACCGCGGATCGGTTCAATGATTGGAGTGATGCCAAGATCTTCCATGACTTCCTTAGCAAGGGTAATCGGCGTCATATCTTTTTCAATCACTTGCTTCATGTTGTAGTACTGATCTTTGAGGGTGAGGAGAACGCGTTCGCTACCGAGTTCTGCATTCATCTGATCCGCAATAGATGTCATGAGGTCTTTGCGTTTCTCAAAGCTTTCAGTTTCAAAGTCCCGAATGATGTAACTGGCACTTGCTTCCTCAACAGTTCCTTCAATGTTCATCAAGTGGTAGAAGCCTTCATAGCCTTCGGTTAATTCAGGACGTGCTCCTTCAGGTAGTTTGTTATGGAAATCAATGGCCAATTGAAGGGCATTGATCATTTGACCTTTGGCTGTACCTGGGTGGACATTGCGTCCTTTGAAGGTGATTTCAGCTCCAGCTGCTGAGAAGGTTTCGTATTGAAGCTCCCCAAGGGGACCGCCATCAACCGTATAGGCGAAGTCTACATCAAAATCTTCTGCATCAAATTGATCTGCTCCGACGCCGATTTCTTCATCTGGACCAAAGCCGACACGGATCTCTCCGTGTTTGATTTCAGGATGCGCTGTCAGATATTCGATAGCCGTCATAATTTCAGCTATACCAGATTTATCATCTGCTCCCAGAAGAGTAGTACCGTCCGTCGTGATCAAGGTTTGTCCCTTGTAGTTGTTCAAATGAGCAAAATCAGCTGGATCCAGTGTGAAACCAGAATCCCCTAGAGCAATGACACCCCCATCATAATTCTCAACGATTTGTGGATTGACATTTTCTGCATTGAAGTCAGCGGTGTCCATGTGAGAGATAAATCCAATCTTGCGTGTAAAGCTTGGATCATTAGCTGGAAGTGTCCCAATGGCATAGCCGTTTGGTAGGTAGTAGACATTTTGAAGACCCACGCGTTTCATCTCAGGAATCAAGACCTTGGTTGCAAAATCAACTTGTGATTGGGTACTTGGAGTGGTTGTAGAGTTTTCGTCTGAACGTGTGTTGACCTTTACATAGGTAATAAAACGGTCCAACAGATTTGCGTATTTCATAATCATTCTCCTTTTTCAGTTTCAATTAATTTGTGAATAGCATAGGCTACGCCATCCTCATCATTGGTCAGGGTGATGAAGTCAGCTATTTCCTTGACAGCAGCATTGCCATTTCCCATAGCGACGCTATAGCCAGCAAAACGAAGCATTTCAAGATCATTATTGGCATCTCCAAGAGCCATAACCTGGTCTCGACTGTAGCCTAATGTTTGGCTCAATGCTTGAAGAGCAGATGCCTTGCTCGCACCTTTTGGAAGGATTTCAAATAAGATATCCTGTGAACGAACAGTGTTAAAATCGGTTTCTAACGCAGCCTCGTGCTGAGATTGGAAGGCATCAATAGCAGAAGGATCTCCTACGTACATGGCTTGAAAAATAGGAACAAGGTTGGGCAGATCCTCTTCTGAGACAGGTGTCGGTTTACTATTAACAATGCCCGCATCCATCGTAACCAGTTCACTGGCTTCAGGTGCGACCACTAAGTAGTGATCCATGTCAAATAAGGTCAGCTGGATGTCAGTATCTTCCGTCAATACTTGCAACTGGTGCATATCCTCAAGGCTTAATTCTTCCTTACCAATGATTTCCCAATTCTGAGTAGACAAGGTTGTACAGCCGTTATTGATAATCATATAGTAGTTGCCATCCGGAAGGCCAATCTCTTCAAAAATAGGACGGACACCCGCTAAGGGACGTCCCGTACAGATCACAATATCATAGCCTGCTTCATGGGCTTTATGAAGAGCTTCGATATTGCCTTTAGACAGTGACTTATCTTCATGCAAGAGAGTTCCGTCCAAGTCAATCGCGATTAATTGAATCATTTGATCTCCTCCAAATTGAGAGGAACAAAGCCATCTATAACCTTACCAATCACACCAGGTTCCTCATCCAGTGGAATGATCTGATCACTATATTTCTTATTGAGGGAAACGAGTCGTACCCCGTTGGCCTCACGAAAGACACGTTTGATCAAAGTTTGCCCATCAAAATCAATGGCATAAATAGCCCCTGCCTGATCGTAGTAGGTTTGCTTGATTAGCACAACAGCTCCCTTTTCATATTTGGGCTCAAGGGAGTCCGTATGAATCCAAAAAGCCAAATCGTAAGGAATCTTTTGATCAAACCAAACGATATCAGCTTGCTTCTGATTTTGATATGCTGCAAAAGAATCATAGACAGAATAAGAGTGGTATTGCTTTTCAATTTTCTGTCTTTCTTTTTGATGGGTCAAGAGACTCTTTCCATAAGAAAGAAGATTTTCTTGATTTCCTTCATCGAGCTGTTTATACAATCGTTCGATCTCTGAATCAATGACCACAAAATCATTGCGCAATCGAGGGTCAATTTCAGAAACGGCTACCTGGAAAAAGGCTGCAATCTTCTCTAAATTTTCAGGAACGGGAAGAGAAGTTCCTTTTACATATCCAGTCAAGGTACTGGCAGGGATTCCAGTAATACGAGATAATTCGATCTGTTTTTTCCCTTGTTCTTTCAGTAATTCTCTGATTTTTTCCGATATAATCCGTAATGCCTCTTTGTCTTGAGGGCTTGCTTTTCCACGACCTCTGGCCAACGTACTCACCTCCTTGTATTTACCTTTTCTATTATAATGAATTAAATCGAAAAAGTAAATAGAAATCACCGATAAATGCGAAAAAAGATGAATTCGATATAAATCAGATTTTTAATTGAAATTTTATTTGCATTTCCTTTACTTTTTGAGGGAAAAGTTCTAATATGAAAGCAGATAATTCATGGAGGTTGGAGTATGATTCGTACTGTTCAAGTCAAAGATGCAGGTCAAATTAGAGATTTATGTCACCAAGCATTGGGGTATGATTCTACCCTTGAGAAAGTGGCGGCTCAGATCGAAAAATTCAATCTGCCAGACTCGGGTCACTTTTGCTTTGTTTATGAAGAGGAGCAAACAGGTAATATTCTTGGTTATGTCGAAGCAGTAGCCTATGAGAGTGTATATAGCGATTCGGGTTTAAATGTTTTAGGACTTGCTGTTTTTCCTTCTGCTCAAGGACGTGGGATTGGTCGCCAATTGATGGAGCGCGTTGAAGAATTTGCCAAAAGCAGCCATTATGCTTTTATTCGTTTAAATTCTGCATCTCATCGAAAAGAAGCCCATGTTTTTTACGAACGAATAGGCTATGAGGGAAATAAAACGCAGAAGCGATTTTTGAAAATAATGGATTAAGATAGGCAAAGGCCTATCTTTTTTGTTATAATGAAGAGTACGATTAATTTTACTAGGAAGATGATTATGCCAAATTTTGAAGAATTAAAGAAACGACAAGAGAAGATTCGGAACTTCTCGATCATCGCCCATATTGACCACGGAAAGTCAACCTTGGCCGATCGAATCTTAGAAAAAACCGAAACCGTGTCTAGTCGGGAGATGCAAGCCCAACTCCTAGATAGCATGGACCTGGAACGGGAACGTGGAATCACTATTAAGCTCAATGCCATCGAGTTGAACTACACGGCTAAAGATGGGGAAACCTATATTTTCCACTTGATTGACACTCCGGGACACGTGGACTTTACCTATGAGGTTTCGCGTTCACTTGCTGCCTGTGAGGGTGCCATTCTCGTAGTGGATGCCGCTCAAGGGATTGAAGCCCAGACTCTAGCCAATGTTTACCTTGCTTTGGACAACGATTTGGAGATTCTGCCAGTTATTAACAAAATTGACTTACCAGCTGCAGATCCAGAACGTGTGCGCACAGAAGTAGAAGATGTCATCGGCTTGGATGCCAGTGAAGCAGTCCTAGCTTCTGCCAAGGCTGGTATTGGGATTGAAGAGATTTTGGAGCAGATCGTTGAGAAGGTTCCTGCTCCGACAGGTGATGTTGAAGCGCCACTTCAAGCCTTGATCTTTGATTCCGTCTATGACGCCTATCGTGGGGTTATCCTTCAGGTACGGGTTGTCAACGGGATGGTCAAACCAGGCGATAAGATCCAGCTCATGAGTAATGGAAAAACCTTTGATGTGACTGAGGTTGGGATCTTTACTCCTAAAGCAGTTGGTCGTGATTTCCTTGCGACAGGAGATGTTGGTTATATTGCAGCCTCTATCAAGACCGTTGCAGATACCCGTGTCGGGGACACTGTGACCTTAGCGACCAATCCAGCAAGTGAGCCACTACATGGATACAAGCAGATGAACCCAATGGTCTTTGCAGGTCTCTATCCGATCGAATCCAATAAATACAATGACCTTCGTGAAGCTTTGGAAAAATTGCAATTGAATGACGCTAGTCTTCAATTTGAACCGGAAACTTCTCAAGCTCTTGGGTTTGGTTTCCGTTGTGGTTTCTTGGGACTTCTTCATATGGACGTTATCCAAGAGCGCTTAGAGCGTGAGTTCAATATTGACTTGATCATGACAGCACCGTCTGTTATCTACAAGGTCAATTTGACAGATGGCGAAGCACTAGATGTGTCTAACCCGTCTGAGTTTCCAGATCCAACCAAGATCGCTTCGATCGAAGAACCTTATGTTAAAGCACAAATCATGGTGCCACAAGAGTTTGTCGGAGCTGTCATGGAATTGGCCCAACGCAAACGTGGGGACTTTGTGACCATGGACTACATCGATGAAAATCGGGTTAATGTCATCTATCAAATCCCACTGGCGGAAATTGTCTTTGATTTCTTTGATAAATTGAAATCCTCTACTCGTGGCTATGCTAGCTTTGACTATGAGTTGTCTGAATATCGTCCATCTAAATTGGTTAAGATGGATATTCTCCTCAATGGAGATACCGTCGATGCCCTCAGCTTTATCGTTCACAAGGACTTTGCCTATGAACGTGGGAAGTTGATTGTTGAGAAGCTCAAGAAGATTATCCCTCGTCAACAGTTTGAAGTGCCTATCCAAGCAGCCATCGGTCATAAGATCGTAGCCCGTACAGATATCAAGGCTCTTCGTAAGAACGTCTTGGCCAAGTGTTATGGAGGGGACGTCTCACGGAAACGCAAGCTTCTTGAAAAACAAAAAGCCGGTAAGAAACGGATGAAAGCTATCGGTTCGGTAGAAGTACCGCAGGAAGCCTTCTTGTCAGTTCTGTCAATGGATGAAGAATAAGAAAGAAAGTGCCCCCCTAGAGGGCACTTTTGTTTTATGTTTGATATTAAAAAGAAATGAACGGGATTAGTGGGCTTGGATCAGATGTGACACTTTTCCTATTTTAAAATACCCTCATTCATGGTAGACTAGAAGTAGAAAACGTTCTCAAGGAGGTTGATCATGAAACATAAATTACTAGTCCCATCCCTTACGATTCTTTCTGCCTGCACACTAATGGCCTGTAGTCACACCACTAAAAAAGATACAGCAGTTTCTTCTGCAAAAGAAAGTAGCAGCAAAGTCGAAAAGAAAACAAGCAGTTCTTCATCAAAGGATGCTCCATCTAAAAAGGAAAGCAAGTCAACTCAGGAAACCAAGCGGATTGGAAATGCCGATTATGGATATATCGATATTCCAAGTAAATGGATCAAGTTTACGGATCTTAGTGGGGTTGAGGGGGTCCAATACACAGATGGAAGTGCCTATAACATTGTCACCTTGAACAGCTTTACGCGGGAAAAAGCCAAAGCTCCTGCTGATATCGAGTTTAATGCTGAATTTCTAGCCAAGAAACTGGCCGTTATGTGGCAAGATAACCAGGATGTTGATAAGATGACGGGAGCGCGGACTAAAGTCGCAGGTCTGGACGCTTACCAGCTTCAAATTGTCATGAAATCTGGTCAATACCTGATTACTTGGATCTTCCAGAAGGGTGAAAAAGTTTATACCATTTCTTTTGAAGGGGATGCAGAAACGTTGAAAACCTTTATCCCATACATCGAAGACACTTGGAGTCTGGATGGAACAGGTGCCGTAACGGATTGATGAAGTGAGGCTAGAATCATTTCTAGTCTCTTTATACTATAGAAATCGCACTTTCAAATCCTAAAAAATCATGGTAGACTAGAGGAAAGAAAATTCATCATTGAGGAGAGAATATGAAAAATAAGTTCTTACTCGCGTCTGTTACGTTTTTGTCTGTTGTAAGTCTTTCTGCTTGTACTAGTCCGAAGAAAGTGTCTAAAAAATCATCATTGGATACTAGTTCCACTCATGTGGTGAAAGAGACTACAAAATCAAGTAGCAAGGTAGAGAAAGAAATATCGGATAGTGATAAGGAGGATGTGAAAACTAAACGAATCGGTTCAGCAGATTATGGTTACCTCAATATCCCGAGTGACTGGAAAAAGAATGATAGTATCCAAGTCGGAGATAATATTCAGTATACAGATAAAAACGCCTTCAATATTATTGTTTTAAATGCTGCCAATAGAGAAAAAGCAAATGTCCCCGAAGGAGTGAAATTTAATGCCGAGATGATGGCCCAAAGATTTGAGACTAGGTGGAATGACCCTAAACTTGTTGAGAAAATGATAAAATCTACAACGACCGTTGGAGGAAATGAGTCGCTTAAAATACATATTTTTCTCAAGTCAGGCTTGCAGGTTGCTGGTTGGGTATTCCAAAAAGATGATAAGGTTTATTTGATTGTTGTTGAAGGATTTGAGAAAACAATAACTCAATTTACACCTTATGTCGAAGACACTTGGAGCTTAGACGGAACAGGTGCTGTAACGGATTAATCAAGTGAGATAGATCGCTGGATCTATCTTTTTTCATAGTCTTTGTGGTATAATCTTTCTATTGTTTAGAAGAGGAAATAGAGGATGACACAGGAAATTGACTTAGAAAAATACCATCAGTTAGCGCTCCAAAAGCAAAAGGAGCATCGTAAGGTATTGGCGAATCTGAAAAAGAAGCCACCTAAGAATTTAGATAAAATAGCGCAAGAAATTCACGATGAAGTCTTTCAAGAAATTGATTGTACGGCTTGTGCCAATTGCTGTAAGACCCTAGGACCCGATTTTAAGGAAGCAGATATCACGCGCATCGCCAAGTATTTCAAAATGAAACTGCCTGCTTTTGAGGCGGAATTTCTTCAAGTGGATGAAGATGGCGACAAGGTTTTTAAATCCATGCCATGTCCTTTCTTGGGTGGTGATAATCTCTGTTCTATCTACGATGTTCGTCCGAAAGCCTGTCGGGAATTTCCTCATACAGATCGCAAGAAGATCTACCAGATCAACCATCTGACCATCAAGAATACGCTGACTTGCCCAGCAGCTTATTTATTTGTAGAAAAATTGAAGGATCGTTTGTAATGGCATACACATTTTTACTATTTGACCTAGACCACACCTTGTTAGATTTTGACACAGCGGAGGAAGTGGCTTTAACGCAATTCCTCCAAGATCAGGGGGTTCAAGATATTCAAGCCTTTAAGGATTACTACAAACCCATGAACCAAGGGCTCTGGAAAGATTTGGAGCAAAAGAAGATTAGCAAGAAAGACTTGATTAACAGCCGGTTTGCCATCGCATTTGCTCATTTTGGTAGAGAGGTAGATGGTGAAGAGATGGCCTTGCGCTACCAGGACTACATTAGTCAACAGGGACAGAGTTTTCCAGGAGCAGAAGACTTACTGGCCAAATTAGTAGAAAAAGGTTACCTGCTCTACGGTGCTACCAACGGCGTTACCGCTATTCAGCAAGGGCGTTTAAAGAAATCTGCCATCACCCCTTATTTCAAAGAAATCTTTATCTCTGAACAATTAGGGACTCAAAAACCGGAACCGGCCTTTTACGAAAAGATCGGTAACTTGATCCCAGGATTTGCCAAGGAGCAAGCACTCATGATTGGGGATTCTTTGACGGCGGACATCGCTGGAGGGAATGCTGCGGGGATTGATACTGTCTGGTACAATCCAGATCATAAGGATAATACCAGTCCAGCCGTTCCGACATATGTTGTTTCTGACTATCAAGAACTACTGGCTATCCTTAAGTGAAGATTTATTTTAAACTAGCTCTCAAGCTGGTTTTTTGTTATTATGGAATAATGAATATAATAAAGGGTAACATCAAAAAATGGTTTCTCTATCTGCTTCGTGCATTGTTCACAGGGGTCGCTCTCTTGATTTGTTTTCTCTTTTATTTTACTAATCAAGAAGAAAAAGAAATCCAAGAGCAAATTTCTGGTTTTTATCAGGAAGCGGGATTTAAAGGAGACCTACATTTTAAAGCAGCTGAACTCCATGGGATGTCGACCAAATATGCCTATAGCTATCAAGAAAGGGTTGAGGGAAAGACGGTCCAGTTTGACTTTCCCTATGCGACTCATCTATCAAAAGAAGAAACTGGGAAAAACTATGACACGGCAGGAGAACTGGCTCAACATTACAACAGTTGGTTAGTAGCCCCGTTTTTTGAAAGAGGCTTTACGGAATCTCAAGGGTTTCAACAATTAAAGCAAGAGATAAAAGAGCGATTTCATCAACAAGGCCTCGAGGTAAGTGAGGTTGATCTCAACTTACCAATCCAAAATCCCGATTTTGAAGATCAATTGGCAACAGACTTACTGGCTGCTGAAAAAGCTGGAGAAACAGAACTTCGAGGGATTCTGAACTTGGATTATGCTACCTACCGCCAAATTAAGGGATTTTCCTTTACCATTACAGTGACTTCCCTCGCCAAAGAATTTGAAGGGAAGCACTTGGATGTATCTGGTCTTCCTCCTGGGAACTATGTGATTGAATCGGCTTCCAAAAATGAAGAATCTTATTACTTTGAGATCAATTAAAAAATTTTTAATAGTGTCAAGTTTTTTTCTTGACAGGTCTATGAAATGTGTTATAATAGATCATGTGCTAAATAGCTTGTCTATTTCACCGAAAATTAAAATATAGAAAAGAGACTTATAAAAATGGCAGTTAAAATTCGTTTGACTCGTATGGGTTCTAAGAAAAAACCTTACTACCGTATCAACGTAGCAGATTCACGTTCACCACGTGATGGACGTTTCATCGAAACAGTTGGAACTTACAATCCACTTGTTGAAGAAAACCAAGTAACTTTGAAAGAAGACCGCGTTCTTGCATGGTTGGCTGATGGAGCTCAACCTTCAGATACAGTTCGTAACATCCTTTCAAAAGAAGGTGTTTTGAAGAAATTCCACGATTCTAAATTCTCAAAATAATCATAAAGTAGGTTGATGTATGGATACGATTGAAAATCTTATTATTGCAATTGTGAAACCTTTGATTTCACAACCGGATGCCTTAACCATCAAGATCGAAGATACTCTGGAATTCTTGGAGTACCACCTTGACCTTGATCCTAGCGATGTTGGTCGTGTAATCGGTCGAAAAGGTCGCACCATTTCTGCGATAAGAACGATTGTCTACTCTGTCCCAACTGAAGATAAAAAAGTAAGAATCGTTATTGACGAAAAATAAAAAGGCGGGACTTGGTCCTGTTTTTTATTAGAAGGAGAAGGAATGAAAGAAGTGACCATTCAGCAATTACAAGCCTATTTAAAAGAATATTACAAAGATAGTCGTACGGAAGAAGGTCTGTTTATCAAGCTCGTCGAAGAGGTTGGGGAAGTTGCCGAGGTCTTAAATGGTCGTTCTGGACGAAAAGAAGGGGTTCAGGACTCAAATGAGGAATTGGCCAAAGAACTGGCTGATATCATTCACTATACAGTCGCTATCGCAGCTATCAATGACATCGACCTCACTAAAACCATCTTTGAAAAGGATAAAACAGCAGCTGTCAAATACCAGCACGAGAAGGATTTGGAGCAGTTTCTAGCAGAAAAGAGCATTTGAGAAAATCCCTTGAACGTGATAAAATAGAGTGAATAAACTACACTGGAGAAATCATGAATTATTTTAACGTTGGGAAAATTGTCAATACCCAAGGCTTACAAGGTGAGATGCGGGTCTTGTCTGTGACAGACTTTGCGGAAGAGCGCTTTAAAAAAGGAGCAGAGTTGGCTCTCTTTGATGAAAAGGATCGTTTTGTCCAAACGGTAACCATTGCTAGTCACCGCAAGCACAAGAACTTTGATATCATCAAGTTTAAGGATATGTACCATATCAATGCCATCGAGAAATTCAAAGGCTTTAGCCTCAAGGTTGCGGAAGAAGACTTGACGGATTTGGAGGAAGGCGAGTTTTATTACCATGAGATCATCGGCCTTGATGTATACGAAAATGACCACCTGATCGGTCAGATCAAGGAGATCCTGCAACCAGGTGCCAATGATGTCTGGGTAGTCAAACGAAAAGGCAAACGAGACCTTCTTTTGCCTTATATCCCACCTGTGATCCTCAATATTGATATTCCAGGAAATCGGGTGGATGTAGACATCTTAGAAGGGTTAGACGATGAAGATTGATATTTTAACACTCTTTCCAGAGATGTTTTCGCCTTTGGAGCATTCCATCGTCGGAAAGGCGCGTGAAAAGGGACTTCTCGAGATCAACTACCATAATTTCCGTGAAAACGCGGAGAAGTCACGTCATGTGGATGATGAACCCTATGGTGGCGGGCAAGGCATGCTCTTACGTGCTCAGCCCATCTTCGATGCCTTTGATGCCATCGAAAAAAAGAATCCGCGCGTGATTTTGTTGGATCCTGCTGGTCGGACTTTTGACCAAAGTTACGCAGAAGAATTAGCTCAAGAAGATGAATTGATCTTTATCTGCGGTCACTATGAGGGCTACGATGAGCGGATCAAGACCTTGGTAACGGATGAGATTTCACTGGGGGATTATGTACTGACAGGTGGGGAACTTGCGGCTATGACCATGATTGATGCGACAGTCCGCTTGATTCCAGAAGTGATCGGCAAAGAATCCAGCCACCAGGATGATAGTTTCTCGTCTGGTCTTCTAGAATACCCTCAATACACACGGCCTTATGAATACAGAGGAATGACAGTTCCAGATGTTCTCATGAGTGGACATCATGAAAATATCCGTCAGTGGCGCCTCTATCAGAGTTTGAAAAAGACCTTGGAGCGTCGCCCTGACCTGCTAGAAAACTACGAATTGACAGCAGAAGAAGTGAAGATGTTGGAACAAATTAAACAAGAAGACTAACAGCCTTAGCTATTTTAGATTGAAGACAAAGTCATATAAAAAAACTTTCCTTAGGTGAGTACGGACGTCAGCGAACTTCTTAGAAGTTCCATGACTAATTATTGAGCCTAGGGTCTCAATAATTCCGAGTGCCTGAAACATTATTGTTTCAGGCACTTTTCTCACGGCGGAAAGTTAAGGTATTTTCTTGAATCGATTTAAAAATTGGAACTCATTTTTTTTGCAAAATCGCTTAACTTACTTTACTTAAAAGTAGTTTGTCTACATTCTGTAGCAGCCTGTGCTGTTTTTCTTTTGCCCTAAAATTTTATTAAAAAATCTCTTTCAACCTACTAGTTATTAGTACCAAAATGTGGTATGCTAAGGGGAGATAAACTTCAAGAAAAAAGATCAGGTTTTGGGGGTGAGTTTCATTGGGAAAGAAGTTAGGAAAATCGGTTTTTACGACAGGAGTTGCGGCGACAACGGTACTGTCTGGAATGTTTCATCATAAGGCTAGTGCGGAAGAGGTCAAGCAAAATGAAAATGCTGAAACCAATAGCACTGAGGTAGTTGAGAAACCTATTACAGTCGATGAATTGAAGCAAATTACGGCTCAAAAAGGTCAAGTAGTCAAAGATGTCCACTACCAGGAGCAAAAAGTGATTGACGCTCAGATGGATGTCAGGGCAGCCGGTCAAGAGCTAGAAGAAAAGAAAGAAGAAGTGACGGAGGCGGAAAACCTCATCGCAACGACTTCAGATGCACAAGTTCAAAATGCAGAAAATGGGGTTAAGGTAGCCCAAGCTTATGTCACCATCGAAGAAAATAAGGTTCGAGAAGCAGAACTTGCACATGATCAAGTCTTAGAGGCCGTTCGTCAGCAGGAAAATCAAGTCACCGCTCAGGAATCTTTGGTCGATGTGGCAGAGAATGAGTTAAAGCAAGCCAAGATGCCGATTTCTAATGATGAGAACGTCCTGGCCCAGGCCTTGGTGGAGCAAAGTCAAGTCGAGCAAAGTATTCGAGAATCTCAATATTATCTGGCAACCTTGCAAGAGAGTCAGCAGAATGGGTCTGACACAGTGGCTCAAATTGAGAGTGACATCCAACTCGCCCAAACGCGACTCACAGATTTGAAGGCCGTCATTGCGACAAAAGAAGCGGAGTTGGCAGCCTTAGAGCAAGCAGCGGCTAATAGTCCAGTTCAATTGAGCCAAGCGACTTACGAAGGCTACTTGCAACACTTAGCAGACAATGGCAATGAAGCTGCAGCAAGTGCCTTAGCCTTCTATAAACGTGGGCGGGAAGAAGATGGCATAACAGTGGGAGACTCTGGTTCACTCCAAGCCAATTTGCGGGCTCTTGAAATCGCAGATGCTATCAATGCATATCGTCGCAACGCAGGTCTTGCTGAATTAGAGCTGGATCTCTATTCCCTCCCTGCTAGCCAAGTGCAGCTGGAATACTTTAAAAAGGCCAACTGGCATATGTTTAAGTATTTGCCAAACGAAAACATCGCTTATGGCTTCTCGCCTGCTGGTGCAGTTGACTTTTGGTACAATGAAAAAACGGCTTACCAAGAGGTAGCAGCTCAATACGGTCTGCCAACAGATGAAACACAGATTGATGCCAATGACATCTATATGAAGATCGGAGCTGAAGCCTTTGCTAAGGTTGGTCATTACCTGCAAATGATGGACAACAAAGCCACTGCTTTATCAGTCGCTTATGATCCGAGCAAGGCTATGTCAGAAGCGGCTTTCATACACAGCCCAGTCACCTCAGCTGTATCAACAAGTGCTCTTGCTTACCAGTTGCGCCAGGGAGCTGGTGCTACGACGACGAGAGCAGATGTCAAAGCGAAGTCCGATGAAGTAGCCAATCTTAAATTGGACAAGGCCAATCTAGAATCTCAAATCATCATCTTGCAAGGGAAGTTAGAGGATACCCGCCATTCCAATTCGAATGTGGAAGTCGAAGTGGCCAATGTACAAAAGGCCATCCAAAATTACAAACTTCTTCTTCTTAGCAAGGACCATGCGGTCGAAAAAGCGAAAGCTACACTGGAAGTATCTCGAGGTCGGATTGAGTCGACCATTCATCCGAAAGAAGTCGCTCTTCAAAAAGCGCAAGACCTGTTAGCAGCTGCGCGTGAGAAATTGAATCTTTTGAAAGCAGAAGAAGCAGAAAAAGCACAAATTGTTGAGGAAGCTCACGAGGGCTTAAAGGCAGCTCAAGAGCGTCTGGTTGCTGCGGAAAAACGTCTTTCTGACGTCCAAAATGCTCCAGACTTATTGGTGAAAGCCCAGTCTGTTTTGGCAGCTGCGGTGGCTAATCTTGAGCATAAAAAGGATAAATTAGAAGCAGAATTCAACACCCTTCAATCCTATCAAGGTATGGTTGAACACTTGAATTCTCAATATGAAGATTTGGCGTCACGTATGGATCCAGCTATTTTAGAAGCAGCAGATATGCCGATGGATATCCGATCAAGCAATCCAACAACCTTCTCAGATAGACCTGCAGTTCTTCCAACTCACACTAATAGTCCGCAAGTGCAAGCACCAAAAGCTACTCCGGCTCCAAAACAAGAAGCCAAAGTAGAAGAAATCAAACCCAAAAAAGAAAACAGCCAAGCTGTCACAGGATCGGATTCATCCAAATATGCAGCAGCAACAACAGGTGTAGTCGTTGGGCTACTTGCCGGATTGTTTGGTTTCAAGAAAAAGAAACAATCTTCAAATAATGATTAAGACATACTGAGAATAGAGTGGATGCTTAGACACTTTATTGCTTAAAATCTTCAAAGAAAATTTATGAGGGTGGGAAAAGAACTCTTTTAACAAAATGAGTTCTTTCCTGCTCTTTTTTTATACGCTTTTGGAATTTTTGAAAGAAAATGATAGAAAATGATAAAAAAGTGTTGACATTTTTTGAAGAAAGAGTATAATGGTTCTTGTAATCGATTGCAAAAGGAGGAGAAATGCTCAAGTCTGAACGAAAACAATTTATCCTCGAAAAGGTATTAAAGGAAAAATTTGTTTCCTTAGAAACCCTTGTACATGAGTTGGGGACGTCTGAATCAACCGTTCGGCGAGACTTGGATGAGCTAGAAGCTGAAAGCAAACTTCGCCGGGTTCACGGCGGTGCGGAAAGCCTGCATTTTCTTCAAGAGGAAGAAAGTAATAAAGAAAAATCTATCAAAAACATTCAAGTTAAGTCAAAGATCGCTGTAAAAGCGGCGGAATTGATCAAAGATCATGATGTGATCTTTATCGATGCTGGGACGACCAATGAACTTTTGGTACAAGAAATTGTCAATCCAACGGTAACTGTGGTGACCAATTCGATTCACCATGCGACCAAGTTGGTCGAGCGAAATGTTCCGACGGTCATCATAGGTGGAATGGTTAAATCTTCTACAGATGCTAGTATCGGAGGAATCGCGCTCAATCAAATCGGTCAGTTAAATTTTGACAAGGCCTTTCTTGGAATGAATGGAATCGATGATGAGTTTTACAGCACTCCAGACCTGGAAGAAGGATCTGTCAAGCGTGCGATTATCGAAAATGCAAAAAAAACCTATATCCTAGCGGATGATTCGAAAATTGGCGTGACATGCTTTGTCAAAGTGGCTCCTATCAAGCGAGCCATGATTATCACCAATCAATGTGAACCGCAACGATTAAAGGTTTTAAAAGAAAAAACGGAGGTTATAGAGGTTTGATTTATACAGTAACACTGAATCCAGCCATTGACTATATTGTTCGACTCGATCATGTAGAGACGGGAGCGGTCAATCGGATGGCTTCGGAAGATAAATTCGCCGGTGGTAAAGGGATCAATGTCAGTCGTGTGTTGAAGCGTCTCGATATCGAGAACACAGCGACTGGATTTATCGGTGGTTTCACAGGGCGCTTCATTGAAGACGTACTGACCAGCGAAGCCATTTCAACCAACTTTGTGACAGTGGACCAAGATACACGGATCAATGTCAAGATCAAAGCTGATGAGGAAACAGAGATCAATGGGAATGGCCCAGAAGTAACAGAAGCTCAGTTGCAAGAATTGCTCAATATCTTATCGAGTTTATCATCAGATGATGTGGTAGTCTTTGCAGGATCTGCTCCATCTTCGCTTGGAAATGCCGTATACAAAGAATTGATCGCAGCAACTCGTGCGACAGGTGCACAAGTCGTTTGCGACTTTGAAGGGCAAACCTTGATTGATTCCTTGGAGTTTAATCCGCAATTGGTTAAACCAAACAACCATGAGTTGGGAGATATTTTTGGCGTAACCTTGACGGAATTGCCAGAAATCGAACGCTATGCCAAGGAAATCTTGGCCAAAGGAGCACAAAACGTCATTATTTCCATGGCGGGTGATGGTGCTCTCCTTGTCAGTCCAAGCGGTACTTACTTCGCAAAACCAATCAAAGGTCAAGTGAAGAATTCGGTCGGGGCTGGAGATTCTATGGTAGCAGGCTTCACTGGGAAGCTCGCAACGACAGGAGATGTCATCGAAGCTTTCAAATGGGGCGTGGCTTGTGGCACAGCGACCACCTTCTCAGATGATTTGGCGACAGCGGACTATATTAAAGAAACTTATGAAAAAGTAGAGGTAGAAAAACTATGAAAATTCAAGACGTTTTAAATAAAAACGTGATGTTGTTTGATCTTCAAGCAACAGATAAAGAGGGCGTGATCAATGAAATGGTCCAATCGCTCGTTGACAATGGTGTGGTGACAGATTTTGACACCTTCAAGACTGGGATTATGAACCGTGAAGCACAAACTTCAACTGGTTTGGGTGACGGAATTGCTATGCCCCACAGCAAAAATGAAGCTGTCAAAGAAGCAACGGTCTTGTTTGCAAAATCAAACAAGGGTGTGGATTACGCCTCACTGGATGGGCAACCGACTGATTTGTTCTTCATGATCGCAGCTCCAGAAGGCGCAAACGACACTCACTTGGCGGCCCTTGCTGAACTGTCTAAGTACTTGATGAAACCAGGATTTGCGGATAAACTTCGCCAAGCAAGCACACCTGAGCAAGTGATCGCAGACTTTGATGCGGAAGAGCAAGTAGCTGCAGCAGAAGAAGCGAAAAAAGCAGAAGCAGTCAAAGAAGCAGCTTCATCTGACAAACCTCTCATTGTTGCTGTTACAGCATGTACATCTGGTATCGCCCACACTTACATGGCAGAAGAAGCCCTCATCAAAAAAGGTGAAGAAATGGGTGTTACGGTCCGCGTTGAAACAAACGGTGCATCCGGTGTCGGCAACCGCTTGACAGCTGAAGAAATCGCCAAAGCTGAAGGAGTGATCATTGCAGCTGATAAGGCAGTTGAAACAGCTCGTTTCGATGGCAAAAAATTGATCTCTAAACCTGTTGCAGCCGGTATCCGTCAGACAGAAGAATTGATCCAAACCATCTTGGATGGCAAAGCAGATGTCTTCCACGCTGAAAATGCTGCACAAGCTAGCGCTAGCCAAGAAAAATTGAGCTTGGGTGGAGCCTTCTACAAACACTTGATGAGTGGGGTTTCTCAAATGCTTCCATTCGTTATCGGTGGTGGTATCTTGATCGCCCTTGCCTTCTTGATTGACCAAGTTATGGGTGTACCTCAAGATCAATTGTCTAGTCTTGGTTCTTATCATGTATTAGCAGCACAATTTAAAACAATTGGTGGAGTAGCCTTTGGCTTCATGCTTCCTGTACTTGCAGGTTACATTGGATTCTCAATCGCTGAAAAACCTGGTTTTGTAGCAGGGTTTATCGCTGGATCTATTGCTAGCTCAGGTTCAGCATTTGGAAATATCGCCTACGGTGCTGCTAAAGGTGAATTACCAGCAGCCGTATCATCTGGTTTCCTTGGAGCCTTAGTTGGTGGTTTCCTAGCAGGTGGAGTGATTCTAGTTCTTCGCAAAGCCCTTGCAGGTCTTCCACGTTCACTCGATGGTATCCGCTCTATCCTTCTCTTGCCATTACTTGGTGTTGGTTTGACAGGATTCTTGATGTTCCTCATCAATATTCCAATGGCTGCTATCAATACTGGTCTTAACAACTTCCTTTCAAGCTTGTCAGGTAGCTCAGCTGTCCTTCTTGGACTTCTCGTCGGCGGTATGATGGCTGTCGATATGGGTGGACCAGTTAACAAAGCCGCTTATGTCTTCGCTACAGGTACACTTGCTGAATCTGTATCTTCAGGTGGTTCTATTGTTATGGCAGCCGTTATGGCAGCTGGTATGGTTCCTCCATTGGCAGTCTTTGTAGCAACTGTCTTGTTCAAAGACAAATTTACTGAAGAAGAACGCAACTCAGGTTTGACAAACATTATCATGGGTCTTTCCTTCATCACAGAAGGTGCCATTCCATTCGGTGCAGCTGATCCAGCGCGTGCGATTCCAAGCTTCATCGCAGGTTCGGCTTTGACAGGTGCCCTTGTTGGTCTTGCAGGCTTGAAACTGATGGCTCCTCACGGAGGAATCTTCGTTATCGCCCTTACATCAAATCCACTTCTATACATCGTGTTTGTATTGATCGGTGCAGTCGTAAGTGGTATCTTGTTCGGATTGCTTCGCAAACCTAAAAACTAATCCTATCTAAAAGAGGCTGGGCAAAAATCGTCCAGCCTTTGAAGTCTGATAGAAATAAATATATGACGCAGTGGTTGATTGGCATCTTTGTTCACTTTACAAGCTCCAAAGATGACCTAATCAACTGTGCGGGGGTGGGAATACGAACTCTTTTAATTCGTCAGAGTTCTTTCCCACTCCCTTTTTTGTTGCGCAAAAACACCAACTAGTGATGAAGTTGCTTATCTCTATAGATTTCGATATGATAGTAGAAAGCAATTTTTATTGGAGGAATAATGAGAAAAATGAAGAAAGTTCTCATTTTGGGAATAACAGTAATTGCCTTATCAGGACTAGCAATCATCAGTTCTCAATATCCAAACTTGTTTTCTATTAATAGCCATACAACAAAGAAATTCGGTCGTAAGGAACAACAGTTAGAAGATGTAAAGAAGCACGGGCAAGAAATCGAAGATTTTGTAAAATCGTTAAGTCCTAAAGTTGAATCTGTCCAGATTGCTTGGGATGAAACGCAATGGGATGAGATAGGAAATGGTACGCCACAAGGAGGTGGCGAAATTGTTATGGTCTATGGAGGATTTAATCATATTCAAAATTCAAGTTGGAGTGTTTTGGTCTATTTAAAAGACGGTAAAAATGGCGAGAAAGATTTAATCGAAGGAATTGGTAGCGGTAGTCCACTGCGTGTAGAAGGAAAACTTTTTGACGAGTAGCCTTCTAAAAAATTTTAGCAATTTATTAGATTTATAATAGAGATGGAAAAAAGATAAATGAAAAAGAAAATAATTATTGCTGCTTCGTTAGTTTTATCAATTGCAGTCGCTGTTTTTGGACTTTTTACCTATCAACACCACCAGAAACAAGAAAAAGCTAAGCAGGAACGTGAAAAATATGAGAATTATTTTTATTATACTGGTCAATGGGAAATTGATTCCTATCAATTTTTGGAGGATGGACGAGGAGTTGTGGTTCATTGGAAGTCTTTAACTCCTTAGGAAGATAAGTTATTTGCAAAGTACTACCGACATTCAAGTGAGAACCTTTTAAATGCCCATGGTGCATCGAATCAGAAATATATTGTTAGAGAATTTCTAAAAAAATTAAAGGATATACCTGACTATCAGTGGCCAAAAGATGAATCAGAGGGATATTATAAACTTTCGATTAATACAATTCAAAATAAGCATATTAAAAAGGAGGAAGTAGATCTTTATCGGCTTGTAAGACATTACAATAGAAATTATTTTCCAGCAGAGACTGGAGATATCCAGGAAATAAATGGGAAAGATTATCTCCCAATAAAGATCTATATAACTACTGATAACAAACGTGTTAGTAAAAATTTATGGCTCAATCTTGAAACGAAGAAAATCGAATGGGAGGATTCGAAAGAACTGAGAGGAATAGAAACTCCTTTAGTTGATTTAGGAAAATTAAAAGTTATTCTTAAAAATCGTGGCCCAGTAGGAATCACTAATATATATGATGATATGAATCAGAATCAACTAACATTCTTCCCTAATAATTTAAAGGGAAGTGTTCTAGAAAAATCTGATCCAAAAGCCTATCAATTACTTCGTAAAAAAGATTCTCAATTATATATTTTGCTTGATGCTAAATTAACTAATAATGTTGTCTTCGGCAATGTCCAAGAGTTTATCAACTTGTACCAACTATTTGTCCCAGCGAACACCAATCTCTATGAAGGAATGACAATTCCGGCAGAATTGAGTAAAGATGGACAGGTTCATCAAGTTAATACTAAAGAAGAGTTTGAAGCTTATTTTGATGTAGAAAAAGGTATCGCCTTAAATAAAGGACGCCTAGTATTGGTTGAAAAGGAAAAATGATAAATGAAAAAGAAAATAATTATTGCTGCTTCGTTAGTTTTAGCAATTGCAGTGGCTGTTTTTGGACTTTTTATCTATTCAATATCACCAACAGTTGGAAAAAGCCAAACAGGAGCGTGAAAAATATGAAAGATCGCGCTATTATACTGGAAAATGGGAAATTGATTCCTATCGTTTTATAGAAGATGGTAAAGGAGTAGTAGTTCATTGGAAGTCTCTAACTCCGGAAGAAGATAAGCTATTTGCTAAGTACAATCCAAATGTAAGTGAGAATTTATTGGGTGCTCATGGAGCATCTAACAAGCGTTATATTGTTCGTTACTATTTTTATAATTCAACTCATCGGTATTCGCAAAAATTACCAAAAGAGGATCCGGATGTGTACTTTAGTCTTTCTATTTATCGAATCAAATATAAAGAATTAGAGGAGAGTCAGGTAGATCTTTATAAGTTAGTAGGAGATTATAATTCTAAATACATACCAGAAAAAACAGGCGGTATTGAGGAGATAAATGGTAAAGATTATTTACCTATAAAAGTTTACGAAAGAGATTGGGAACTTTCGAAGAGTAAAATTTTATGGCTAAATCTTGAAACGAAGAAAATTGAGTGGGAAGATTCAAAAGAACAAGGTGGATCTGATATGCCTTCTGTTGCTTTAGGACAATTAAAGGTTATTCTAGACAATGCTACGGAACTCTTTAGAACTACTAATGCATATGATGACTCATATCAGAATCAACTAACATTCTTTCCTAATAATTTAAAGGGGAGTGTTCTAGAAGGGTCTGATCCCAAAGCTTACCAATTACTCCGTAAAAAGAATTCTCAATTATATATTCTGCTTGATGCTAAATTGAATTATGATAGAGTCTATGGTAATGTTCAACAGTTTATTGATTTATATCAACTCTTTGTTCCAGCTAATACAAATCTTTATGAAGGTATTACAATTCCGGCAGAATTGAGTACTGATGGACAAGTACATCAAGTAAATACCAAGGATGAGTTTGATAGATATTACGATATACAAAAGGATAATGAGCTAAACAAGCAACGTCAGGCTTTGGTCGAGCGGAACTAGGTATTCTTTGTTTAGAGAAATGTCGGGTCTCCGGCCTTTCTTTTTCTCAACCTCACAAACTAGTAAAGACGATTGCCAATCAAATCAGATTTCGTTATAATTGGAACAACTTTTCCTTTTCAAGGAGGACGGATCGTGAAAAAAGGGAAACTGGTCATTCTTTTAGCTATTGCCTCTGTAATAGCAGGAGGTGTGATTATCGCTAGTCAAAAACAAGATATCTTTTCAAATGGTACTCAACAGAACAAACACCATAGTCCCAAAGAGAAGCAACTGGCTTATTTAAAGGATCACGAAAAGGATATGGCTGATTTTGTAAAATCTTTGAGTCCTAAAGTTGATAGTGTTCAGTTTAATTGGGATAGTATGGAAGTTGGTGAAATAGGAAACGGAACTCCTCAAGGTGGCGGGTATATGTTAACATTGGACGGTAGAATCAATAATAATAAGGATACTAAATTTACATTAGGGATTCCTCTAAAACGAGATTCTAATGAAGTTCCTGAGGAACTGGTTATTTATGAAATGCAACCCATAAGAATTTTAAGAGATGGTGGGTGGTTTTTATATGACTAATCGTCATTCAAAAGCCTTTATCTTGTTTTTTCGAGCATGACAAAAGGATAATAAGCCAAACAAGCTAATAATTGATCAGAATTCGTTATCCTCTGTCTAAAGAATGGTCTGGCTTCCCCGGCTTTTTCTTCTTGTACCAACGAAAAAATCACCTCATTCGACATTGGTATCTTGCTCCGAATTATGATATAATAAGCCTATCGCATATTTTTAGGAGAATAAAAATGGATATTCAACGTGAAAAAGAATTTGTCAGCCAATACCACTATGACGCTCGTAATTTTGAGTGGGAAAAAGAAAATGGCATTCCCGAAACAAAAGTAGATGTAAACTTTCAATTAATCAATCGTGATCAACAACAAAACACAACGTCTTTGATTGTGATTTTGAGCTACATGATTGTATTTGACGGCTTTGTGATCAGTGGAACCATCACTCAAATTAACCACTTGTTTGGTCGTTATGTCAATGAACCAAGCGAATTCAGCAAAGACGAAGTGGAAGAATTGGCTCGTCCTTGCTTGGATATGCTCAACCGTTTGACTTATGAAGTTACAGAAATTGCCCTCGATTTACCGGGTATTAATTTGGAGTTTTAATCAATGAAATTAGCAGTGATTACGGATTCGTCTGCCTATTTACCGCAGCACCTTCTCCATCACGACGACTTATTTATTTTAGACATTCCGATCTATATCGATGGAGAATCCTATGTGGAAGGGAAGAATCTGACACACGACGAGTTCTACCAAAAGATGGCTGCGTCTAAGGAATTACCAAAGACTAGCCAACCGAGTGTGGCAGCGTTAGAAGAACTCTTATCTGGTTTGACAGCTAAAGGTTATACGCATGCTCTTGGTCTGTTCTTGTCATCAGGCATTTCTGGATTCTACCAAAATATCCAATATTTGAAGGACGAATTTGAAGGCTTGACCGTCGAATTTCCTGACTCAAAAATCACTAGCGCTCCATTAGGAATGATGGTAGAAGATTGCTTGAAATGGGCTGGTGAAGGTCGTTTGTTTGATGAGATTGTGGCCAATGTCCAACACCAGATTGATGGGACCACTGCCTATATTATGGTCGATGATTTGAATCACTTGGTCAAGGGGGGACGCCTGTCAAATGGCGCTGCCATCATTGGCAATCTCTTGAGTATCAAGCCGATCCTTCACTTTAATGACCAAGGTGTCATCGAAGTTTTTGAAAAAGTCCGGACGGAAAAGAAAGCCATGAAACGTTTGGTGGAAATCGTTGATGAAGGACTCACTGGAGGGCATTACCAAGTCTTTATCATCCATGCTAATGTACCTGAAAAAGCTGAAGCGCTTCGTCAGATGTTGGTGGCTGAAGGAGTGGAAGGAGAAATTCCTTTTGCTACCTTTGGAGGCGTGATTGGGACGCACTTAGGTGACCATAGCTTAGCAGTTGGATATATCCCTATCGTTTAAGGAGAATTTTATGTCAATTAAAGTCATTATCGCAGGTTTCAAGGGGAAAATGGGACAAGCGGCCTACCAGATGGTTTCTGAAGATCCTGAGCTAGAATTAGCTGGCTTGATCGATCCATTTACTGATGAGACAGAGGTTGCAGGGGTCCCCGTCTTTAACCGCAAAGAAGATGTCGTAGGTCTTGAAGCAGATGTTTGGGTGGACTTTACCATGCCAAAGGTTGCTTACGAGAATACTCGCTTTGCAATTGAAAGTGGCTTTGCGCCTGTTGTAGGGACAACTGGCTTTACGCCTGAGCAGATTCAGGAATTGACAGAGCTTTCTCGTAAAAAGGATTTGGGTGGCTTGATTGCTCCGAACTTTGCTATTGGAGCTGTGCTCTTGATGCAATTTGCAGCACAAGCGGCCAAGTATTTCCCAAATGTGGAAATCATCGAACTGCACCACGATAAGAAAAAAGATGCACCGAGTGGAACAGCGATTAAGACAGCTGAGCTGATCTCTGAGAAGCGCGAGAAAATCCAGCAAGGTGCACCAGATGAAGAAGAGTTGATGCCTGGAGCAAGAGGGGCAGATTTTGAAGGGATGCGCATCCATTCGGTTCGATTGCCTGGCCTAGTGGCTCACCAAGAGGTGATTTTTGGTAGCCAAGGCGAAGGGGTGACTCTCCGTCATGATTCCTATGATCGTGGTTCCTTCATGACAGGAGTAAATCTAGGGATTAAAGAAGTTGTCAAGCGTCATGAGCTTGTCTATGGTTTGGAACACTTACTATGAGATTAAAAAAGATGCCTTCTGAGTTTCAGGAGGCTTTACCAATATTAGAGAAGATTAAAGCAGCTGGTTTTGAGGCCTATTTTGTGGGAGGATCTGTCCGAGATGCTCTCTTAGATCGTCCGATTCACGATGTCGATATCGCTTCCTCCTCTTATCCAGAGGAAACAAAGGCGATTTTTGATCGAACAGTAGATATCGGTATCGAACACGGGACCGTCTTGGTTCTTGAAAATGGTCAAGAATATGAAATTACGACCTTCCGGACGGAGGATGTCTATGTCGATTATCGCCGTCCAAGCTCCGTGTCTTTTGTCCGCTCACTAGAAGAAGACTTGAAGCGCCGTGATTTCACCGTCAATGCCTTTGCCTTAAATGAAAAAGGAGAGATTGTTGACCTCTTTCAGGGGTTAGAAGATTTAGAAAACAAGGTCCTTCGGGCCGTTGGACTTCCTCATGAACGCTTTCATGAAGATGCGCTCCGCATCATGCGAGGCTTTCGTTTTCAAGCCAGTCTTGGCTTTGAATTAGAAGCAGCAACCTTTGATGCTATGAAGGAGTGTGCTCCTTTGCTAGAGAAAATCTCTGTTGAGCGCACTTTCATCGAGTTCGATAAGCTCTTACTTTCTCCATATTGGAGACAAGGCTTGGAGGCCATGCTTTCAAGCAAAGCCTATCACTATCTACCAGAAATGAAGGATCGCAAAGAAGCACTTGAGCGTTTGTTTGACATAGAAATTGAATTTACCTTTTCAACTTCTGAGCAAGCTTGGGCTGCTCTGGTTTTAGCACTAGACATCCAAGACATTCCAAAATTCTTTAAGAAATGGAAGACCTCAAGAGACTTTGCCAAGACGGTGGAGCAGATCGTGGAGATTCTTAAGCTTAGAGAAAAAGGAAGTCTAGACAAGCGTGCATGTTACAAGTATGAGAAGCGCTTGTTGCTAGTGGCTGAAGAGCTCCGTGAAGCGTATGCCTTGAGTGTGGATTATTTGGCCATCGAGCGCGTTTATGATAGCTTGACCATTCATGATAAGCATGAAGTCGTTGTCAATGGCGGTATGCTGATCAAAGAATACGGCTTTCAACCTGGTCCAGCCTTGGGAGAGATTTTGACAAAGATCGAATACGCCATTGTAGATGGGGAGCTGGCCAATGAAAAAGAAGCCATCATTGCCTATATCCAGCAAGTAAAAGAGGAGGAAAAATGAGCGATTTTATTGTCGATAAATTAACCAAATCTGTCGGAGATAAGACCGTCTTTCGTGAGATTTCCTTTATTATTCACGACTTGGATCGGATCGGATTGATCGGGGTCAATGGGACTGGAAAAACCACTCTGTTAGATGTGTTGTCTGGTCGCTCTGGATTTGATGGAGATGTGAGTCCTTTTTCTGCCAAGAGTGATTATACGATTGGTTACTTGACGCAGGAGCCAGACTTTGATGATCATAAGACAGTTCTGGATACAGTATTGTCCAGTGATTTGCGTGAAATGCAGCTGATTCGTGATTATGAATTCTTGATGGCGGATTACCGAGAAGAGAACCAAGCACGGCTTGAAAAAGTCATGGCAGAGATGGATTCGCTCAATGCTTGGGAAATCGAGAGTCAAGTCAAGACAGTCCTTTCAAAACTTGGGATTGAAGACTTGAATGCAAAAGTTGGGGATCTATCTGGAGGCTTGCGTCGTCGGGTTCAACTGGCCCAGGTATTGCTTTCTCACCACGACCTGCTCTTGTTAGATGAGCCAACCAACCACCTAGATATTGATACCATCGAATGGCTTACTAATTTCTTGAAGAACTCTAAGAAAACCGTGCTCTTCATTACCCACGATCGTTATTTCTTGGATAATATTTCAACACGGATCTTTGAGTTGGATCGGGCTAGTTTGATTGAGTATCAAGGTAACTACCAGGATTATGTCCGCTTAAAGGCTGAGCAAGATGAGCGGGATGCAGCCCTTCTTCACAAGAAGCAGCAACTCTATAAGCAGGAGTTGACCTGGATGCGGAGGCAACCCCAGGCGCGTGCGACCAAGCAACAGGCGCGGATCAATCGTTTCCATGATCTTAAGCAAGACTTGTCTGGTCAAAGCAACCAGATGGATCTAGAGATGAACTTTGAGACCAGCCGGATTGGAAAGAAAGTCATCGAGTTTAAAGATGTCAATTTCGCTTATGAAAACAAATCCATTCTCCAAGGATTCAACCTCTTGGTGCAAAACAAGGACCGCATCGGGATTGTCGGAGATAATGGCGTCGGTAAATCGACCTTGCTCAATCTGATCGCCGAGCGACTCCAGCCTCAGTCAGGGCAAGTGATCATTGGGGAAACCGTGCGGGTGGCCTATTTCTCTCAACAGATCGATGGCTTGGATGAGAGCAAGCGCGTGATTAATTTCCTCCAGGAAGTTGCGGAGGAAGTGAAGACGACTGTCGGAACAACTTCGATCGCAGATCTCTTGGAGCAATTTCTCTTCCCACGCTCTATGCATGGAACCTTGATCGAAAAACTCTCCGGTGGGGAGAAGAAGCGCCTCTTTCTCTTGAAACTCTTGATTGAAAAACCCAATGTGCTTCTCCTCGATGAGCCAACCAATGACTTGGATATCGCTACCCTGACGGTTTTGGAAAACTTCCTTCAAAACTTTGGTGGACCAGTCATTACCGTCAGTCACGACCGTTATTTCCTAGACAAGGTCGCTAGCAAGATCCTGGCTTTTGAAAATGGGGGCATTCGTGAGTTCTTTGGCAATTATACGGATTATTTAGATGAAAAAGCCTTTGAAGCAGCCCAGGTAACGGCTAGCCAGAAGATTGAAAAAGAGAAGCCTGTCAAGCCAAAAGAAGAGAAGAAGCGCATGAGCTACATGGAGAAGCAAGAGTGGGCAAGTATTGAGGCAGATATCGAAGCGATTGAAAATCGAATTGCAGAGATTGAAGTGGAGATGAATGAAAACGGCTCTGACTTTGGCAAGTTGTCAGCCCTTCAAAAAGAACTAGATCTGGAAAATGAGCGTCTACTTGAAAAGTATGATCGTTATGATTACCTAAGTGAATTAGATGAATAAGGAGGCCCTATGAATCAATTGAATCGCATATCTCTTGGAATTTCAGCTACTATGTTTACCATTATTGGTATTGTCTTGTTTATCAATCCAATTGAGCACATCGGCTCTTTTAGCTGGTTGATCTCCTGTGGCTTCTTTTTAATTTCATTTTCACGTTTTTCACGCTATTACCGATTGCGTCAGTCAGGTATTATCAAGCAGCAACAGCTCTTTCACAGTATGGTTGCCTTGGTGTTTGCAGTTTACTTGCTACTATATGGCTACCAGACCTTACCGATTGTCTTCCCAGTCACCTTAGGGATTTGGCTGATCTATCGCTCCATTTTAAATTTCCGAAAAGCCAACTTCTATTCCAAGAAGATTGAAGAGCTTTCCAAGCGCTATATTTTCTTTGCCTTGGTGCAGCTCTTTATCGGCTTGTTCTTAATTGTCAGTCCATTATCAATCAGTGTCATTCTCCTGAATATTATTGGTTTGATTTTCCTGCTTCTAGGATTTCAATCCTTCAGCCTCTTGTTAAAAAGTTAAGAAAAGTTACGTGCAAACCTTTGCGTTTGATAAAAAGTCTGATATAATAGAACTGTAAGTGTATACAAGTTTGAAAGGAGTTACAGATGTCTAAAAAAATTATCGGTATTGACCTTGGAGGAACTTCCATCAAGTTTGCTATCCTCACTTTAGATGGGGAAGTTCAAGAAAAATGGTCTATTAAAACAAATATTTTGGATGAAGGAAGTCATATTGTAGATGATATGATCGAATCGATCGCTCATCGTTTGGAGATGCTTGGGCTTGATGCCTCTGAATTTCAAGGAATCGGAATGGGATCGCCTGGTGTTGTTGACCGTGAAAAAGGTACAGTTATCGGGGCCTACAACTTGAACTGGAAGACCCTTCAACCCGTTAAAGAAAAGATCGAAAGTGCCCTTCATATTCCATTCTTCATTGATAACGATGCCAACGTTGCTGCTTTGGGTGAACGTTGGAAAGGGGCTGGTGAAAACCAACCAGATGTTGTCTTCATGACACTTGGTACAGGTGTTGGCGGAGGTATCGTCGCTGAAGGTCGTCTCTTGCACGGTGTGCGTGGAGCTGCTGGGGAACTTGGTCACATTACGGTTGACTTTGATGATCCAATCAAATGTACCTGTGGTAAAAAAGGCTGTCTTGAAACGGTTGCATCAGCAACAGGGATCGTCAACTTGACTCGTCGTTATGCAGATGAGTACGAAGGGGACTCTCAATTGAAAGTCTTGATCGACAATGGTGAAGAAGTAACCGCTAAAACTGTCTTTGATCTAGCAAAAGAGGGTGACGCTCTTGCTTTGATCGTTTATAAGAACTTCTCACGTTACCTTGGACTTGCTGCAGCCAATATTGGTTCAACCTTGAACCCATCTAAGATCGTTATCGGTGGTGGGGTATCTGCTGCTGGAGACTTCCTCTTGGATGGCGTGCGCAAGGTCTTTGAAGAAAACTCATTCCCACAAGTACGTGAATCTACTCAATTGGCGCTTGCTACATTGGGAAATGATGCGGGTGTCATTGGTGCCGCATCTCTAGTATTACAATAAGATTAAAAGGAGATTTGTCTCTCCTTTTTTCTTTATCCTGTGATATAATGTAGGCAATAGTAGATTAAAGGAGGAGATATGACAAAAGCAGATACGATTTTTAAAGAGTATATTCGGAAAATCATGGAAGAAGGTGTTTGGTCGGAACAGGCCCGACCTAAATACAAGGATGGTAGAACTGCCAACTCCAAATACATCACAGGTGCCTTTATGGAGTTTGATCTTGCAAAAGGCGAGTTTCCCATTACGACCCTTCGTCCTATCGCTATTAAATCAGCTATCAAAGAGATGCTCTGGATTTACCAAGACCAGTCCAATCGTTTAGATGTCTTAGAAGAAAAGTACAATGTCCATTATTGGAACGACTGGGAAGTGGGGGATAGTCGGACTATCGGTCAGCGCTATGGTGCAGTGGTCAAAAAGCATGACATTACCAATAAAATTCTCAAGCAATTAGAAGACAATCCTTGGAATCGCCGCAACATCATCTCGCTTTGGGATTATGATGCCTTTGAAGAGACAGAAGGTCTTCTGCCATGTGCTTTTCAAACCATGTTTGACGTGAGGCGCGTGGATGGAGAAATCTATCTGGATGCGACCTTAACCCAACGTTCGAATGATATGTTGGTGGCCCACCATATCAACGCCATGCAGTATGTAGCGCTACAGATGATGATTGCCAAGCACTTCGGCTGGAAGGTCGGAAAGTTCTTTTACTTCATTAATAACCTTCATATTTATGATAATCAATTTGAACAGGCTGAAGAATTGCTCCGTCGCAAGCCTTCTGATTGTCAACCGCACCTGGTCTTGAACGTGCCAGATGGAACTAATTTCTTTGATATCAAACCAGAAGATTTTGAACTGGTCGATTACAATCCAGTGAAGCCACAATTAAAGTTCGATCTTGCGATTTAGTGATTAAATAAAGGTTTTTCAAGCCCTTTATTTAATAGGAAAATAGTTTTGAATTTAAAACGAATAAAGCTATAAATTTTTACTCATTTTTGAGTCAAAATGTTTTGAAAATCGTTCGGGTTTTGTTAAAATAGATAAGGTTTGGAAAAAACTATTCAATAAAAAAAGGAAGTTAAACTATAGAAAAAAATGGAGGTCCATTAGATGGGGAAAGACTTATTTAATGATCGTATTAGCAGATTCTCAATTCGTAAACTGAATGTGGGCGTTTGCTCAGTACTTTTGGGAACACTTGTTATGGTTGGTACAGCAGCAAGTGCAGCCGCAGAAGAAAATACAGATACGACGAGTGAAAGTGTAGCAGCTGTTACGGCAGCATCAGAGGCGCCTGAAGCGTCAACAGCTACAGCAACTTCAGCAACATCAACAGCTGCAACGACATCGACTTATGATGCAAACGCAGCAATCACTGCTCCAGCTACATCAACTGCTGCAGCGCCTGCTTCAACTAGTCAAGCAAGTAGCACCAGCACAGCCGCATCTGCAACTTCAGCTGCCCCTGCAACATCAACAGCTTCTGAAACACCAAGATTAGAAGCTGTTACTCCAGCAATCAAGGTGGCAGAAGTAGCTACAACAAGTGCAGATAAGAAGGAAGAAATTGCGGCAGGCGTAGAAGCACCAGCGGCCACTGATACACCTTCTACAGATGAAACAAGAGGCCGTCGTCGTACTCGTCGTGCAATCGGGGATCCTAATGATGAAAGCTTGATTGGGGATGATGTTGAAGATGCAACTTCAACTCCAAAAGTTGAAAAACCTGGCTTTACAACAGATCTTGATGCCAAATCTATGACTAGCCAAATCTCATGGTTGGACTTTGGAGATGTAGCCAACTGGACAGGAGCAAAAACAATCCAGGTCGCTAAAAATGAATTAAAACCAAATGAGTTAGAAGAGAGCTTAGCACTTCAAGTTGGGGCTACCTATACCAAGGAAATCATGCCTGGTTATGTAGTCACTGTAAAAGTCAAATCCTTGAAACCATTCCAAGCGACTGAAATCTATAAAAAACGGATGGAAGAACAAGGGGCTACAGAAGCTGAAAAAGCGACCTATGATCCAAATGCAAAAAATGGATATGTAAAGGGTGTTACTTCACCAATTGCTAGGCAATATTTTAATGATGGCAAAGAGGCCGACGTTATCGCTGATGCCCAAAACCGTTGGACTGAAGTTAAACATGAAAACGTTGATACGAAAGCCAAAAAGACTACCATGAGTTCTGCATATAATGGTGGGAATATTGGAATTCAGTTTGAAATCTCTGCAACCTTCCGTGGAAAGAAAGTTAAGCCAGCTATTGTTATGGCTGATGGTGAGTCTGCTAACCCTGGTGAATTTGTTATGTTCACTACCAACGGACAAGGTTGGCAGCACATTGGGGAATGGAAGAAAACTACTAGACCAGCCACCTCTGTTCCTTATGAACCACAAGATACAGAGAATCTTTTTGGTTCTAAACCTAAATATAATAACATTAACCTAAGACAACTTCGTGATAATTCTCCTCAAGCTGGACCAGATAAGAAACCAGTAGCATGGAAGTACTTTGGAAATCCTGACCAAGTTACGAGTGGTCTAGGAACCGGTATCTTTGGACCAAACATTTCTGAAGGAAATAGAACAGTTCCACTCGTGATGACACGTGGAGCATCTGAAGTGGGACTTTATATCGCTTCAGCTGGTAAACAGTCAGCAATGCTAGGATTCTTCCCACTTGATGAAGGGGATGCTCCTGAGTCATATGGGAAAGCAGTCCATACCATTGCAACTGTTGACGGTGTTACTGGAGCTAAAGTAAATCAACCGTATCTTGGTAATGTGAGCCCAGATATGGATGAAAACACGACTCTTGACTGGTTCGGTGATGATAAGGCAACTACGGCCGATGAAGGAATTAACCAATTGCTTCCAAGCGATCTCAAAGGGACAACCAATGAGATGATCAAGATGGACCGTACACGCCCAGGTAACTACAAGATGTCAGTTGAAGCCCATTTGGATGGAGCTTCAGAAGCACATATCTATGGTTGGGTAGACTTTAACCAAAATGGTAAATTCGATGAGGATGAACGCTCAAATCTCGCTACAATCACACAAGATGGCACTGTTGAGTTGACCTTTGCAAACAGCAAGACTTATATCGACCCTAGCGTCAACGAACTTGGTGCTCGTGTCCGTATTGCCAAGAAAGCTACTGAGATTGAAAGCCCAACTGGTATGGCTTTCTCAGGGGAAGTGGAAGACTTCAAAACTCAAATTACCCACCCACCAAAGGGGGAATTCAAGGAAACTTCTGGTCCCCAAGCTACTAAACAAACAGCAACTGTAACCTTTACAGCACGTGGAGAGCACAAGTATGAAGCTAACTCTCATGCAGTCATCGACGAGACAGTAGAACCATACATCGTTGACAAAGATGGCAACCGTGCAACACTTGATACGGAAGGTTACTATGTTGTACCAGGTCAAGGGAAGTATAAGATTACTGCCAACGGTAAAGATGTGGACGTTGAATTTATCCCAGAAGATAACTTCCTTGGAACAGCTGATGGTATTTCTATCCGTCGTTCAGATAACAACGGTTACGATACTGGATGGTCAACCAAATTCCCAGACCAAGAACCAAACATTAATGGTCAGTTGAATACTATGGATGGTCAATACGTTCCAACAGTCACTCCAATTGAGATTGAAGGGGTTGACAAAACTTCGACTGATGTTCAAGGGGCAACTCAAAAAGAAACACCTACCTTTAATACAACTGCTACTAACTTAAATGGTGATAAGATTGCAATCACTCCAAGTGCAGAATACCCGGCTAAGTTGGTAGATCCAGCTACAGGTCGCACGATTGATGAGCCATCTGTAACAGTTGAAGGGGAAGGAACTTATACGATTAATCCTTCAACGGGTGAAGTAACCTTCACTCCAGATCCAAGCTTTACTGGTACAGCCAAAGGTGTGGATGTTACATTATCAGCGCCAGTTGGACGTAATAAAGACGGTAAGGTTCAAAAGGAGTACATCAAGACAGCTACAGCTAAGTACACTCCAACTGTCACACCAATCACAGTAACTCCTACAGACAAGATTTCTGTGGATGTTCAAAACGTTCCTCAAACCCAAACACCAACCTTTGATTTAAGTAATGATAAGACTGCTGAAATCACAAGCAAGAAATTGGTGGATCCCGCAACTGGTCAACCGACTGATGAAACAACTGTGACAGTAGCAGGAGAAGGTAGCTATACAATCGATCCTACTACAGGAGCGGTGACCTTCACACCTGAAAAAGACTTTGTTGGTACTGCAAAAGGAGTAACTGTTCAGGCAACTGCTACCATTACAAATGCCAATGGTAAGACTGCAACCATTACTTCAGATGCGACCTACACACCAACTGTTGTGCCAGCAGTTCCAACTGCAAACCCTGCAACTTCTAAAGATGTTCAAGGGGCAACACAAACAGGAACACCAACTTTTGCAGGGACAACTGTTCAAGTAAATGGTGAAGATAAAGCTATTACCATTAAAGACAATAGCTACACATTGCTAGATAAAGATGGTAACGAAGTTTCAAGCACACCAGCCTTTGCTGAAGATGGTACAACTGAAATTGGTACTTTCTCTATTGATCCAGCAACAGGTCAAGTAACCTTCACACCAACAGACAAATCATACACTGGTAAAGTAACCCCAGCTAAGGTTCAAGCTGAAAGTTCAAACGGTATCAAGGTGGATACAACTTACACACCAGAAATCGTTCCAGTAACCCCAACAGCAACACCAGCTGAAACAAAAGATGTTCAAGGTGCCACTCAAACAGGTAAACCTGAATTCAAGGGTGGAACTGTAACAGTTGATGGCGTTGAGAAGACTGTTGAAATCAACGAAGATGTTCCAGCAACATTTGATGACGGTTCAACAACTAAGACTGTTGAAGGTGTTGGTACATACACAGTAGCAGCAGACGGTACTGTTACATTTGTTCCAGAAAAATCATTCGTGGGAACTGCCCCAGCAGTGACCGTTATTCGCGAAGATAAGAACGGAACCAAAGCTTCTGCAACCTACACTCCAACAGTTTTACCAGTAACTCCAACCGCAACACCAGCAGAAACAACAGACATCCAAGGTGCTACACAAAAAGGTAAGCCTGAATTCAAGGGTGGAACTGTAACGGTTGATGGCGTTGAGAAGACTGTTGAAATAAACGAAGATGTTCCAGCGACATTTGATGACGGTTCAACAACTAAGACCGTTGAAGGTGTTGGTACTTACACAGTAGCTCCAGATGGAACAGTGACATTTGTACCAGAAAAATCATTCGTCGGAACTGCTCCAGCTGTAACCGTTGTCCGTGAAGATAAGAACGGAACTAAAGCCTCTGCGACCTATACACCAACTGTAACTCCTGTTAAACCAACAGCTACACCGGTTGAAACTACAGATATCCAAGGTGCTACACAAACTGGCAAACCTGTATTTACTGAAGGCGATAGCCGTGTGCCAATGAACGATGATGTTCCAGCAACATTTGACGATGGTTCAACGACTAAGACTGTAGACGGTGTTGGTACTTACACAGTAGCAGCAGACGGTACTGTTACGTTTGTACCAGAAAAATCATTCGTCGGAACAGCGCCAGCAGTGACGGTTGTTCGTGAAGATAAGAACGGAACCAAAGCTTCTGCAACTTACACACCAACTGTGACACCAGTAACTCCAACTGCTACACCAGTTGAAACAACAGGTAAACAAGGTCAAACTCAAACAGGTAAGCCTGAATTTACTGAAGGTGACAGCCGAGTACCAATGAATGAAGACGTTCCAGCTACTTTCGACGATGGTTCAACTACCAAGACAGTGGATGGCGTTGGTACTTACACAGTAGCAGCAGACGGAACTGTAACCTTTGTCCCTGAAAAATCATTCACAGGTAAAGCGCCAGCCGTAACGGTTGTTCGTGAAGATAAGAATGGAACCAAAGCATCTGCGACTTACACACCAACTGTGACTCCAGTAACCCCAACAGCAACTCCTGCTGAATCTGAAGCACCTCAAGGTTTGGTTCAAACTGGAACCGTAACCTTCACTGAAGGTGACCCAGTTGCACCAATCGACAAGAATACCATTACTCTTCTTGATGAAAATGGTCAACCAGCGGCATCAGTAGAAGCGAAATCACCAGCAGGTGATGTGATCGGTACATACACAGTTGATAAAGACACAGGTGTAGTTACTTTCACACCAACAGATAAATCTTACTCAGGTGATGTAGTTCCAGTTAAGGTTCAAGCGGCTGATACTAATGGAACAACAGTAGAAACAACTTACACACCTAAGATTACTCCAGTTGTCCCAACTTCTGAAGATGCAACATCGACAGATATCCAAGGTGCAACTCAAACAGGTAAACCAACCTTCACCGAAGGAAATCCAAATGTTCCAATCGATGAAGATACTCCAGCTACCTTCGAAGATGGCTCAACTACGAAGACTGTCGATGGTGAAGGAACTTACACAGTTGCTCCAGATGGAACAGTAACCTTCGTACCAGAGAAATCATTCACAGGAACAGGTACAGGCGTAACAGTGAAACGTGTTGATAAGAACGGTACTCCAGTTACTGCAACTTACACACCAACAGTGACACCAGTAATCCCAACTGCTGAGCCAGCAACTTCAACTGATAAGCAAGGTCAAATCCAAACAGGTAAACCAACCTTCACGGCAGGTCATGAAAATGTTCCTATGAACGATGCAGTTCCTGCAACCTTTGAAGATGGTTCAACAACCAAAGAAGTTCTTGGTGTTGGTATCTACACAGTAGCAGCAGATGGAACTGTAACCTTCACACCAGACCCACGCTTTGTTGGTGAAGCACCAGCAGTGACAGTGGTTCGTGAAGATATGAACGGAACCAAAGCTTCTGCGACCTACACACCAACTGTAACACCAATCACTCCAACAGCAAAACCAGCTAGATCAGAAGCTCCTCAAGGAATTGTTCAAACAGGAAAACCAACCTTCACAGAAGGGGATCCAATTGCTCCTATGAACCCTTCAACCTTGAAACTTTACGATGATTCTGGTAACCCAACTGATCAATTGGATGCCTTCTCACCTGCAGGAGATATCATCGGTATCTTCACAGTAGATAAAGAGAAAGGTGAAGTGATCTTCACTCCAACTAACAAAGCTTACTCAGGTGAAGTTCTTCCTGTAGGCGTTTCAATGGAAGATGCAAATGGTACCTTTGCACGTACAACGTACACACCATACATCACTCCAGTAGTTCCAACAGCAGAACCAGCTACATCAACTGATATTCAAGGTGCTACTCAAACGGGTAAACCAAGCTTCACAGAAGGAAATCCTGCAGTGCCAATGGACGATGATGTACCTGCAACATTTGTTGACGGTTCAACTACTAAAGTTGTTCCAGGTGAAGGTACATACACAGTTGCTCCAGACGGAACAGTAACCTTCGTACCAGAAAAATCATTTGTTGGAACCGCAGCAGGAATCGTGGTTCAACGCCAAGATAAGAATGGTACAGTTGTGAAAGCTATGTACACACCAACCGTAACACCAGTAACACCAACTGGTACTCCAGCAGTATCTACTGATGTACAAGGTGCGACTCAAACAGGTAAACCAAGCTTCACAGAAGGTGATAGCCGTGTACCATTGAATGACGAAGTTCCAGCAACCTTCGAAGATGGTTCAACTACGAAGACGGTTGAAGGCGTTGGTACTTATACTGTAGCCCCAGATGGAACAGTGACCTTCGTACCAGAGAAATCATTTGTCGGAACTGCACCAGCAGTGACAGTGGTTCGTGAAGATGTGAACGGAACCAAAGCTTCTGCAACCTACACACCAACTGTAACTCCTGTGACTCCAACAGCTGAGCCAGCAACTTCTACAGACATCCAAGGTAAAACACAATCTGGTAAACCAAGCTTCACGCCTGGTAACCCAAGTGTGCCAATGGATGATGAAGTTCCAGCAACCTTTGAAGATGGCTCAACTACGAAGACCATTCCAGGCGAAGGGACTTATACAGTTGCTCCAGATGGAACAGTAACCTTCGTACCAGAAAAATCATTCACAGGAACAGGTACAGGCGTAACTGTCAAACGTGTTGATAAGAACGGTACACCAATTACAGCGACTTACACCCCAACAGTAACACCAGTTGCTCCAACGGGTGAACCAGTTACGTCAATTGGTAAGAAGGGTGCTACTCAAACAGGTAAACCAAGCTTCACAGAAGGTGATAGCCGTGTACCAATGAATGACGAAGTTCCAGCAACATTTGACGATGGTTCAACTACGAAGACAATTCCAGGTGTTGGTACTTACACAGTAGCAGCAGACGGAACAGTAACCTTTACTCCAGAACCTGAATTTACTGGTACTGCACCAGCAGTGACAGTGGTTCGTGAAGATATGAACGGAACAAAAGCTTCTGCAACTTACACACCAACTGTTCTTCCAATCACTAAATTTGTTGATAAAGAAGGTAAGGAAATCCCAGGATACCCTACAGTTGATGGAGAAGAGCCAAAAGCTGAAATTCCAGGTTATCGCTTTGTGGAAACGAAGAAATTGCCTAATGGTGATACTGAACACGTCTATGAAAAAGTTAAAACTTCATACGTAGACGAAAATGGAGATCCAATCCCAGGTACCCCTACAGAAGATGGGGAACAACCGAAGAAAGAAATCCCAGGTTATGACTTCGTGAAGACTGTTGTAGATAAAGATGGAAATACTCAACATATCTACAAGAAGACTGTGACACCAACTCCAACGCCGGATCCAACTCCAACGCCGGATCCAACTCCAACGCCGGATCCAACTCCGACACCAGAGCCACAACCACAGCCTACTCCACAACCACAGCCTACTCCACAACCAAAACCAGAAGAGCCAACGATTCCTATCGTTCCAGAAACGAAAGAAGAAGTGAAGTATATCGATCCACAAAATCCTACTGCACAACTTCCAAATACAGGAACAAAAGAATCTTCATCTGCTGGTCTTGCAATCTTTAGTGCTTTAGCAGGTCTCTCATTATTCGGATTTGCAAAACGCAAAAAAGAAGACTAAGCTAAATTGTGGCTAAGAAAAACCGCGAAATCCTCGCGGTTTTTTCTGTTTATATTTAAAAAATATCTTCTAAACCAGATAGTTGAAATCAGTCTTTTATAAGAAAATTTGATAAAATAGAAGTATCAGTGTAAAGGATGAGAGAATGAAAAAGATTATTGGTATCTGGGCTCAGACTGAAAATGGTATTATTGGAAAAGACCAAGTGATGCCTTGGCATCTGCCAGCAGAGCTTCAGCATTTCAAAGAAACAACCATGGGGCAAGCGATTCTCATGGGAAGAGTGACCTTTGATGGAATGAAAAAGCGGGTTTTACCGGGGCGGACCAGCATTATCTTAACCCAAGATCAGGCTTATGATCCTGAAAATGACGCTGTACTTGTTATGCACAGTAAAGAAGAGGTTTTAGACTGGTATCGAAACCAGGACAAGAATCTTTACATTATTGGGGGGAGTCAGATTTTAAGGCTCTTTTCTGATCAGTTAGAAGAGTTGATCCAGACCATGATTCATGCAACTATTGATGGAGACGCATTGGCACCAAAATTTGAAGAGAGTCACTATGAAAGAGTCCGTCAAGTTCCCCATTTAAAAGATGAGAAAAATTCATACGATTTCACGGTCAACTATTACAAGAGAAAGGATTTAGACTAATGGAGCGAAGTGTCTTTGGTTTTTTTACAGCTGTCCTATGTGTCATCTGTTTGATTTGCGCCTTACAAACCTTTCGTAAAAAACGGTTTGGCCTCGCTATTTTATTCTTACTAAATGCTTTTACCAATCTTGTGAATTCCATTCACGCCTTTTACATGACCTTATTTTAAACTAAATAGAAACAGAAAATGACAGAAAGAGGAAATACATGCCAACGAATCAAAATAATGATATGATGGTTTATTGTTCATTTTGCGGAAAGAGCCAAGATGAAGTCCAAAAAATCATTGCAGGAAACAATGCGTTTATCTGTAATGAATGTGTAGAGTTAGCTCAAGAAATCATCCGGGAGGAGCTTGCTGAAGAAGTCCTTGCTGACCTTAGTGAAGTTCCAAAACCAATCGAATTGCTCAATATCTTGAACCACTATGTCATCGGTCAAGATCGTGCAAAACGTGCCCTTGCTGTAGCGGTATACAACCACTACAAACGCATTAACTTCCATGATACGCGCGAAGACGAGACAGATGTTGAATTGCAAAAATCAAACATCCTCATGATTGGACCTACTGGTTCGGGTAAGACTTTCTTGGCCCAAACCTTAGCACGTAGCTTGAATGTCCCATTTGCTATTGCTGATGCAACAGCCTTGACAGAAGCCGGTTATGTGGGTGAAGACGTTGAAAATATTCTCTTGAAACTTCTTCAAGCAGCTGATTTCAATATCGAGCGCGCAGAACGAGGCATCATCTACGTCGATGAAATTGATAAGATTGCTAAGAAAAGTGAAAATATCTCTATTACACGTGACGTCTCTGGTGAAGGAGTGCAACAAGCTCTCTTGAAGATCATCGAAGGAACTGTCGCTAGTGTACCACCTCAAGGTGGACGCAAACACCCTCAACAAGAGATGATTCAAGTGGATACCAAGAACATCCTCTTTATCGTAGGTGGGGCTTTTGATGGGATCGAAGAAATTGTTAAGCAACGTCTCGGTGAGAAAGTCATCGGTTTCGGTAAGAATAACAAAGCCATCGATGAATCCAGCTCTTACATGCAAGAAATTGTTGCAGAAGATATTCAAAAATTCGGTATTATCCCAGAATTGATTGGTCGTCTTCCAGTCTTTGCAGCTCTTGAACAATTGACAGTTGAGGATCTTGTCCGTATTCTAAAAGAGCCACGCAATGCCTTGGTAAAACAATACCAAACCTTGCTCTCTTATGACAATGTTGAATTGGAATTCGATGATGAAGCCCTTCAAGAGATTGCTAATAAAGCAATCGAAAGAAAAACAGGAGCTCGTGGGCTTCGCTCGATTATCGAAGAAACCATGATGGATGTCATGTTTGAAATTCCTAGTCAAGAAGATGTCAAACTTGTCCGAATCACAAAAGAAGCTGTTGACGGAACAGAAAAACCAGTTCTTGAAACAGCATAGAAAGATTAAATATGGAAATAAACACACATAATGCGGATATTCTCTTAAGCGCTGCGAATAAGAGTCATTATCCTCAAGATGAGATTCCAGAAGTTGCACTTGCCGGTCGCTCAAATGTCGGCAAGTCTTCTTTTATCAATACTCTCTTAAATCGAAAGAATCTTGCTAGAACCTCTGGTAAACCAGGTAAAACTCAGTTGTTAAACTTCTTCAATATCGATGATAAATTACGCTTAGTGGATGTACCTGGTTATGGCTATGCACGTGTCTCTAAAAAAGAACGGGAGAAGTGGGGACGCATGATTGAAGAATACCTGACCAGCCGTGAAAATCTAAAAGCCGTTGTCAGTCTGGTCGATTTTCGTCATGAACCTTCTGCAGATGATATTCAGATGTATGAATTTTTAAAATACTATGAAATCCCTGTGATCTTGGTAGCAACCAAGGCGGATAAAATTCCACGCGGAAAATGGAACAAGCAAGAATCCATTATCAAGAAAAAATTAGAATTTGATCCATCTGATGACTTTATCATCTTTTCTTCAGTAACTAGAGAAGGTTTAGAGAAGTCTTGGGATGCAATCCTAGAAAAGGCATTTTACGAAATAAATTGAAATGACATGAAAATGTCATTTTTGTTTTGGATTTATCTCGCAATTGTAATACAAGTGTAATAAAAATACCTTGTTTTCTTTCTTTTATATGGTATAATTTCTATAAAGATAAAAGATGATAAAAATTTATTGGAGATAAATTGAATTATGAAAAGAAAAATACGGAATAAAACGAAAATATTTGGGGTGCTTGTTTCAGTTCTAGCAGTTGGAACATTTGCAGCTGCTATGAGCGAGCATGTAACTTCCGTTGGAGCGAATGATGGTACTTATCAGGGTTATTCTGATCCTAACGAAGCCTTTATTTCACAAATTGGAGAGTCTGCTCGTCAGCTTGGACAAGAAAATGACCTTTATGCTTCTGTTATGATTGCGCAAGCCCTTTTAGAAAGTGGGGCAGGACAGTCTGGACTTTCTTCCTACCCACATTACAACCTTTTTGGTATTAAAGGTAGTTATGCAGGTCAATCCGCTGTTATGCAAACCTGGGAAGATGACGGCGCTGGAAATGCTTATACCATTAATGACGCCTTCCGTTCATATCCATCCTACTATGAATCTTTACAAGACTATGTAGCTGTTTTAAAACAAGGCCATTTTGCAGGAGCTTGGAAAAGCAATACATCTAGTTATCAAGATGCAACAGCAGCTTTGACGGGTGTTTATGCGACAGATACAAGCTACTATGCAAAATTAAACAATATCATTGAAACCTATAATTTGACTCAATATGATTCTCCAAACGTTCAAGGTGGTATTACAGGTACAGTTTATAATCCTTATCGCCAACAGTTCACTTCTCAAGAAATCCTCAATTTGGATATCGCGTGGGCTAACCGTTTGTACTAATATAAAAGAAAAGCAGGCAGGTGCCTGTTTTTTTATTTTTTGGTTTTATTGATTTAAATCGAATATTTTTTTGCTACTTTTTCCTTGAAAGCCTTTTCAGATTTTTTTATCTATGATATAATGAATTAGTTCACAAAACTAAAATTTTTAATCAAGGAGATTCAGATGGGAGAATCAAATTTTGTTCTTAAGGTAGAAGCAGCATGTCAGAAGAAGGAAGAATTGTATACGGCTTCTAAAGCTCGTTATGCTGTTCGCTCCATGTTTGCGGGTGCGTTTTTGACAATGAGTACTGCAGTAGGGATTGTGGGGGCAGATCTTCTCAACACTTTCTTGCCAGGTTCTGGTCGTTTCTTATTCCCATTTATTTTTGCCTGGGGATTGGTTTATTTACTATTCTTAAATAGTGAGTTAACGACTTCCAATATGATGTACCTGACAGCTGGTGTTTATTTAAAGAAGATTAATTGGAAGAAAGCTTTAGAAATTTTACTCTATTGTACATTCTTTAACCTAGTCGGTGCTTTGTTTCTGGCTTTCCTCTTTGGACAGACAAGTGCATTTGCAAATCTAAATCCAAAAGGGTTCCTTGGATCGGTTGTTGAGATGAAGCTTCAACGTTCGAATCAATTGGTTTTCTTCGAGGGAGTTATTGCAAACATCTTTGTTAACGTAGCGATTTTGTCCTACCTTTTCTTTAAAGACGAAACAGCAAAAGTTCTTTTGGCTTTGTCAGCTATTTATATGTTTGTATTTCTTACAAATGAACACATCGCGGCAAACTTTGCTTCTTTCTCACTAGCTACTTTTAATTCCATATCTAAAGATTTGCCTCACTTAGAGTTCTTCAATGTTCTTCGTCATTATGCTGTTACCTTTGTTGGTAACTGGGTAGGAGGAGGAGTGATCATGGGCTTGGCCTATGCATGGCTCAATCGTACAAAGACTATCTATAAGGATTAAAAAATTTTAAAAAAGTTTGCAAAAATACTTGCATTCTTTTTTTTTATGTGATAAACTAATTAACGGTTTGAAAAAACTGCCTAAGACAGTAGGGGAGCTCGACTCATAAAAATCCTACCGAGGACAAAACGTATCAATGAAAAGAAGCGTATTGTACTTTCGTGTCTAGGTTTGGGCGCGTTTTTCTTTTGGAAAAATTCCCCAAGCAAAATAATTACGGAGGTGAACACACTAATGAGTGAAGCAATTATTGCTAAAAAAGCGGAACTAGTTGACGTAGTAGCCGAAAAGATGAAAGCTGCTGCATCAATCGTCGTTGTAGATTCTCGCGGTTTGACAGTTGAGCAAGATACAGTTCTCCGTCGCAACCTTCGCGAAAGCGAAGTTGAGTTTAAAGTTATTAAAAACTCAATCTTGCGTCGTGCAGCTGAAAAAGCTGGACTTGAAGATCTTGCATCTGTGTTTGTTGGACCATCTGCTGTAGCATTTTCTAACGAAGATGTTATTGCACCAGCGAAAATCTTGAACGATTTTTCTAAAACTGCTGACGCACTTGAAATCAAGGGTGGTGCAATCGAAGGCGCTGTCGCATCAAAAGAAGAGATCCTTGCTCTTGCAACTCTTCCAAACCGCGAAGGACTTCTTTCTATGCTCCTTTCTGTACTTCAAGCGCCAGTGCGCAACGTTGCTCTTGCAGTCAAAGCGGTTGCAGACAACAAAGAAGACGCAGCTTAATTCTAAGCTACGCAGCGTAGCCTAGCTACAAAAAACAAAAACATAAAATATAAAAACTTATTTGGAGGAAATAACAATGGCATTGAACATTGAAAACATTATTGCTGAAATTAAAGAAGCTTCAATCCTTGAATTGAACGACCTTGTAAAAGCTATCGAAGAAGAATTTGGTGTAACTGCAGCTGCTCCTGTAGCTGTTGCTGCAGCTGGTGCTGCTGACGCTGGTGCTGCTAAAGATTCATTCGATATCGAATTGACATCTGCAGGCGACAAGAAAGTCGGCGTTATCAAAGTTGTACGTGAAATCACAGGTCTTGGTCTTAAAGAAGCTAAAGAACTTGTTGATGGAGCACCTGGCGTTATCAAAGAAGGTGTTGCTACAGCTGAAGCTGAAGAAATCAAAGCTAAATTGGAAGAAGCTGGAGCTTCAGTTACTCTTAAATAATCGAGTTTCCAATCAAAATGAAAACCGAGGTTTAGGCCTCGGTTTTTTTGTCGTTGAAAATAATGATGATAGAATGTGAATAGATTGCTTTTATAAAGCTAACATGTGTAGCTCTCTTTATTTTCTCTCAACCCTACTAAATAGTGCAGTTTTAATGATGTTACAATCATTTTACATTTAATTTATTCCCTTGAGATGTTTCTGATTTGTTGCTATAATGGCTATAAATCATATCATGAAGGAGAAGATGATGAAAAATTTTAAACGTCTTTTGTTAGCTGTTGTAGCTGTCTTTGCAGCCGTCCTTTTGGTAGCTTGTGGCGCTAAAAGCGATAATGGGACATATGTGTTTGAGCCTACTAAGGATGAAATCAAAGATATTATGCCAAGTGAATTTCAATCTTTGATAGGTGATAATTACTCATTCACTATTTCGATTACAATCAATGATAAGAAAGGTGAGATGAAAGTAGACACGAATGCAGGTGGTCAAAATGTTAATCAAGTGATTGAGTTGGAAGTAGACCAAAAAGCTAAAACACTTGTCTCAGAAAATGAGTATGGAAAAGCGGAAATTACTTATCAAGTTTCAGGAAATGTGTTAACGATTAAGGATGTGAAGAATTCTTTGATGGGTGACACAGACATGTTTAATAACTACATGAAAATTGCTAAGTTCAAAAAAGTTAAATAAGCAATCAGGGCGGGATTTAAATTCCGCCTTATTCTATTTCTTTGTTGATACAAGAAATATTACAAGAATATGACATTTATAAACTTTCATTGCGGTGGATTGGAAATGTTGCTATAATAGGGATATTCTAACTAAAAAGGAGAAGTTATGAAAAACTTTAAACGCATTCTTTTAGCTTTTGTTGCCGTTTTTGCAGCAGTTCTTTTAGTCGCTTGTAGTAGCAAGAGTGATAATGGGACTTATGTCTATAAACCTGCAAAATCTGAAGTGAAGGAAATTCTTGGAGAACAAGGGGTAACAGACTCATCTGTAGAAGCCTTGCTTGATCAAGTTAAATTAGAAGTTTCTGTTACTATCAAAGATAAAAAAGGTAGCATTAGCATCAAAGGTGAAGCTTTGGGGAATAAGATGGACCAATCTTATGAAGTAAAAGTAGACCAAAAAGCTAAAACATTCCAAGCTAAAACAGGTGAAGGTGAAAAGATTAAATATAAGGTTTCAGGCGACGTATTTACCTTTGATTTATCTGATCAAGATAGCTCAGATAGTGCAGCTACTTTAGAAATGTTCAAAAACGCTAAATTTAAACGCACTAAATAAAGCAAGTAAAGAGCAGGGAGAACCTGTTCTTTTCCTTTACTTTTGGGTAGGGTTTGGTATAATGAATGTGACTACAGATGGGATTGGGGCAGGATTAAATTTTGCTTAAAATTTATTCGGCCTCGCTCCCTCTTTTCTGTGTGCTTAGGGATATAATTTATGAAAAAGGAGAGTTGCCTATGCTTTATATTTGGTCTTACTTGAAAAAGTATCCCAAGTGGCTAGCCCTGAATTTATTTTCAGCGGTTCTTTTTGTCGTTGTCAATTTGGGATTGCCAACGATCCTAGCTCGGATGATTGACGAAGGAATTAATCCGCGTGATGTAGATCGGCTGTATTTCTGGGGTTGGATCATGTTTGTGATCATCTTGCTAGGGATCTTGGGACGGATTGTCTTGTCATATGCAGTAGGAAAGCTGACTACTACCATGGTACGGGACATGCGCAATGATCTCTATGCAAAACTACAGGAGTATTCCCATCGCGAGTATGAACAGATCGGGGTCTCATCCTTAGTCACTCGGATCACCTCGGATGCATTTGTCTTGATGCAATTTACCGATTCTATGTTGAAGATGGGGGTTATTACACCCTTGATGATGGCTTCAAGTATCCTCTTGATTCTGACAACCAGCCCTTCTCTAGCGTGGATTGTAGCCGTATCGGTTCCCTTCCTTGCGGTCGTTGTATGGTATGTGGCGGTGAATACACGTCCCCTTTCTGAGAAGCAACAAAAGACCTTGGACCGGCTGAATCAGTTTGCTCGGGAGAATTTAACTGGACTTCGAGTGATTCGTGCCTTTGCTCGGGAGGATTTCCAGGAAGATAAATTTGCGGCTGAAAATGACGTCTACGCAGAAAACTCAAATAAGCTCTTTAAATTAACCGGTTTAACAGAACCTCTATTTGTACAGATCATTATTGCTATGATTGTGGCGATTGTATGGTTTGCTTTGGATCCTCTTCATGATGGCAGTTTGAAAATTGGGGATCTGGTTGCTTTTATCGAGTATAGTTTCCACGCGCTTCTGTCCTTCCTTTTCCTAGCCAATCTCTTCACCATGTATCCTCGTACAGCGGTTTCTAGCCGTCGTCTCAAGGAAGTCATGGATATGCCCATTTCGATTGATCCCAATGAAAATGGTGTGACAGAAACAGCAACACATGGCTATTTGGAATTCGACAATGTGACCTTTGCCTATCCAGGTGAGACAGAGAGTCCGGTTCTGCACAATATTTCCTTTAAAGCGAAACCAGGTGAAACCATCGCCTTTATCGGTTCGACCGGTTCAGGGAAGTCTTCACTTGTGCAATTGATTCCGCGATTCTACGATGTCACTCTTGGTAAGATTTTGGTCGACGGTGTGGATGTACGTGATTACAATCTCAAGGCCCTTCGTCAAAAGATTGGCTTTATTCCACAAAAGGCTCTGCTCTTTACAGGGACCATTGCAGAGAATCTTCGCTACGGAAAAGAAGATGCATCTGTGCAAGAGTTGGAAAAAGCAGCTGATATCTCTCAAGCTAAAGAATTTATAGATAGTCGGGAGGATCGTTTCGACACGCATCTAGCAGAAGGCGGAAGTAACCTATCAGGAGGGCAAAAACAACGCTTGTCCATTGCCCGTGCTGTCGTCAAACATCCGGATGTCTTTATCTTTGATGATTCCTTCTCTGCTTTGGACTACAAGACGGATGCCACCTTGCGCAAGCGTTTGAAAGAAGTGACAGGAGATGCAACAGTCTTGATCGTTGCCCAACGCGTGGGCACCATCATGGATGCAGATCAAATTATTGTCTTGGATCAAGGTGAAATCGTAGGTCGAGGAAAGCACCAAGAGTTGATGGAAAGCAATGAAATCTATCGCGAAATTGCTAATTCCCAGCTAAATAGTAGCCCATCCCTCACGGAAGAATAGAAAGGAGAAGCAAATGAAACAAGAACAAAATAGTTTTAGTCGACTATGGACCTATTTGAAAGCTTATCGATTTGAAGTTTGCTTGTCCATTTTTCTAAAAATCATCAGTGTGGTCATGAGTGTCGTAGAACCTTTTGTTTTAGGGCTTGCGATTACAGAATTGACTCAAAATCTCTTGGAAATGGCTAATGGAGTACCTGGAGCTAGTCTGAATGCTACTTATATTGCGATCATTATGACGCTGTATTTGATTCGTGGAGTCTTTTACGAATTAGGTTCTTATTATTCCAACTATTTCATGACCAATGCTGTTCAAAAAACAATTCAGGATATGAGAAATGACTTATCTCATAAAATCAATCGGCTTCCTGTGTCGTATTTTGACCGTCATCAGTTCGGGGACCTCCTAGGGCGTTTTACTAGCGACGTCGAAACAGTCTCCAATGCCCTGCAGCAATCTTTTTTGCAGATTGTTAATGCCGTCTTTACCTTGCTTTTTGTCATCGGCATGGTGCTCTATTTGAACCTTCAATTGGGCTTGGTGGTGATTCTATCAATTCCAATCACCTACTTGAGTGCCCGTTATATTATGAAGAAATCACAGCCTTACTTCAAGCAGCAAGCAGATGTTCTAGGAGCTATGAACGGTTTTGTCCAAGAGAATTTGACAGGCTTTAACGTCCTCAAGCTCTATGTACGAGAAGAATCTTCACAAGAAGAATTTCATGCGATTACCCAGCATTTACAAAAGGTTGGTTTCAAGGCTAATTTCATTTCAGGTTTGATGATGCCAGTTCTGAATGGAATATCCGATTTGACCTACTTGGTGGTCGCTTTAATGGGAGGTCTGCAAGTATTGGCTGGCCGCTTGACGGTCGGGAATATGCAGGCTTTCGTTCAATATGTCTGGCAGATCAATCAACCCATTCAAAATTTAACCCAGTTAGCTGGTCAGCTACAAAGTGCCAAATCATCGCTGGATCGGATTTTCCAAGTCATGGATGAACCGGATGAAGAAGAGGTCACAGAGGCTCTTAGTGAAGATTTGACTGGTCAAGTGAGCTTTAAAAATGTGGATTTCCAATATGTAGCGGGCAAACCTTTGATTCGTGATTTCAATTTAGAGGTCAAACCGGGTGAAATGGTGGCCATTGTTGGACCAACCGGTGCTGGGAAAACAACCCTCATTAATTTGCTGATGCGTTTCTACGATGTGACAGCGGGCTCCATCACAGTGGACGGTCATGACATTCGGCATATATCCCGTCAGGATTACCGCAAGCAATTCGGGATGGTACTTCAAGATGCTTGGTTGTATGAAGGGACCATCAAGGAAAACCTTCGTTTTGGGAATCTGGAGGCCACGGATGAAGAAATTGTAGAAGCTGCCAAGGCAGCCAATGTTGATCACTTTATCCGGACCCTGCCTGGTGGTTACAACATGGAAATGAACCAGGAGTCTAGTAATATTTCTCTAGGACAAAAGCAACTCTTAACCATTGCGCGTGCGCTTCTTGCTGATCCAAAGATCTTGATTTTGGATGAAGCAACGTCTTCCGTTGATACGCGTCTAGAGCTCTTGATTCAAAAAGCCATGAAAAACTTAATGAAGGGACGGACCAGTTTTGTCATCGCCCATCGCTTGTCGACCATTCAAGAAGCGGATAAAATCCTTGTCCTCAAAGATGGCCAAATCATTGAGCAAGGGAATCACCAATCCTTGTTGGCAGACAAAGGGTTCTATTACGAATTGTATAACAGTCAGTTTTCCAACAATGAAAGCTAGGAATGACTGTTTGTTGAAGAGGTTCTGGGACAAAAGTCCTAGCCTCTTTTTGATGTTGGATTGTCGTGCAAGACGCAGTGGTTGAGTGAGCTCTACTACGCTGATTTCATCAACTTATACAGCCCTACTCAACTGTGCGGAGGTGGGACGACGAAATCGAATTCTAACAAATGACCGATTTCTGTCGCACTCTCTCTTTTCTACATTATGAAATAGCATGATTTCATTTTGTATGGTCCGCCATTGACAGTGAGGACGCTGATCTGTATACTAAGGGTATTCTAAAAAGGAGAGCCTCATGATCATTCGTCCCGTTCAGCTAGCCGATGCAGCGGCCATTCGAGCTATTTATCAACCTTATGTGACAGAGACTGCTATCACCTTTGAGGTCGATGTGCCAACTGTCCCAGAATTTGAAAGACGAATCACGAAAACGCTAGCTCAATACCCTTATTTAGTTGCAGAAGTCGGTGGAAAAGTTCTAGGTTATGCCTATGCCTCTAGCTATTATGCACGCGCTGCCTACGATTGGACCACTGAATTGTCTATTTATGTAGCTAAAGAAGCGCGAGGACAAGGGATTGGATCAGCTCTTTATACTGCCTTAGAAGAGGAGTTACAGGCACGAGGCTATTTACGCTTTTTGGCTTGTATTGCAGTCCCGAACGAGGCCAGCATTGCTATGCATGAAAAGCGGGGCTATGTTCAAGTGGCGCATTTCCCGAGAATTGGCTTTAAATTTAATCAGTGGCATGATATCGTCTGGATGCAAAAAACCATCGATGGGCCTGTAAATACCCTGAAAGAAGTAGAAGAGAAAAGATAGGTGTTAGATACTCTTTATAGAAGCAAGGTGCTAGCTTCTTGACAGCTTGTGGACGTTCATGGTAAACTAAGTTTATGCGATGAGTCGATTGGCTCTTAGGAGCCTTTTGCGCTGGGGAGGTCTACATTCAATTGTAACGCAGGAGCGGACCTTGAACAGTTGTGTGAACCGGCTGTTCTCATCGAAAGATGCCTCGAATCCCTAACCGTTTGGTTGGGGATTTTTTGTTTTTCTAAGCTTATTTTTCTCCTACAGAAATATAGTTGCTTCCTAGATTTTTCAATGGTATAATGAGGTAAATGTGAGTCAGTTAGAAAGCTCATTGGTGCTTGAAAGGAGATGATTCGGATGGTTGATCAAAAGAATCCAACTAGCAAGTGGTCCCAGGAAAGATTCCAACGAATCAATGAGTTGGAAGGTTCAAAACAATTTCAGGATAAACTCCTATTAATGAAGGAGCAGATGACCAGTAATCTTCAGTGGAAGACGGCTACGATGGTAGGGATGCTTCTAGCGATGTTCTCCTTCGCCCTATTCAAGTTAAAGGCTATCATTCCGATCTTGTTAGGGATTGTTTTCTATTATTGGCCCCAATATATGAAAAGGAAGACCCTCTTCGGGGATAGAATTCGCACGAATGATGAGATTTATATCAATGAATTTCTTTGTCCAATTTTGAAGGAAGTCTTTCCAGAAGCGGACTTAACACGAACAGCGACCTATTCGATGGATGCCTTAAAAGTTTTTAGTCCACGTTCTTCGAAATTTCAACTCTTTAATCAGCTGCTTTTTCATGATGAAAAAAATCTAACGGTGACCAACCTGTATGCCTATCATATAGAGACCAGGATTGAGAGAGATTCTAATGGGCATATCGAAACTGTCGAAAAAGAAGTGGAGGATTTCGCTGGTCAGATCTTCTCTTTAAAATCTCCAATTTCATTTCCAGGACACTTGAGAGTTATACCGACCAAGAAATCTTTCTTTTTAAAAAGAGAAGTCAAAGGTGCCTACCCGGGTGCTGGACCTAATGAAGTCCAAATTGAAACAGAAGATATCCAAAACAATGAAAATTACAATATCTATTGTACGGATGAACTAGCAGCTCGAAAATTCTTAAAACCCAAGATACTAGAATGGTTTGATCAGCAAATATCAAAAAATGCCATGTGTGTGTATTTTGTAGAAGATACCCTCTATATAGCCTTATATACAAGTCGCTATCTTTTCCCAACGCCAGGAAACAAAGAAGCAATCGAACGTCTTTCGATCGCTGAAGAGTATCAAAAACTTTGTAAGGAAATCGACCTCGTCGATGAATTAACCAATATATTTAAAGGAGAATAACTATGTCAGCTTTAATAATTGCCATTGTCGTTTTTGCTCTTGTAGTTGTTATGTGGTTTATCGGAGAAAGCAATCGCTTGAACCGTTATCAGGTCATGATTGAAGAAGCAAAGAGAACGGTGGATATCACTCTTGTCAAACGCTACGATACCATTTCTGAAATGTTGAAGGCGGCTAAGGCCTACGCCAAACATGAGGAAAAGGTCTTCACGGAATTGGTAGCCCTTCGTCAAGGTGCGTCCATCCAAGAATCCAACCAAGTCATTGCCAATCAAAACGATGTTTTGGCACAAATCCGAGCGGTAGGTGAGAATTATCCTGAGCTCTTGTCTTCAAACCAATTCTTGGCCTTGCAAAAAGAAATTGCTGACGAAAATGAAGATCTGGCAGCCTCTAAACGCATTGTCAATAGCAATATTAGCCAAATCAACCAAGCTATCGTAACTTTCCCAACTTCAGTCGTTGCTGGAATCAAAGGAATGCAACAGGTGCCATTTTTAATGGAGGATACACAAGGAAAGAGGGACTTGAGTGATTTGGATTATGAAATCCATTAAGCTTGGATAAATCATTGATTTTGTTCAGAAAAAAACCGATTTAAGATCGGTTTTTTTGTCTCTTCAAATACAAATAAGTCTTTTCATTTATTGGGAAAAATAGTATAATAGTTGAAATTCATAAATTTTTAGAAAATTTTGAAAGAGGATTTACTATGGGATACACAGTTGCTGTTGTCGGTGCTACAGGTGCCGTTGGTGCTCAAATGATCAAAATGTTGGAAGAATCTACTCTTCCAATCAATAAGATTCGCTACCTTGCGTCTGCACGTTCTGCAGGGAAGGTCTTGCAATTCAAGGGGCAAGATGTGACTATTGAAGAAACGACTGAAGATGCTTTCGAAGGGGTTGATATTGCCCTTTTCTCAGCTGGTGGTTCAACATCTGCCAAATATGCACCTTATGCGGTGAAAGCAGGGGCAGTAGTGGTCGATAACACTTCTTATTTCCGTCAAAATCCAGACGTCCCATTGGTTGTTCCTGAAGTGAATGCACATGCGCTAGATGCTCATAACGGCATTATCTCTTGTCCAAACTGTTCAACTATCCAAATGATGGTCGCTCTTGAGCCAGTCCGTCAAAAATGGGGCTTGGAACGTATTATCGTGTCTACTTACCAAGCTGTTTCAGGTGCTGGTATGGGAGCTATTCTTGAAACCAAACGCGAGTTGAAAGAAGTGTTGGATGATGGTGTAGATCCTCGTGATGTCAAGGCAGAGATCTTGCCATCAGGTGGCGATAAGAAACACTATCCAATTGCTTTTAACGCTCTTCCACAAATCGACGTCTTCACTGACAATGACTACACTTACGAAGAAATGAAGATGACCAATGAAACCAAGAAAATCATGGAAGATGATAGCATCGCCGTTTCTGCAACTTGTGTGCGTATCCCCGTCTTGTCAGCTCACTCAGAGTCTGTCTACATCGAGACCAAGGAAGTAGCTCCAATCGAAGAAGTGAAAGCGGCCATTGCTGCCTTTCCTGGTGCTGTCTTGGAAGATGATGTTGCTCATCAAGTATACCCACAAGCGATTAACGCTGTCGGTTCTCGCGATACCTTTGTTGGTCGTATCCGTAAAGACTTGGATGCTGAAAAAGGGATCCATATGTGGGTGGTTTCTGATAACCTTCTTAAAGGAGCTGCTTGGAACTCAGTTCAAATTGCAGAAACCCTTCATGAACGTGGACTCGTGCGCCCAACAGCTGAGTTGAAGTTTGAGTTGAAATAATTCTATAACTGAATAATATGTAATGGGGACAGCTATCAACTTTTGATGCTGTCCCTCTTCCCTATGATTGATTCGAGAAGGAGCATCAATGTCTTATCAAGATTTAAAAGATTGTAAAATGATTACCGCCTTTATCACCCCCTTTCATGAAGATGGTTCGATAAACTTCGAGGCCATTCCTCCACTCATCGAACATCTTTTGGCTCATCACACAGATGGGATTCTTTTAGCTGGTACCACAGCAGAAAGCCCTACTCTAACTCACGATGAAGAATTAGAACTTTTTGCTGCGGTGCAAAAGGTAGTCAATGGACGGGTGCCTTTGATTGCTGGTGTTGGGACCAATGAGACCCGAGATTCCATTGAGTTTGTAAAGGAAGTAGATCAGTTTGGTGGCTTTGCTGCTGGTTTGGCCATTGTTCCATACTACAACAAACCTTCTCAAGAAGGTATGTACCAGCATTTTAAGGCTATTGCGGACGCTTCTAACTTGCCAATTATTATCTATAACATTCCAGGGCGCGTGGTGGTCGAAATGACACCAGAAACCATGCTCCGCTTGGCCGAACATCCAAACATCATCGGGGTCAAAGAATGTACGACTCTTGCCAATATGGCTTATTTAATCGAGCACAAGCCAGATGAGTTTCTCATCTATACAGGGGAAGACGGGGATGCTTTCCACGCTATGAACCTTGGAGCAGACGGTGTGATTTCAGTAGCATCTCATACTAATGGGGATGAAATGCACGAAATGTTCCAAGCCATTGAGAATAATGATATTAAAAAGGCAGCGGCTATCCAGCGCCAATTTATCCCTAAAGTCAATGCTCTCTTCTCTTATCCAAGCCCAGCTCCTGTTAAAGCAGTCTTGAACTATATGGGCTTTGAAGCAGGTCCGACCCGTCTGCCATTGGTGCCAGCACCCGCTGAGGAAGCTAAGCGCATTATCAAAGTAGTAGTGGATGGGGATTACCATGCCAGCAAAGAGATCATTACGGGAGTTCTTCGTCCGGATTATTAAAAAAATGTCGTGAGGAATGTATGTCAGAGTTAGAGAAAACAGAGCTAGAAAAAACGGATTCAGAAAAATCAGAACTAGAAAAATTTAAAGAAGGTCATAGCCTTGAAAAGTTAGACGGTGTGATGATCTATGATAAACCGACGATAAAAACAGGTGAAAAAGCCGGCTGTATTGGTGCACTCTTACTTTTACTGGGATTTGGAACAGGGATCATACTGTTCCTAGTTCATTTAGTGTTTGACTTTGATTCCAAGTTACTCAATTTACTCTGGGAATCGATCGCTGCTTTAGGATTCGTTTTTAGTTTAGCAGGAGCTTTTCAAATCGGTCCTCTTACGGTTCACCGCTACTCACGAGAAGCCGATAAGAATAAACTTTTTGAAATCGATAGCGCCTACAATCTCTACAATGTTCTCTATAAACCCTCTAAAATAGTCCTCTTGCAATATGATAGTAAAGAAGATCAGCTGATTGCTGTCAATGCTGGTGGTGAACTACTAGTGGAACTCCTTAGAAAAGTAGAGATGGAGAAGTTATCTCTGAAGAAGATTTTGAAGACCTTCCGTTTGGATCATGTTGCCGAACATACTTGGAGATTGAGCTACAGCTATAAAAAAGAAGATGTGGTCATGGAGAAGAGTGATCGTTAAAAATCTGATATCGTCAGAGGATAAGGATTTCTTAAAAGAGCTTTGATTCTTAGCAAAAAAGTTATATAATAAAGTAGTAGGACTCCATTTATTTGATACAAGAAATGGAGCATTCATGAAAAACGAATGGATAAAGGAGACTCTTATGGAAGTCATTAAACGTAGTGGAGAAGTGGTTGAATTCAACCCAGATAAGATTTACCAAGCTATTTTGAAAGCCGCGCAAGTTGTCTATGTTTTGACAGATGATTTGCGACAAAACTTAGCGCAAGTGACTAAGAAAGTTGCTATGGATTTGGATGAAGCCCAAGTAGAACGCGCAACCATCAGTATGATCCAATCATTAGTGGAACAACGCTTACTGGGAGCAGGTTATATTACCATTGCAGAACACTACATTTCTTATCGCTTGCAACGTGATTTGGAACGAAGTGGCTATGGTGACCATATTGCCGTGCATTTGCATTTTGAGCAAATTCGCTAGAATATAAAAATGAAGTTACCTAGATAGCTTCATTTTTTGTATTCTCGTTTAAGGCTGAGAATTCAAGAAAACATGGTATAATAGAGAAGATTGAACTGGAAAGGAATGGAGATTATGGCAACTATTCAATGGTTTCCTGGACACATGTCCAAAGCTAGAAGACAAGTACAAGAAAATTTAAAATTCGTGGATTTTGTGACGGTTCTGGTAGATGCTCGTTTGCCCCTATCGAGCCAAAATCCCATGTTAACAAAAATTGTTGGCGAAAAGCCTAAATTGATGATTCTGAACAAGGTAGACCTGGCAGATCCTGTGGCAACAAAAGAATGGCAGGACTATTTCGAATCTCAAGGCATCAAAACCTTGGCGATCAACTCCAAAGAGCAGTCGACGGTTAAGAAGGTCACGGATGCTGCTAAGAGCTTGATGGCCGATAAAATTGCTCGTCAAAAGGAACGTGGGATTCAGATTGAAACCCTTCGGACCATGATCATCGGGATTCCCAATGCTGGTAAATCAACGCTGATGAATCGTTTAGCAGGGAAAAAGATTGCAGTCGTTGGCAATAAACCAGGGGTGACCAAGGGGCAACAATGGTTGAAAACCAATAAAGACCTTGAAATCTTGGACACTCCTGGGATTCTTTGGCCCAAGTTTGAGGATGAAGAAGTGGCCCTAAAGCTTGCCTTAACAGGAGCTATTAAGGACCAGTTGCTTCCAATGGATGAAGTGACTATTTTCGGTCTCAACTATTTTAAAGAGCATTACCCAGCTGTTTTGCAGGAACGTTTTAAACAAATGGACCTGGAGCAAGAAGCTCCTGAAATTATTATGGAGATGACTCAGAAAATGGGATTTCGCGAGGATTACGACCGTTTTTACCAACTCTTTGTCAAAGATGTCCGCGATGGGAAATTGGGCCGGTATACGCTGGATCGTGTAGGGGAAATTGATGGCAACCATTAAGGAAATTAAAGAACAATTAACAAACATCCAGCAGTTAGATGACCCTTTATTGGCTGAATTGGAACAGGATAGCCGATCTGGTGTTGTCCAAGCGGTCGCAAAGCGAAAAAGAGAAATCCAAAAACGTTTAGATGAAGAAGAGCGCTTGGAAGGAATGCTGGCCTATGAAAAAGAATGCTATGCACGTGGAATTGAGCTTATTGCAGGAGTGGATGAAGTGGGACGTGGCCCATTAGCGGGACCAGTTGTTGCAGCTGCTGTGATCTTACCCAAAGGCTCTAAGATTCCAGGACTCAACGATAGTAAAAAGATTCCGAAATCCAAACACAAGGAAATCTATGAGGCTGTGCTCAAAGAAGCCATTGCGATCGGCATCGGCGTCAAGGACAATCAAGTGATTGACCAGGTCAATATCTATGAAGCTACGAAACTAGCCATGATGGAGGCCATTGGTCAGCTAGATCCTCAACCCCAGCATCTTTTGATTGATGCCATGAAGTTGGATCTTTCTATTCCTCAAACTAGTATCATCAAAGGAGATGCTAATTCCATATCCATTGCTGCTGCCTCTATCGTAGCTAAGGTGACTCGGGATCAGATGATGGAGGACTTGGATCAGTTATATCCAGGCTATGATTTTGCACAGAACGCTGGCTATGGGACGGCTAACCACCTTGCTGGTCTGCACAAGCTGGGAGTGACGCCTATCCATCGGCGTTCATTTGAACTGGTCAAATCGATGTGTGAGGATTAGGCTATGCTATTTACCATCGATATCGGAGGGACCTTTATAAAGTATGGTCTGATGGACGTGGACTATCACTTGGTTCATACAGACAAAATCCCGACGCCACCTACGATTGAGGAGTTTTGGCAAGGATTAGAAGGAATTGTTGATCCTGTTCGGGAACAAATCGACGGGATCGCCATTTCATGTCCTGGTGAAATCCAAAAGACACTTGGCTTTGTCTTTCGAGGTGGACTAATCCCTTATTTGCGCAACATTCCTTTGGCTAGTAAGCTGAAGCAAACCTTTGATTTACCAGTCACAGTGATAAATGATGGTGATGTGGCAGGTCTAGCAGAAGCAAGGCTTGGCAATCTAAAAGATTGTCCGTGCGGTGCAATCTTGGTCTTAGGGACAGGAGTTGGACTTGCTCTTCTTTCTAATGGTGATTTATTGAGAGGATGGCAACTCTCAGAATACCTTCAGTCCATTGATAAGTCAGAAAAAACACTAGAAAATCGTCGTTTTCATCGAGAACTCTTCTTGCAAGGCATTTCTAATCTGTTGGAAAACACTGGTTCAGCTGTTCAATTTGTTGAGAAAGCTAGTCAACTATTGAACCTAGAAGAGGCAGACGGTATAGCTGTTTTCAAGGCTCTTGATCAAGGAGGCAACGAGGAGCTGAAAACCTTGTTTCAGGCCTATTGCTATGATATTGCTATTCTGATTTTTAATCTTCAATCTTTGTTGCGACTCGAGAAGGTGACCATTGGAGGTGGCATTAGTAGCCAACCGCTACTGATCGATGAAATCAATCACCAATACCATGACCTGCTCTCTCAAAAAGGCCATAAACATTTTGAGGCTTTGCCCATTCAAGCAGCTCGCTTCCATAATGAAAGCAACTTGATTGGTGCCGCATCTTACTTTTATTCTTCTACACATCAAAAAAAGTTCTAGAAATAGATCTTTTTTTCTTTTCTTTTTCGAATAGATAAGTAAGAGGAAGAGGAAGGTGACCATGGAGAAATTTGAAATTTTTAAATTAAAAGTAGCTGGCTTATCAAATGAGCAAGTCTTAAGAGTCTTGCATTACTGTAGAAAAGATGAACCCTTACCAGGCTTAGAAGAGATAGCAAGGATAGCTGGCTCTCGCAGTATCATTCATTTTGTAGACAAATACCGGCAACTAGATGACGATCGATTACACAAAGACTTTGAACGATTCCCATCTTTATCCATTTTTGATCCTGAATACCCTGAGGAATTACTACAGATCTACAATCCTCCTGTACTCCTTTTTTACCAAGGGGATTTGGAGCTATTAACCAAACCAAAGATTGCAGTCGTTGGAGCTCGTGAGACCACGCGAGAAGGGGTACGATCTGTAGAGAAAATTATTAAGGAACTTGGGAATGAACTGGTCATCGTCAGTGGCCTTGCAAAGGGGATTGATGCGACAGCGCATTATGCTAGCATTCGCAATGGTGGCAAGACCATCGGAGTGATAGGAACAGGGCTAGATGTTTTTTATCCAAAGAGCAATCAAAGGCTACAAGCGCATATGGGAGAACACCATCTTGTCTTGAGCGAATATGGTCCAGGACAGGCCCCTCTTAAGTTTCATTTTCCAGAGCGAAATCGCATCATTGCGGGACTCTGTCAGGCCGTGATTGTGGCAGAGGCACGACTTCGTTCAGGAAGTTTAATTACTTGTGAAAGGGCTATGGAGGAAGGACGAGATGTTTTTGCGATCCCAGGAAATATTTTAGATGGAAAATCTGCAGGCTGTCATCACTTGATTCAAGAAGGTGCAAAGCTTGTCACATCAGGCCAGGACATTCTTGATGAATTGAAATACGAATTGTGATTTTCCTATAGGAGAAGTTCCTAGTTGACATCTTTCTTAAAATGTATTAAACTCAATGAGATTTATACAATACAGAGGGATAAAACGTGGTAACAAAAAAGAAAAGCAGTACAACCAAGAAAAATTTGGTGATTGTGGAGTCTCCTGCCAAGGCGAAAACAATCGAGAAATACCTTGGTCGTAACTATAAAGTCATGGCCAGTGTTGGCCATATTCGGGATTTGAAAAAATCAACCATGTCGATTGACTTCGACAATAACTATGAACCGGAATATATCAATATTCGCGGAAAAGGTCCCTTGATCAATGATTTGAAAAAAGAAGCTAAAAAAGCTAAGCAAGTCTTTCTCGCAAGTGACCCGGACCGAGAAGGAGAAGCTATTTCTTGGCATTTGGCTCATATTTTGAACTTGGATGCTAAGGAAAAGAACCGTGTGGTTTTTAATGAAATCACTAAGGATGCCGTTAAAAATGCCTTTAAAGAACCGCGTCAAATCGATATGGATTTGGTTGATGCCCAACAAGCACGTCGGGTCTTGGACCGGATTGTTGGGTATTCGATTTCGCCTATTCTTTGGAAAAAAGTCAAAAAAGGACTTTCTGCAGGGCGCGTGCAATCGGTTGCCCTCAAATTAATCATTGATCGTGAAAATGAAATTAATGATTTTAAGCCGGAAGAATACTGGACCATTGATGGTGTCTTCAAAAAAGGGACCAAGCAATTCCAAGCAAGCTTCTATGGGATTGATGGCAAGAAGATGAAGCTCAACACCAATGAAGAGGTGAAAGCTGTTCTTGAACGCTTAGATGGCAAAGATTTTACCGTTGAAAAGGTGGAAAAGAAAGAGCGTCGTCGAAATGCGCCACTTCCATATACAACTTCTTCCATGCAGATGGATGCTGCAAATAAGATCAACTTCCGTACGAGGAAGACCATGATGGTAGCGCAGCAGTTGTATGAAGGAATTAATATTGGTTCTGGTGTTCAAGGTTTGATTACATACATGCGTACAGACTCCACACGGATTAGCCCAGTTGCTCAAAATGAAGCAGCCGGCTTTATCGTTGATCGATTTGGAGAGAAGTATTCCAAGCATGGTAGTCGGGTGAAGAATGCTTCCGGGGCGCAAGATGCCCACGAAGCTATTCGCCCTTCTAGCGTTCACAATACGCCTGAGAAAATTGCCAAGTACCTAGACAAGGATCAGCTCAAGCTCTACACCTTGATCTGGAATCGTTTTGTCGCTAGCCAGATGACTGCAGCAGTTTTTGATACCATGAATGTTCGGTTAGGTCAAAATGGGGTTCAATATACAGCGAATGGGAGTCAGGTAAAGTTTGACGGTTATTTGGCGATTTATAATGATTCAGACAAAAACAAGATGTTGCCAGACATGGTGGAAGGCGATATCGTCAAGCAGGTCAATAGCAAGCCTGAGCAACACTTTACCCAACCACCGGCTCGTTATTCTGAAGCGACCTTGATTAAGACGTTGGAGGAAAATGGGGTAGGTCGCCCTTCAACCTATGCACCAACCATTGAGACGATTCAAAAACGATACTACGTGAAGCTTGTAGCCAAACGTTTTGAACCAACGGAACTAGGGGAAATTGTTAATAAATTGATCGTTGAATTCTTCCCAGATATCGTTAATGTAACTTTCACTGCAGAGATGGAAGGAAAACTGGATGATGTCGAAGTTGGGAAAGAGCAGTGGCAAAAGGTCATCGATTCCTTCTACCAACCATTTAAAAAAGAAGTAGCCAAGGCTGAAGAGGAAATGGAGAAAATCCAAATCAAGGATGAGGCAGCTGGTTTTGACTGTGAGGTTTGTGGAAGTCCTATGGTCATTAAATTAGGCCGTTTTGGTAAGTTCTATGCTTGTAGCAACTTCCCAGATTGTCGCCACACCCAAGCCATTGTTAAGGAAATTGGGGTGGAATGTCCAGACTGTCACCAGGGACAAATCATCGAGCGTAAAACCAAACGAAATCGTATTTTCTATGGCTGTAATCGCTACCCAGACTGTGAATTCACTTCTTGGGACAAGCCAATCGGCCGTGACTGTCCAAAATGTGGTCACTACTTAGTTGAGAAAAAAGTTCGTGGTGGTGGGAAGCAAGTCGTATGTAGCAATGGGGACTACGAAGAAGAAAAAGTAAAGTAAGTTTTTAGAATGATTCGATGTCTGTTATAACGGAAATTTTTATAAATGTCTGTTATAATAGACATTTTTGTTTTTTTTCGTTATAATAGACACAAGGAGGTGGGCTTATGTATCTTGCTTTGATTGCAGATGTCATTGATTCCAAAATGGTTCAAGAACGTCTTGACCTGCAAAAACAGGTAGAAAAAACGCTTCAAAAGATGAACGAATTATTTGGAGATTACCTGGCATCCCGTTTTACTTTGACCTTGGGAGATGAGTTTCAGGCGCTTTTAGAAGTGGATGCTCCGATTTTTCAAATCATAGATACCTTACGTTTGGAACTAAACCCGACACAACTTCGTTTTGGTATTGGACTTGGAGAGATTGTAACGGATATTGATCCCTTGCAAAGTATCGGTGCAGATGGCCCAGCCTATTGGAATGCACGCGCAGCTATCAATTTGGTTCATCAGAAAAATGACTATGGCAACACCCAGATTTATTTTTCAAGCGGGAAGGAAAACCAAGACTTTTTTGTGAACTCCCTCATCGCTTCCGGAGAGGCCATACGTTCAGGTTGGCGGGATAGTCAGGAAGAGATCCTGCTCAATCTGCTAAAGAGATCTGTCTATAGCGAAACCTTTAGCCAGCAGGACTTGGCCCAATCGCTAGGGCTTAACCCAAGTGCCTTGTCCAAGCGCTTAAAGAGTAGCAGTATTCGCGTTTATTTACGGGGACGAGCAGCAACACTAGATTGTATTCAAAACTTAGAGAAAGGAGAGGCCCATGAGCGGATTGTCTAGTATCGTAACGAATCCACACTTGATCCTCTTGTTGATTTGTCATTTGTTATCAGATTATTATTTTCAAAGCCAAAAGATGGCGGATCGTAAGGATCAGGAGAAGAAGGTTCTTGGCCTTCATATTCTGTATGTAGCTCTTCCTCTGTTTGTCGTTTCCCTCTGTCATCTGGACTTGTGGTGGGTTTGCTTGGTCATTTTACTAACTCATGCTGGAATAGATTATGGTAAGCCCTGGCTTCAAAAAAAGTTTAAACTGAAAACTTCCTGGACCTTTGCGCTGGATCAAGTCTTGCATATCGGTATCATTACTTGTCTAGTCCTTTTAGGAGCGAAGAATGGTTCAACCTATCTGCCTATGGACAGTTTAAACCTGATTTTTTATGTTCTCCTAGTTGGGAAACCAAGCAATATTGCCTTTAAAATTCTCTTTGCCAAGTATCAACCAACCAGTAAGAAGAAAATGGATGCGATCACTGGGGCTGGTTCTATGATTGGCTTTTTAGAGCGTTTGGTGATTGGGGCCTGTCTCGTCTATGGACAATTCGCTTCGATCGGCCTAGTCTTTACAGCCAAGTCCATCGCTCGCTACAATAAAATTTCAGAGGATCCAGCCTTTGCGGAGTATTATTTGATTGGGTCCTTATTCAGTATCCTCTCTGCCCTCTTAGCAGCCTGGTTGTGCCTATAAGGAAACAAATAACAGACTTAAGCCTAGACAGGAAGGATTAGCCTTCCTGTCTTTTTACTTGGCTTTTTGGTATAATAGACCGAGTAGAAAATTAGAAAGATTTGTGGGTGTCAAACAGTCCAGTGTATTTTACTATGGATTTCGATTCCACCCAAAGAGGTATTAGTGTCATGTCTCAATCTTATATCAATGTTATCGGTGCGGGCCTTGCTGGCTCGGAAGCGGCTTATCAGATTGCCCAACAGGGAATTCCGGTCAAGCTCTATGAAATGCGTGGGGTCAAATCTACTCCGCAACACAAAACAGACAATTTTGCTGAGTTAGTCTGTTCCAACTCTCTTCGTGGGGATTCGTTAACCAATGCTGTCGGGCTCCTCAAAGAAGAAATGCGTCGCTTGGGTTCGGTCATTCTTGAAGCAGCAGAAGCGACTCGTGTACCTGCCGGTGGAGCACTTGCTGTGGACCGCGAAGGCTTTGCTAGCCGAGTGACGGAAAAGGTGTCCCAACACCCGCTCATTGAAGTCATTCGCGATGAAATTACAGAATTGCCGACAGATGCGATCACAGTGGTCGCAACGGGTCCTCTAACCAGCGATGCCTTGGCGGAAAAGATCCATGCCCTCAATGGTGGCGATGGCTTCTATTTCTACGATGCAGCGGCTCCGATCATCGATGTCAATACGGTCGATATGGACAAGGTTTATCTCAAATCACGCTATGACAAGGGAGAAGCAGCCTATCTCAACTGTCCAATGACCAAACAAGAGTTTATGGACTTCCATGAGGCTTTGGTGAATGCGGAAGCAGCCCCGCTCAACTCTTTTGAAAAAGAAAAGTATTTCGAAGGTTGTATGCCAATTGAAGTCATGGCTAAACGCGGCATCAAAACGATGCTCTATGGTCCTATGAAGCCAGTTGGGCTCGAGTATCCGGATGACTACAAAGGACCTCGTGATGGGGAATTTAAGACCCCATACGCAGTCGTTCAGTTACGCCAAGACAATGCAGCGGGAAGTCTTTACAATATCGTTGGTTTCCAAACGCATCTCAAATGGGGCGAGCAAAAACGAGTCTTCCAAATGATTCCAGGTTTGGAAAATGCGGAGTTTGTGAGATACGGAGTCATGCACCGCAATTCTTACATGGATTCTCCAAATCTGCTTGAAGGAACCTACCGTTCGAAGAAACAAGCCAACCTCTTCTTTGCGGGTCAAATGACAGGGGTAGAAGGCTATGTCGAGTCGGCAGCTTCAGGTTTGGTGGCTGGGATTAATGCAGCTCGTCTCTTTAAAGGAGAAGAAGCACTTGTGTTCCCTGAAACAACTGCTATCGGAAGTTTAGCCCACTATATCACTCATGCTGACAGCAAGCATTTCCAACCCATGAATGTCAACTTCGGGATAATCAAGGAGCTAGAAGGCCCACGCATTCGAGATAAGAAAGAACGCTATGAAAAAATTGCCGAACGTTCTTTAGAAGATTTGGCTCAATTTATGGAAAAATAGTGTATGAAGTGAAAAAGTTTGGAGAAAATCCAGACTTTTTCTTCTAAAAATGGTATAATGAATAAAATTTAGAATATAGAGAGTTTTCTGACAATGAACAAATCCTATTTTTATTTAGATATGAAGACACACGAGTTGAAAGTGCCTTATACCGGAAAACTCCGTCGTGTGCGAGTCTTATTACCTAAGAATTATGAAACAGATACCGATCGACGCTACCCTGTGGTTTATTTTCATGATGGGCAAAATGTCTTCTATAGCAAGGAGGCCTATGTAGGTCACTCTTGGAAGGTCATTCCAGCCATTAAGCGGAATCCCGATATTAGTCGGATGATTGTTGTTGCGATTGATAATGATGGCTTACAGCGTATGAACGAATACTCTGCCTGGAAATACAAGGAATCCAATATCCCTGGGATGCAATTTGGTGGCAAGGGTATTGAGTACGGAGAGTTCGTTATGGAAGTGGTCAAACCTTTCATTGATCAAGAATATCGAACGCTTGCTGATCGAGAACATACAGCCATGATTGGCTCGTCGCTTGGTGGAAATATTACCCAATTTTTGGGCTTGGAATACCAAGACCAAATCGGTTGTCTGGGAGTCTTCTCATCTGCTAACTGGTTACACCAAGAGACTTTTGACCGCTATATTGAGCGGAAGAACCTTTATGCAGATCAACGTATCTACATCTATGTGGGGACTGAAGAGGCGGATGATACAGATAAAACCCTGATGGCAGGGAATATCAAGCAAGCCTATATTGACTCATCTCTTCGTTACTATCATGATGTCATTCAACAAGGAGTAGCTTTAGAAAATATCGCCATTCGGATTCAGTCTGGAGCTATCCACCATGAAGAGGCCTGGGCAGAGCATTTACCGGAATGTCTGCGTTTCTTAGCAGAGAAGTGGGACTAGAAGCTTTTAAATTTTTATAATAAAGAAAGAGGGAACCTATGAATATTGAACATCTAAGCCACTGGAGTGGTCAACTTAACCGCGAAATGTATCTAAACCGTTATGGACATGCAGGGATTCCTGTAGTGGTCTTCGCTTCATCAGGTGGAAGCCATAACGAATACTATGATTTTGGTATGATTGATGCCTGTGCTCAGTTCATCGAAGAAGGACGGGTTCAATTTTTCACCCTTTCAAGTGTCGATAGTGAAAGCTGGCTTTGTAATTGGAAAAACCCTCACGACCGTGCAGAAATGCATCGTGCCTATGAACGCTACGTGATTGAAGAAGCCATTCCTTTCATTAAGCACAAAACGGGTTGGTTTGACCCAATGATGACAACCGGTTGCTCTATGGGAGCCTACCATGCCCTTAATTTCTTCTTGCAACATCCAGATGTTTTCAACAAAGTTGTAGCTTTGAGTGGTATCTATGATGCTCGTTTCTTTGTTGGTGAGTTTGGTGGGGATGAAGCGATTTACCAAAATTCTCCATCTGATTACATTTGGCATCAAAATGATGGCTGGTTTATCGACCGTTACCGTCAGGCTGAAATTGTCGTTTGTACCGGTCTTGGCGCTTGGGAACAGGATGGCCTACCATCTTTCTACAAACTGAAAGAAGCCTTTGATCAAAAAAATATTCCTGCTTGGTTTGCAGAGTGGGGACACGATGTAGCCCATGATTGGGACTGGTGGCGCAAGCAAATGCCATATTTCTTAGGACAAATGTATCTATAAGTCGAAAAGGGAGGAGACCTCTATGAATTATCTTGTTATTTCACCTTATTATCCGCAAAACTTTCAACAATTTACCATTGAATTGGCTAACAAAGGCATTACTGTCTTGGGGATTGGTCAAGAGCCGTACGAACAGTTAGATGAGCCTTTGCGCAATAGTTTGACAGAGTATTTCCGTGTAGAAAATATGGAAGACTTAGATGAAGTGAAGCGTGCAGTAGCCTTTCTGTTCTATAAACACGGCCCAATCGATCGCATCGAGTCTCACAATGAATACTGGTTGGAATTGGATGCGGCACTTCGTGAGCAATTTAATGTCTTTGGTGCCAAACCTAAAGATTTGAAGAAAACCAAGTTTAAATCAGAAATGAAAAAACTCTTCAAGAAAGCAGGAGTTCCTGTCGTTCCTGGTGCTGTGGTAAAAGCAGAAAAAGATATCGACAAGGCTGTGAAGAAGATTGGGTTGCCATTGATTGCTAAGCCTGATAATGGAGTAGGCGCAGCAGCGACCTTTAAACTTGAAACACCAGAAGATGTCGACCATTTCAAAGCAGAATGGGATGGACATACGGAGTACTTCTTTGAGAAATTCGTCACTTCTAGCGAGATTTGTACCTTTGATGGTCTAATCGATCGCGATGGCAACATTGTCTTCTCAACTACTTTTGACTATGCCTATACGCCACTTGACTTAATGCTCTACAAAATGGACAATTCTTATTATGTCCTCAAAGAGATGGATCCAAAATTGCGTCAGTATGGGGAAGCGATTGTTAAAGCCTTTGGCATGAAGGAACGTTTCTTCCACATTGAGTTCTTCCGTGATGGGGATGACTATATTGCGATCGAGTACAATAATCGCCCAGCAGGTGGCTTTACGATCGATGTTTACAATTATGCTCACTCTATCGACTTGTACCGAGGCTACGCGGCCCTTGTAGCCGGCGAACCTTTCCCAGCTTCTGAGTTTGAGCCACTTTATTGTTTGGCGACTTCACGCCGTGCCAATGCAGCCTATGTCCTTTCAGAGGAAGAAGTCTTGGCCAAATACCAGCATCAATTCCGAGTGAAAAAAGACATGCCTGCAGCCTTTGCGGAACTTCAAGGGGACTACCTCTACATGTTAACAACGCCAAGTCGTGAAGAGTTAGAACAAATGATTCATGATTTTGGCCAACGCGCTGAATAAAATCTTACCGATAGGTGTTCTCCTATCGGTTTTTTATTGCAAAATTAGTAAGGGCAGTTCAGTATTTAAGTTTGTGAATCTTTTATATAATAGTTCATAAAACCATTTCTATCAGTATGTTAGGCGCTTTAGTTTGTGAAGGGAAATGAGCATTTATTTTGACAGTGTTTTCATAGTGAGATAGAATAAAATAGTATGAATAAATGCTAAGAAAGGCGAAATAATGGCAACATTAGACAAAAGTCTCTTATTGGAAATGTTCCGTAAAATGGGAGAAATCCGTCGCATGGACTTAAAAATTGCACAGTTAGTAAAAAAAGGGAAAGTGCCAGGAATGACGCACTTTTCTGTTGGGGAAGAAGCAGCTAACGTTGGAGCCATGTTGGCTTTAAACGACGATGATTTGCTGACATCTAACCACCGTGGACACGGACAAGCTATCGCTAAAGGAATCGATTTGAATGGCATGATGGCTGAGATCCTTGGTAAGTATACTGGTACTTGTAAAGGGAAGGGAGGCTCTATGCATATTGCTGACCTTGATGCTGGTAACCTTGGTGCCAACGGAATCGTCGGTGGTGGTATGGGGATTGCCGTAGGTGCAGCCCTTACTCAACAAATGCATAAGACTGGTAAGATTGTTGTCTGCTTCTTTGGTGATGGGGCAACCAACGAAGGTGTCTTCCATGAAGCGGTCAATATGGCTTCGATCTGGAATCTTCCAGTTATTTTCTACTGTATCAATAATGGTTATGGAATCTCTGCTGACATTAAGAAAATGACCAATGTCAAGAATATCCATGAGCGTAGTGCTGCTTACGGCATTCCAGGAATGTTTATTCCTGATGGTAACAACGTCATTGATGTCTATGAAGGATTCCAAAAAGCTGTTGAACACGTCCGCTCTGGTAAAGGTCCTGTCTTGATTGAAAGTGTCACTTATCGTTGGCTCGGTCACTCCTCTTCAGACCCTGGTAAATACCGGACACGTGAAGAAGTCGAAGAGTGGAAGAAGAAAGATCCAATCGAAAACCTTCGCAAGTATCTCCTTGAAAATGAGATTGCGAGCGCAGAAGAATTGGATCAGATCCAAGAAGAAGTGAAAGAAGCAGTGGAAGCTTCAGTGAAATTTGCGGAAGAAAGCCCATTCCCTCCACTCGAATCAGCTTTCGAAGATATTTACGCAGACTAAGGGGGAGTAGAGAATTATGGAAACTAAATTAATGTCTTTCCGCGATACCATTATCCTTGCTATGTCTGAGGAAATGCGTCGCGACGAAAACGTATTGTTGATGGGGGAAGATGTCGGAGTGTTCGGTGGAGACTTCGGAACTTCAGTAGGAATGCTTGAGGAATTCGGTCCAGAACGTGTCCGTGACTGTCCGATTTCTGAGGCCGCGATTTCAGGTGCAGCAGCAGGTGCAGCCATGACTGGACTTCGCCCAATCGTTGATATGACCTTCATGGATTTCTCAGTAATTGCCATGGATGCTATCGTCAACCAAGCAGCGAAGACGCGCTACATGTTTGGTGGAAAAGGGCAAGTACCGATGACCGTTCGCTGTGCTGCCGGTAACGGAGTTGGATCTGCAGCTCAACATTCCCAATCTTTGGAATCATGGTTCACCCATATTCCTGGTTTGAAAGTTGTTGCTCCAGGAACTCCAGCGGATATGAAGGGACTTCTCAAGTCATCTATCCGTGATAATAACCCCGTTATCATTCTTGAATACAAATCAGAATTCAACCAAAAAGGGGAAGTGCCAGTTGATCCAGACTACACTATTCCACTTGGTGTCGGAGAAATCAAACGCGAAGGAACTGACGTCACTGTCGTAACTTACGGGAAAATGCTTCGTCGCGTCATGCAAGCAGCTGAAGAATTGGCTGAAGAAGGCATTTCAGTAGAAGTAGTAGACCCACGTACCGTGGTTCCACTTGATAAAGAGATTATTATTAATTCTGTTAAGAAAACAGGAAAAGTCGTCCTTGTCAATGACGCCCATAAAACAAGTGGTTATATCGGTGAAATCTCAGCTATCATTTCTGAATCAGAAGCATTTGATTATCTGGATGCACCCATCCGTCGTTGTGCGGGGGAAGATGTGCCAATGCCTTACGCACAAAACCTTGAAAATGCAATGATTCCAACAGTTGAAAGCATCAAAGATGCCATTCGGAAAACGTATAATAAAGAATAAGACATAATTTAAATTATGTAGCATCTGTTGAATTAGACGAAGAAACTTTGTATCTTTAAGATGCAAAGTTCTCTGCGTCCTTGATATCTTAGATTAGAGCACGGGCTAAAAGCTCGGAAAAAAGATAAATCTCCTTGACTTCATCGAAGTCTGCGTAGATTTCCTATTTTTCGGTCGCTTTTAAACGCCCTTTGCATCATAAATAGAATAGGAGAGGTCATGGCTGATGATAAGCTAAGAGCGACTCCTGCGGCTAGAAAATTAGCGGATGATCTTGGGATCAACCTCTATGATGTTTCTGGTTCAGGCGCAAACGGTCGTGTCCACAAAGAAGACGTGGAAACATATAAAGACACAAATGTGGTTCGCATTTCACCACTTGCAAAACGAATTGCTTTAGAACACAATATTGCTTGGCAAGAAATTCAAGGAACGGGTCATCGTGGCAAGATCATGAAGAAGGATGTCCTTGCTTTCCTTCCTGAAAATATTGAGAAGGATACCATTAAGTCACCTGCTCAAATCGAGAAGGTGGAGGAAGCTCCAGATAATGTGACACCTTATGGTGAAATCGAGCGAATTCCGATGACACCAATGCGTAAGGTGATTGCTCAACGGATGGTGGAATCTTATTTGACAGCACCAACCTTTACTTTGAACTATGACGTTGATATGTCTCAAATGTTGGCCCTTCGTAAGAAAGTATTGGATCCAATCATGGAAGCAACTGGCAAGAAAGTCACTGTAACAGATTTGCTTTCTCTTGCGGTTGTTAAGACCTTGATGAAACATCCATACATCAATGCGTCATTAACAGAAGATGGCAAAACCATCATCACTCACAACTATGTCAACTTGGCTATGGCGGTTGGGATGGACAATGGGCTGATGACACCGGTTGTCTATAACGCAGAAAAGATGACTTTATCAGAGTTGGTGGTAGCCTTCAAGGACGTTATCGGACGGACCTTGGACGGTAAATTAGCGCCAAGCGAATTGCAAAATTCAACCTTTACTATCAGTAACTTGGGAATGTTTGGTGTTCAATCTTTTGGACCGATTATCAACCAACCAAACTCTGCCATTCTTGGGGTTAGCTCGACAATTGAGAAACCTGTTGTAGTTAATGGTGAAATCGTGATTCGTCCAATTATGAGTCTTGGTTTAACAATTGACCACCGTGTCGTAGATGGTATGGCTGGTGCTAAGTTTATGAAAGACTTGAAAGCCTTGATTGAAGACCCGATTTCAATGTTGGTCTAATTAACGAGAGAGAATAGAAACAAGAAAAAGAGGGAAATAAAATGGCCTTAGAAGTAATTATGCCAAAAGCCGGCGTAGATATGACCGAAGGACAAATCGTTCAGTGGAATAAAAAAGTCGGCGAATTTGTAAAAGAAGGAGAAATTCTCCTTGAAATCATGACTGACAAAGTCAGCATGGAATTGGAAGCTGAAGAAGACGGTTACTTGATCGCTATCCTGAAAGGGGACGGCGAGACTGTTCCTGTAACAGAAGTGATTGGTTATCTTGGTGAAGAAGGGGAAAATATCCCAACAGCTGGAGCAACTGCACCAGAAGCTAGCCCAGCACCTGCAGCAAGCGCTTCGAACGATGATGGTAAGAGCGATGATGCTTATGATATCGTTGTTATTGGTGGTGGTCCTGCTGGTTACGTATCTGCTATCAAGGCGGCTCAATTGGGTGGTAAGGTTGCTCTTGTTGAAAAATCTGAACTTGGTGGAACTTGCTTGAACCGCGGATGTATCCCAACTAAGACTTACCTACACAACGCTGAAATCATTGAAAATATCGGTCATGCGGCAAACCGTGGGATCATCATTGACAATCCTAGCTTCACAGTGGATATGGACAAGGTTCTTGAAACTAAGAACAAGGTCGTAAATACTTTGGTTGGTGGTGTTGCAGGACTTCTTCGTAGCTACGGAGTGGATGTTCATAAGGGGATCGGTACCATTACGAAAGATAAGAATGTTTTGGTCAATGGTTCTGAGTTACTTGAAACTAAGAAAATTATCCTTGCTGGTGGTTCAAAAGTCAGCAAGATTAACGTTCCTGGTATGGAGTCTTCCCTTGTAATGACGAGTGATGACATCTTGGATATGAATGAAGTCCCAGAAAGCCTTGTGATCATTGGTGGTGGGGTTGTCGGTATCGAGCTTGGTCAAGCCTTTATGACCTTTGGTTCAAAAGTAACTGTTATTGAAATGATGGACCGCATTGTTCCAGCTATGGATGCGGAAGTATCTAAGAACCTTCGTTTGATCCTTGAACGCAAAGGTATGACAATCTTGACCGATACGAAACTGCAAGAAATCATTGAAGAAGATGGCAAACTTCGTATCAAGGTTGAAGGAAAAGACGATATCATTGCAAACAAAGCTCTTCTTTCAATCGGTCGTGTTCCAGATCTTGAAGGAATCGGAGAAGTTGAGTTTGAATTAGACCGTGATCGTATCAAGGTCAATGAATATATGGAAACATCTGTTCCAGGTATCTATGCGCCAGGTGATATCAACGGTACGAAGATGTTGGCTCACGCTGCCTTCCGTATGGGTGAAGTAGCGGCTGAAAATGCCCTTAAGGGAAACCACGCTGTTGCCAAATTGAACTTGACGCCTGCAGCCATCTATACACTTCCTGAAGTTGCGGCTGTTGGTTTGACAGAAGAACAAGCTCGTGAGAAATATGATGTCCAAATCGGTAAATTCAATTTTGCCGCAAACGGACGTGCCATTGCATCAGATGCGGCTCAAGGATTCGTTAAAGTTATTGCAGACAAGAAATACGGTGAAGTTCTTGGGGTTCACATTATTGGTCCAGCAGCAGCTGAATTGATCAACGAAGCTTCAACCATCATTGAGATGGAAATCACTGTGGAAGAAATGCTCAAGACCATCCACGGTCATCCAACCTTCTCAGAAGTGATGTACGAAGCTTTTGCGGATGTACTTGGCTTAGCTGTTCACTCACCTAAGAAGAAATAATATTATTCTTTCAACTAAATTTTCTTAAAGTAGTACGGACGGCAGCGACCTCTTTTAGAGTTCCATGCCTAAAAATTGAGCCACTTGTCTCAATTTTTCCGAGAAATGTAACGATAACTCGTTACATTTCTTTTTACTACTTCAGAAAATTCAAGTGAAAGTCAACTATTTCTTACTAACTCTCATATTACTTTGAGTAGGATTTATAAAACGAATTTTTGGAATTACTATGAAATACATTATTAATTATTCAAATGATACTGCTTTTAATATTGCTTTAGAAGAGTATGCTTTTAAGCATCTGTTAGATGAGGATCAAATCTTCCTTCTCTGGATTAACAAACCATCCATTATCGTTGGTCGTCACCAAAATACCATCGAAGAAATCAACCGCGACTACGTTCGGGAGCATGGGATTGAAGTGGTTCGTCGGATCAGTGGTGGTGGGGCTGTTTACCATGATTTAAACAACCTTAACTACACTATCATTTCAAAAGAAGATGAAAATAAGGCCTTTGATTTCAAGAGCTTCTCGACTCCCGTGATCAACACCTTGGCTCAACTTGGGGTTAAGGCTGAATTTACAGGCCGTAACGACTTAGAGATTGACGGTAAGAAATTCTGTGGGAATGCACAGGCCTATATCAACGGACGCATCATGCACCATGGTTGCCTTCTCTTTGACGTTGATTTGTCAGTCCTTGCTAATGCTCTCAAGGTCTCTAAAGACAAGTTTGAGTCTAAAGGGGTTAAATCGGTTCGTGCACGTGTGACCAATATCATCGATGAATTGCCAGAAAAAATCACGGTGGAAGAGTTCCGTGACTTGCTTTTGGACTACATGAAGAAAGAATACCCTGAGATGACAGAATATGTCTTCTCGGATGAAGAATTGGCTGAAATTAATCGTATCAAGGAAACTAAGTTCGGTACCTGGAATTGGAACTATGGAAAGTCTCCTGAATACAATGTCCGTCGTGGCACAAAATTCCCAAGCGGTAAGGTGGAAATCTTCGCTAATGTCATTGAATCAAAAATTCAAGATATCAAGATTTACGGTGACTTCTTTGGTATCGAAGATGTTGCAGCAGTAGAAGAGGTTCTTCGTGGCGTTAAATACGAACGTGAAGACGTCCTCAAAGCCCTTCAAACCATTAATCTAGGCCGTTATTTTGCTGGAATCACTGCAGAAGAAATTGCTGAAGCAGTGGTGGAATAAAGTAAAAGATATCCATTTAACATGGATATCTTTTATCTTAAACTTGATATTCAAAAATAATGAGAGTAGAATATAGAGGAAATCTGAACAAAAAAGGGGATCATATTCGATGATGAAAATTCCAGTGGAAAAACTTGGTCTATTTGAACAGTTAGATCGTATAGTAGTGGCTTTTTTTAGCAAGCAACAACCTTCAAGTCCATATGATTTAAATATCAGTATTACACAAGAACACCTTGACCAGAAAAAGCAAGAACTAGAACCATTAGGCTATCAAGCTGTCAAGCTACCATTAGGAATGGCTTTAGATAATGTCATCCAGCAACCTCATTATAAAAGCTTAATCATTGGTGGACTTGCTCCCGACGAAATTATAGTCAGCAAAGAAGAATTAATGCCTTTGAAAGATATTGTGGACAGTTTTTGTATTATGTACGCTGCAGCGAATAACAGACTGGAAAATAGTAAGGCTTATGAATTAATGAAAGATAAGACGGTTTATTTTATTGGTAAACTATTTACAGATTTTCCAAAAGCCGGTGATGAAATTGCTTATTTAGGAATTGATCGAATAGCGAGCGATGGTACACCATATGAAGCAGTTAAATGCTTTCTAACGGAAGAGAGTGCAGAGAAGTTCAATGGTGAAAAAAGACCTGTCAGCCCTGCAAACTTGGCCTATCTAAAATCATTCTGGGGAAAACCAGTCATTATTGAGCCACACCGTAATTATTGGATCGAATTTTTATAGAAAGGATAAAAGAGCGTAAGATTTCATAAAAAATCCTACGCTCTTTTTCCAATACTAAAATATTACATAATTTATATTATGTATCTTACAAGCTATCCAAGGCATTTTTTTGCTCGTCATTAACGATATGCGTATACAAGTCCGTTACCTGTGTGCTTGCATGTCCGAGCTGATGGCTGACCAAAACTTGGGATTTGGTTGCATCATAGAGACGGGTTGCAAGAGTATGGCGCAGTTTGTGGGGGGTTACGCGGACTTTGAAGTCTTCTGAATACTTGGCCACCATCTTTTCAACGCTAGAAGCATCAATCCGGTTTGGAACACCTCGATACAAGGTTAAGAAGAGGGCTGTATCGGTCTTCTCTGTCTTATAACGTTTGTCTCGAATAGCGAGATATTGCTCTAAATAGGGCTTAGCAAAGGCAGCAACATTGACAGAGTCTCGTTTTCCACCTTTTCGAGTAACGTCAATCACCATCATCTTAAGGTTGAGATCTCGAAGATCTAGGTTAACTGCTTCAGAGAGACGGACACCAGAGGCAAGAAGGAGTGCGATAATCGCTAAATCTCGTTCTTTATTCTTATTGAATGAAGATAAGGCGCGATTTGAGAGTGTTTGAGGGTATTCCTGATCGATATAGTTGAGGAAACCTTCTGTCTCATCACCTAAAAAGAGCTTTTGCTTGATATTTTCAGCTCGGGCCGCCAAGGTTTCTTTCTTTTTCTTGGTAGCAACCTTCTTCATGACATTGCGGTAGAAATAAGGTTCCCCTTGCTCATTTTCAACTTCCTCAGTCAAATACTTATACAGACTAGAAAGTGCAGAAAGGGTACGGTTAATGGTTGTTTGAGAAACCCCGTTTTTCGTCGTATTGGCATTGAGTAGAGGACGTTCACGTAAGTAAAGGATAAAGGATTCCATGTCTTTCTTGGTCATGTGCTCCAGAACGTCTAAGGGAATATTGGCCATGCTGTCAGCATCCGATATACCAGATTCCAAGACCCAGGTGAAAAATCGATCGTATTCCTTTAAGTATTCGTATAAGGTCGTAAAACTATATGGAACGGCTAGTTTTGATTGGTAATATTCTAAGACGTACCAAGGCATGACTTGTTTGAGTTTATCAATCCGTTCTAATAAGATCTCGCGTTTCATGTTTTTCTCCAAATCTTTCTATACTAGTAGTATAGCATAGCCAGATATATTTTTCAAGAAAATTATAGTTTTTCGGAAAGATGTTATAGGGGATCTATAAGACTGTTTTAGTTTTCTTTCTATACTGTATACCTTTTAAACACAATAAAATCAGCAAATCTCACGGATCTACTGATTGTTTTTCTTCTGTATCTTATTTTTCTACATATTGAAATGGAATCTTGCTACCACAGAGCCAATTATAGACTCGATCATTGACATGAACGTTCATAGCTTCGTGTGTATATTCTGGCATGATTAAATGCTCTTTTGGACCTTCTAATCGATTATAAATGGCAAACTGTGTCTCAGGATAACAAACATTATCATCTAGCCCGGTAATCATGTGAACCTGTCCTTTAATGCGGTGGGCAAAATTTTTCACATCTATATAGGCTAAAGTCTGCATCAAACGATCTTCCGTTTCATGAAATGGATCATGGAACTTGAAATAACGGAAAAGCTCGTCATAGGCCTCGCTGGTGTTCCCAATCTCTAATACACGTCTAAAATCCGATAAGAATGGATAAATGGCTACCGTTCGTTGGATTCGGGGATTCAATCCAGCAGCTACCAGGGCCAGAGCACCGCCTTGAGAGGCTCCATAGCTAGCGAGTTTGCTGTTGTCAACTTGAGGAAAGCTAGCAATAATTTCTATTAACTGGTAAAGATCTAAGTAGACATCCTTATAAAAGAGCTCATCTGGACCTTCCACAACTCCGCGGATAATCTGTCCTTTTACAGTATTTCCAAGTGGTGATCGATCTCCGTCTGTTGAATAGCCTGATTGACCTCTTACGTCCATCGATACAACACCATAGCCAGCTAGTGTATAAGCCAGCATGTCTGTCCAATCCCAACAACGGCCCATATAACCATGAAAATGGAAAATAACTGGAACCTTTTGATCTGTTTTTGGGAAAACAACTCGCGCATAAACAAGACCATTTCGTGTTCCTTTAAAGCTTAATTCATAACAAACAACATTTGGAATGCTGAAATTTTGCTCTTCGAGCTTGTATTCAGGAAGTTCAGCAATGTTTGCTAGGGCTTGATTCCAACTGCCGGAACCTCATCCCGCCCCTTGTAATCTTTCATTGTTTCTAATAATTTGGGATTTTTCATAAAATCCTCCTTAAGTATGTGTAATCGCTACCAAAAATGTACCATATTTACTTAAGGATTGCAAGAGATAAACAAAAATTACATAACCGAAATTATGTAATTTGCTTATAGATTCAAAAATAGACTTAATTGTTTCACTAGATCTGGATTAGTGGGTAAAGCCGAATGATGAGCCTTGCGTCCTTTTAAATTTACTTCTGTATAGGCTTGTTTCTCAAAAATTGATTGTGCTGCTTGAGCACTAGAAAGAGGGACGATCCCGTCTGATTTCCCAGCAAAGCTACCGACAAAGTTAAGGACCTCTACTTCTTTTTCTAAGCGATGCTTCCGTGTCTGAAAATCGTCATACATCTCTTGATTGAATTGGTAAGGACTGCCAATAATAGCGAGCTTGCTTACGGTCAGCTTTTTCTTTTCTAAAAAGCCACTTTCCAATAAGCCAGTCAAAACTAGTCCACCATTGGAGTGTCCGACTGCCTTGAACTCTGTAAAATAATAGTGATCAAGAAGATAGGTAAGAGCGATCTTAAGGGATTCGATTTGGTGCTTGATATTGCTGTAACCGTCTCGATTGTTCTCAAAGCCGATCACAATCATTGGATTCGGCTCTTTTGTATTCAGTCTTCCCTCCATCTCTATAGACTCATCTTTATTGACTTTTATTTTTAAGAGACTCTGTTTTTTTCTGGAAAAGCGATGGAGCATGCGGATGGTTCCGTTGAATCGCTGGATGCTAGCAGAACTCCCAGGTACAAAGATAATCGGTCTGATCGGTGGTTTCTTCGACCCTTTTGGGAATTCAAAGGGCTTGCTGTGCGAAGAAAAGAGTCTTCCAAAGAAACGAACGAGTTGTTGAAATAGTTTTTTAAACATGTTTCCTCTAGTACTATTTTCTAAAAGAACCCAGAACAGTGTGTTCCAGGCCCTTGCTAGAAATGATTATTTCCGTTTTTTCTTATTCTTGCGCATTTGTTTGGCCATCTTGTTCATCGCCCGTTTCATCATGAATTCGCCGGCTTTTCCTTTGAGACCACCACCGAACATTTGGCTCATGTCTGGCATCCCAGCGCCTCCGCCAAGAGCTGATAAGTCAGGCATCCCGCCTTGACCCATCATCCCTTCGAGGGCAGACATATCAGGCATGCCACCTGGCATATTCTTCGGCATATTATTTGGATTAAGCCCCATTTGTTTCATCATCTTGTTCATATCGCCAGAGAGGACACCTTGCATCATCTGTTTGGCTTGGTTAAAGTCCTTGATGAATTTATTGACTTCGACAAAGCTGTTTCCTGAACCAGCAGCAATCCGACGACGACGGCTTGGATTTAACAAATCTGGATTTTCCCGTTCAGCTGGTGTCATGGATGATACAATGGCGCGTTTCCGAGCAATTTCTCGTTCATCGACCTTAAGGTTTTTCATGGCTGGATTGTTGGCCATTCCTGGAAGCATCTTGAGCAGATCTTCCATTGGTCCCATGTTTTGAACTTGGTCTAACTGGTCGATAAAGTCATTGAAGTCAAAGGTATTTTCCCGCATCTTTTCAGCGAGTTCAATGGAGCGTTTCTCATCGTATTCTTGAGAAGCCTTCTCGATCAGCGTCAGCATATCCCCCATACCGAGGATCCGACCAGACATACGATCTGGGTGGAAGGTTTCAATATCGGTGATTTTTTCACCAGTACCAGTGAACTTGATTGGCTTCCCAGTAATCTGACGGACAGAAAGGGCCGCACCACCACGGGTATCCCCATCGATCTTGGTCAAGATGACCCCGGTCACTTCGAGTTGTTCGTTAAACTCACGCGCCACATTGGCTGCTTCTTGACCGATCATGGCATCCACAACCAAGAGGATTTCATTTGGCTCAGCAAGGGCTTTGACATCGCGCAACTCACCCATGAGTTTTTCATCGATTTGCAAACGACCCGCCGTATCGATCAAGACATAGTCATTGTGGTTGACTCTTGCCTGTTCCAAACCTTGACGAACGATCTCTACTGCAGGGACTTCTGTTCCCAATGAGAAGACAGGAACATTAATCTGTTGACCAAGCGTCTTCAACTGGTCGATGGCAGCTGGACGATAGATATCAGCCGCAATCATCAAAGGACGTGCATTTTCTTCCTTGACCAATTTGTTAGCCAATTTCCCAGCAAAGGTTGTTTTACCAGCCCCTTGAAGACCGACCATCATGATAATGGTTGGGATCTTTGGAGATTTGATAATGTCTGCTGTCTCAGAACCCAAAATGGCTGTCAATTCTTCATCGACAATCTTCACGATTTGTTGGGCAGGGTTCAGGGTTTCAATGACTTCATGCCCTACGGCCCGCTCGCGGACACGTTTGATAAAGTCTTTTACAACAGGAAGGGCAACGTCGGCCTCTAAGAGGGCTAGACGAATTTCTTTGGTTGCCTCTTGGACATCCGCTTCAGAGATTTTCCCTTTCTTACGAAGATTTTTAAAGACGTTCTGTAAACGTTCGGTTAAACTTTCAAATGCCATACTACTTCTCCTATTACAGGTATTTTAATCTTGTTTATTCTCGGTTATCAATGCTAGATAAGACAGCGATCTGCTCTTGCAGATAAGCATCATCAGGATACTTGTCTGAGATCTGGTCGAAAATCTGGCTGCGTACAATGTAGTCCGAGTACATGTGCAACTTCATCTCATAATCCTCTAGAATCTTCTCCGTCCGCTTGATATTATCATAAACAGCTTGACGACTGACACCGAACTCTTCCGCAATCTCAGCCAAGCTGTAGTCATCTGCATAATAGAGCTCGATATAGTTCATCTGCTTGTCTGTCAAGAGCGCTGCGTAAAACTCAAAGAGCGCATTCATTCGGTTGGTTTTCTCAATTTCCATACCTTTCATTATATCAAAAAAGCCCGCTAAAGACTAGCGGGACTTCATGCTTTTTGAGCTTGAAATAAGAGGATCTATCATTAGAGTTTTAGTGCTAACATATTGACTGTCATCCCTGCCGCAGTTCCCATCAAGAAGATGGTATCTCCCTCCTTCACATAGCCATGATCAAGCGCATAGGCTAAACCGAAAGGCACGGCTACCGAAACCATATTGCCATAATCGCTGACAATATTGAGATACTTGTCTTTTCCAACTCCCAATTTGTCCATGACGAGTGGCAAGGCCCGGCTAGCTTGATGGGGAATAATATAATCTACAGCATCTTTAGAAATGCCTGATTTCTCTTGGAATTCTTGGAACATTTCTGGAATAACACGAGCAGAAAGTAAGAGAATTTTCTTCCCTTTCATGTCAAACATGAAATCAGTCTTGGTTGATTCAGAGTACAATTTCGGATGATAAGCTGTCAAACCACCCCGAATTTCAGTATCATGTGCTCCCTCAGACCAGGTACGTTGCATGCTAGCAATGATTCCTTTGTCTTGGCTTGTTGCTTCAAAAATAAAGGCAGCTGCTCCATCGCTAAATAATTCAAAACTCTCTTTTTGTTTAGGATTAAGGCCAAGACTCCCTACTTCACTGGATACAATGAGAACCCGTTGGTATTCACCACCTTCAATCAGATAGGAAATGGTGCTTAAGGCTGATACAAAACTAGTACAGGTGGTATTAATATCCATGGCTGGAATCGTCAGTCCCTTGGCAACGCGCTCATGGATCAAAGCAGCCGTACAAGGAATAGGCTGAACGCCAACCGCACTAGCCGAAACCAGGCAGTCGATATCTATCATTTCAAGCCCTGCATGTTTTAAAGCAGCTTTAATTGCACGCGCTGCTAGATCAATCTGTGTTTCTTCTCCTTCTTTCACGCGGTAACGAGTCTGGTCTTTGAAGTTCACTGTATGAGCTGGAAGCGCTGTTCCATAGCCTTTGATTTGTAGATGTCTTTTTACTGTAGTCATAGGATTCTCCTTTTATTGAAGTCGTTGAACACGTTTTAATTTACGTGTTGGGTCCCATTGGTAATCGATAAATTGAATACTTGGGAGGATGAATTGTTTTTGTTGAGCCAAGAGTTCAAATTGGGCAAAGATCGCTTTCTCAATAAAGTCGGAACGATGACTCAAGGCGATGGTAATAGATCCATCTGTCAGCTGAGTCACTTGATAGTCCTGAATATTTTCAACGAATAAAATGCACCGGCGAATAAAATCTGGATAGATGGTTTGGCTGTTTCCATCAACTTTTTTGAAATAGAAGATATCGTCCGATCGTCCTTCGATTTTCGCGATTTGAGTAAAAACGGATCCACAAGGACAGGGAGACTTTTCTTCTACTAAAATATCATTGAGTCGGTAGCGATAGATGGGTTGACTCGTTCGTTTAAAATCAGTAATAATCGGATAAAAGCGGCGATCATCCAGATACTCTTTTTCGACATACAAAATATCTTCGTTGAGGTGAAGATTACCTTCTGAACAAGTACAAGCTAAAAACCCTTCTGTCGCTTGGTAGACCTGATCGACCTTTTCTAGTTGAAAGGCTCTGGCGATTGACTGAGCATCTCTATCCTCTAGGATCTCTGCGACAGAGACAACCTTGACAGGGTGAAGAGCAAGTTGCTGATTAGTGACATAGTTAGCTAACTCAATCAAGGTGGAAGCTGGCGCCACTACAATGGTTGGCTGATAGTTTTTGAGACGCTCTAAATGCTCCTTACTATCCTTGAAGATATCAAAATACTCTAATCGAATAAGGGACGAATTAATGGTTTGATAGAGTTCGTTATCAGCACGTAAGAAAAAAGCAATGCGATGACCAAACAGGTTTCCTTTTGGCAACATCTTAGCTAAGATTGCTGCAGCCCACATACTTCTTTCTTTTTCTGTGGTGACAAAGACCCCTCGGTGACCGGAGGTTCCAGAGGACAAGCCTACTGCTACTTCTCCATTCATTTCGGTAAAATCTCGTGTTTGTTCCCCACGTATGGCCATCTCTAATGCCTGATCTCGATCCACGCCCAGGGTATTAAGTTCATTGAAATGCGTCATCATGAAATTCTTATCCATAGTCCCAAAGGATTCAGGAGAATGGGTTTGAAAATAGGGAGAGTGAGAAGTGATAAAAGCATGGTAACGAGACAATTGCTTTTTTTGGTACTTTTCTAAGGTTTCCTTTGAACGGAATCGATGGCACCATCTCGTTTCAATAAAGGTTTTCAGAAAGACTGTTTTTTTCATTTAAAATCCTTTCAATCCGTTCTTGCGGGTCGTGGCTGACCACAACTTGAATGCCCTCTTGTAATAGTTTCTCTAGCAAATCTGCCCCCTGGAGATAGGACTTCTTATTGTCCTGTACAAAGGAAGGAATGAGACGCATTTTTCGTGTGTAAGGCAAGAGATCCACTCCCCAGCATAGATCTGCACCTATATAGAGTTTTAGCTCATCCATATACAGACACCCCTGCCCTCTTGCATGCCCATCGATAGATGATACGAGAATACTCCCATCACCAAATAGGTCCGCAGTCGGGCGGTAAGGGAAAGCAGGATGCCTTTGATCTGCTTTGAGACAAGTCACACGATCTTTGAAATCAGCTGGAAGAAACTCTTTAAAAATCAGATCTTTGAATTTCGGCTTCTGGTACACTTTATAGACTTCCTGAGTTACAAAGAAATGAGCATTTGGAAAAAGTGCTGCTCCGCCGAGATGATCCGGGTGCAAATGCGAAAGAAACACATAGGAAATGGCTGCTGGATCAATTCCACGCTCTTGCAATAAGTAGTCAATCTGGTCTTCCTTTTTCATCTGCATAGGCGTTGCTAGACGGTACCAGAAATACCGTGCTTTTTTCTTGATCTCATAATGATAGCCAGTATCGTACAAAATATATCCTTTTTCACGATGATGAATCAAAAAGACACCTGCTGGAAATTGCAATTTTTTGTTTGGAATCCCTTTAAATAAGAGTCCAGAATGACTGCTACAAAAACCTGCTGGAAAATAATCAATGTGCTCGATCATGTTGGACATACTTGTCAATCCCTTCTTCAATGGTCATTTTTGGATAGTAGCCAAGTTCTGTTTGGGCCTTTTGAATATCGAGAGTTTGGCTATAACGAAGGAGATAATAAGTGTAGCGAGTCAAGGGGGGTTCAGCTTTCAGATGAAATAATCGATACAGCCCTTCAAGGCTGTACGCCACACCTGCTACTAGACCTGTTGGAATTTTCCGATAGCAGAGGGGTTCTCCTAACCCTTTTAGTGTTGTTTCAATCAAATACTTAAAGGTCTTTGGTTCTCCATTTGTAATATTATAAACCTGCCCGTGTGCTTCTTTTGCTTCCAAAGCCAAACGAATGGCTAGAGCGACATTTTCCACACAGGTCATATCCATGAGCTGCTCTCCCCCTCGAATCAACGGAATTCCAATTTTTCGACTGAGGCGTAAAACCCGAGGCAAGATACTGGTATCTCCCACACCAAATAATCCTCTCGGACGCAAGATAATACTTGGCACATCTGGATAGTCAGGAAATAGTTTTTCAGAAGCCAATTTGCTTCTGATGTAATTATTGAGGTGGTTTTCTTTGGGAGCATCACTTTCCTTGATATCGAATTGGTCTTTTCCAGCTGCGTAAATGCTGGGAGAAGACACATAAACCAAGCGTTTTACTGCATATTCACGGCACAAGTCAAGGACATTTTGAGTGCCGACTACATTTGCCTGATAGAAAGCTTTCCAAGGTCCCCAAGCAGTGGATAGGGCCCCTGCATGAACAACAGCATCAATTTCCTGAAAAGCTTGTCTTAGTTCCTCTATTGAGCTCAAATCCCCTTTTACAAATTTGACTCGCTCACTTTCCAGAGCCTTCCCAACTTTTTCGTTTCGGCCAAAGGCTACAATAGAATAGTCGTGATCCAATAACTCCTCAATCACATATTTTCCAAGGAAGCCAGTCGCACCTGTTACAAGAATTTTCATAGTTTCCCATCCGTTCCACGTCTTAATAATCGTTGAATTTCAAACTCTAAGGTATCCAACGGTTTGTAGGTTTTTGATAGTTTGTTAAGTCTCGCTAACTCTTCCCAAGATTCTTTTTCTAAAAGTGCGTTAAAACCTGCTTGAATTTCTTCAGTGCGATTTCGATGAGCTTGAAAAGCAATCCCTGCTTCTACTCCTCGAATGGCATAGTCAAATTGGTCATAATCATGTGGCAAGATCAAGGCTGGTTTCTTAAATTCGATGCACTGATAAAAGATTCCAGCCCCTCCATGGTGAATCACATAGTCTATTTGTGGTATGTATTCTTTGTAAGGGAGATAAGTTACGAGAGTCACATTTGAGGCCACTTCTTCTTCAGAAAATTCTTTTGCTCCATCTCCTAGGGTGACAAAGAAGTGGCATTCTGGATGCTCTTTGGCTAACTGCTTGGTTTGCTGGAGCAAATTTTCTTTTGCCCACGGCAACTGAGTCCCACAAGTCACGAGAACCTTCTTTTTGTCTTCATAAGGGCTGAGATCCAAAGGATAATCTTCTGATTTTTCAAGAGAAGTCCCCAAAGGACCAAGCCAAGCATATTGATGAGGGAAATGTGTTTTCAACTCCAGCTCCATCATCCCAATTCCAAAGATCGCATAAGGAGAATAGATCGTCTCCACTCCATTTTGATTGTATACCTTAAAATTGTAGCGTTTTAAGCGATTACGTAGAAGGAATGCTCCACAGTATTTCGCCACGCGCGTGAGTTTTCGACAGAATCGCTGGATTCTCTCTTCCTTTTTGGAACGAGCAAGGCCCATTCCTCCAAAGAAACAAGGAGGACCATAAGGAGTTTCGATTGCAAATTGGGTTGCCATGGTGGTAATCCAAGGGATTTCCAACTGTTCTGCCACAAAGCCAGCTGATAGAGTGATAAAATCAGCAATGACAATATCTGGACGATTGACACGCCACTCCTCTAACAATTGATCCGATACATGATTAATCAAATCGAGACTCTTGGACAATTGACGATAAGCTGAAAATAGATTGTGTTTTTTATCGTTATTAGCCGCACGTTCAAACTCTTCTACTTTGTCCTCTAGAATCGGAACGACCGTGAAGCCGAGACTTTCTGTGACCGCTTTTTTCTGAGGACCTGTGAAAACCCGGATTTCCATGCTTGGATCATCCAATAAGGGTTTGACGAGATTTAAAGTTGGGTACAGATGCCCACTCAAGGGAACAGCTACCACATCAATTTTAATTTTTTTCATTTTTTCCTGCCTTATATCTTTTTTTAGATCTAAAACTAGCTTCTATCTATTAATTCGTAAAAAAAATCAAAAATTGAAGAAAAAATAAAATTTTTTTAAATTTTTTTTAAATCTTTTATTTTGACCATACTATCACTACTTAGAAAGAACGAGTTCTCACTAAAAAAGCTCCCAAATGCCCGGAGAATCTGCGTCGGACATTTGAAGAGTTTTCTATTTCTGTTCATTGTTCGCTTAATTGTTTTCCAAATAAAATTCGAAACGTTCGCCTACATACTGGCTTTTCACATACTCAAAAGCAGTCCCGTCTTCAAAATAGGAAACCTGTGTCAATCCTAAAATAGCCTGTCCTTTTGAAATCTGCAAATAGTCAGCAATCTTATCTTTAGCTAATCGCGCATAGATAGTCTGATGCGATTTTCCAATCTTATAACCATGACGCTCCAAAGTTTGGAAGAAATGGCTAGTAACCTCTTCGCGATTGAAATTCTTTATAAATTTCTCTGGAATGGAAGCCACTTCATAAACGACAGGGATCCCATCCGCATATCGGACCCGCTCCATCCGAATGATGGTGTCTGTCTTATCGATGCCTAATTTATCCACTTCTTGAAGGCTAGGAATGGTTTTACGATAAGAAATCACTTGACTAGAAGGTTCCTTACCTTGCGATTTCATAATTTCAGTAAAACTGGTTGTGCCTCGCATTTTTTCTTGGACGCGCGTGCTAGTGATAAAGGTACCACTTCCTACCCGTCTTTCAAGTACTCCTTCTTCAACCAGAAGGGTAATGGCCTGCCTAAGAGTCATCCGACTCACCTGGAATTTTTCAGCTAGATCACGTTCACTGGGAAGCCGTTCTCCAATTTTCCATATTTTTTGATCAATCTCAGATTTAATCTGATCATGAATTTGAATGTAAGCTGGAATCATAACATTGCTCTTTCTCTGTGTTACCTCTATTGTAGCGTAAAATTCCTAATTCTTCAATCAGAGATTGGTAAAGACAAGGCATTTGTGTTAGAATAGAGGAAAGTAAATTTCTATAAGAAGGGGATAAGATGACAAACCTATCAACTGATTTGCATGATGTTGAAAAGATCATCGTGCTTGACTACGGTAGCCAGTACAATCAGCTTATTTCACGTCGAATTCGTGAAATTGGTGTCTTCTCAGAGTTGAAGAGCCATAAAATTTCTGCTGATGAAGTTCGTGCAATTAATCCAGTTGGGATCGTTCTTTCAGGCGGACCAAACTCAGTATACGAGGAAGGGTCTTTTGATATCGATCCTGAAATTTTCGAACTCGGCATTCCAATCCTTGGAATCTGTTACGGAATGCAGCTATTGACTCACAAGCTTGGAGGAAAGGTTGTACCCGCAGGGGACGCTGGTAACCGTGAGTATGGTCAATCTGAGCTTGGCTTGACGGAGTCTTCTGCTCTCTTCGCAGGCACACCAGACAAACAATTGGTCTTGATGAGCCATGGAGATGCTGTTACAGAAATTCCGGCCGACTTTATCCGCACTGCTACTTCTGCTGACTGTCCATTTGCATCGATTGAAAATCCTGATAAAAAAATCTACGGAATCCAATTCCACCCTGAGGTTCGTCACTCTGTTCACGGCTATGATATCCTTCGTAACTTTGCCTTGAATATCTGTGGTGCCAAAGGTGACTGGACTATGGATAACTTCATCGAGATGCAAATCAAACAAATCCGCGAAAAAGTTGGAGACAAACGTGTCCTTCTTGGACTTTCAGGTGGGGTAGACTCTTCTGTTGTTGGCGTTCTCCTTCAAAAAGCCATCGGCGATCAATTGATCTGTATTTTTGTAGACCACGGTCTTCTTCGTAAAGGAGAAGCTGACCAAGTCATGGATATGCTTGGTGGTAAGTTTGGTTTGAACATTGTCAAAGCGGACGCTGCCAAACGTTTCTTGGACAAGTTGGCAGGTGTATCTGACCCTGAACAAAAACGGAAGATTATCGGTAACGAATTTGTCTATGTCTTTGACGACGAAGCAAGCAAACTAACAGACGTGAAATTCTTGGCTCAAGGAACACTCTATACAGACGTTATCGAGTCAGGTACGGATACTGCTCAAACCATCAAATCTCACCACAACGTGGGTGGTCTTCCAGAAGATATGCAGTTTGAACTGATTGAGCCGCTCAACACTCTTTACAAGGATGAAGTTCGTGCTCTCGGTACTGAGCTTGGCATGCCAGACCACATCGTATGGCGCCAACCATTCCCAGGTCCAGGACTTGCCATCCGTGTCATGGGAGAAATCACTGAAGAAAAACTTGAAACTGTTCGTGAATCAGACGCTATCCTCCGTGAAGAAATCGCCAAAGCTGGTCTTGACCGCGATATCTGGCAATACTTCACTGTTAACACAGGCGTTCGTTCTGTAGGTGTTATGGGTGACGGCCGTACTTACGACTATACCATTGCCATCCGTGCTATCACTTCTATCGATGGAATGACCGCTGACTTTGCGAAGATTCCATGGGAAGTTCTCCAAAAAATCTCAGTCCGTATCGTAAACGAAGTTGACCACGTTAACCGTATTGTCTACGATATCACAAGTAAACCACCTGCAACTGTTGAGTGGGAATGATTTATAAACATGATTTGAAGTGAAATGGTTGTTTTAACAGCACTTTCGATTATTATATAAGGTTAAAAATCAATCAAAATCGATTGGTTCCCCACCAAAAATCCCACCAGAAATATTCTGATGGGATTTTTTATATTAAATTTTATTCTTCTATTATTGGATGCTTTACTAACTTTCTTAATGCCTGGTTTTGAAAAAACAGTTCACAGTTGTTTTAAGGATAGAGTAAAACTACGTTTTCTTAGAACTAATTCTACTTATTATTTTCATAAAATTTGAATCAGTATTTTTTAAATGGGGAAATATACTACCCTCTTTTATACGATCACTTCCATTATCCCTTCAATCAGCTCCGTAAAATTTTTTGCCACATAGATAATTTCATCAGGGTCATGAATGTAGCAAATAATCTGCCCTTCTTGCCCTTCCTGGTCTGGATCAAAATCAAGCATGAGATAACAAGAATCGCAATATTCCGCAAAAGGAAGCCATTTTTTATTAAAAAGATAGGGTTTAACTCTACTATCACGCATCTCTTCAACATCTTGGCTCGAAAAATAGTCGGGAAATTCCGTTAACAGGGAATCCCTATTTTGAAAATATCTTTTCCCATCCTCTATTTCCTGCAAACTCATCAGAGAAAAAGCCATTTCTCTTTGGTCAATCACACAGGGTAAGACTGCTAAGAATTTACTGCCGTTTTTGTAGCGATAGACTTCCTTAAGTTCATCGGGGAGAGAAATTCCAATTTTCTTCTCAAACTCCTGAATTTCCTCCTCAGATGCTCCAGAAATTTCCTGATAATCTTCCAAGTATCCTTCTTCTACAGGATCATCCAAATCCCAGTCTTCAAAAGCTTCACAAATATAAGTTGCTATTTTCTTAACTTGGTCAACTATACACATAAGAACCTCCTTTTTTGTTTTCTCTTACCCTTTGAATCTTCATCTCAAAATGTGTTCAAAATAATGACAGACTTGCACCTTTACTTTTTCAAATATTATTTTTAGTATGGAACTGGATTTTTGAATCTCTTCATCTTTATGATAGATCAAAATCGTATGAGAATAACTTTTAATTAATATTTCTTTACTAGTATACTTAAGTCTTATAAAAAAGGATGATTTCTTCATACTGACTTAATTTTCTATTATAAATCATCTTCTCCCCAAGTATTAATTTCTGCTTCAAGTGCACTTGTATCCATAATTTCACAATCTATATCATTTGTTCTAACAATATCACCTTTTACATCGAATGATCGATTAACTAATAGTTTTATATCACCAGAGTAAGATTTATAATTCGCAGGTGAAGTTATAATCTCTCTTGTATCATCATCTCGTCCCCAATAATCATAAAATACTTTTTCAGCATCTACTCTTCCTGTCACTATATAAGAAACCTCATTATCATTAGATGAATCAATCTCAATATCGTAGAAATCTATATCTAAATATTCTAATTCCTCATCTTCCCCATCAACATCACTATATAATAGGTAATCACTAATTATTTGTTCTAACTCACTACTATTTCTAAGTTCTTCCAAAAAATCAAATTTGTTTTCAGATAAAAAGAGCTCAGTTATATTTTCTTGAGAAATATTAAAAAGAGTAGCTATCTCACTATAAAAATCATTTACAGATTTTATTCTGAATTCGTAACCTGTTGTTGATTTAAATTCTTCCGCCAGTTTCTCTTCCTGAAAATTTCCTTTAACGTCTGAGGTGATAAACAGAACATCATTTTTTCTTGTTTCTGCCAATATTTTCATTTCTTCAACTATAAAAAAATCATTAAATTTTTTTATACCTTTTTTATTCTCATCTGGAAATGACCCTCTTTTTTCAACATGATAGGATACTTTTTCAAGAGTTTCACGTTTTAAAGAAGCACCAATTTTCCCATTTTTTTGAATACCATTAATGAGTTCTTTTACAAAATTTTTGTCAATATTTGACAAAGCAGGTTCAATTAATTTTGAAGTAACAATTTTTTCTAACATATCTTTTATTAGAATTTCCTTGTTCTCTATTTCAGTTATAATTTCATCAATTATCGTTACGTCTGTCAAAGCATCTTCATATTTTTTAAATTTTTTAATTTCGCGTAATTCTTCACCAATATGAGTTTGTATCCGTTTTAAGAAGGAACGTTTTTGTTCTATAAATGTAGGCACTCTATATGGTCTGTCTTTAATTGATGATAATTCATGAAAAATGGTATCTGTCAGATAAACGTTATCTTTTACTTTATCAAGACAATTAATGATAAAATTGTAATAATCTGGAGATGCTTCAAATATATCCGATATAACATTCGTGTCTAACACAATTATTGAATCATTCAAATTAGTTTCCGATCCTTTCAAATTTGTCATTTTTATTATAACATGACACTACCTTGATTTAAGCAGTAATTTTAGTTCCTATAAAATTTTCTCTGTAGTTATATAATATATAAACTGACTTTCCGAAAAACAACTATTTACCTGAAAGTTAGTTGCTGTAAAACAATGTCTGCCCAAGATTAAAGAAAAATTAAGTCTTTAACTCAATGAAATCTGTTTTATTTTCACACTTTACTTTTTCTTTATCATTATCCTCTTTTCTAAAGCCTAAATAATATTTTTTTATTTGTTTACCTTTTAGATGTGCAGTTTTATCTTGTTTACATTTTTCTATTATTTCAAAAATTTTATTTGAAACCTTTTTAAATATTTCTTCCTTTTGATTATCTTTTAATCTGGGAGTTGTCTGTTTGACAACATAGTAAGCACTGTTATTTTCAACGGTTATTAATTGTAGAAGTTTTTTAGAAATTTCTATATCTAATGTATACGGTTTATATGAATCTACAGCTTCTCCCTTATTTTTCTCCATAGGTAAAAATGATTCTTTTTCGTCACCTATACAGGTAAATAGTTTTATTTTATTATGTTCAGTCAAGTTTCCATTATAACAACTTGGCAAATGATATATTTTTATTTCGTCTTTAAATATTTCCGGAAGTGATTCTTTATCTCTTTGTCCTTTTTCCGGCCATTCATATAATTCTTTCGCTTTTATAATAGTGTCAATCTCTAGAATATCGTTATTATTATTCTCTTGAATCTTAGATACAAATATAAAATAAACATCTTCTCCTTCTTTAATCCAGTCTCTAACATCTTGACTCAAAGAAACATTTGTATGACAAAATGTATAAAAGAAGTTGTCGTTCCAAATAAAGGGATCTTCATTTTTCTCTTTTTGTTTAATTCTATCAAAACTAATTTTATACTTCTTATGAGAGATAACTATTTCTTCAGATTGCCTTTTAGGGTGCCCAACAATTACTAAATGTTTCATATTTACCTTCCTTCTGTTAAGAACACACACAACTTTTAAACTATTGATTAATTTATTTGGCAAATCAATTAATATCTTCTAGTAAACGAGATAGTAGCATTTGTGCGTGGTAACCACCGTTACTCCCAACTCCTTTTATTAGTTTATAATCTTTATCAAGTATGTCAAAAATATTATTCATTTTAAAACATGTATGTTTATCAAAATTCATAAGGTTAAATATAAACTTATCATCTGATAGTTCATATACTATTCCTTCATCGAATTCAATTTTTCCAGTATCTATATCTTTTAATCCCATAATATCACTAGAAAAATCCCTTTTAACAAAATACAATTTCCATTTCCCATTATACTCTTCTGCATTTTCATTACTAAGAAAGTCAAGAAAATCAAATTCTTCTTTTATAGCTTCTGGAATAGAGAGAAATTTACCAAAAATAGATTTTATAATTTTCAGTTTTGTATTTATGTTAAACCCTTTAATAGCTTTTTCATCTCCATTATGAGAAAAAAATTTCAAATAAGCTTCATCATATTTACCTAAAAATGTGTTACATTTTCTACACAAAGTTTTTGCTGTACGCCCCTCTACATATAATTGAGAAGTTAATTCATTATCAAAAATATCCGCACAAATATGTTCTAAACTTTCACCTTTTGACATCCTCAATTTAATTTTTTCTAATTGATTAGGATGAAAAGTATCTATCATTTTAACTATGTCTAGCGACACAATATCTTCATTTCCAACACTTTTAGCAGGGTAATGTTCCCTACTCATCTCATCGTCATTGAATAACTTATGACATAATTTACATACTGTTTTAGTCGAAGTCATTAAATAATCACCACCATATAAAAAGTTTAAGTATCGGGTTAATTATATCACACATATTGTCAACTAGAGGCATCATATTATTATAGTGACGGAATCAGTTAAGAAGTAATAAATAGACAATAATTACTGACCTTAACAGTAGGTATATTGCGACAATTACTTTATTATTGTGACTGAGTTATTTGTCACCTAAAAAGTTAAAATTCAAAACGAAAGAATTGATACAAATATTAGTTAAATACTAAATTAAAAACAATAAAAAGACCTAGAATCACGTTAACAATAACTTTAATTCTAAATCCTTTTATTATTTATCTTTTAACTATATTTAAGATATATACCCAATTTATATTACTGTTTTTCAAATGTTCCGTCTGCTACACGAAAATCACTGTTAACAGTTTCAATTGAATTAAATTCAATCTTTAAATATTTTACTTCTTTTTCATCTTTTCCAGGTAATTCAGCTTTAGCACTCGCTGCACTAGAAATCTTTAATTTGACATATTTTCCAGCGATTTTCCAAGTTCCATCTCTAGATTCGTCTTTATTATTTGTTACTTCTAGTGTTTTATCGCTATTGAAAACGATAGTTGAATCGTGTTTACTATCATACCAAGTACCAATAATTTGTTTCTCTGGTCCTGAATTTTGATTCAAGAAAAAGAATATCCCACCGGCAACCGCAAGTACTAAAACAACTAAAGCAATAATTTTTTTCATTATTTTTCCTCCTATAAATATCTAAAGATATTTATTATTTTTTTTATATACCTAGTTTCACTAACATCATTAGTAAAAAATCAAATTTTGAATGATAAACTTTTATTCACTACTACAATAAGAAATACTTAACTAACTTTTATTAATCACGATGTTTCCGTGATACTGAAATACCAAAACTACAAAGAATAATTCCCATTGCAAACACTAAACAATTCTCAATTGAACCTGTATTAGGCAAGGCTCTATTTGCAGCATATTTAGCTTGATTTCCAGCATAGCTATATACTCGTTCGTTAGAAGTATTCTCTGGTATACTCTTTTCTGACGTAGGTTTCAGAGAAATCATCCTGTGATCTACTTTATCGTTAAAGACTTCGCTTTGTCTTGTACGAGTATTTAAATAGGCTTCCCTAACCGCTTCATATTGTGCAGTCGCATCCAATTGATCTTGTAGAAGTGTTTTAAGTTTAGCTTCCTCTCTTACTACATTCTCAAGTGATAAACGATGCTCTTCAACTGCATTCTCATATGCTTCTTTTGCTTTCTTCAAATATGTATCAGCATTTTCAAGACGATCCAAAAGTGTTTCTAAAGCACCTAAGTGAGTATTTAATTTAGAAATTTCATCCTTAATTTGACTTTCTTTAGCTTTTAACTCTTCAACTTTATTCTGACGGTTTCTGAGTTCTGCTTCATCCGTAGCTTTTTCAGCTTTAAGATCTGAAAGTACTTTAAGTTCTTTATCCAATTCAGTGCGCGCATCTGCTAAAACTTTTTGTTTTGTTTGAATATCTGAATTTAGATTTTCAACTGCTTTTTGTGCTTTTGCATAACGAGTCTTGGCAGCAACTAATTGTTTTGAAGCTTCATCTAGATTCTTTTGTGAAAGAGGTGTCTTATCAGAGATTGAGTTTAATCTTGCAATCGTTTGACGTGTAGTATTTAAGGCTGCCAAATGTTTTTCATGAATTTTTGTTACTTCATCTAAATTGTTTCTTGCAGTCTTATCTGTTGCTTTTGCTTTCTCAAGCTCCTCTTTTGCAGTTTCTAATGCTTTTTGCTTAACTTGAAGGTCAGCATTTAAGTTATCCAGAGCTTTTTGAGCTTTGATATATCTTGTTTCAGCTTCTTCTTTTAGTTGTTTTGCATTGTCGTATTTCTCTTGTGCACCCGGAGTTTGATCAGGAACTGACATTAATTCTGCTACAAGTTTTTGAGTTTGTTTCAGATTTTCATTTGCATTTTGATTTTCTAGTTTTGCTTTTTCAAGATCAGATGTAGCTTTTACTTCTGCAGATGTAGCCTGGTCTAAATTATCTTTTGCATTTGCTAAAGCTTGACGCTTGCTTTGAATATCAGCATTTAATTGATCGAGTGCATCTTGAGCCTTATTAAATTGGCTTTGTGCCTCATTATAATTTTGTGTAGCGATTTCCAATTTAGTAGTAGCTGAAGGTGTTTGATCAGGTGTACCTTTCAGAGCATCTAATTTTTCTGTGGTTTCTTTGAGAGCATTTGTACTTGAATTGTTTTCTGACTTAGCTTTTTCCAAACGTTTCTGTGCAGAATCATTTTCCGTATTTGCTGCGTCCTGTTTAGCTTTAGTAGCTGTTAATTCATCTTCCATTTTTGAAGTATCAAATGGAGTAGCTAAAGGTTTGGCAATCCCTTTATCATAATAGTCGTCAACAGTTACGAAATGATATTCACCAGTTTGTTCATCTTTAACATATTCAAGATGTGCATCTTGACCTTTGAATTCAATAAAGTGCATACGTCCAACACCACTTGGTGTGAAACTATTTGCAGCTCCAATTGCCCGAATATTTGTAGGAGCTTTCTGCCCAATCATGAGTTTCATGTGTCCAAAATAAGCATGAACATCATTTGTCATAAAACTAATTACAGCATCATATACCTCGCGATACAATTGAGACATTGTTGATTTACGAGTTTCTTTAGCTTCTGAATAATACGCACCATAACCAAGCAATGTATTATCATAGCTCATGTTTTCTCCAGTCCATACGATGGAATCTAATCCATCTTTCGCTAGAGCAGTATCGCTGTGACTTGTGCTATATGGTTTATTTTCTTCAGCATAGGCTTTTGCAATGTTTTTGACACCCTGAACAGATTCTTCAGTGACAATATAATGATGACTACCCCAAACTTGGTCTTGCAAATTGTTGGCAAGAAGTGCATAATATTGGCTCAAAGCTTCAATTTGCTTGTCAGTTAAATTGTCTAAATCTACGACTGAATCATCGATCGGCAAAACAATATCCTTGTTTGACCATTCCTTTATGAATATATTTTGGTGTTCAGGGGAATATTCTGTTAATGCAGTTCCAAAATCATACTTACTATCTTTGAACCATTTTTGAATAACGTCGTTTAAGGCATTTTTATTTGCATCTGTGTCATCGGCTAGATAAGCCTTGTATGCATCAATGACATCCTGAGGCAATTGAGGAATAGTGAGATTTTTAATTGCTGCAATTTGTTTATTGAGCGTTTCAACCGCTTGATCAGCCTTTTCTTTATTCTCTTTTGCTTCCTGAGATGCTGATGTTGCACTCGCTAGCTCATTTGAAGTTTCATTTACTTTTGCCTCTTCTTGGTTTTTCTTAGTAGTTAAAGCTGAAATTTCCGAAGCTTTCTTAGCATCATTTTCTTTAGCTGTTTTGAGCTCTTCTTCTGCACTAATCTTACTATTTTGTTTATTTTCTAAATCATTTGCTTTGCTATCACGATTTGCAATTGTTTGGGCAAGTTGTGATTCAGAAGCATCAAGATTACTTTGCGCTGAAACCTTATTTTCTTGAGCTTTCTTTAGATTCTCTTGTGCTTGTTTTTGTTTTTCCTCAGCAGATGACAAATTTGCTGCCGTTTCTTGGCTTTTCTTTATTTGATCCGCTTCAACAGATTTTGCATTTTTTAGTGCGGTAGCTTTTTTAGCATCTGCTTCTTTGGCACGATCAAGTTCCTGTTTTGCTGTATTTTCAGTTGCTGCTTTAGCATCTAAAGTTTCCTTAGCAGCATCACGTTCTGCTACAATCTCTTCAACGCCGGTACCATCTAAAACTTTCTGAGCAGTTTCTTTCTCTTTTTGAGCCTTCACTAATGCATTTGCAGCTTCTTCTGCAACCTTTTTAGCATCTGCTAATTGTTTAGCAGAAACTTGACTAGCACTAAGTTGCGCTTTTTCATCAGCAGAAGCTTTACTGAGTTCTTCTGCTTTATTTTTGTCTTCGTTAATGGCAGTTTCCAAAGCTTTTTTCGCTGCTTCTTCTGCTGATTCTTTTTCAGCTACATCACTTTTTGCTTTGTCTCTTTCAGCAATGATTTCCGATGCCCCAGTACCATCAAGATTTTTTTGTGCAGTTGCTACTGCTTCCTCAGCTGTCGAAACTTTCTTCTCTTGTTCTGAAATTTTATCTTGATCTTTTTTAATAACCGATGATTGCTGATTATGTTCTTTCTCAGCTTCTAGAACTTTATCAGATGCATCTTTTAGTGATGTTTCCTTTTTATCAATATCAGCTTTTACTTCTGATATTTCATTCTTCGTTTTTTCAATTTTTTCAGGCGTAGCTGATTCTTTATTTTCCTCAGCATTTTTTAAGTCAACATTTGCCTCGGAAACTTTTGATGCAGCGACTGCTTCTGAAGTCTTAGCGTTTTCTAAAGCACTTTCTTGATTTGAAACCGATTGATCCGTTTCTTCCTTGATCGTTCTTGCTTCTTCTATAACTTCAGAAGTTGGCGTTTTCGTTACAGTTGCAACCCCGTTATTAACAAATACTCCGTCTACTTGTTTTATATTTGTAGACGAAGTAGACGTCGATTCAACACTTAATGTTGACTCATTTGGCTGAGTTGCGGTTACTTCATCCGCTTGTACAACAGAAATTCCCGCAAAAGCTGTAGCTATTGATACAGCGGATACAGTTGTTTTGATCGTTTTCTTTTTCATAATTCCCACCTTTATGATAGATTATTGAGCAAATTATCACTATATAATTATAAACACCCGAATTATACTATATTTTAGCAACTTTGTAAAGTTGTAACCAACCTTTTGAGAACTAGAACCTAACCTTATAAGGCTGTAAAATAGTCTTAAGAGGTGAGCAATGTCAGAATTACAAAAGTATATAAGCAAACGAATACGGATTCTGCGGACCCAGTCAGGAATGACTCAGGAACAATTAGAAGAAAAAGCAGATCTTGGTACCAATTACGCGTATAAGTTAGAAAATTTAGAGCCCAATATAAAAATTAGTACGCTTGAGAAAATTATAGATGCGTTGAATGTTGATCTACAAACTTTTTTTGATTTAACACTTAAAGAAGAAAGTACTGACTTAGCACAGCTTATCGACACTATCAAATCTTTACCAGAGTATAAACAAAATAAAGTCATTTCAGCTATTAATACAATTATTAACGAGACAAAATAAAAAGAGTGGAAAAGGATAAGTATAAAACTATTCCTTTCCCACTTTTTTTGTGCCTAAAAATATGGCTATCAGCTATTAGAGCCTACGATTCTTGGGTAACCAAACGTCATATCGAGTTTATCCTCTTCGTAATTCTTGATCAGTTCCCAGAAATCTGCAACTGATAACGCTGCAACTGATTCATGCCAATTGAATCTAAAAAACAAATCAAAGAGAAAATTAATTACAAGATGGATTTTAGCTGTTTGTTCTACAGTATTAAATGTAATCAAAATTTTCTCACACAACGGATCAATTAATTCAATTTCAATGCTATCATTTACAAAATTGAATGACACTTCTTGATCTTGGTCATTCAAGATTGAGATATACTGATCCTCTTCAAATGTTGAATAAAACATTCTAATATTGACTTCTTCATTGTGATTAATTAACTCTGTAAGATATTGTTGAGTTAAAGAAATCACATAGTTTTTATACGTTTTCATTTTGTTTTCCTCTAATTAATTTTTTTAAATATGATTTTTCATTCGTGAATTTTCACGGTGGCCTCACTCTCTCTAATATTATTATTAAATGATTGTTCTTGAGCATCTGCTACCTCCTTTTTTTAGGAACAAAAAAAGACAGTTCAGCACTGCCTTTTTGATCTTCACTATTATTATGCCATTTTTTTGTAAAAATAAAAAAACGATTTTTCAAAAAAGTACTATAAAATGCTCTTAGCTCCAGAAGATAAAATTTTTTGTCTAGGTTTTTGGACTGCTATTTAAATTTTTCTGGTGAGATATTTTTTAAAATTTGATTATTTCAATATTCTTAATAAAATAGATAATCTCCACTGTAGTTGATAAAATTCAAAATCATGTTCAGCCATTATTAGTTGAGTTTGTATATATACTTTATCGATAGAATCTATGTTCTTCTTTAAATTTATTAGTAATTCTTCTGTGATAGGACTATTCATAGCTCTATATGAAATCTGATAATCAATTTTCTCATTAATTAATACTTTAAGTTGCTCACTCCCAGTTTCCTTATAAAGTAAGCAATATTTCAATAAACTTAAAAGCATAAGAGCGCTATCTTTTGATATATCATCGATAATTGATAATGAAGTATAAATCAACAATTGATATGCTCCATAAGATAGGAAAAATGTTTCTATTACTTCATATAAACTACTGGATGGGTGACTCCTTTCTAGTAACCACGTAATAAAAGATGAGATAATAAATATTTCAACAAAATAAATAATCAAGTGTTTAAGTCTTTGATGGTTAAATCTAGTCATTTATAAAATATTATTCTTTCTAGCTTATCCTATAGCAAAAGCAATGATATAAACATTCTAATCTGTTTAGAGGAAAAAATTTTTTCATACAATCTCTTATGTCTCTATAGGTTAATTGCATTTCTTATCATAGATTATATCTACATTATTTTGAGCATTTGGAATAAATACATTGAATTCGGTAGTAAACGATTTTTCTAATGCTCTAGCGTTTTTCCCCATGAAACAAATATCACCTTTTATCTTAGCTTCTATAATTATACCTCTAGGAAGGTATTCAAATTTCTTACAGTTTGATTGTCTACATTTATTTTCATTAATTTTAAATACAGGTGTAACGCGATATAGTATGGGCGTATTATCTGTTTTTAGTGTATCCAGAATTATTTTTTCAAAGTAGTACATTCCACAAGCTAGTTTGTTTAAATGCATTGTATTCGCTCTATTACACCAATTTGTAATCATGACAAAGTTTTCACATTTACTATAATTAAAACTCTCAGAATATTTGATTATTGAATCTGCGATTAGGTGTCCCCTGTTAAAAATATCTTTTTGATAATAGGCTTTTGTAACTTTATCTATTTGTCTCCCGTATACATTTTTTGGTTTTTTCGACCAGTTTAAATATTTGCCTCTTTCTTTATCTTCATTTTTGCTTTGAGATTTGTCAATAGTTAGAGTTTCTTCAATTTTGTAATCTCTAGATAATATTACTTCTATTCTTCTAATAAAACAATTTATTTCTGAACTAGTTTCCAACTTAATTTGATAATCACAAAATTTAGGCTTATTTTCTTCATCGAATATTTTATTGTTGTTTAGAAAATAAAAACCCCCACTATGATATTTGGATTTTTCAAGTAATTCCTTTAACTCTAGATAGTCATTGTAGGTTTTTTGAATCTCATCTTCAGAAGGTTTTAATTCATAAGAATACGTATCACTGTTGCCCATTATATTCCTCCCTTATTAAAAGTATATTCTGTTTTCCTCAATTAATCATATAAAACTCTGAGAACTGATATAAGAAAAAGGGGGACCAATATACCCCCTCTTCAAAAAATAAAATATTACACTATCTTAACCAAAATATTTATCTACCAATTCCTGAACCTTACCTACTTTAGCAGCAGGGATGGTATCTTCTAAAACAAAGTTCTTTCTACTAATATCTTGGGAGAGGTTTCCAAAGATAAAATTAGTGGAAATGTTATAGATGATTTCTGAAGGCGCAAATCCATAAACTTGATTTTCTAAGATATGTTTTAAGCGTTCTTCAGGACTTGGAAATGCATCTTTCAAGCCATTGCTATTATAAAGTCGCTTAACGAGTTCAGCAATATAGAGACCTGACTTCATGTACAAATCAATAAATGTTTTAGATGGGTCATCAAAGATTCCTGGGTTTTCCTTCTCAAGATCATCCACCATTCTTTTCACTACTCGTTTAGGAGTGAAAATTTGATTGGTTTTCTGTGGTGGAATATAGTCAAAGATGTCTTCTTTTTGATCTTTAAAATAATCCGCCAACTCCTCTTTCTTGCGAAGAAATTCTTGAATGGCCTCATCGAATGTTGCTCGATCAAAGAGATGCCCTGCAAAATCTTGCCCACCATCTCTCAAATAACGAAATTGGTCAATCGTAATACCAGTCACTTCAAAGAAGACATGCTCAGGAACAAAGGTGTCAAAATTATCAAGAGTTAGAGATTGATCACCATAGGCCATGATAAAACTAGGGATTGTTCGTGCAAAGCCTCGAAGGTGATCACGAATCTCATCCTGAGCTGATTGTTTCAACTGTTCAACACGTTTTATCTCAACCTGTTCGATAAACTTCTCAGGCATTTTTTCCACTTCATTTTTGAGTGTTTGTTCCAGTTTTTCTTTATGGATGAGATTATTTTCTTCTATTTGTTTTTCAAGATCTTCTTGAATCTTATCTTTTTGCTCCTTATCATTTGCATCTTTGAGCTGTAGTTGCAGTTTTTCCTTGATACGAGCTTCAGAAATTTTACGTTCTATCTCATTTTTTCGAACTTCGTTCTCAAATGTTGCTGCAATTTGTTTCATAATGTTGTCTGTTTCACGAGTTTTAAGGTCATATCCAGCTTTCAATTCTTCTACAATTACCGAAGAAACTGTCTTACTCAAGTCATTGACCAGCTGTTTTTGAGTTCGTTCCTCATCTTTTGTGACTAGTTCAACAACAGACTGTCCAAGTCCATAAATTTTTTCGCCGAACATTCGAGCTTGTTGATTGACCACGATTTCATGGTCAACTACTGCATTGCCCCCATCATCCACTGTAACATTTGAAAAATCTAGTAAATCAGAAGGTGTTTGTAACTTCCCTTCCTTTTCAACTGGTAGTTCATTTAAGATGTCTAGAACTGTTTGACTGGCTTGGAAAATGCCACCGATATTATCAAAAAGGAGATTGGACATAAAGCCTCGTTTGAGGACTTCTCTAGCTTTTATCTGACGAGGTATGGTGAGGACCGCCTTGGCATCAATTTCAACCATCTTACCTGCCCGATCCTCAGCTATGACAGGGAAGAAGTTTAAGAGTTCTCTGATGTTTTCTTCACGAGTTGTGGAAGTTCCTCCACCTCCTGCAGTTGCAAGTGATAAGTTGTTCGCAAACTCATCATAGAGAATCAAGGTTCTTTCTGGCGCAAAGTCAAAGACATAGGCTCTTTCTTTGCGGAAGTGATTTCCTTTGTTATCGCTCCATGAGTAAGGGTTTTGCGCACGGAAGGCAGCCTGCATATAAAGGGCAGGTGATTTCAAGTTTGATAACATCAATACGCCTGTCCATTCAGGGATCGTCACACCTGTCGTCAATTGACCGACGGATAGGGTAATGGTTTTATCATTCTCTGCTATCGCTTTTCGAACCAAGTCTAAGGATTTCAGTGTGACCTTATCGTCTTCCTCTGACATACGCCCGTCACCAGCAGCTAGAACAATCTCATAGTTTTCATAGATGGGATGTTCTTCTAGAAGTGCTTTTAATGCTTTTGCTGAGGCTACACGTTCTAACAACCAAAAAGTATGCTTGAGTTCGTTCCGAAGTTCCTTGGTTGAAAATGGATACTTTTCATTGCTTGATAGAGTATCTAACCAATTTCTGACATCTTGCTCATGGATGAATTTCCCTTTATCATCTGTTGCGAAAAATTCACTCAAGTCAAAAGCATAGTCAATGTTTTCACCATCGAGTTGAGCACCTTTTTCTAACTCTTCGCCAATCATCTGAGACATTTGATAGGTAAAGAGATTTAACTGAGGCAAGCTCTCATAAGGATTTTCCTCTTCTTGCTCAGGCGACCAAGTAGATTTGGCAAACTGTTCATCTGCATAAGACCAGTTGTAGATCTGCTCCTCTGTAAACTCTCCCTTGGCCAATGCCTTAAATGGAGTTCCAGAAAGATGCAAAGTAAAGTTTCGACGGATCTTATTAAAGGCTTGGTCAGTCTTAAAGGTATCAACTCCTTCATGAGCCTCATCGATGACCAATAAATCCCAGTGTAGGTCAGTCACCCACTTGAGTTTATCGTGTTCACCGCCTAAATAAACAGAACCTTTCAAGTCTTGAAGACTGATAAAAGCAAGTTGTCGTACATCATCATCTAAGAAATCAAGAAATTCTTTTCGAGATAAGGTTGGTCGATTCTTAAGACTGTCTGACTCTGAAACAAACTTGTAAGTCGTTTGGCCTGCTATGAATTTTTCAAAATCATCATACCATGAGTTAGCAATGGCAGGTCTGTTTGTAACAATCAAGACATTGACAGCTTCCATACGTCGAGCCAGATCATAGGTAGACAAGGTCTTACCAAAACGTGGTTTGGCATTCCAAAGAAATTTGCTTCCTGGATGATTCTTGAAATAATCTAAGGTCTTAGAAATTGCTTCTTCTTGCTCATGTCGCAGAGTATAGTCCTGTCCTTTTCCAGGCTGATAACCAGACAAATCATGCTGAACAAACTTATCGAAGAGATTTTTAGATTTTTCAGGAGTCCCATTAAAATAGAACCATTCTGTCTTAGGACGACGTTCCACATCATGGAAAGAAAGGAAATGGTGAAAATCATGATCCTTAAAAGTCTTTCCTTTATCAGGCTCTTCCGTATAAGCTGCGTCTCCCGTCCATAAGACATCTGTATCTATATGAGCAGTATGCGTTTGTTCTTTAATCCGTTGAGTGACATCACGCTCCGTATAACCAATCTTAATCCAACCCTCATTGCTTGTTACCGTAGGTGTAGTGTAGGCATAGATTTTAGGATGAATCTCTTTCGTAGTTTTTATTTCTACCATCAATCCATCTCCTTTACATGAGTCTCAATAAAGGCAATCTCTTCAGGAGAAAGGTCATATTTTTGATAGAGCTGACGGTCAATATCAGCCACTGATTGTGTCCAATCAATGTCCGAATTGTCGGTAAAATCTTGGAGTGGGACCTTAGCCCAAATTGGGGAAGGATTGTGTTGAGTTAGTTTCAAAACTCCAAGCAATACTCTTGAGAATTTAGTTTTAATATATTTTAAACAAGCTTCTGCTTCCGCTTTTGTTTTAAAATCACCAATAGAAATAAAAGTTTGAGTATGACCTACTAAGGGAGCGCCAATTAAGGGAGTTGACAAGATTTCACCTAGAGCTCCACTACCATTTGACTCAGGGATAAAAACTTTATATGTATTAATGTTTTGAGGAGCTTTTATAAAATCTTTTCTAACAAACTTAAATGCTCTTTGTTTATTAAATAAGCCCAATATTTGAATATATTCATTCTCATTATCAGGAACTGCATCAAAAAAAATAATGTCATTCAATCTATCTAATACATTAGAACGTAAATCAAATGTTTTACTAGCAATTGATACAACTTCTGGATGAATATCTTTTAACTTTTGAGTAAATTTATGACTTAAAGGATTAGTTATTAAATCAGATAAACTTTGCTTTTCTTTAACCTCAACTTTTCGTAGTATGTTTCTTAATTCTTCATGTGGAATAAATGTTCCAATTTCTCCAAAACTTTTATCTTCATCTCTATAACAAATAGCTACTCCTCCTTTAATATCTGTATTTATAAATACATTTTTACTTTTCTGTTCGTAAAACAATATCTTGAAATGTGTATCATGTAATATCTTTTCATGCCATTCTTTGGATAACCTACCAGCAGAAAACAAATATCTACCAGGCGTAATTAAACATACTTTTCTGCCAATTTGAAATGATTCTTCCATAAATGAAGGATATATTGCTGGTGCATAGGTATCATTATCACCTAATGTATTATCCTGATACGGCGGATTTCCTATCACGACATCAAATTTCATTTCACTTTCCTCACTAGATAGGCTATCAAAACCTATCATCTTATTCTTTTTCCAGTATTTAATTTTGGTTTTAGATTCTTCTACTTCTTGAACTTCTAGCTCATCAAAAAACAAACTTAACTGTTGAGATTGCTCTTGTCTATCCGAAAAAGGACTGATCTTTTTTAATCCATCCATCTGAAAGACATTGTAAGAGATAATAGTCGCAATTTCTTTCTTCTGTTCCAATGTTGGTTGATTTCCAGTCTTAGCTAAATAGTAGTCCTCAAAGGTCGCTAAAAGGTTTTCACGCGCCAAAAGCAAGGAATCTCCTTGATACTCATAGCCATATGAAGCACGATAGACCTCTTTTACAAGTTCATAGAAGTTGGCTTCATTTGAAACCTCACGACTAATGCGCTGTAATTTTCTATCAACAAAACCAACTCGTTCAGATAAAGGGATTTCCTCACCAGTTACTGTATCATAACGCGTTACCATATAAGGTGCTTCACCACAGGTAATTTCTAGCCAACGCATTTGGATATAATCTTTAAGATCTAGAGCTTCAAGTTCAGCTTCCACGTAGCCATTTTGCTTTTCAACTAACCATGTTGGAGTAAAAACTTCGGCTCTAATCTTGGTCCGGTCTTTTTGCTCATACTTGGACTTTTCTGATCGAGGTTGAATCAAGTTTGCATAGGCTCCCGTTACCCTACTTGGAGTGATGCGATCACTTGGAGCAAATCCCTTTCCTAACAATTCATAAGAATGCGTCGCCCAAACTATGTTTTTCTTTGTCGTTCGATCTTTTAAGAGAATTTTTAATAAGTCAGCCGACTCCATAGCCAACTGTTCTTCACTAATATCTATTGCCATAAAGCAACCTTTCTCATGTTGTAAATCTTATTAAATCATATTGAAACTTTCAATATATTTAGTTCAAATACTTTTGAAAAAGTACTTGTATTGGTTCTTCCTAATCTTCTATATTTTACCACAAAAATACACTGATATACTTATCTCAGTGTGTTTAATTTGTTTTAAGATAACTTCATAAGTACTGTTAAAGATTGATCATTTGTGAGCTCCAAAGTAATAAAATTAATCTCTCATATCCAAGTTCCTTCATCTGCTTAGTTATAGAATTCAATGTTGCCTCAAAATCACCTGGCGTAAAATTTCTTAAATAAAGTGTAACGTAAGTCCTGTTAATAGAAAATAAGCAAATATGAATTGCATTATGTTCTTTTTGTCTATTTTTTAATCTGTATAAGAAACTTTAGTGCATCTACATCCGAATACTATTTCAATCAATTCTGTTCTTTTTATTACGTCGCTGATTTTTCTGTGTGTTTAGCGTTGACAGAAACGTATGTGAAAGTCACGCTAAACACACAGTCCCAAATAAAACCGTATAACACAAAAGAGAAAGAAAATTTGTTTTTTATAATGATCAATTTATGGCATACTATAGATATCTAAAGATTGATTAAGTAGAGACGTAACTAATTAGCTACGTTTTTTTTAATATTTAAAAGGAGGTAGCTATCGTGTAAACAGCAGGTTTAAGCTGAGTTAAGAAAGAACCAATTTTTGTATTTCACTAACTAAAAAAAATGTATAGATAATAAAAGTAATGTCAATAGCAGTAAAAAAATTTTTGATCATAACAAAGTAAAGTATAAGAGTATAAGAGTATAAGAACGAAAGTAAATAACAAAAGTCAAAAAAATCAAATACAAAAAAACTAGCTTATCTCAGTCGCTAAATTTAAAGCATTTAAACCTGAAAAAGAGTAAAAAGAAAAAAACAACAGATTTTTATCTGTAAGGTGGAACTCTACATCTTATTTGAATTGAGTCAACTTGTCATGTTGTAAAATGGCTTGGTTAACTTCTTAGCCATCAATTAAGAAGCGCCCTTAGCAAAGGGAAGATACTAATCAGTGAATACAAGCTTTATGTCACTGCACTACTTCAACTTGAATTAAAAGACCTTAAGATTCTTGTTAAGATTTTCTTTAAACGTACATTATCTTCTATAGAAAGGAAAGAACTATGTCAAAGAAGAAACGAAGTCGTTCTGAACGACGAAAAGCTAGAGAGAAAGCCCAGAAAGAACAAATGGATTCTCTAACTACTTTCGAAGGCCGTAAACAATTCGTCCAATCAAAAGGTTTAACTAATCTAGTCACGCGCTTCAAGAAGGGTAAAGGTATCAAGCGAAATGAATCCAAAAAAACAGGAGAGGATATTCATTTAATTCATACCGATCGAACGCTCCATAACTATGCTGGTTCCTGGAGCAGATTCGCTTACTTTGTTGCTGCAACAGCTACTGCCGAAGAGTTAGAAGCTCTTGAAAAATCTAAGAATGTAGATGGATGGATTGACTTAGTAAATCAATACTTAGAACATTGTAAAAAAACTGGGCTTTCTGCACCAACCCAGTCAACCTATAAAGCAGCATTGGCAAAAGTTTTAGGCGTGTCTTCTACTGCTTTTATTGCTACAGATATTCGATATCGAGCTAACAAAAGGAATAATCGCTTAAAATCTAATGACGACAGAATGTCTGAAGAAACGAATAATCGTTGGTTTTCAATCGTATCTGCCACTGGGCTACGAAAAAATGAGCTAAAAGCAATTACTGGTGACTCACTCTACCAACGTGAGGATGGCCGATATTATCTTAAAATCATTGGTAAAAAGCATAAAACAAAAGGAGCTAGAGATCGTTGGGTTCCGATTATCACACGAGACAAAGAAGAATTAGAGAGGCTTGTTGAGGAGTTTAAGCTAGCTGGTAAAAAGCGTGTGTTTCAAGTTCCATCTGCTTTAAAACCTCATAAATATCGTGCTGAATACGCAAAACGTCTTTATCTTCTTGTCGCGCGAGATCCCAAAGATATCAAAGATAAAAAAGAAAAAATTTTTCTAAGAGGAGAATTAAGGGGAGTCGTCCTGGATCGAAAGGCCAGCTTAATTGTATCGCGTGCTCTCGGACACAATCGACCAGAAGAATTTCAAAAATCGTATGCATATAAGTTAATCGCACAAGCAAACTAATAAACTTACTTTGTAATGTTTTAAGTGTATCAAATCTAAAATCATTTTTTTCACATCTTTATTCTTAATCTAAATGAAAAATAAAGTAGATAAGAACCTACTTCTTTCTTCAAACCATTATCACTACGCGTTTTTCAAACAATCAAACATTAAGTTCTTTTGTTTTAAAAAAATTTTTTTCATTTTTTCATTATTTTTTTTGAAAAAAAAAGGGTTTTTGAACAAGTTCCTGGCATACTAAAGAATAGGGGGTATAAAAAGAAAAAATTTTTAATCTTACCCCAAACAACATACTTTATCAAAATACTATGTGAAAGGAATTTAATCGAATGGCTAGAAGAAAATTAACACAGGAAGAAGAACAAAAACGTTTAGAAGTAAAAATTGAGAATGAAAATAGGATACTAGAGGCTTTCTCATCAATGCCTTGTTTTGCTGGAATAGATAAATGTAAATTATCCCTACAGGATTTTTCTTTAGAGTGTAAAGAAATAAAGAATTTAAAATATGATAGTACTTGTAACTTAAAGACATCTATAGATGGAAAGTTGCTTAGTTTAGATATTAAATCAGAATTTTTCGGGAAAATCACTATTTCTTTTGATGAATCAAATTTTAAAACATCGTACTGTTACATTGAATTAATTCATGGGGGGTTAAATATCGAAACGGCTGGTATTGAGGGGATTAAAAGTAGATTAGCAAACGCAATCGATTTTATTAAAAATAATTACGGTATTTTGATTACTTACTCGACTGCCCTCTTTCTCGAAATGGAACTTGCTTATACAATTGCCTTTGATAAAACTCCAAACTTACAGCTCAGAAGTTTTCTACACAAATGTCTTTCATCAGGATACCCTCCAAATTTTGGAAATGAGAAAAGTAAAAAGAACAACTATGACTATCCAATTTTGAGTTGTAAGATTAGTAATGAAGAATTAACTGTTACTTACGATAAAATTGAAAAAGCAAAAAGAAAAAGACAAATCAGAAGAAAGGGTTCAAAACTAGATAATATTAATGTCCAGAGATTTGAACTAGTATTAAAGAAAAATAAAATAGAAAAATTTTTGGGAACCAATTCCTTAGATTTACTTAATGATGCACAATTGATAGACTATTTGGAATCAAGACTTCATTCAACAATAAATGTGTACATAACGTTAATTGAAGAATCAAGTGCAAAAACTAAAAAAGTGATTCAAGATGTTTATAACAAATACGGTCCTAAAAGTTATATTAAAGAACTTTTAAATCAAGTAAATAATCATTCTCTTAGATTTTTGTCTCCTTTGGTGTTAGACGAAGAAATTATAGCATTGTCGAATATTGCTCCTTTCAAAAATAAAGGTAGAACCAAAAGAACAATAATAGACTCCTTCCAAAATAGTGAAAAAAAATATTTTGAAAAAAACGAGACCGGATTAATGATTACTTGGCACGTTCGAGATATATTTAAACTATTTTATGAATCACTAGAAGTTGCTAAAGAAAAAGGTTTAGGATGTCATAAAGATGCTAAGTCGACTCATACATTTAAGCATGTTTTAAAAGATTATTCATTAGATTATAGAAATAAAATTTTAAATAAAACTATAAGATCTAATACTCGAAATCAAAAGAATAAAATTAGAAACCATGTTTTAAAAGAATTCCCTGATGTAGATTTAGATATTAATAAAAAATAAAGCAAATTAAATAATAATTTTTTTACATTTATGGCTGTAAACCTTGATACAACAACAAACATGTATTTATATGTACACAGTTTTCGTTTGATTATTTGAGAAAGGAAATAGATATGTGTGAATTTTTTAGAACAAAAAAGAGCTTGTTTCTAAACTTTGGCCGGTATCAGAAACAAACTCAAAAAATAACAGTAATAATATCTATTACCTTTTTCTATTATCGCAATAAAATTTAGAAAATTCAAGAGGATTATTAATTATGAAACAAACAATGAATAAAGAGGATTTGATTAATATGGGTTACAATCCCTATACTGCGGTTTCAATCATTAGACAAGCTAAGCAAATTATGGTACAAAAGGGGTATGCCTTTTATAATAATAGACGTTTAGGGCACGTCCCAATCAGTGCTGTTGAAGAAATTCTGGGTGTTTCACTTCACGAGGAAGAATAATGCCACAATATCAACAGAAAACAAAATTTCCTGGAGTATATTCTGATAAAGACGGAAAATATTTTCTTCAAACCGAATTTGGTCGAGATAGAGTTACTGGGAAACGTGTACGAAAGAAATCTAGGGTAGATCAGCATGGAAAACCATTTAAATCGGCCTCAGATGCTTATAAAGAATTAACTCGCCTGAAACATGAATATCATCAATCTCAAGGTTATTCTAACTACCGTATGAAATATCGGCAATTTATGGAAGACCATTATATTCCATACTATAGAACAACAGTTGAGCACAGTACATTTTCAGTGCGAGAGAAAAATCTTTTACAGCTTTGTGATCGTTTTGGTGACACCATGCTTCGTTCGATAACCCTTGAACAAGTTCAGATGTTTCGCACGTGGTTACTTACTAGTAAAGAGGATGGTGGTGCAGGATACTCGCAAGGGTATTCGGCCCTCATCTTTGGTATGTTTAGGAAATCTCTAGATTATGCTTTACAAATGGGGTATGTAGAGAAGAATATTTCAAAACAATCCAATGCAATTCCTAAAGGAAAAAGTAATGTCCCATATTGGACTAAGAGCGAATTTGAAGCTGTTATTTCGAAAATTTACATTGAAGATGTATATGAACATTTAAACTTCGTGATGATTTGGGTATATTTCATGACTGGCGTACGTGTAAATGAAGGTTGTGCCCTTCAATGGAATGATGTTGACTTTGATAAGCAACGCCTACGAGTTCATCATATGCTTATTGTTAAAAACAAAAAAGAATGGACACGTAATTCCTATTCGAAAACTAAAGACGGAAGAAGGATGATTAGTTTAGATAAAGATACTATTGATGTGTTAAAAAAATGGCGTGAAGCTCAAAAAAAGATTGGACTAGGACACGAGAACGATTTTATCTTTTCATACGATGGCTTACCTATGTTGAAATCTACAATCTCAAGGATTATTAAAAGGTACGCCAAGATTGCTCACGTAAAGCCTATCCAAGCGAAAGGTCTCAGGCACAGCCATGCATCGCTTCTAATTAATGAATTAAATGCTGATGTACTTATTCTATCAAAACGATTAGGACACTCTTCTCCTGAAATCACCTTGAAACACTACTCGCATCTATGGGATGGCGCTGATGAAGCTATCACTAATGAAATGGTCGGAATTATTAATGTTTCTTTCCCATCTTCTAGCTTAGTACATTTCAACGGGAATCAATCAATTTCAAAATAACATTCCCACCAAAAACCCCACCAAAAAACAATTAACACCTTAAAAAGCCTGTTCTATAAAGCTTTTTGAGGCGACTGCAACCATTGAGTGGGAATAAAAAAAGGTCCGGGGGACCTTGATTCATGAGCATAAAATAATAGAGCGAGTTAAAGGTCCGGGGGACCTTGATTCACGAGCTTAAAATAAGTATTTAGCAATTCTAACAATATCTAGTAAAATAAAAGAATAGGCAATCACACACAAAAAGCACTCTGATGTCTTTGTCAGGAGTGCTTTCCTATTTCTACTTATCCAACCAAACTACTAAAGAATTTGACAATCATATCCCAGATTGCTCCGAAGAATCCGGCAATGGCATTCCACAAATTCGTAAAGAAGTTACCACTGTCTTTTAAAATAGCGTCTGTATCAAAATTGATGTTGATATTGTTAAAGGTATCACCCGCCTTGTCTACGATACTATTTTTCAAATCCGTCAATGTTTTGGTAAAGTTTTTACTACTGATGACGCTACTCTTTGAGAGGTTCACTGCGAAATTCACGATCAAATTGATCTGGTTACCTGTCACAGTTGTATCTAGCTTATAATTTTTTAGGGTTTCTTCGACGATTTTCCGGATATCATCCTTACTCAAATCCTGATTGTTCTGTTTAGCATTGGCTACTGCTGTTTTAATATCGGTCAATGCGACGTTTAACTTATCTGCATCGAAGTTTTTCTTGCCAGCATTCTCTTCATTGATTCCAGCCAAGGTTGTTAATTCTTCTTGAGCTAGATCTTTGCTTTCTTGAGAAACCTTGGCACCGTTTTTTTCCAATGAGTAATAAATACCAGCCAAAGCACTTTCTCCAGTTACCTGAATGGGTGAAGCTACAGTAATTTGAGCATGCTCCAATCCAAGTGTAACAGCCGCATTCCGATACATATCTGCAGTAACCTTGGTGATGTTTTGAGGCGTCACAATATTCACTTCTAGAGGCTTGTTCTTACCTAATTTTTGAATTTTAACAGAGGAATAGAGCTCTAGACTATCATCGTTCGCAACGTTCATAATCGAAGAGTAGACCTCTGGTGTCATGGTTTTCCACTCTTCTTTGTCTTTTGAATTATCGTAGTTCAGCAAATTCAAGGTTTGCTCAATTTGCATTTGGTCTAGAGAATAACCCAAAACATAGTCTGGTTTGACATAAGTTTCATCAATGACTTTCTGGACATTGCTATCTGCAGAAACATGTGGAGTTCCACTAAAGAGGGCAACTGTCGACGCTACAAATAAAGCAATTTTTCTTAATTTCATTTCTCTCTTCTTTCTATCTCATATCCACGCTGAGTATATTTTATTGACTATTTCACCTGATTAGAGATGAAAAAAAGAAGCCAATAAAAAAGTTATTCACTTCAATGTTTATTATATCGTTTCTTTCTTAAAAGAAGCTTACAGTTTTTTTAAGAAAGGATGACATATTTATTTTCCCCAAAGAAACTGGATCAACAACTTATCTACTATTGGATTTTCATGAAGTTGGCTGTGCTGAGCACCTTTGCCATCAATATGTTCTTCACGGTAGCTTTTTGCACGTTCTGCTACTAGGTAACGAAGGGCTTTTGAAGAAACATTGAGAACCGATCCATCAGTTTCTCCACCGATATCTCCATAGATATTCAGTACATCGATCTGATTTTCTGGATAGACTTCCCGAAGACCTAAAAGCTGTTGGTACTGCTCATTCATTGATGAAGGCTTACCTGTTTGTGAATCTAGAATCAAACCTTGGGGTAGGTTCATCCCTTTGAGTCCAGCAACATGGTTTGCAATAGCGACCTGCTTGATAATTTTTGGTAAATTCTCATCACTTCCATGTTCCAGAAGATAATATAAGACGGACATATTTCCCATAGAATGAGAGACGACGTTCATCTCTTTAAAATGGTAGGTATCTTGAAGCTTTTTGACTACCTGATAGACATAATTGCTGATGACTTTTGGATCGGGCGTGCGATTGTTTTGGTATTCCACTTTGATAATTGGATTGACTGCACCTTTTGGAATGGTCCCTGTCAGCCTTACCTGCCCATCTTCAGCCACGTTTGCAGTGATGACGGTTTGTGTCACCCCTGCTTTTTTTGCCGAATCTGTCATATGTTTTTCTGCATTGGCACTCGATCCATAACCATGAAAAAATAAGGTAGGACGACTACTTTGTAGGTAATTCGTGTGGTCCAGCTGCGTTTTTTGTTGATACTTCCCAAAAAATGAGATACATAGGAGAATCAACCCCAAAAGCAGCCCGTAGAATGATTTTTTGTTCAATAGGAACTCCTCAAGATAATTTAAAACTAACTAGTATTTTATCATAGCTATTCAATGATTTCAAAATATTGAGAATGAAAGAGCCAAAATACACAAAAGATTTATAGATTATAAGAGAGGCTGGGACAAAAGTCCTAGCCTCTCAATTGTTTTTGGATTGTCGAGCAAGACGCAGTGGTTGAGTGGGCTCTAGTACGCTGATTTCATCAGCTCTTACAGCCCTACTCAACTGTGCGGAGGTGGGACGACGAAATCGAATTCTAACGAATTACCGATTTCTTTCCCACTCTCTCTGAATTGATTGATTAAAACCATGAAAATAGCTTCATAATTGTCATATTGGTCTGTACTAAACGAGAATAATAAATGTTCCCCCCATTAATGTAGAGTTCCATCCCGTTTAAAAGAGAGATAGGGTGGAGGTAAAGATAAGTTTCTCCGGTTACATTGCCAAGACTCGGAGCTACCACATCCCGCGAATAAGCGCGTGCCAACTCTAGCGAGTTAGTGCCACCGTTTTTTGCGACATAATCAATGTAGTCTTTTCCGAAATTATAGGCTTGAACCGCAGTCCAGCTATCGACCCCTTTTTTCTTAGCTTCTTTTAATTCGTCGGAGAGGGTCTGAATGCCTTGGCGAATACTGGCCTTATTATCACTAATGGTATTGGTTTCCCCACTGGCACTCTCACTTGCCTGCATGACATCGTCCTCTCTTCCTTTGGTTTCAGTATAGATCATAGCCAGAATGAGGTTTTCATTGGCTGTGGTATCCTCCTCGGCAAGGACTTCTCTCACCAGAGTACGGTACTGCATGACTTGTTTGACATCATGGTGGATCTGAATCGCTTTGTAGCCACCAAATATCAGTAAGATGAAAAAGAAGATCTTCACTATGCGTTTAATCATTATTTACTCTGTATATCCTCAATATTCTTGATCAGGATGGAATAGGTCCCGTTATCATTTAAAATAAATTCAACAGATTCTGCATCTTCATAGACGCTATTCGGAACAATTAGTTCGATTCCATTTGACAATGACAATTTTTGATTTTCAAACTTCTTCAACTGGCGGGTTGAATCAATTTCTTCAAAAGTTACAGGTTCAGGGATCGCTTCTTTGACTTGGTCAATAAAACTGAGACGAGCCGTCAGGTTGTCATCAAAGAGATCATCCGCTAATTTCTCTGGAGAGAGTTTATTTTCTTCCTCAATATGGTTGAATATAGCTGATTTAACTTTTGATTGAAATTGGAAATCATCTGTGTTAAAGCTCTCCGCAATTCGTTGGGCCGTTTTTTCTAGGGCTTTGATCGATTTTTTAGGAGAAATCTTGGGTTGTGCTTGCAAGAGATTCTCGGAAAAATAGTTCAAGAAGGTCCCGTTATACTTGATTCGTTTTTCAATCAGGTGGTACTTACGGCTTTGAAGATTGATAACTAAGGCTTCATCGGCACCTGTTCCAAAACCAGGTAGATTATTTTGTGTCAGTTTGATGGGATTATCGACTTCTCCCCCTAGATGGGTCAATGTTTCCCGCAAGGCAATCCGAAGAAAGGCAAAGTGGTCCACACCTTCTTTTGAGAATTGGATGAATACCAAATCGTTGGTCTTTTGATTCTCAGAGACGATAAATTCTTCTTTCCAGCGATTCGCTACTGCAACTGAAGTGTCTAGTAAATCATCCGAAATTAGCTCAAGAAAAGGGTTATCCTCTTCGAAAATACCGGTCTTGGCCTCATCGGAATAGACCCGCTCAATCTTTTTTCGCAAGTATTCCTCAATTTTAGGTGTGATATTGAGGAATTTGTCCGCCAAATAAAGGTCGGTATCATCTGGGCTAAATTGATGAATGATAGCCTTTTTTACGTAAATGTCCATAAGAAGGTTTAGTCCTCGTAAAGTGGGAAGGCATCCGTCAAGGCTTTGACTTGGCCACGAACTTCTTCTAATACAGCTGGGTTATCTGCGTTTTTCAAGGTTTTGATCATCAGTTCAGCAACAGTACGGCTCTCCTCTACTCCAAAACCACGAGCGGTGATGGCTGCTGCCCCAATTCGAATTCCACTGGTCTTGAATGGTGACAAGGTTTCATAAGGAATAGAGTTCTTGTTGAGGGTAATGTTGACCTCGTCCAGTAAGTTTTGCGCTACTTTACCATTTTCAACGACTTTCGTTACATCGACAAGGAAAAGGTGGTTCTCAGTTCCGCCTGAAATGACACGGAAATCTGGATCTTTCAAGAAGACATCAGCCATAGCCTGGCTGTTTTTAATCACGTTAGCTGCATAGTCTTTAAAAGCAGGGTCAAGAGCTTCTTTGAAAGCAACGGCTTTGGCTGCAACGACATGCTCCAATGGTCCACCTTGGATACCAGGGAAGATGGCTGAATTGATCTTCTTGGCCAATTCTTCATCATTGGTCAAGATCAAACCTCCACGAGGTCCGCGAAGGGTCTTGTGTGTGGTCGTGGTCGTGATATGGGCATAAGGAACTGGGCTTGGATGAAGACCTGCCGCCACCAAGCCAGCGATATGGGCCATATCGACCATGAGTTTAGCTCCTACTGCATCTGCAATCTCACGGAATTTAGAGAAATCAATGATGTGAGAGTAGGCTGAGGCACCAGCAACGATGAGTTTGGGCTTGACTTCTTGGGCTTGTTTTAAGATAGCGTTAAAATCTAAGAGCTCTGTTTCAGGATCTACGCTATAAGATACAAAGTTATAAGTTTGCCCTGAGAAGCTTACAGAAGCTCCGTGAGTCAAATGCCCACCTGCAGCCAGATCCATTCCCATAACAGTGTCTCCAGGCTCAATCAAAGCCATATAGGCAGCACAATTGGCCTGACTACCTGAGTGGGGTTGAACATTGGCAAACTTAGCCCCAAAAATTTCCTTAGCGCGTTCGATGGCCAGGCTTTCGACGATGTCTACGACATCAGTCCCGCCGTAGTAACGGCGACCTGGATAACCTTCTGCATATTTATTGGTCAGAATAGACCCTTGCGCTGCCATAACCGCCTTAGAGACGACATTTTCAGAAGCAATCAACTCGATATTATTTTGTTGGCGTTCCTCTTCTTTGGAAATAGCATTCCATAGGTCTGCATCATAGGCTTTGTAATCTTCTTTATCAAAAATCATAGGTCTACTCCTTATTAAATAATTTTTTATATACATTATGACAGAGGAAGGTCATCTTCCTCAAAAGAAAGCTCGGGCACTTGTGCAAGCAAGTCAGCTTTCGTAATAGAACCTTGTCGTAAAATCCTTGCTTTGGCCCCAGAGATATCTAGGATAGTTGAATCTTGGCCAGTAAGGAAAGCATCGTCCTCAAAGCCAGGAATTACCTGATCAAATTCTTTTACAATAGCTTTATACTTTGTTCCGCTAGCATGTCCAGATAGATTTGCAGAAGGACCAACTAAAGGACCATATTTACGAATTAATTCCAAGGTCTTTGGATGGGCTGGCATCCGAAAACCAACTGTATCCATCCCTGAATGAATCCAGTCAGGCACCTTTTCATTTGCTTGAAGAATAATAGTTAAAGGCCCAGGTAAAAATGAATCAATCAGTTTTGTTAAATAGCTAGGTCGATTTTTCGAATAAATTCGAACAGAAGCTTCGTCAGCTACATTCAAGTTTAGAGCTTTCTCTCTCGGTCTACGTTTTAATTCGTAAATATAATCAACTGCCTCTTGATCCAAAGCTTTGGCAAAAATACCATAGACGGTTTCAGTTGGTAGAATGACTGCCCGGCCAGCTTCTAATTCTTTCTCAAATAGATCCATTGTCCACCACCACCATTCTATCCTGTCCAAATTGGTCTTTCAGAACGCGAACTCGTTTGTTGGGAAAAGTCTCTTGAAAGAGCTCCTTTACTTTTTCTCCTTGTTTATAGCCGATTTCTAGATAGATCTTTCCATCTGGTATTAAAACACTTGGTGCTTGCTGAGCAATCTTTTCGTAGATGGCATATCCATCATGATCCGCAAAGAGAGCCAAGTGGGGTTCAGAGGCTAATACATTGACTCCGACTTCTTCTGCATCATCACGAGAGATATAAGGAGGGTTGGACACAATCAGGTCATAAGGACCTTCTAGTTCGTCCAGTACATCTGACGACTTGAATTCAAGGACTGCTTCTAGATGTTGGGCATTTTCTCGAGCCAGGGCTAAAGCTTCTTCTGACACATCAGTAGCTTGAACCTGCCAGTTAGGTCTAGCGAGGGCTAAGCTAATGGCAATGGCACCACTTCCCGTTCCAATATCCAGAACTCGTAGGGTTTCCCCGTCGTTTTCTTCAAGAATGAGTGCGACCAATTCTTCCGTTTCAGGTCTAGGAATCAGCACGCGCTCATCAACTGTAAAAACATGGCCACAAAATTCTGTGCTGCCAATAATATACTGGGCAGGGACGTGATGTTTTAGCTGCTCAAAGATGGATTCGAGCAAGGCCTGGTCCTCCGATTCCACCTCTTTTTGCAGGGCAAGGACAAAGTCTGTAAAGGTCCAGTTTTTTAAAGCACGATATGCGAAGGAGAGGCTTTCTGCTTCCTCTCCAACGGCTATTAATGCTTCTTCATACTGGGCTAATAATGGTCCCAACAACATTATTTGTTCAACTCTTCTAATTTTTGTGTTTGATCATACAAGACCAAAGCATCGACCACTTCGTCCAGTTTACCAGATAAGATATTATCCAGTTTTTGAAGGGTCAAGCCAATCCGGTGATCGGTTACACGGTTTTGAGGGAAGTTGTAAGTCCGGATCCGCTCTGAACGGTCACCAGTACCGATAGTTGACTTCCGCTCAGCGTCTTGCTCATCTTGGGCAATCTGAGCAAAGTGGTCAGCCACGCGCGCACGGATGATCTTCATGGCTTTTTCACGGTTCTTTTGTTGCGTCCGTTCTTCCTGCATCTCTACCTTGATGTTGGTAGGCAAGTGGACGATACGAACGGCTGTTGCGACCTTGTTGACGTTTTGTCCACCCGCACCAGATGCGTGGTAGATGTCAATCCGAAGGTCTTTTGAATCAATGTCATACTCGACTTCTTCGATTTCTGGCATGACCAGAACGGTTGCTGTAGAGGTATGGACACGACCTTGGCTTTCCGTCACAGGAACGCGTTGTACCCGGTGGGCACCAGATTCATACTTGAGTTTCGAGTAGACCGATTGACCAGAAACCATGGCTACGACTTCTTTGATCCCGCCAACGCCATTGTAAGAGGCTTCCATGACCTCAAAGCGCCAACCTTGGCTTTCCGCATATTTTTGATACATCTGCAAGAGGTCGCCAGCAAACAACTGGGCTTCGTCTCCTCCTGCTGCCCCACGGATTTCCAAGATAATGTTCTTGTCATCGTTTGGATCTTTTGGAAGAAGTAAGATCTTCAGTTTTTCTTCGTACTCTTCTTTTTCAGCCTTGGCATCTTTCAGCTCTTGCTTAGCCATTTCTTCCAAATCTGCATCGCCACCTGCTTCCTTGATCATTTCTTCAGCATCGACGATGTTTTGGAGTACTTGTTTGTATTCCCGATAAGCTGTCACCGTATCACGAGTGGATGCCTCTTCTTTTGAAAGCTCCATAAAACGTTTGGTATCAGAGACCACATCTGGGTCACTCAACAATTCTCCTAACTCTTCGTATCGGTCTTCTACAGCTTGTAGTTGATCATAGATATTCATGTTTGCTCCTTAATTCTAGGTTGTTAGATCATAGATTGCTACAATTTCGTCTTCTATGACTTGGCCAGTTTCTTTAAATCCATAATGGAGATAGCAAGATCTCGCTTGATTATTTTCCGGTTCATAAGATAACCAAAGACTTGTTGCTTTTCCAGCTGGCTCTGTTCGAACAAAGTCAATGACTGCATCCATAGTCGGTTTAAAATAGCCTAAACCTTGAAATCGTTTATCGATCATAAAACGAAATAACAAGTAGTTCCCCTTACTGATCCCAATTTTCCGATCATAGGCAATCATAACAAAACCAACTAATACTTCCTTATCATAAACTGCTAAGGGAGCTATAAAATCACCATTTTGATCATATACATAGGCTTCAGCTAAACTAATGGAATTGGATGCAATAAAATTCCTTTGGTTTGGATGAACTTCTAGATTTAAAACGTCAAAATAATTCTCTATTGTAATATCTTTTAAACAAATAGACATTATTATCCTCTCTAAAACGTTCTAGACGATTTCAGTTGGTATGTCTGGATTAAAATAATGCTTGCGGCAAACCGAGATATAGGTCTCGTGTCCACCGATCTGGATCTGCTCTCCATCGTAAACGGGTTTGCCCCCTTGTGTGCGCAAGACCATGGTCGCCTTGCGGGAACAGTATTGGCAGATGGTTTTGATTTCCTCGATCTTGTCTGCTAACAAGAGGAGGTGTTTAGAACCTTCAAAGAGTTCATTTCGGAAATCATTTTTGAGGCCAAAAGCCATCACCGGCACATCCAGTTCATCTACAACCCTAGCCAAGTCATAGACATGGTGGCGTTTGAGAAACTGAGCTTCATCGATTAAGACACAGTATGGTTTCTTTTCTAGCCTTTGGATATAACCGAAGATATCCGTCTCATCTTCGATGGCCATGGCTTCTCGTTTCATACCGATCCGGCTAGAAACTACTCCAACTCCATCTCGTGTATCGATTGCCGATGTCATGATGACGACGCTCTTGCCTTGCTCTTCATAATTATGGGCCACCTTCAAGATCTCAATGGTTTTCCCTGAGTTCATGGTCCCATATTTATAATATAATTGTGCCATTTTCCTTCTGTTCTCTCTAAAATGTGTTTCATTATCATTTTACCATAATTTTGCTGACCTTTGTATCCCAAAATGTGATAAAATAGTCCTATAAAAAATTTAGGAGGTGGCCCTATGCCATTTGTACGAATTGATTTATTTGAAGGACGCACTTTGGAACAAAAGAAAGCCCTCGCTAAAGAAGTAACCGAGGCTGTTGTCCGCAATACTGGCGCTCCTCAATCTGCTGTTCACGTTATCATCAACGATATGCCTGAAGGAACCTACTTCTCTCAAGGTGAAATGCGTACCAAATAAACAAAACAACCAGAAGCATATTCTGGTTGTTTTTGTTTTTAGGAAATTTGGTATTTCTTTTGAATCTGCCAAAGTCGCATCTGGTAACAAATACCACTAACGACAATACTAGAAATCAAGCCAATCCAGTAAGCATACGGACCTAGGTTAGTGACATGGTCTAAAAAGATCCCTAAAGGAATGGAGACACACCAGTAACTAAAGACACCAAGTAGGAAGGGAACGGTAGTGTCCTTGTAACCCCGAAGAATCCCTTGAATCGGTGCTGCGACTGTATCAGCAATTTGGAAAAGCAGGCTATAAGTCATAAAGATGGCTGTCTGGTGGATAAAATCCGGATCAGTTCCATAGAGACCTGCCACTTGATAGCGATACAGATAGAGGAAAGTAAGGGTAAAGAAGGCAAATCCAAAGGCTGTCCATCGTCCAATCCGGCAATATTGACGAACGACATCGGGACGACCAGCTCCAATCTCGTAGGATACAATAATAGCCATGGTATTGGAGATGCTAGCTGGAAAAGCGTACATGAGAGTTGAAAAATTCATGGCCGACTGGTGACTGGCGATGGTCATAGATGGGAATTTAGCCATGAGTAACCCTACTACAGAGAAGATAATCACTTCAGCAAACACAATCCCTCCAATTGGTAAGCCCAATCGAATGGTCTCTTTCATCTCTTTGAGATTGAGAGGTTGAATCTTCCAAAGTTGGTAGATAGCTACTTTAGGGTGTTTGAAAAGGATCAAGAAAGCAATGATGAGGAGAACCCAGTAAGCTAAGGATGTCCCCAGTCCTGCTCCTGCTCCTCCTAGCTTAGGTAGACCAAAAGCTCCATAGATCAACATGTAGTTGAAACTTGCATTTAAAGGCAATAAGAGAAGCATGAGGTACATGGACAAGCGAGTGAGGCCCAAGGTATCCAGCAAGGAACGGACCACGCTAAAGAGTAAAAGAGGCAAAATCCCTAGAGACAGAAAGGCTAAATAATGGGTTGCAATCCCAGCTACGACACTTTCTAAACCGATTTTTCTTAAGACGACTGGTGCGATAACTAGTACAAAAACGATCAATAGGACAGCCATCATGAAGGATAGATAAACGAATTGATAAAAATCAGAAGCGATTCGTTTTTTATTCCCCTGCCCTAAATGATGACCGATAATTGGTGTTAAAGCTGATACAATCCCTGTTAAGAAGGTGAAAAAGGGATTCCATAGACTAGTGGCAGTTGAGACTCCAGCTAAGTCCAAGGTATTGTATTGTCCCGTCATGGCTGTATCAACAAAGCTGGCTGAATAATTAGCCAATTGGTAGATTAAAATCGGAAAAAATAGACTGACAAACAAGCGCAACCGCTCTTTAAAGTGATGGGTTAGATACATGGTTCTGACTTTCTTCTAATCAAGTTGAATTTTTTCTCCTTCCACTCTACTATATGTTTCCTTAAAAGTCAAAAAAACCAAAGATCCAAGGATCTCCGGTTCATTTGTACTTAGTTTTTATGGCGGTTTAAAATAGCGTTGAGTACGATTGCCAAGACACTTGCGACGACAATTCCGTTAGCAAAGAACATTTTAAATTCACTTGGTAGGCCATTAAAAAGAGTGCTGTTGTTCAATCCTACCCCTGCTGCAATTGATACAGCCGCGATGAGAAAATTGTGCTCATTGTGTTCAAAATCAACACGCGCAAGGATCTGCATCCCTTGAATAGATACAAAACCAAACATGACTAACATGGCTCCACCAAGTACTGGGCTTGGGATGATTTGTGCTAAAGCTCCAAACTTAGGAAGGAGACCAAGTAGAACAAGGAAACCAGCCGCATAATAGATTGGAAGACGAGTCTTGATACCAGACAATTTCACTAAACCAACGTTTTGTGAGAATCCAGTGTAAGGGAAGGTGTTGAAGATACCACCAAGGAGAACGGCCAACCCTTCAGCGCGGTAGCCATTGCGAAGGCGCGTGCTAGTAATTGGATCTTTGGTAATATCAGAAAGAGCAAGATAGACACCAGTTGACTCCACCATGGAAACCGTCGCGATAATACACATCATCAAGATTGAGGTGATTTCAAACTTAGGGGCTCCAAAGAAGAAAGGTGTTGGAACATGAAGGATAGGGGCTTGTTCCACAGGTGTATAGTCTACCAAGCCCATAGAAGCTGCCATAGCAGTCCCTGCAATCAAGCCAATCAAAATCGAGATGGATTTGATAAAGCCAGTTGTATAGATGTTTACCACAAGAATGATAAGAATAGTGATCACGGCCAAGAGCAAACTTTGCACCGTTGGTTTGTCAGCATTATTGCCCATGTTACCAATGGCTACCGGAATCAAGGTCAAACCAATGGTCGTAATGACAGATCCCGTCACAATGGATGGGAAGAGGTTGGCGATTTTCGAGAAGAATCCTGAGACCAGAACCACGTAAATCCCTGAAACAATCAGGGCACCAAACATGGCACCACTACCATGGCTAGCCCCGATCATGCTGAGAGGTGCCACAGACTGGAAGGCAACCCCAAGGACCACTGGAAGACCAATCCCAAAGTGTTTATTGAGTTGGACTTGCAGGAAGGTCGCCACCCCACACATAAAGATATCTGTAGAGATGAGGTAGGTTAGCTGATGAGCATTGTAGCCCAAAGCTCCCGCGATCATGATCGGCACCAAAATAGAACCGGAATACATGGCCAATAAGTGCTGCAAGCCTAGAACAGCGGCCTGTGAATGGCTTTCTTGTTTTTGCATTAGATGTCTGCCTCCTTAAATACAACCTGACCATTTTCAAAACGGTCCAAACGCGCGAGGGATACAACTGGATATCCCAACTCTTCTAATAATCCCCGTCCATCTTGGAAGGATTTTTCAATGACGATCCCAACGGCTTCCACTTGAGCACCAGCTTGTTCGATGATCTGAATCAAGCCCTTAGCTGCTTGGCCATTTGCAAGGAAATCATCAATGATCAAAACCTTATCCGCTGGATCTAAGAATTTACCAGCAATTGAAACCGTACTGGTTACTTGCTTGGTGAAGGAATAAACCTCAGCTGTCAAAATCCCCTCATTCATGGTAATATTTTTCGCTTTTTTCGCAAAAATCATAGGAACATCTAGTGCTTCTGCTACATAAAGGGCTGGCGCGATCCCAGACGCTTCAATGGTTACGACTTTTGTAATGCCCGCATCTTTAAACCGGTCCGCAAAGGTCTGGCCAATTTCTTTCATCAATTTGAAATCTAGTTGATGGGTCAAAAAGGAGTCCACCTTGAGGATATTCTCGCCTAAAACGTTGCCATCTTTTAAGATGCGTTCTTCCAGTAATTTCATACTTCCTCCTACTTTCTATAAAATCCGTTACTTATTCACAAAACACAAAAAGGCCTGCAAAGCAAGCCTTGAATATCCTCTAACAAAAGGATTTATCTCGACTTACTTATTGTTAGGTGTTCCGGCACCTTGTAGAAACATCACGCCAATTCGTGAAATAAATAAGTAATTCAATTAGTGTGCATCGCCATTCCAGATGGAATTCTTAACGATCACATAGTCAACATGTTTCAAATCTGCTAATTTTTGGCCTCCAGCATACGAGATCGAACTTTGCAAATCTTGTTCCATTTCTGTCAAGGTATCTTGCAGATGACCCTTAGCAGGCAATAGAATTTTCTTTCCTTCGACATTCTTGTAAGCACCTTTTTGGTACTCTGAAGCAGATCCATAGTACTCTTTAAAAGCCTCTCCATCGATCTCTACCGTTTTACCAGGACTTTCGATATGGCCTGCAAAGAGGGAACCAATCATGACCATAGACGCCCCGAAACGAATCGATTTGGCAATATCGCCATGGGTCCGAATCCCACCGTCCGCAATAATTGGTTTTCGCGCTGCTTTTGAGCACCAGCGAAGAGCAGCCAATTGCCAACCACCTGTACCAAATCCAGTCTTAACTTTGGTGATACAAACCTTACCAGGACCGATCCCGACCTTAGTCGCATCAGCTCCTGCATTTTCCAATTCACGAACAGCTTCAGGTGTTCCAACATTTCCAGCAATGACAAAGGTATCTGGCAATTCCTTCTTGATGTGTTGAATCATCCGAATGACACTATCCGCATGACCGTGTGCGATATCAATAGTGATGTACTCAGGCGCATCTGCCTTTAATTGACTCACAAAGTCGTATTCGTATTCCTTAACACCAACCGAAATAGAAGCGATCAAACCTTGCTCGTGCATGCGTTTGATAAAAGGAATCCGACCTGCTTCATCAAAGCGGTGCATGATGTAGAAGTAACCACCACGTGCCAACTGCTCTGCTACATTCTCATCCAAAATCGTCTGCATATTAGCTGGAACAACTGGTAGCTTGAAGGTATGTTTCCCGAATTGAATGGTCGTGTCTGCTTCAGACCGGCTATTGATGATACATTTGTTGGGAATCAACTGGATATCTTCATAGTCGAAAATAGGAAATTCATTTAACATAGATTGTAAAATCTCTTTTCTAAAAACTGACCTACCTATGCGCAAGCGCATCGCTACGTCTCTTGACGTTTCCTTGATAGATTATATCAAAGATACGGACTTAATGCAACGGGAATGATTTTATAGGAAACAATGTTCGGAAATTACAAAATAAAACCTGTTTCAAAAAGAGAAACAGGTTTTATTTATGAACATTTTGGAGCCAATTGTTGATTTCTCTAGCTACAATTTCTGGTGCCTCTGTATACAGTTCGTGCCCCAAGCCTTCTAGCAAGACTTGCTTGATCTTGGGATCTAGTTGATTCAGAGCTGCTTTCCTCCATTCAGGTTCTTCTTGGTATCGAGGGCCAATAAAGAGGACGGGCTTGTCCGAAAGTGAAATCTGGTCAGCCTTGATGCTACGTCTCAAGCGCAATAAGTCCAAGACTTTTTCTAGATCTAGATTTAATTCATATTGTTCACTCGCTCGATTCCAGCGATAGCTAGCCTCTACTGCTTTTCGCGCTATAGGAGTAGGATCTGCTCCATCACCGAATTCTGCTAACACGGCTTCTTCCAATGTCGAAAAGACTTGCTGTTGCATGAAGGATGATGTGCCTTCTAGCTCTTCCACCAAAGGCAGGATCTTTTCAATATCCAGGTAGCCCCCATCCAAGAGAATCAGATCCTGGATTTGAGGAAACTCTGCAGCCAGATAACGAGCCAAATCTCCACCCAAGGAGTGCCCCAATAAACAGATCTCTTCATCTTGTACAATCTGACCTTGAAACCAAGCATGAAGATCTTTTTCTGTCTGAATCATTTCCCTGTAGGGATCTAGAAAGGTCACAGGAAAGCCAAGTTCATCGATAAGTGGCTCCAGATGGTAGCAATTGCCACCAAGGCCACCAATAAAATAAAACTTCATTTTTTCTTACCTTTTTTAATTTTATTATTAGTTACTTCATTGGTTAGCGCCAGTCTTTTCAATCCAATATTGTTGCTCTTTGGGGATCAAATGATCAAAACTTCCTGAAAAAATTTTCCATCCGTTTGGCACATATCTCTCGTAGTTTTTCATCCCTAGATGGTTTGAATAAAATTCTTCTTTATCAAAATCGATGAAAAGATCCGGGAGCAAGGCTTTTTCTTCCAGAATAATCTCTGAATTTAAGTCCTCACACTCCATTGAGCGTTTAATCACTGCAATCAATTCTTCAACTGTCACCTTCAGCCAGTCATCTTTATACATTTCTAAATAAGTTCCAAGATTGCTTTTTGTAACCACATGAAGATTCTGTTGAATCTCAGGTAAATAGGAAAAATCAAGATCCCAACCTGCTTCCTTGTAGGATTGAATATATTTATCGATATCCATTGTCCACATATCATTGGAACAAATATACCAGTTAAAGTGATGGTTCGCAATAACTCCAACAATATTTATTTCTGGCTTGTTTATTAATTGATCTTTATCCACTAGTACTTATCCTATATCTATTCTTCAATTGTAATTAATCTTCACCGTATACATCGGTGCCACTAGTCAACCAGAATTTTTCTGCTTCCGGAATCTTATCCCAAAATGATTTATAATGGCCTTTCCATGGTTCTGAAACATATTCTTCAAATGATACGTATTCTGCGTACTGCGAGTATAGTTCCAACTCATCCATATCAATAAACAAGGAAGGTTTAAAATCATAAACCGCGTTCAATCTATCTTCCTGATACGATTTAGCAAATGCTTCTCCTAACTCATTTCGCTCGCATTTGTATGCTTCCATATCTTTTAAGAAATATGGCAATGTTTCATGGGTCAGTTTCGAAGAACGTTTTCGCTCATCATACAGAGTGTCAAGTGAATAGCGTGCTACCTCATAATCAATATACCAGAATTCTAAATCCGAAACATACCAAGTATATTTATTTTCATGTTTAAAAAGAACAACAATATTTTCACCATACTTAGGTTCGATCATAATTTATTTCCTCTCTTTTTTTAATTTAATGACTCATACATCACGAGATTTATTCTTCCGTCTCACCTTCCGCAACCAGATCATATGGAAAATATGGAAGTCCTTCTAATTGTTTATAATCTAAGCCTTTCAATTTGCAAAGCGCGCCAGATTCAAAGGACCAGTAGCCTACATGATTTTTTACATTTTTCTTATGTAAATCATACCAAGCAGCATCCCTACTCCCTTGGTACCATTTCTTAACCAAATATTCTTTTAACAATTTTAGGGCCTGTTCAGAATTCTCTTCTTCAATGATTTTCTGAGTATATCCATAAGGTTTAGGAAAATTATAGTTGATCCGAATCGTCCACTCTGGATAACGAGCTTGAATCAGATAATCAATCAAATAATCTTCTGGATCATCTATTTTGACCAAGTCTACTAACTGATTAAAAGTCTCTTCATCAATGTTTAAAAGAATACCAATAGAAAGCGCCCAGAGCATTTGTTCGTAGCCCCATTCCTTACACCAAATTGGTATTAAAGACGATACAAAGGAAATATATTCCTCTTTAAATGCTGACAAAGAGGCTCCACTAGAATAAGTTGCTAATAAAATATCTCTCTGATAGGACAAAATAGTAGCTAAAGTTGAATTATAAACTTCGATCGTTGGCTTTTTATAGTTTTCTATTCCATCATCTAAATCACTTTGAAGTTTTCGTAATTTTTCTTGAAAATACAGTAAGGCTTCTCGATTTGAAATTAAGCCATCTTTATAATTCTCCTCAGTATTTAAAGTATCTCGTAAACCCATTTTGTGTCTCCTTTAAAAATGATTTGTTAAGTCAATCTGAGATCTCAAGCGATTTTGTTCTACTTCAAAGTCATATCTCGTTTTGATAAATCAACACCCCACTTCTTTGCTCTCTCAAAATCTGCCTCAGTCGGTTCTAATTTTTCATCGATAATATGGCCAGCCTCATCGTACTCGATATAAGTAACTCTCGCCCCTAAAACATAATATGCGTGTGATTTTAATGCGCCATTTTCATAGTATTTCTTTTGAATTCAATCAGCCGCACCGCAATCTAGAGGATTGATGCTTTCAATTTTTCCATTAGGATAAAACCATACACTCATTCCATGACGGAAGCCATCTTTAATATAACCATAATACTCTAATTTACCATCTGGGTATAAATCATAAGCTAAACCTGTATATGGAACTTCTTCTCCAGATTCATTCTCAGAAACAATCTGTTCGCAATACCATCCACCCCAATCAAGCTCTTCTTCAAAACAAACACCATCACGAAGAACTTCTTCTTTTGTTAAAATTTTATCTTCTGTCATTTTCTAACCTTAAAGTTCATTTTGTTGCGTTCCTTCCGCAACCAAATCATATGGAAAATATGGAAGTCCTTCTAACTGTTTGTAATCTAAGCCCTTAATCTTGCAAAGAGCGCCTGATTCAAAGGACCAGTAACCATAATAATTATCAATATTCTCTTTATGCAAGTCATACCAACCAGTATCTCTATGTCCAGGATACCATTTCTTAGCCACGTATTCTTTGAGCAGCTTGAGAGCCTGATCAGAATTATCTTCTTCAATAATTTTCCTAGTAAAGCCATAGGGTCTTGGGAAATTATAGTTGATCCGAATCGTCCACTCTGGATGACGAGACTGGATGAGGTAATCGATCAAATAGTCCTCCGTATCATCCTTTTTGACTAAGTCTACTAACTGATCAAAAATCTCTTCATCAATCTCTAAAAGAATCCCAATAGAAAGCGCTCGAACCATTTGGAGATAGCCAGAATTGCTCTGCCAAACTGGAAGAAGGCTATTGACAAAATTAATATATTCCTTCTTAAAATCTTCAATAGGATAACCTACTGTATAGGTAGCTACTAGAACTTTTTCAGTTAAGACTTTAATTGTCCTCTTTGTATTTGCAATAACTATGTCATTTGTTAGCTTGTATCTTTGAACTCCTTCCTCCGTGTCCTTCATTAAACTCTTAATTTTATTTCGTTTTTCATCTATGATTTTTTTTTCAAAATCAATCAACTTTAACAGTCTATCACTCATTGTTATTTCATCCCTTAAAATCATATTTTACTCCTATGGATTTATTTTGATTATCAGATCTTTTTATACCTTTCCACCTTCCACAACCAAATCATAAGGGAAATACGGAACACCTCCCAATTCCTTGTAATCCAATCCCTTGAGTTTGCAAATAGCACCTGATTCAAAGGACCAATAGCCATAATAACTTCTGTTATTGGTTTTATGTAAATTGTACCATCCTGTATCTGTGCTCCCTTGGTACCATTTCTTAGCCAAATATTCTTTAAGTAATTTTAGAGCCTGTTCAGAATCCTCTTCTTCAATAATTTTTCTGGTAAAACCATAAGGTTTTGGAAAATTATAATTCAGTCGAATCTTCCACTCTGGACGACGATATTGAATCAGATAGTCAATCAAATAGTCCTTTGGGTCATCCTTCTTAACCAAATTTACTAGCTGATTAAACATATCCTCCTCAATATCTAACAAAATTCCAATAGAGAGAGCCCAGACCATTTGTTCATAGCCAGAATTGCCTAGCCAAGATAGTTGCAAACTCTTTACATACTTAATATACTCACACTTGAAATCTTCAATAGAATAACCCGCAGTATAAGTCGCTATCATAACTTCTTTTTGGTAACGACATATTGATGATCTTATATTAGAAATAACAACTTTATTATCCAAAGAAAATTTTTGGATTCCTTCTTTCTCATCCTGTTCAATTGCTTGAATTCGTTCTTCAGAATCCTGAATGGCTTTTTGAAAAACTTGGATTAGTCCATTTATATTATTTTTATCTGAAAACGTGTCTCTTAGTTCCAACTCTATCTTCTTTCTAAGTCCTTATATAGATTATCTATATATTCCACCTTCCGCAATCAAATCATATGGAAAATATGGAAGTCCTTCTAATTGTTTATAATCTAAGCCTTTGAGCTTGCAAATAGCGCCTGATTCAAAGGACCAGTAACCATAATAATTATCAATGTTGCGCTTATGCAAATCATACCAGCCTTCATCTCTACATCCCTGATACCATTTTTTAGTCAAGTATTCTTTAAGGAGAGCCTCAGCCTTTTTAGAATTTTCTTCCTCGATAATCTTTCGAGTAAAGCCATAGGGTCTTGGGAAATTATAGTTTATCCGAATCTTCCACTCTGGATGACGAGACTGGATGAAGTAATCGATCAAATAGTCCTCTGGATCATCCTTTTTGACTAAGCCTACTAACTTATCAAAAGTCGTTTCATCAATCTCTAACAGAATGCCAATGGAAAGAGCCCAGAGCATTGCATCATATCCTGAATTACTATACCAAATAGGGAGAAGGCTATCGACATATTTAAAGTACTCTTCTTTGAATCTCTCAATAGAATATCCTGCAGTGTAGATGGCTAACATATTCTCCTTCTGATAAATAGAAATATCAAGTTGTACTGATTTGATAATTTCTTCAACCGGTCGTTTGTATGAATTTTCCCCTTGTTTAAATTTTGTTAATTCTTGAGTCCATTCACCAATAGTTATTTCACTAAATTTAATGAGTTCATTAATTTTTTCTTCTATAAAAATAGAATCTCTTTTCATCATTTATATCCTTTTGGTATATGGAACTTTTTTTCGCGTTGTGTGACCAAAAAAATTTAAAAATATATTCTGTATTAATCACTACTGAATAATTATTTTACAGTCCCTTGTATATTACTCAGTCAGGCCACACAAATAAACTGTCATTCTATTCCCTACTATCATACCGAAATAGAGTTTGAAGATCAAGTTCGTCACTAGCTAGGGGAATTTGATACGAAAATGAGACCACATGGTCCATAGAATGTAAACAAACTATCTTAAAGTATAATAAGTTGATAAAATATCGAAACTTTCCTCTGTGAGAAAAGTGCCTGAAACAATAATGTTTCAGGCACTCGGAATTATTGAGACCTTAGGCTCAATAATTAGTCATGGAACTTCGAAGAAGTTCGCTGACGTCCGTACTCACCTAAGGAAAGTTTCTAATACGACTAGCTCTTCAATCTGAGACCATTGAACTCTCTCTTTCTATTTGCTTCTTTCTGAATGAACGAGAAACAAAAAATCCACTCACTTGTTGTGAAATGGATTGTTTCTTCATTAACGGTTCAACAAGAAATTGAACAATTTTTCGACAATTTTTACGACCAACCAGCATAAGAATCCGATATAGGTAAAATAGAAAATGAGTGACAAAATCGTAATAATCATGGTTTCCTCCTTCGTCGATTGCAAGTCCTTGTCTTATTATACCTTTTTATGCAATCGAACTCAATAGAATTTTGAAAATTGTCTGATTATTCTTTTTCTTCTTTAGCTTCTTTGGCGTCTTGATCGGCTTCTTCACTGCCTTTATTGACAGCTGTCTTAAATTCAGCAAACATTTTGCCGATAGACTGGCCCAACTCAGGCAGGCGTTTTGGTCCAAAAATCAAGAGGGCACCCAGGATAATGATGATCAAACCTGGTGCTCCAATATCACGTAAAATTCCCATTAGTTTCTCCTTTTTCTCGAATAGATGACTTTACTGATGGCGACACTCACTTCAAATAAGAGGATCAAAGGGAGCGTCATGGCCAAGTCACTGATAAAGTCTGCAGGAGTTAGCACGACGGCTAAGACCAGCAGGACAAAGTAAGCGTAACGACGATAGGTGATTAAAAACTGTGGTGTCAAAAGCCCAATTGAGGTCAGAAAAGCGACCAAAACTGGTAACTCGAACAAGACTCCTAAAGGCAATGTGGTATGCCATAAGAAGGTTAAATAATTTTGCGCCGTCAATTGGGTATCAAACAGTCCCTCTCCCAAGCGCATCAAGACATCTAAAATCGCAGGGCTGACAAAGAAATAACCAAATGCGAGCCCCAGCACAAAGAACACAAAGCTAGCTGGTATATAGGCAAAGACTGCACGCGCCTCCTTCACTCTTAAAGCCGGCCTTACAAATTGCCAAATCTGGTAGACAATAAAGGGCAGGGTCAGGCTAAAAGCTGTGAGATTGGCCAGCGATACATAGATCCAGAGGATATCATTTGGCCCCAATACCATCAGTTTTTGATGGAGGCTAGCGGTCAAGATCTGGTAGAGTTCTCCTCCAAATACAAAGGCTACAATAAAGACGATAATGTAACACAAGACCACAGCGATCAATCGTTTTCGAAATTCGACCAAGTGCTCGACAATGGTCATTTTATCTGCTCTACTCTTTGCCATGTTGTCTCACCGTGATAAGAGCGATCAAGGCCACAAAGATTAACTGGGGAAGAAGAACTTCCCAACTTGGATAGATCCCCGCCCAATCGATGGTTGGAAGTCCATTGACCAAATGACTCGGTAGGATATTGGTCAACTGTAGGGCGTGGATGCTGACACCAAGCATCTTGAAGGCCAAGGCGTAAATCAACCACGTCAGAATGAAAAAGATTCGATGAGGTCGGATCGCTTGACTGGCCTTGGTCATCGCCACTGCAATGATGATGAGAACGGCTATGGCAAGCCCGATTCCTAGTATGAAATGAACGGTTGTAATCCGTGGAATGATCCCAACATAGAAGAGAATGGTCTCAGCCCCTTCACGAAAGACTGCTAAGAAACTGAGGGCAAACATAGAAACAAAACTTCCTGTAGCCGTTACCGTTTTCATCTGATGATCCATAAAGGCATTCCACTGTTTGACAGAGGACTTGCTGTGTAGCCAAATTCCGATGAGGATCATCATGACCACTGCGAAAATCCCAACGCCCCCTTCAATGATTTCCCGGTTAGACCCCGAAGTAACGGCAGGAAAAGCTACTTGCAAAACAAGAGCGATCGCTGCGCTGGCAAGAACCCCCGCAGCAGCTCCACCGTAGACCCATTTGAGGCCTTTCCTCATCTTAGCAGCCTTAAGGGTCGTCACAAGGGCCATGACGATCAGAAGCGCTTCTACTCCTTCACGGAGAAGAATCAACATAGCATCAAAAGCGTTGTAAGAAGCTGTCGTATCGATCGCAGAAAGGTCCCTGATCAAGGCTTGTAATTTCTCTTGATAGGTCTTTTCTTTCCCCTTAACCATAATGACCGGGGATTCACTCTCTACGCGCGTGTAGAGACTTGGATTGGTCGTGCTGACATCCCCCTCAATGGTTGGCCAGATGGTGATGAACTGCTTCATAGTTGCTGCAGCAGATTTATCGTCGCCGGATTGGAATTGGCTTTGCGCCTTCTCCAAAAGCTTGATCCCATCGTTCAACGTCAAATCCTTACTAGCACTGCTAATCGCTTCTCCTTTTACAAAGGCATCAATCCCATTTTTGAGGTCATCATAGGAGGACTGGATGCTGGTGAAGTCAGTAGGCTCTGTTTCAATGCTACTACGTAAGAGCGAAATGGCCGTCTCGATTTTGCCATAGTAAGCTGTGCTGTGATCTCTTACCACCGCTTCGTTTCGCGTCCAGGTATTATTAAGATCTGCATAGGTTTGACGGGTTTTATCCAGATCCTTAGCTGTAATGGCATCTTGTAAGTTCTTAAAATAAGGAGCGAGTCGACTCACGAGTTTGTCTTTTTCCGCCTCTAAATCGACCGGATTTTGCTCTTTTTCAAAAGCTAGCAAGGCTGATGAGATCTTGGTGAGATCCTCTTTGGTTACCTCCCCTTTTATAGCTAGAGCTTGGCTAACTTTTTTTCCTGCCTTGGAATCATGGTGATCTTTGGATTCAAAATTATCTTGAATCTCAGCGATCAATTCCTTGGCCTTATCCTGGTTCTTATTTTCTACAGCGGTTGTTGCATCTGTGATCTTGATAAAGAGATCGCTATAAGATTCCGCAGCCACTGGATGAGTCCAGAACAAGGCAAGAAGGCCTAACAAGATCAAGAGTTTATTCAAAGAGTGCTTGACCAAGGTAGCCTCCTTTCTCTACGCCTGCAAAGCAAGCAAAGAGTCCACTTCCGATATGGGTGATGTACTCGTTCATTTTATCCACTGCACCTAGATTGGTTTGGATTTTGACAAAGCTGTTAGGATCCTTTTGAAAGGCGATAAAAATCAATCCTGCATCAAATTGCCCAGTTTGTTCATTGATGCTATCCGAATAAGAATAGGAACGCCGTAATATCGGACGATCCACTTCTTTGGCCAAACGGACATGTGAATCTTCTGGTAGTTTAGATAAATCTACTTCATCAAATTCGTTGGTCTTCCCAAATGGAGCACCGGACTCCTTGTAGCGACCAAAGGTATTTTCTTGCTCCTGCAAATTGGTCCGGTCCCAAGTTTCCAAGTGCATTTGGACTAGGCGAAGAGCCATATAGGAACCACCCTTCATCCAGTCCTTGCTGTCAGTCCAGACGACCTTATCAAAGTCCTTCTCCGTCGTGACATTTGCTGTTCCATCTTTAAAGCCAAAGAGGTTACGCGGCGTTTCTTTTCTGTCACCAATCGCCGCAAAACCGGACTTGCTCCACTTCATGGTGATGGTATTGCGACCTTTGCGGATGAGATTTCGGACCGCATGAAAGGCTACTTGCTCATCGTCGGCACAGGCCTGAATGACGATATCGCCACCTGTGTATTTGTCCTGCAACTGCTCCTTTGGAAATGGAGGCAAATCACGAAAGAGCTTGGGACGTTTGGACTCCAAACCTAATTTCTTGAGAAAGCTAGCAGAGACACCAAACGTCAGACTCAAGCGATAGGGGTTCAGACCTACTGTTTCACCTGTATCCGTTGGCGGCAAGAGGGCATTGGCGCCATCTTTTTTAACCAACTGCCCTTCGACTAATTTACTACTATAGTCGGTCCAGTCTTTAAAAAGCTGGATGACTTCTTTTTTGTCCGTCGTGTGAAGATCCAGAACCACCAAGTAGCAAGCCTTCTGCATGGCCGTCGTAATCCCGGCTTGGTGCTTGCCATAAAAGGAGATATCTTCATCCCCATCATAAGCTTTTTTACTAGAACTGTCTTGATTAGCGAAAAAAGCAGATGCACCAGAGAGGCCTAGCGCTAGACCGGCCCCTCCAATACCTGCTTTTTTAAGAAATTCACGACGGTCCATTTTTTTATCTAAAAATTTTTCGTCAGCCATTTTTCTTATTTCCCATCTAAAATCACACCCATTTGAGACAAAGGTTCACCAAGTTTAGTCACAGCTTCAGCCAATTCCTTGGTATCTTCCTTGGTCAAATCTGTGTAAGACTTATAATTTGTTTCATCAGTCATGTGTTTGTCCAATAAATCATTGACATTTTTGAATTCTGCTTCCAAGTTTTTAACCAACTTGGCATCTTTTTTCTCAATCAAAGGTTTAAAGAGAGAGAAAATCTTTTCAGCTCCTTCAATATTGGCACGGAAGTCGTACAAATCTGTATGAGAGAAGACTTCTTCTTCACCTGTGATCTTTTGCGTTGCCACTTCATTTAGCAGATCAACAGCCCCAGTTAGCATCACATCAGGAGTCACATCAACGGTTGCGATCTTAGCTTTCAACTCCTTGATATCGTTCACCAGTTGGTCTGCATATTTTTCAGTGCCATCTGTGGTATTGTTTTCCCAAAGGATGCGCTCAATCCGGTGGAAGCCAGACCAGCCTTCTTCTGATTTATTTTCATCCACATAGTCCACCAAACGGTAGTCAATCTTCACATCAGACTCCCCAAAGGTTTCAGCAATCGGTTCTGAGCGTTCATAGGCCATGCGGATCAAGGGATATTGTTTTTTAGCTTCCTCCAAATTCCCAGCTTTTAGGGTATCTCGGAAACCTTGTGTATCCTTGAGCAATTGGTCGATTTGCATTTTGACAAAGTCTTTGTACTCAGCTGTCGCATTGTCCAAGGTCTTCTGGTCAGCCTTTGACAACTGCACCGTTGAGCTGGTTTGCGTCTTTTGACTCGACTGTTTGCTAGTAGAATTTGCACACCCTGCTAAAAGAGCAACACTCAATAAGAGTAGACTATATTTTTTCATGAAAGACTTCTCCTCATTCGTTCTTGAACTTATTTTACCAGAAGTTTTCTCATTTTTCAATAATTGTCTGAAAATTTAATAATAGAAAGACTTTTCTAAGAAACTGTCTTTTATAAAAGAATATCCTTGACCCGTCCAATTTCAGATTCTTTCACCACCACAAAAATACTATCACCTAGATACAAGCGAGTTGCGCCATTAACCGTGTAGCTCTTGCCGCTTCGCATTTGCGTGGTAATCAAAATATCTTGGGGAAGTTCGAGTTCATGAACTTGTTTCCCTGCAATCTTTTCGGATACAGGAATCTCAATCAAGGTCAACTCTCCTTCTTCTTGCGCCTTATCAGGTAAGAGTTGCTCCAGCATGGCTTCATAGACTGGTGCTCCATGGAAGAGATCCATGATCATGTAAGCCACCAAGGTCACCATACCCAGTGGCATTAAACTACGAATATCACCGACCATCTCTGTTACCAAAATCATAGCCGTAAGAGGTGCTTTTGAAATAGCTCCGAAATACCCACTCATTCCTAAAATAATAAAGAGGGGCAGCTGATTTTGAGAAATAAAGCCTAGGTTTTGGAGAACAGCACCAACCAACGCCCCTAAAAGAGAACCTAAAGCTAGAATAGGAAGGAAAATCCCACCGGGCAGGCCACTACCATAACTCAACATACTCCAGATAAAACGGAGGACAAAATAGAAGAGAATGGTCAACACCGGATAAGGTAGGTGAGCTAAATCCAAGACCAATTGGTTCCCGCCACCAAGAATCTGAGGAAGAAAATAGCCAATTGGTAGAATCAAAAGAAAGGCAAATAAGGAGGAAGAATGAGTGGGGACATGGAAAATTTTCTCTAGTAAGCGATAGAGGCGACCAATATTCAGAACCACTACTTCATAGACATATCCTGCCGCTCCCAAAAAGACCCCAAGAAAAAGATAAATCCAATATTGGGAGAGAGGAAGAGGAGGAATATTTTGTGGCATATGGAGAACTGGTGTTTGACCAAAGATATTGAGTGAAATGAAGTTAGCAGTCAAACTAGCCGCAAGGGTTGAAATCCAAAAGAAACGTGAAAAATGATGGTAGACCTCTTCGACTACAAATAAGAGCCCCGCTATCGGTGCATTAAAGGCTGCAGCAAGACCTGCAGCGGCACCACTCGCAATCAATGAGCGCTCCTCTACTGGGCTGACCTTCAAATGATGAGCGACACCTTTTCCTCCCATAGCCCCTAATTGAATACTAGGACCTTCACGACCAAGCATCAGGCCACTACCGATAGCTAAAATCCCTAAGATGTACTTCTTCCATAAGGTATCCCACCAACTTACGGCCAAGAGGCCCTTAAGTTCTGCTTCTACTTGCGGTATTCCGGATCCCTTGATATCCCGATTGGTGCGAATTAGGTAACCTGCTAGAAGTACGATCAAGACATACACACCAAGCATTGCTAAAAAATAGAGAGGATGACGAGGCATTTCCGTGTAAACCCCTTGAACAAAATGGAATGTATGTTCGATCAAGAAGCGAAAACTTGAGACAATGCATCCTACCACAATACCAACTAGAACACCTCTTACAACATGAGCTACAATTGAACTAGAGGCAAACCGAAATTCATTTTTTATAGATTCATCTTTTGCAGACATCCTATACTCCTTCACATTCTAATCTTCTTTATTATACCTCATTTCACCGCCTCTGAATACATGAAATAAAATAAAAAACAGAACTAGTCCACTACTAGCCCTGTTTAAAATTCATTATTCAGCAGTTAAAGCTGCCATTGTGATGTAGTTGTATGGTTTATTGAAGTGTGGCAAGAAGAACAAGTCAGTCAAAGCCAATTTATCAATTGTCACGTGTTCTTGAATCGCAAGTGAGAACATATGAATTCCCATTGAGATTGCACTATCACGTGATACCATTTGAGCACCAAGGATTTGACGGTTGTCTTTATTGTAGACAATCTTGATTCCAACTTCATGGTTATCGTGTTTGATAAATTCAGGTTTTTGTAGGTCGTTGAATCCTGTTTCACCAGCGTTGAAACCAGCAGCTTTTGCTTTTTCAAGTGTCAAACCAGTTGAAACCATGTGAAGGCCGTAGATAGAGATACCGTTAGAACCTTGAACACCGATTCCTTCCAATTCGTGACCAGTTGCGTTGTAAGCACCCACAATACCAGAACGAACCGCGTTAGATGCAAGAGCGATGTAACTCATTTCATCACGCGCATTGTCGTAGATTGTCGCACAGTCACCAACAGCGTATACACCTGGAAGTGAAGTTTCTTGCTTCTTATCAACAAGGAAGGCACCATTGCGGAAGAGTTCGATCTTACCATCAGCAAGAGCTGTGTTAGGACGGAAACCAACTGCCAAGATCACCATATCTACATCGAAAGTTTCTTTATCAGTCACAAGACGTTCTACTTTACCATTTCCTTCAACTGCTTGAACGGTTTGCCCAAGAGCCAAACGGATGTTGTTGTCTTCCAAGTTCTTCGCCATGATGTCTGTAAAGTCTTTGTCGTAGTATCCGTTCAAGACAGTATCTACGATATCAACCAAGACAACTTCTTTTCCAAGACGCTCAAAAGCTTCAGCTAACTCAACACCGATGTACCCACCACCAACTACGGCAATGCGGTTCAAGTGTTTGCTGTTGTCTTTCAATTTTTTAATAACTTCTTCAGCATTTTGGTACAATTTAACAAATTGAAGGTTTTCAAGAGTCGCCTTGAACTCACGGTTACCAGGAACAATTTCAACTCCTTTGATCGGAGGAATGATTGGTGTTGAACCAGTCGCAAAGATCAATTTTTCGTATGATTCTTTGTGTTCTTTACCATCAACTTCTGCTGTCACAACTTTTTTGTCATAATCGATTGAAAGAACAGGTGAGTTCATATACACTTTTGCACCTTTAGCTTCCAATTTTTCTTTGTCAGAGTAGAAAAGACCTTCAGGACCATCGATTTGTTCACCGATCCAAAGCGCCATTCCGCAACCAAGGAATGAAATGTTAGAGTTTTGGTCGAAAACTACAATTTCATTTTCATATCCAAAATTATCTAACATAGTGTTGATACATGCTGTTCCGGCATGGTTTGCCCCTACAACAACGATTTTACTCATAGAAAAAGTCCTACCTTTAATTTAATTTACCTCTTGAGTATATCATAAAAATGATATCGTTTACAATGATTTTGCTTAAAATTTGTGATTTTTTTTTCAAATTCATAAGAATTGTAGATTTCACATACTATAAAAAAAGTCAAATAATATGCTTAAAACGATTGTGAAAACGATATCTTTTTGATATACTGTAAGTAAGTGAAAATAGGAAAGGATAGATTTTCAGTGGACCTAAGCAGTCAATCTGAACGCTTGATGGGAACAACGATTACTGTTTCGATCCTGCACCCACAAGCAGATAACCTTCTCGCTCGATGTTTTGAGCTTCTCCGTTCTTATGAACACCGCTTCAGTGCCAATGATGCAAGCTCTGAACTCATGGAGGTCAATCATCAAGCGGGTATCTCAGCCGTTCGAGTCCATCCAGATCTTTTTGAACTCATCTCTTTAGGTACCCAGCACAGTCAGGCACCAAAAAGCCATTTAAATATTGCGATTGGTCCTCTTGTTCAGACTTGGAGAATTGGATTTGCTGATGCTAGGCGTCCTGTCCAGAAAGAAATCGACCAAGCCTTGTTGAAGATCAATCCTCAACAAATTCAACTAGATCATGAAAACCATGCTGTCTATCTAACACATCCTGGTATGAAAATTGATCTAGGAGCTTTGGCAAAGGGTTACAGTGCTGATCTCATTGCTGCATTTCTAAAAAGTCAAGGAATCTCGGATGCTTTGATCGACCTGGGTGGCAATATTCTGACAGTCGGTCAGAATCCAATTCGAAAACAGCCCTGGCGAATCGGGATTCAAAATCCTGTTGAACCAAGAGGTCACCACTTACTCTCTCTTTCAATTGAGAACAAGTCTGTCGTAACTTCAGGGATTTACGAGCGTAATTTAGAAGTTGATGGCCAGTCTTTTCACCATATATTCGATAGCAAGACAGGCTATCCTGTTGAAACAGACTTGGCCAGTATTACTATCATATCTGATCAATCCGTAGATGGAGAGATTTGGACCACTCGACTATTTGGGGAAACCCCTTCTTCTATTCTCAACATTGTTGAATCACTCCCTGGTATCGATACCTTATTGGTTTCGCAATCAGGCAAGATCGCTTTTACAAGTGGGCTTCAGTCCTATATATAACGCTATATCAGAAAGGAAATTTATATGACAAAACTAATTGCGATTGTGGGGACCAACTCCAAACGTTCTACAAACCGTCAACTACTTCAATACATGCAAAAGCATTTCGCTAATAAGGCGGATATTGAATTAGTCGAAATCAAAGACATCCCAGTTTTTGACAAACCGGCTGACAAGAAAGTACCAGAAGCTATCTTAGAAATTGTTGCCAAAATCGAGCAAGCTGATGGTGTCATCATCGGTACTCCTGAATACGATCACTCTATTCCAGCTGTTCTGATGAGCGCTTTAGCTTGGCTCTCTTACGGGGTCTTTCCTTTATTGAACAAACCAGTTATGATCACGGGGGCTTCCTACGGTACTTTAGGATCTTCACGTGCCCAATTGCAACTTCGTCAAATCTTAAACGCTCCAGAAATTAAAGCAAATGTTTTGCCAGATGAATTCTTACTTTCACATTCATTGCAAGCCTTCGACCAATATGGAGATCTGGTAGATTTAGAAGTCATTCAACAATTGGATGCTATCTTCGATGACTTCCGTATTTTTGTCAAGATTACAGACAAATTACGGAATGCTCATGAGTTAATTCGCAAATCTGCTGAAAAATTTAACTGGGAAAACTTGTAAAATAGGAGACGATAAGAATGAAATTTGTTGGAATTTTAGGCTCAAACTATGATCAATCATATAACCGTAAACTTTTGGAATTCATGCAACGCCAATTTAAGCTTAAATTTGAATTGGAAATTCTTGAAATTGATGAAGTTCCAATGTTTAACCAAGACGAAAAATGGGACGAAAGCTTCCAATTACGTCTTTTGTACAATAAAATCACTCGTGCAGATGGTGTAATTATTGCAACTCCAGAGCACAACCATACCATTTCAGCTGCTCTCAAATCAGTCCTCGAATGGCTTTCCTTTGAAGTACACCCTTTTGAAAATAAACCAGTCATGGTCGTTGGGGCTTCCTACTATGATCAAGGAACTTCACGAGCTCAGGTTCACCTCCGCAAGATCCTTGACGCTCCGGGTGTCAATGCCTATACCCTTCCAGGAAATGAATTCCTTCTCGGAAAAGCCAAAGAAGCTTTTGACGAAAATGGCAATATCAAAAATGAAGGAACCGTTAAATTCCTTGAAACTTGCTTAGATAATTTTATCAAATACGTTGAGGTTGTGTCCAAATTGAAAAAACCAAAGCCAATTGAACCTGAAGACTTGGATTGTAATCATCCAATTTCTACTACTGTCACTGAGGTCGATCCTGATGATCCAGATTGGGTTGAAAAGGTTGCAGAAATCACAGGAGCTGTTTCTGGTGATACCTATGTGAAACTAGACCATGGTATCCTAACTGTTAATCAAATTGATATGTTCTTGAAAGCTATGCCTTTTGAGTTAACCTACGCAGATGATAACAACCAATTCCTCTACTACAACAATGCCCATCAAGATCCAGATAGTATGTTTGCCAAACGGGTACCACCTCAATCAGGTAGCCGTATGTCAACGGTTCATGGATCTCTTCCACCAGCACGTATGAAAAATGTAGAATGGGTGATTGGGACCCTTCGTAATGGAAACCAAGACTATGTCCGTACTATTGTTCCGGGATCACCTGAAGGGGTGATCAACACCCACAACTACCAAGCTATGTACTATGAAGATGGTTCTTACGCTGGTATTAATGAAATTGTCTTTAACTTTAAACCATGGTTGGACTGGTACCTTCAAACAACTGGTCAACGTCTTGTAGGCGGTAGTGGCCCAATTGCTCCTGCTGGCGGTCATGGGGATGCAGATGCAACTTCAGGTGCCTCTGATGCTGGGGGCCACGGCGACGGAGGCCAAGGGGATACAGATGCTACATCTGGTGCAAGTAACTAAAAAACTACAAAAAAATGAAGCTTGATGCTTCATTTTTTTATTTTAACTCACTGATTATCTTCTTGGCATCTTCGTTTGAAATCGCCCCTAGCTGCACATGCCCAATCTTCCCTTGGCTATCAATGAAGACTTCTGTAGGAATGGAACGTACTTGATAGTTCGCAAAGGCAGAGCCATCTGGATTATACAAGACGGGCACTGATGGATAATCTTGTTGGGCAAACCATTCGACGAACTCTTCTTCTGTTTTTTCCCCTTGGATTCCCGGTGCCATAACCGTGAGAATCACAAAATCTCTATCCTTTTCTTCAACCAATTTATTAAGTTCAGGCATGCTTTGACGACAAGGACCACACCAGGTAGCCCAGAATTTCAAGTAAACCTTTTTTCCTTTATAATCGGAAAGCTTGACTGTATTCCCCTTCATGTCTTTTAGTTCAAAGTCACTGGCTTCTTTTCCTACTAAGGGATGTTTACTTGAGGTTGTGTTGGTCATGGTTTGATTGCTCATATTGTTCATACCACTCTCACTCGATTGCTCCATCGAACAAGCAGACAGTAAAGCGATTGAGAGGATTGAAAAACACGTATATTTGATAAATTTCATAGGTATAATACCTCCATTTGGTTTATGAAAAGATTGAAGACAAGCTATTTAATTGTCCCAAGAGTAATAGAATCCCCATAATAATGATGATGGCTCCACCGATTTTCTTCAGCAACAATAGATGGGGTTTGAGACGATTGAAATAAGGCAATACAAAGCCTGATGCCAGTGCTAAGAGCAAGAATGGGATGGCCATTCCTAGTGTATAGATGAAGAGATAGAGAGCACCCATGAGGGCATCTTGTCCATTGGATGCTGCTAAGGCAAGAACAGAGCCAAGAACAGGCCCGATACAAGGCGTCCAGCCAAAACTAAATCCAAGTCCAAGTAGAAAAGCTGAAAACAATTCATTCTTGTGCTTGTTAGCCCCGAAGTCCATTGTTTTTTGCTTTTCTAAGAAGCTAAAGTGAAAGACTTCCATCTGATGAAGACCAAGGATAATGATCAGCGCTCCCATTACGTAGCGGAACCAGTTGGTATACATAACCTGCCCCAATAAGCCAGCTCCGAAACCTATGATAAGGAAAATAACAGAAATACCTGCGATAAAACACAAGGTCTTAACGATGCCATGCCAGCGTATCTTTTTCCCAAAAATCTGAACGGATTTTTCCTGATCACTTCCTAGCAAAACGCCGATGTAGACCGGGAGCAAAGGAAAGACACAGGGAGAGAAAAAGGAGAGAATCCCTGCCAGAAAGACAGTGAAAGAGAAAACGATTTGATTCATAAAATGCTCCGTATATTGATATGTTAGAAATAGTATAACATGCCCTTCCTTAAATTAAAAATTTCTGCTACGTTTTGGTTTTAAAGAATCCATTTCGTTACTAGTTTCAAAATCAAAAAAACTCTAAAGCAGGTAACTTTAGAGTTTCTAGCAAATCTTATTCTTCTTCTGCGCTTTGTTTATTTGGTAAGAACAGAGAGAGCACAATCCCGACTACTGCTGGAAGTAACCATGGAAGAGACTCCGCAGCAAATGGTAAAGTTTTAATAATGTTAGCTAAGCTTGAAAGTTTAAAGGTACTTGCTAGAACATCTGCAATCGCCACCAAGCTAACTAAGAAAATAGTCAGTTGCATTCCTGGTTTTGAAAGATCGATAAATTTGTTAACAATCACAATCAACACAATGGTAATGGTGATTGGGTAAAGAATCATTAAGACAGGTAATGAATAGGCAATAATGGCGCTCAAGCCAAGGTTGGCAATCGCAAAACCAATCAAAGTAAAGATTGTCGCATAGACCTTGTAAGAGATTTTAGGGAAAGTGTTATGGAAGAATTCCCCTGTTGACACGATCAAACCGGCTGTTGTTGTGAAACAAGTCACCGTCACCATACCTGCGAGGAATATTTGAGCAGCTGGGCCAAAGATAGTCTTGGTCGCTTCTGAAAGGACATAGACCCCTTTATTGGCATCAGATGCCATTACTTTTGCTGGAATTGGGAAATGATTTCCAAGATACCCCAAGCCAATGTATAAAATACTAAAGCCAATGGCTACAACGATCCCAACGATCCAGATGGTTTTAATGTATTCCTTCTTGCTGGTGAAACCAAGTTGATTGAGGGTGGTTACCGCAATCACACTAAAGGCCACTGAAGCAAGGGCATCCAAGGTATTATAGCCTTCAAGGAAACCTTGACCAAAGGCAGATGCTTGGTAGGCTGCTGTTGCCACTTGTGGCGCTTGTGCGCTGTACTTGAGAGCACCGAGGACAACCAGTACAACGATCAAGATCGCAAAGATCGGGGTCAAAATCCGACCAATACTATCTAGGATCTTGGATGGATAGAGAGCAATCAAATAGGCTAAACAGAAATAAACCAAGGTGAAAATGAAGAGACTACCACCAGATTGTCCTAACAAGGGGGCAATCCCAACTTCGTAGGAAACAGTAGCCGTTCTTGGAATGGCAAAGAAGGGGCCAATAGAGAGGTACAAGGCTACCAGATAAACGATAGCAAACCAAGGGGCGATTTTACGTGAAATCTCGTGGACATATCCCTTGGGATTGAGTGTACCGACAATCAAGGTGATGATGGCAATCCCCACTCCTGATAAGACAAATCCAGCAATAGCTGGCCAAAAATGGCTACCCGACTGGGCACCTAGCGCAGGTGGAAAGATCAAATTCCCTGCACCGAAGAAAATACCAAATAACAGCAAACCTGTTAAGGAACCTTTTCGTAACATATGTTCTCCTTTTTATGTTGAATCTTTTCTAGTATAACAGCTTTCTGTCACCACGGCAATTCTTTTTATCTGGATTTATGGATTGCAACATGTAACTTATGGGTTAAGCTATATTATTATGAAATATCAGGGTACAAATTTATATACTTATTTACTTCTTCATCCATTGATTAAAAAAAGCTCCTCTGCTAAGTAACAGAGAAGCACTTTTTTAATCTTCACTAAAGCGACGATATTCAATACGGAAATCAAAGTAATTCTCTGCTTGCAGTTTATGGAAGATGTCCCGATAAGCCTCTTCATCAAATTGATCGCCTCGATAGAGAATTTCAAAGCTAAGTCCATCGTATTCTAAAAAGGCATTAGCAGTTTTAAATCCATTTCGCTTATAGAAATCCATCCGAGACTGACGCTGCTCTATATTGTCGCATTCTTCATCTAAACGTTCCACTTCAAGAATCATGGTCCTTTGGTAAAATTCCACCAATTTTTCGATGATTTCTTGGCCATACCCATGACTCCGTAAGTGTGGCATAATGGCAAAGAAGCTGACGTAAAAGGCCTTGGCATTTGAAATAGCAAAGGCAAATCCGACAAATTCTTCCTCATTGTAAAAAGCAAAAAAATGAGCATCATCATTGTCCGTATAGCGTAAAAACTCCGATAAAGGAATCCGTTCCTCTTCAGGGAAAGCCTCGATATTCAACCGCTCGACTTTATCCAGATCTGAGAACGTTTCAGTGATTAATTGACTGGTTAAGCGCATAAAGCCTCCATTTCTGCTACGATTATAGCAAAAAATGTAAGGGCATTCAACCAAAGACGCTTGTCGCTGTTTTGTGAAGTTGGTATAATGGCACTATGAAAAGAATTCAACGTGTCAATCTCACTGATGATCCTATTTTACCAGCTCTTTTGAGTTTTGCCTTTCCTATTCTCTTATCCAATATCTTCCAACAAGTCTACAATATATCGGATGTTATGATTGTAGGTCGTTTTTTAGGTCAAAGATCACTAGCTGCTGTTGGAGCGACCTCTGCCATTTTTGATTTAATCGTCGGATTTTCTGTCGGTGTTGGCAATGGGATGGGCATCATTATTGCGAGAAATTACGGAGCAAAAAACGAAGACCAATTGAGAAAATCTGTTGCAGCAACTGCTATGATTGGTGGAGTATTAAGTCTCCTTGTTATGCTTATCGGTGCTGTCGGACTCTATCCTCTCCTTCAGTTTTTAGGGACACCTTCTGTTATTTTAGCTCAGTCCTATCTCTATATCTCCACCATTGTGAATGGTGTGGCTGTAACCTTTGCCTATAATCTTTGTGCCGGACTTCTTAGAGCAGTTGGTGATAGCTTGGCCTCTCTCTACTTCTTGATTATCGCCGCCATCCTCAACATCCTTCTGGACCTTCTTTTTATTACCCAGCTCCATCTTGGAGTCCAGTCCGCTGGAATTGCGACTATTATTGCTCAAAGTTTCTCCGCACTTCTTTGTTTCTTTTATATCCGCAAAAAGGTCCCTTTTCTTCTACCAAGTCGAAAAGATTTTGTCTGGGATCAAAGGCTGTATCAGGATTTGATTAGCCAAGGACTGACCATGGGCCTCATGTCTTCGATTGTCTCTATTGGAACCGTCATCTTGCAATCAGCTATCAACAAGCTTGGAATGACCATCATTAGTGCTCAAATCTCAGCTCGCCGGATCATGTCCTTTGCCCTTCTGCCAATGGCCGCTATTTCTACAAGTATGACGACCTTTACCTCGCAAAACTTTGGTGCTAAACAATTCCGACGCATTCAAAAAGGCGTTAAACAAGCTTGTCTCCTCTCTCTTATTTGGTCCATTTTTGTTGCGGTTTTCCTCTTCTTTACAAGCCCCTTCTTTACAAGCCTCATATCTGGATCTAGCGATCCTAAATTAATCGCAAATGCCAGTCTTTATCTGCAGATCAGCTCTTTCTTCTATCCAGTTTTAGGCTGTCTCTTAATTTTAGGAAACACCCTTCAAGGTATTGGCCGCAAATTGACCCCCTTGATCTCTAGCGTTATTGAGTTGACTGGAAAAATTCTCTTTGTGCTCTTGATTATCCCTCATACAGGCTATATAGGAGTCATCCTTTGTGAGCCCTTGATTTGGATTCCAATGACCCTTCAACTGTGGTTTACCTACCACAAAGCCAGACAAAAGCTTCTTGCACCATAAAACGTTACTAGTAAACAGCAAAACAACTTCTGCTCCATTGAACAGAAGTTGTTTTTTTAAGACGTCTATTAGAACAAGCCGATGGCTGTTCCATCAGTAGCCACATCCATATTCAATGCAGCCGGTCGTTTTGGTAAACCAGGCATGGTCATGACATCCCCAGTCAAAGCGACGATAAAGCCGGCTCCCAATTTTGGTACTACTTCACGGATAGTGATTTCAAAGTTTTCAGGAGCTCCCAAGGCATTTGGATTGTCTGAGAAGCTGTATTGGGTTTTGGCCATACAGATCGGCAATTTGTCCCAACCATTTTTAACAATTTGATCAATTTGTGTCTTGGCTTTCTTCTCAAAGTTCACCTTAGTCCCGCGGTAAATCTCCGTCACAATCTTTTCAATTTTTTCTTCTACAGAAAGGTTGTTATCATACAAGCGTGTGTATTGAGCTGGAGTGGTTTCAATGGTCTGAACCAGAGTTTCAGCAAGGTCAACCCCACCGTCAGCACCATTCGCCCATACGCTCGCAAGCTCAACTGGTACTTGAATTTCAGCACATAATTCTTTCAAAGCAGCAACTTCTGCTTCTGTATCGGTGATGAATTCATTGATAGCTACTACTGCAGGAATACCAAACTTACGGATGTTTTCAACGTGGCGTTTCAAGTTTGCAAAACCAGCACGAACAGCGTCAACATTTTCTTGTGCAAGAGCATCTTTGCTAACTCCTCCATTCATCTTAAGAGCACGAATCGTTGCAACAATGACGACAGCATCTGGTGAAGTTGGCAAGTTTGGAGTTTTAATATCGAGGAATTTTTCAGCACCAAGGTCAGCACCAAATCCCGCTTCTGTAATCGTATAGTCAGCTAGGTGAAGAGCTGTTGTCGTCGCCAATACAGAGTTACATCCATGAGCAATATTAGCAAAAGGACCTCCGTGGACAAAGGCAGGCGTTCCATAGATGGTTTGAACCAAGTTTGGCTTGATGGCATCTTTTAGGATCAAGGCAAGCGCTCCTTCCACTTCTATGTCGCGGACATAAACTGGGCTCCGATCATAGCGGTAGCCGATCACAATATTAGCCAAACGGACTTTCAAGTCTTCAATATCTGTCGCCAAGCAAAGGATGGCCATAATTTCAGAAGCAACGGTGATATCGAACCCATCTTCACGCGGAATTCCATTGAGCGGTCCACCAAGACCGACCGATACGTGACGCAAGGCACGGTCATTCAAGTCCACTACCCGCTTCCAGATAATTCGGCGTTGGTCAATACCTAAATCATTTCCTTGATGCAAATGATTGTCTATCAAAGCTGAAAGTGCATTATTTGCCGTTGTAATCGCATGCATGTCACCCGTGAAATGAAGGTTGATGTCTTCCATGGGTAGAACTTGGGCATAACCACCTCCGGCAGCACCACCTTTGATTCCCATAACCGGACCTAAAGAAGGTTCGCGAATGGCAATCATGGTTTTTTTACCGATTTTATTCAAAGCATCTGCAAGACCAATGGTGATGGTTGATTTCCCTTCTCCAGCAGGTGTCGGGTTGATGGCAGTGACTAAAATGAGCTTTCCAACCGGATTTTTCTCAACTTCTCGAATCTTATCAAAGCTCAATTTTGCTTTGTATTTTCCATACAATTCAAGATCATCGTCTTCCAAACCAATTTTCTTCACAACATCCACAATCGGTTGAAGTTCAATGCTTTGAGCAATTTCGATATCTGTTTTCATAAGGGACTCCTTTATATTTGATAGACCTATTATACCTAAAATTCGCGAAAATAAAATTGTTTTTCCATATTTGGAATGAAACGTTCGTTATTTATGTAAATTTTATATCTTTCCATAGCTATTTTTTAGATCTTCAGAACTTTACTTACGTATCTTTTTTGTGTAAAATAAGCATATGCATATTTTAATTACATCTGGTGGGACTAGCGAAGCCATCGACAGCGTACGTTCGATCACCAATCATTCCACTGGGAGTCTGGGCAAAATCATAGCAGAAACTGCTCTTACAAAGGGCCATCAGGTAACTTTGATCACAACCCCTACTGCCCTCAAACCTCAACCTCACCCGCAGCTAAAACTTCTAGTCATCAATAATGTCGAGGAGCTTCACACACACATGCAAAAGGAAGTTCCACATCATCAAGTCTTGATTCATGCCATGGCTGTTTCAGACTACACACCGGTTTATATGACTGGACTTGAAGCTGTTGAAAAAGCTCCAGATCTTCATAGATTTTTACAACAAAAGAATCAGGAAACCAAGATTTCTTCAAAAGAAGAGTATCAAGTGCTCTTTCTAAAGAAAAATCCAAAGATTATTTCACTTGTCAAAGAATGGAATCCCTCTATTCAACTGATTGGCTTTAAACTCTTAGTTGCTGTTCCTTCTGAAGAATTGATTCAGGTAGCACGTGAAAGTTTAGTGAAAAATCATGCCAACATGATTGTAGCCAATGATCTTACCAAGATACAAGATGGTCAGCATCAAGCCTATCTAGTGACAGATGATCGCGTCCTAGAAGCCTCGACCAAAACTGAAATCGCAGAAACCATTCTAAGATTTACAGAGTAAGAAGGAATATATGACACAGATTACATTAGCCGTTACCGGGAGTATTTCCGCCTATAAAGCAGCTGATATTACCAGTCAACTAACCAAATTAGGACTGGAAGTCAAAGTTCTTATGACTCCTGCAGCTAGAAAATTTATTACTCCCCTAACTCTTCAGGTTCTTTCAAAAAATCCAGTCGGTCTAGATGTCATGATTGAAGAGGATCCACAGCGGATTGAGCACATCGACATCGGGAAAGAAACGGACATCTTTCTTGTAGCACCGGCTAGTGCCAATACGATTGCTAAACTTGCCATGGGGCTAGCAGATAATATGGTGACAAGTACAGCTCTAGCCTTGCCTCAAAGAACAAAAAAATTACTAGCCCCCGCTATGAATACAAAAATGCTGGAACACCCAGCTACCCAACGAAATCTAAAACTCTTACAAGACTACGGCTATCAGATTATTCAACCTCGCCATGCTACTCTCGCTTGTGGCGATCAAGGGTCTGGAGCTCTAGCAACTGTAGAATCTATTGTAAAAGCCGTTAAGGAGCATTGTTTATGAGAAAATCATCTTCTATTTCACGAATTGCCATCTTCTTTGCAGTCATGATTACCATTCATTTTGTGACATCCTTCATTCTGCAATTTGTTCCATCAGGAATCCAACCAACCTTGGTTCATATCCCTGTCGTGATCGCATCTATCATTTATGGACCTCGTACAGGTGCTATTCTAGGACTACTCATGGGACTCTTTAGCCTCACCATGAATACACTGGTTTTAACCCCAGCAAGTTATCTCTTTAGTCCTTTTGTCCCTCACGGAAATCTCTACTCCCTTCTCATCGCTTTAGTACCACGTATTCTCATCGGGGTAACACCTTATTTTGTCTATCGATGGTTCCACAATCGTACAGGACTTATGGTAGCGGGGATGATCGGTTCTATGACCAATACTGTATTCGTTTTAAGCGGGATTTACTTCTTCTTTGGGAACAGTTTTGGAGGCGGAATTCAAAATTTCCTTGGCTTGATTGTGTCTACTAACTCACTCATCGAAGTTATTGCGACAGTACTCATTACTAGTGCAGTCGTCCCATCCCTTGAAAAATTAAAATAAAAAGTTAGGTCGAGACAAATTTGTCTGGACCTTTTTTCTATCCAAAATTCCCTTTTTATTTTTGAAAAGATTTACAATTATCGCTAGAATTTTCTGAAAAAATTTGCTATAATGAAAGCGATTAAATATATAGCAAAAAGGAGACGCTTGCATGACTTATCAAGAAAACTACCAAAAATGGCTCGATTTCGCTGAATTGCCTGCTTATCTTCGTGATGAGTTGGTTTCTATGGATGAAAAAACCAAAGAAGATGCCTTCTATACTAACCTTGAATTCGGTACAGCAGGTATGCGTGGTTTGATCGGCGCTGGTACCAACCGTATTAACATTTATGTGGTTCGCCAAGCAACTGAAGGGTTGGCGCAATTGATTGACTCAAAAGGGGAGGACGTTAAAAAACGTGGTGTTGCTATCGCTTATGACAGCCGTCACTTCTCTCCTGAGTTTGCTTTTGAATCTGCTCAAGTTTTGGCAGCTCACGGTATTAAATCTTATGTATTTGAGAGCCTTCGTCCAACACCTGAATTGTCATTCGCAGTACGTCATCTCCACACATTTGCTGGGATCATGGTAACTGCTAGCCACAACCCAGCTCCATTTAACGGATACAAAGTTTATGGTGAAGACGGTGGACAAATGCCACCAGCAGATGCCGATGCCTTGACAGACTACATCCGTGCCATTGAGAATCCTTTCACTGTTCAATTAGCTAACCTCGAAGAAAGCAAAGCCAGTGGCTTAATTGAGGTGATTGGTGAAGCAGTTGATGCCGAATACCTTAAAGAAGTGAAAGACGTTAACATCAACCAAGACTTGATCAATGAGTACGGTCGCGACATGAAGATTGTCTACACGCCACTTCATGGTACTGGTGAAATGTTGGCACGCCGTGCCCTTGCTCAAGCTGGATTTGAAGCAGTTCAAGTTGTTGAAGCTCAAGCGGTTCCTGATGCTGACTTCTCAACTGTTAAATCTCCTAACCCTGAAAGCCAAGCAGCCTTTGCTCTTGCTGAAGAACTTGGTCGAGAAGTGGATGCCGACGTCTTAGTTGCAACAGACCCAGACGCTGACCGCCTTGGTGTCGAAATCCGCCAACCAGATGGTTCTTACCTCAACCTCTCCGGTAACCAAATTGGGGCAATCATTGCCAAATATATTCTTGAAGCCCACAAAACAGCAGGCACACTCCCTGCTAATGCTGCCCTTTGTAAATCAATTGTATCAACTGAATTGGTGACTAAGATTGCAGAAAGCTACGGCGCAACCATGTTTAACGTCTTGACTGGTTTCAAATTTATCGGTGAAAAAATCCATGAATTTGAAACTCAACACAACCACACATACATGCTCGGTTTTGAAGAAAGCTTCGGTTACCTCATCAAACCATTTGTACGTGATAAAGACGCTATCCAAGCCGTATTGATCGTTGCTGAAATCGCAGCTTACTACCGCTCACGTGGTATGACTTTGGCAGATGGTATCGAAGAAATCTATAAACAATATGGTTACTTCGCAGAAAAGACTATCTCTGTTACCCTTTCAGGTGTGGATGGAGCTGCTGAAATCAAGAAAATCATGGATAAATTCCGTGGTAACGCTCCTAAACAATTCAACAACACTGACATTGCTAAGACAGAAGACTTCTTAGAACAAACAGCTACTACTGCTGACGGCGTTGAAAAATTGACAACTCCTCCAAGTAATGTTTTGAAATACTTCTTGGCTGATGATTCATGGTTTGCCGTGCGTCCTTCTGGAACAGAACCAAAAATCAAATTCTACATCGCTACTGTTGGTGAATCTGAAGCAGATGCTAAAGAAAAAATTGCTAACATTGAAGCAGAAATCAATGCCTTTGTAAAATGAGCAAGATAAAAGATGAGATCAAGCAATCTCATCTTTTTTTCGTATCAAAATAAAGCATTTTTTCCTCCTTTATGGCATACTAGATTTATAAGAAAGCGAGGTAATCTCATGGAACAATTTTTAGAAGATATTAAAGATCTTGAAGTAACCACTGTTGCGCGTGCGCAAGAAGCCATCGACACAAAAGAAACAGCAACCTTCTTTATTGGACGCAAGACTTGTCCTTACTGCCGGAAGTTCGCTGCTAAATTAGCAACGGTCGTAGCTGAAACAAAAGCTCATATCTACTTTATTAATAGTGAAGAACCAAGTCAACTTGATGCTTTGCAAGCCTTCCGTTCTACCTATGGTATTCCAACTGTCCCAGGTTTCCTTCATACAGAAGACGGAAAAGTCAGTGTGCGTTGTGACTCTTCTATGTCAGAAGAAGAAATCAAAGCCTTTGCTCATTTATAAGAAAAAATAGCTAGAGAATCATCTCTAGCTATTTTTCGTTTTCAATAAAAATTGTCAAAATCTTTTAATCAAACTATTTTAATAAATCTTCTTTTCTTTTAAGAAAAATATTGGAAATTCATGCTCCTCTAGCCCATCATCAAGATTAAAATGTTTTGTATACCATTTTCTATATCTTTTAAAAAGTAATTCTAATATAGCGATTAGCACAAATAACAGGATGAAGATGATACAAAAATAGATTTTATTTTCGTTATTGAACTCTGTTATATTAAAATGTATTATAAAATAAAAATATATAAAGGTACAGATGGGCAATAAATTTAAATAAAGCAAATAACTGAGTAAGAATAGAAATTGGTGCTTCTTTGATCTTTTCATGTAATGCATTTTATATGATCTTGTTATTTTATTAAATAAAGGAAATCTCCCTCTGCCAAATCTATTATATTTTGGTGAGGCGTGGTAACCACACCAGTGAAGGATTTTAAAATTTAACTCACGAATCAGGAAAAATAAATTGTAACAAATAAAGCAACAAATTAAGATAGAACTGATTTTTGTATGATTAAAATACAATACGCGAATATAAGCAAAATATGCAAAAGCCAAAAAATAATTGAAACAAGCTAATATAAAATAGAGAATACAAGCAAATATACTACGAGTTCCTATAAAATTTTTATCTGAATAATCTGGTCTATACTCCATATAAGTTACATAATCCTATTCTTTCTTCATAAACTTATGCTCTAAATTGAGATGAACCTTTATTTATTAAAGGCTTCCCAAATCTTTTGCTGGGGTTTGGCAAAAGGATAGGCCGAAAATTCTTCTGGTAGCAACCAAACAGTCGATTCACTTGTTGCTTGCTCTCCTTCTTTTACCAGGCCGTAACGAAGTTGAACCTGCCACTTGCGATGCGAAAAGACATGCTGAACGATAGGATAAGACCTATCCTGCCAATCAATGAGCAAATCATAGTCCTGCTCAAAGGAGAGAATTTCGGGGTTGTCTACTAAATGACCCTGCCCATCCAGTAGTGACAATTGGCCTAGGTTCTCAGATAGGCTATCCACTTCGATCAAAGGGAAATGCCAAAAACCTGACAAAAGCCCTTCTCGCTCATTTTTCTCCAGCAAATAGCGCCCTTGGCTATCCTTGATAATAAAGGCTGTTAGATAGACAGGTATCGGTTTCTTCTTAGGAGCCTTAATGGGATAACGATCCATGGTTCCATGTTGATAAGCCGCGCTAAACTCTTTTACAGGACTCTCTTCCGGCCGTGGATTGATTGGAGATTCAATATCTGAGCCCAAATCCATCAAGGCTTGATTGAAGTCACCAGGACGGTCTGGATCAATCAAGAACTCCATCATGGCTTGAAAAATTTTGCGATTGGTCGGGACTCCAATATCGTAGTCCACCTCAAACAAGCGTGCTAGAACACGCATGACATTACCATCCACTGCTGGCTCTGGCAAGGCAAAAGCAATACTGGCAATGGCACCAGCTGTATAAGGACCAATTCCCTTCAGTTTTGAAATAGTTTCATAAGTGGCTGGGAACACACCCCCATGGTCCTCCATGATTTGCTGAGCAGCTTTCTGCATGTTGCGGACCCGTGAGTAATAGCCCAAGCCTTCCCAAGCTTTTAAGAGTTTTTCTTCAGGAGCTTGAGCCAAATCAGCTACCGTCGGAAACCAGTCTAAAAAACGCTCATAATAAGGAATTACTGTATCCACTCGTGTCTGTTGGAGCATAATCTCTGAGATCCATATTTTATAAGGATCCTGCGTCCTTCTCCAAGGAAGATCTCTTTTATTGCCATCATACCAGGCTAATAACTTTTCTCGGAAAGAGGCAATTTTTTCCTCCTCCCACATGGTAATCCCATAGTCTTTTAAATCCATCATATTCCTAGTATACCACAGAATCGTATTGAGCTAAGGAATTCTGATTTGCACATAAAAAGACTCAGGGAAGTCCTGAGTCAAGTCGGTTTTACTGTTCTACTGCTTGAGCCGCTGTGATCAAGGTCAATTTGTAGACATCATCAGCATTACAGCCACGAGATAGGTCGTTTACTGGCTTGTTCAATCCTTGCAATACTGGACCAACCGCTGCAAAGCCTCCAAGACGTTCTGCCATCTTGTAACCGATGTTACCAGCTTCAATACCTGGGAAGATAAAGACATTGGCTTGTCCTGCTACCTTGCTTCCTGGAGCTTTCAATGCTGCTGTTTCCGGTACAAAGGCTGCATCAAATTGCAATTCTCCATCAATTTCTAAGTCAGGACGAAGCTCATGAGCGATTTTGGTCGCAGCAACTACCTTATCAACGCTCTCACCAAAACCAGAACCTTTTGTAGAATAGCTTAACATAGCGATTTTGGGATCGATACCAAACATTTTTGCTGTAATGGCAGAGTTGATGGCAATTTCAGCCAAGCCTTCAGCATCTGGATTGATGTTAATCGCACAGTCCCCAAACAAGTAACGTTCAGAGCCACGAACCATGAGGAAGGCACCAGATGTCCGGCTAACGTTTGGACGTGTTTTAATGATTTGAAGAGCCGGACGAACGGTTGCAGCTGTTGAGTGGATGGCTCCAGAGACCATACCGTCGACAATTCCCATATGAACCAACATAACCCCAAAGTAGTTAACGTCATCTTTCAAGATTTGACGGGCTTCTTCTTCTGTCATTTTCCCATTACGTCGCTCAACTAAGGAAGCTACCATCTCTTCAAAATCGGAATACGTTTGAGGATTGATGACTTCATATCCTTCTAAAATTCCTTCAATTTCAAGATAAATACCAATCTTGTCAGGATTCCCAAGCAATACAGGCGTTACGTCTGTTTCTTTGACAATGCGTTTTGCTGCTTGCAGAATACGAGGCTCTTCACCTTCTGGTAATACAATACGAGCATTTTTACCAATAAGATTGGCTTTGAGATTTTCAAAAACTTCCATGAGTTTCTCCTTCTAATAATTAATGACACTTTTTGAGCTGCTCTAATACAGCTTGAAAATCGGGAGGCAGAGGACTTTCTATGACCAACTCCTCCCCTAAAAATGGATGATAATAAGATAAACGGTGACAATGGAGAGCCTGACGCTCGATGCCATCTTCTAAACTCCCACCATAAAGATCATCCCCTAACAGTGGAAAACCAATATGGGAAAAATGAACCCGAATTTGATGGGTCCGACCTGTGTGCAACTGGATATCTACCAGATGAATCTTGCCAAAAGATTGAACGACTTGGTAGCTAGTATGGGCATATTTACCACCCTTAGCGACCTTTCGAGTAATAATCGAATCTTCATCACGCGCAATGGGGGCAATAATCTCTCCAACTGGATCTAACTGGCCATCTCCCTTAATCAAGGCATAGTAGCGTTTCTGAATGGTCTTGGCCTGTAATTGCTTATCTAAACGAGCATGAGCATAACCGTGTTTGGCAAAGAGCATAACGCCACTCGTATCCTTATCCAAGCGCGTAACAATATGTACCTGCTGATTCTCATATCCCTGTTTTACATAATAGCCCTTCACAATGTTTGCCAAGGTATTGGAATGAATCGCACTTGGAATCGAGGCGATGCCAAAGGGTTTGTTTAAGACCAAAAAATGATCATCTTCAAACAAAATATCCAAAGGACGATCCAGGGGTTTTAAAGTTTCAAAACTTTCTTCTGCTGGAATATCAATGATCAAGTGATCGCCAATATCTAACAAATAAACAGCGTTTTCTGGCCGACCATTGACAAGGATCTGGCCACCACGAAACTTGATCTTGGCTAAGAGCCCCTTAGAAACCTCGTGCTTTTTCAAGAAAGTCTTGACCTTGACATGCTCATCGACAATGAATTCAAATCTCATTCCCGATCATCTCCGATAAAGGCATCCTTGACCCGATTCCAGAAGCTGGTATGACTAGAACTAGCCACAAAATTGATCTTATGGTTGTCAATCTGGTACTCCACCTTTGCTATATTTCGATAGGAATAAGTTGAATTGTCAACAGAGATAATGTGGAAGCCAGGTCTCGTCGGTGTAATCTCAATCTTATCCTTTTTAGGGACAATAACCGAAGAACCCAAAGTCCGATAGACACGATTGTTGAGACTGGCAATCTCTGCAATCTGCAATGCCTCAATGGTTGGGTGAAGAACGGCTCCTCCCAAGGATTTATTATAAGCCGTACTTCCTGTGGGAGTCGAAACGGTAATTCCGTCTCCTCTGAAGCGCTCAAAATCCACTCCATTAATCGTGAGATCAGCAACCATGGTCCGGTCGCTTCTCTTAATCGTTGCTTCGTTCAAGGCTCTCATGGTACGGGTTTCACCATTGTCGAACGTTAACTTGACATTCAAAATAGGGTAGGAAACTTTAGCCCCGGTATCATACTTTAAATTCTCAACTAGCTTATCGATCTCACTATCCAAGTAATCCGTATAGAATCCTAAGTGTCCAGTATGGACGCCAATAAAGCGAACCCGATCCAACTGGTGTTCATACTTGTGAAAAGCCGATAGCAACATCCCATCTCCACCAATGGAAATCACAATATCCGGATGCTTTTCCGTCAAAATAAAATTATTTTTCCGAAGTTTGTAGCGCAATTGCTGAAAAACCTCTTCGCTTTGACGCTTGCGATTGCGAATAATGGATACTTTTTTACCTGTAGTCTTCATCTGTGTCATCACTATTTCCAACGCCATCATTTAACTTACGATGAAGTGGATCAAACAGGGCTTGAGCCTCCTGAATCGCATCCCGAATCGCTCCCATCTCTTCATCCAAGAGATAGGCCAGGTTTGCAGTCGTCTCTAAGCGTTTTTTGATCTCGTCTGGAAAGTCTCCTTTATATTTATAATTGAGCGAGTGTTCAATCGTTGCCCAAAAATTCATGGACAAGGTCCGAATTTGAATCTCTGCTAAGATTGTCTCATTACCATCAATGGTATCGACCGGATACTCTACCACAACGTGGTAACTCCGGTAACCACTTGATTTCTTGTGGCGAATGTAATCTCTCTCTTGGACCACGCGCATGTCCTGCCGTTGTCTCAAAACTTCTAGAATCTCTTCGACATCGTCTACGAACTGGACCATGATGCGAAGACCTGCAATATCCTGCATATCCTGCGCCAGATTTTCTTCAGAGATATTTCTTCGGATCATCTTTTCTCGGATGCTCTCGATCGGTTTGACACGGCCAGTGACAAACTCAATTGGAGAATGCTTTTGTTGCTTACGATATTGTTTACGAATCCCACGCAGTTTGATTTTTAATTCCCCAACTGCTTGGATATAAGGGTCTAAGAAGTTTTCCCAATCAATTGCCATCCTACCACCTTGTAATCTGAACCATTTTTGTATACAATAAACACATCTCTTATTATATCATGAATCGCTTTCGAAAAAAAGCAAAGGACTATAAAATGAATCATTTAGAAATTGAATACAAAACCTTGCTAGACAAGGACGAATACCAATCCCTCCTTCCACTTTTTACAGATACAGAATTGGTTGTCCAAACCAACCACTATATCGACACACCAGACCAGCTCATCCGCCAAGAAAAAATGGCCTTACGGGTTCGTACCTTCACCAATCAGGCGGAATTGACTCTCAAAGTCCCAGAAACAGTTGGCCATTTTGAATACAATCAAAATCTAAGTCAAGAAGAAACCAAAGCCATCCTTCAGAATAAAGAGTTTCCTGATGGAGAAATCAAAAACCTCTTGGAGTCAAAAGGAATCCCAGTTGAACAACTTGTTGTCTGGGGAAGCCTGACAACAGAACGATTCGAAAAAGAAACAGCTGCAGGCTTGGTGGCACTCGACCACAGTCTATATCTAGACACTGAAGACTATGAGTTGGAAATTGAGGTGGAAACTGCTGAACAGGAAGAAAATTTTCATCAGTTCATTTCAGACCATGGAATCGTCTACAAGGCTGCAAAAAATAAAATAGCTAGATTAGCGGAAAGATTGTAAAATAGCTGAAATTATCGCAAATTTTTGCTAAAATAGTGCTAAGATTAAAAATCTAAATGAGGTTAGAATCACATGTCAGATAAAAAAAATATGAAACTCTTCTCTCTCAATTCAAACCCAGAGATTGCGCAAAAAATCGCGGATCATGCTGGGGTTCCACTTGGGAAAATTTCATCCCGTCAGTTCTCAGATGGGGAAATCCAAGTCAATATTGAAGAGAGTGTTCGTGGATATGATATTTATATCATCCAATCAACCAGTTTCCCTGTCAACAATCACTTGATGGAACTGTTAATCATGGTCGATGCTTGCCAGCGGGCTAGTGCGAATACTGTCAATGTGGTCATGCCTTATTTTGGTTATGCTCGTCAAGACCGAACTGCTGCTCCTCGCGAACCAATTACAGCTAAACTCGTTGCAAACATGTTGGTCAAAGCTGGGGTAGATCGCGTCGTAACACTAGATCTCCATGCAGTGCAAGTTCAAGGTTTCTTTGATATTGCCGTGGATAACCTCTTTACCATTCCACTCTTTGCAGAGCACTACATTAACAAAGGCCTGACAGGTCCAGATGTCGTAGTCGTGAGTCCTAAAAACTCTGGAGTTAAACGTGCTCGTAGTTTGGCTGAATATCTTGATGCTCCAATCGCGATTATTGATTATGAACAAGATGATGCTAATCGTGATTATGGCTATATCATCGGAGATGTCAAAGATAAAAAAGCCATCTTGATTGACGATATCCTCAATACTGGGAAAACTTTCTCAGAAGCTGCGAAAATCGTTGAACGCGAAGGCGCTACTGAGATTTATGCTGTTTCAAGTCATGGCTTGTTTGTAAAAGGCGCTCTTGAACTACTAGACCAAGCTCCAATCAAGGAAATCTTGGTAACGGATTCTGTTGCTCCAAATGGACCAACTCCTAAAAACATTAACTATCTGACAGCTAGCGAACTAATCGCTGAAGCTATTGTTCGCATTCAAGAAAGAAAACCTGTTAGTCCTCTATTTGCCTACCATAAGAAATAAGGTCTGAATGTGATATATTTTGATAATGCCGCAACAACCCCCCTGCTTCCAGAAGTTATCTCCAAGATGACGGAAACGATGGCTTCCACATTTGGAAATCCATCCAGTCTTCATGCTCATGGACGAATGGCTAGTAAGCTCCTCCGAGAGTCTCGTGAGCAAATTGCTCAGTCTCTCCATACCCTTCCAAATCGTATTTTCTTTACTTCTGGGGGATCAGAAAGCAATAATACTGTTATTAAAGGCTATTGCTTGAAACACCAGGCAGATGGCAAACACATCATTACGACCGCTTTGGAACACCATGCTGTTTTAGAACCCATTGAATACCTTGTGGATCGTTTCGGATTTGAAGTCACGATCGTTCAACCAAGAGAAGGGCGTATTCAAGCAAGTGATATCAAAGCAGCACTTAGACCAGATACCATTCTCGTCTCTACCATGTTTGCCAATAACGAAACTGGGGATCTCTTGCCAATTAAGCAAATTGGAGAACTGTTAGAAGATCATCCAGCTGCCTTTCATGTCGATGCTGTCCAAGCAATCGGAAAGCTTCCTGTCTATCCTGAAGAGTTTGGAATCGATTTTCTCAGTGCTTCTGCTCATAAATTCCATGGTCCCAAGGGAGTTGGCTTTCTTTATGCTTCTATCCCTGATTTTGACAACCTCTTACATGGTGGGGATCAAGAAAGCAAGATGAGAGCTAGTACCGAAAATCTTATTTCCGTTGCTGGAATGGCGACAGCTCTCCAAGAAGCTACCCTTCATCAAGAAGAAAATTTCCACCAGGTTCAAAAACTAGGTCAGGAATTGCTCAATGGGTTAGCTGATTACAACTACTACTTAAATGCGAGTGATCATCATCTTCCCTTCGTATGGAACCTTGGTTTTCCAGGGGTGCAAAATGATGTCTTACTGATGAGACTGGATTTAGCTGGTATTTCCGTATCCACTGGTTCTGCTTGTACTGCTGGTACCGTGCAACCCAGCCATGTTCTTGAGGCCCTTTACGGAAAAGATAGTTCACGCTTAAAAGAATCCCTTCGAATTAGTTTTTCAGAACTCAATACTTTAGAGGAGGTTCAAGACTTCCTCGCAAAACTAAAAGAAATTTTATCATAGGAGAATTATATGGCATTTGAAACAAGTGTCTCATTGAAAGACTGCAAATATACCTATAGTCTACATCCCAACGTTAAGAAATATACCCTTCGTGACAATACCTTTGCAGTCACAAAAGTTGGTAATTACGAGTTAAATCGTTTGCTTGAAGCTGTTCCAAACAGCGGGGAAGGTTTCTTGTTAAAAATCATCTTCAACAAAGATCTGACTGGATTTAAAATCAATATTACAGACAAGTCTGGACTTCGCCTGGTTAATATCTTTAAAAATCCAGAGAATGATATCATTCAACAAAAATTCTATTTCTTAATGGATAGTCTCGTAGAGAGAGAAATTTTTAACAAAACTGAGGCCTAATATGGTAACCCTAACTTATATCGATGCTTATCAAGTGGAACGGACCATTACCTACTCCAACCTTGCAGCCTGCATTCTAGCTTTTTCGGGCTGTGTAACCTTACCAGACAATTATAAGATCGTATCGATTACATACAAGGGAGATTCCCTCCCCTATACTGGACGTGTCGATGGTCTTTACGCTTTTTTGAAAAAGATAGAACAAGCTGAAAACTAAGCTGATGCTGATGGACCTCTCCACCGCCATCAGCTTTTTTCTTTCCATAAAAATATTTTTGAAAAATCATTGTAGATAGTTGATTTTTTCACAATCTTTCTATACAATAAGAGGGAAAGGTTGTGATATTGTGAAACATGATAAAAATACTCCAATTCCACGTGCAACAGCAAGACGCTTATCGCTCTACTACCGGATTTTTAAACGGTTTAATTCTGAAAAAATTGAGCGCGCCAATTCCAAACAAATTGCTGATGCGATAGGGATTGACTCTGCTACCGTTCGCCGAGATTTTTCCTATTTCGGGGAATTGGGAAGACGGGGATTTGGTTACGACGTAAAAAAACTAATGAACTTCTTTGCAGATCTTTTGAATGACAATGCGATTACCAATGTTGCTATCATTGGGATCGGAAATATGGGGAGTGCCCTCCTCAACTATCGTTTCCATGAGCGCAATAAAATGAAAATTGTCATGGCATTTGATTTAGATGATCATGAATTGATTAATACTAAGAGTAAAGATGGTATTCCTATTTTTGGTATTTCAACCATTAAAGAAAAACTCAAACAAGAAGGGATTAAAACAGCTATCCTAACGGTTCCAAGTGTCAAGGCTCAAGAAGTTGCAAACCTCTTGGTAGAAGCTGGTATCAAAGGCATTCTAAGCTTTTCACCAGTACATTTGACAGTTCCTAAAGACGTCGTCGTTCAATATGTCGACCTTACTAGTGAATTACAGACACTTCTTTATTTCATGCGTAAAAATGAAGAATAAAGATCAGCATTAAAACAATAACAACTAAAGGGTTGGAACAGCTAGTTCCAACCCTTTTTAAACTAAATAATCCGTCTCTTCTCGATAACTATAATAGTCATCTTCGGATACAATTAAGTGATCCAATAAGGTTAAGCCCATCAACTCACAGGCCTCTAGAACGCGATGCGTTACTTCATCATCATTCTTGCTGGGAAATACAGCACCAGACGGATGGTTATGCGCTAAGATAATGGAGGTTGCCATGTGTTTCAGTGCATAATGTAGGATTTCTCGTGGTTCTGCAATACTCCGATTTACCGTTCCAATAAAAATGGTCTGTTGATGAATAATTTCATTCTGTGTATTCAGATAGAGGGCAACCAGGTGCTCCTGCTTCTTATGGCCGATTTCTTGTTGAATTTTATGGGCCAGTTTTTGACTGCTCATGATTTGTTCAGAACTCATTAATTCATCTTTATGAATCCTCCGACCAAACTCAAAAACAGCCTGAAGTTCGATGGCCTTAACACGACCAATTCCAGAGATTTCTTGGAGTTCTTCCAAAGTCAATTGCCCCAATTCCTTTAAACTAGTGACTGAACTTAAAAGACCTTGTGCAATCTCGTAAACACTCTGTTGTTTATTGCCAGTCCGTAAGAGAATAGATAGCAATTCCTGATGACTCAACTTCTCCACACCTTCAGAAATCAAACGTTCTCTGGGAAGTAAAGATGGTTCAATAAATGAAATGTCGTACATAATTTCCTCCTCACCTATTAATTCGTAATAAAATGAGAAAATGACGACTTTTCATTATTTACAAGCGATTTCTTGTTTCAAATTGTCTAACACTAAGACTTCATCCTTATTGAAACGAATCTGGTAACCCGTTTGAACTTGTTCTAACTCCTTCAAAAATTGTTGAATTTCACATCGAATCAAGTACTCCTGACTCTGAGGAATCGCCTCTAGTGCTTGGTAGACTTGCTCTACTTCGTAGATGCCTTTCGTAATTAATCCGTTTCGCGGAAAATCATTTACTAAGAGATTGTAGAAATGATGCAAGAGATGATAAATTCGCTCTTTCGTCACTACTCTACCTCCTTATCATACTCTTTCTAATCCTATTATATACTGTAATTCCCTCTATATTATGACAACTTCCTTACATTATATTACCAATCTCTTACAATTTTACAAGAATGCTTCTTCCTTCACAAAGTTCTAGCCATATACATAAAGCCCAGGCATTACTGCCTTGGGCTTTATTTTTTTATAGTTGCATTTGATTATAGGACTTGCTAAATGAATCCAGGATCTCTTTTGGAGCTTTGTCGTAGTCAACAGAAGTTTCCAAATTTCCTTTTACAATCGTACGATAAGTTGCTGCCGCATCCTCACAGGTCACCAGTGTAATTTCATTAACACCTTCACGGTCTTGAATGACATCGACACGGTCTGGTGTCACTGTCTCCACAGAGGAAATCACATAGGTATAGATTTTTTCTTTATCTGTGATGTAGATCTTCATACCAGCTTTGGCTTTCTCTAACGGTGAAAACAACATGGCATTTGCTCCAGTTAAGCCAAATACGTGGTGACTAGCGAGAGAGTAATTCCCTTGTCCCATGACTTGAGTTTCCTTCATGGTACCCGCTCCATAGTAGAGCGCGACATTTTCCAGTCCTTTAAAAATTGGAAGGTTCATATTCAATTCAGGAATCGAAATCCCCCCGATTACAGGAAGCTGTTGAGCCTGCCATTGGGCATTGATAACAGCTTCCGTTGAGAGCGACTCAACATCTTGGAAATCAAAGCTCGTCTTCACTTCTTTATTCTTATCAATGGTCTTTTTGTCGACCTTGCTAACCTGGTATTGGTTGGTATGCCATACCATGATCATATTTCGGATCGGAGCATTGAAAATCAAGAGAAGTGAGAGAATAATCAAGAGTGTTGCAACGATATTGATAAGAGTATTACGTAAACTCTTTTTCTTTTTTCTTTTGCGTGACATGCTGTCCCCTTATCTATTCGTTTTCTTCCACTACTTCTTCATCCTTTTCATCAGGTTGCACCGTTGTAAAGGTCACAATTTTAGCATCCTGATCAAGTCGCATCACTTTCACTCCCTGAGTGGAACGACCTGTCTGAGAAATGTTGGCTACACCCGTCCGGATCATGACCCCAGTATCAGTAATGATCATCAGGTCTTCATCTCCTTTAACAGTTAAAAGACCAGCTAATGCACCATTTTTCTCTGTAATATTGGCTGTCTTGATTCCTTTACCGCCACGGCCTTTAGTTGGGTATTCGCTCGCTATGGTGCGTTTTCCATAACCTTTTTCGGTAATAATCAATACTTCATCCTGATCGGTGACGACACTTGCACCAACAACCTTGTCACCTTCGCGGAGATTAACCCCACGTACCCCTGTGGCAGAGCGTCCCATATTACGTACAACAGATTCGTTAAAGCGGACAGAATAACCATACTTGGTACCAATAATAACGTCTGTATTTCCGTCTGTAAGGAAGACGTTGATCAATTCATCCTCGTCTCGTAGGTTCAAGGCTTTCAACCCATTTTGACGGATATTAGAAAATTCTGCTACATTGGTCCGTTTCACCAAACCTTGTCGAGTCGTAAAGAAGAGATAGGCTTCATCACTTCGGTCTTGCTCAACATTGATAATGGTTTGTATGGACTCTCCATCGTCCAATTTCAACAGGTTAACAATCGGTAGACCCTTGGCTGTTCGACCATATTCGGGAATCTCATAGCCTTTTAGACGATAGACACGCCCTTTATTAGTAAAGAAGAGCAAGTGATCATGGGTGCTTGTAGAAACTAATTCACGAACAAAGTCATCATCCTTGACTCCTGTACCTTGAACCCCACGACCACCACGTTTTTGAGCAGTAAATTCAGCTTGATCCAAGCGTTTAATGTACCCTTTGTTGGACAGGGTAATCAAGACGTCTGTTTCTTCAATCAAGTCCTCATCTTCAAGAGAAAGAACTTCTCCAACCATCAATTCTGTGCGACGAGGATCACCAAACTTGCGTTTGACTTCTTCCAATTCTTCCTTGATGATTGCAGCCACACGCTCTGGTTTTGCTAAAATATCCGTCAAATCAGCAATCAAGGCAACCAAATCATCGTATTCGCTTTGGATCTTGTCGCGTTCCAAACCAGTCAAACGACGAAGACGCATATCCAAAATAGCCTGGCTTTGGCGTTCAGAGAGTTTGAATTTAGACATCAATTCAGCTTGGGCTTCCGCGTCAGTCTGACTATTGCGGATAATCCGGATAACTTCATCGATGTGATCAAGAGCGATTAAGAGACCTTCCAAGATATGCGCACGAGCTTCCGCCTTCTCTTTATCAAAGATGGTCCGACGAGTCACTACTTCTTTTTGGTGCTCAATATAAGAACTCAAAATCTGGCGAAGAGAAAGAATTTTTGGAACACCATTTTGGATGGCCAACATATTGAAACCAAAGTTGGTCTGCATTTGCGTCATCTTGAAAAGATTGTTCAAAATAACGTTGGCAGAGGCATCCCGACGTACCTCGATGACAAAACGAACCCCTTCACGGTTGGATTCATCTCGTACAGCAGTAATCCCTTCAATCCGTTTTTCTTGCACCAAGCGCACGATATGTTCATGGACCTTGGTCTTATTGACCATATATGGAAATTCCGTTACGACAATGCGTTCACGGCCACTCTTCGTTTCCTCGATTTCCGTACGAGAGCGAAGAACAATTGAGCCTTTCCCTGTTTCATAGGCCTTATGAATACCTGATCTTCCCATGACCAAGGCTCCAGTTGGAAAATCTGGACCAGGCAGCACTTCCATGAGTTCACGAGTGGTCACTTCAGGATTATCCATCATCAATTTGACGGCATCTATCGTTTCACCGAGATTATGAGGAGGAATATTAGTAGCCATCCCTACAGCAATTCCTGTAGCGCCATTTACAAGAAGGTTAGGGAAGCGTGCTGGTAGCACCAAGGGCTCCCGTTCACTGGAATCATAGTTATCTGCAAAATCAACTGTATTCTTATTGATATCCCGCAACATCTCAAGTGCGATCTTGCTCATACGGGCTTCTGTATACCGTTGTGCAGCGGCCCCATCTCCGTCCATAGAACCAAAGTTCCCATGGCCGTCCACTAGCATATAGCGATAGCTCCACCATTGCGCCATCCGAACCATGGCTTCATAAATAGAGGAATCTCCGTGTGGGTGGTATTTACCCATAACATCCCCTGTAATACGGGCTGATTTTTTATGTGGTTTGTCAGGAGTGACACCCAATTCATTCATTCCGTATAAAATACGACGGTGAACGGGTTTCAGGCCATCACGAACATCAGGGAGCGCACGAGCCACGATTACGCTCATGGCATAATCAATAAAACTCGTCTTCATTTCTGATGTTAAATTAACATCAATTAGATTATTATCCTGCATTCAAAAAATGCCTCTCTTTACTTAATTCACCATACTATTATAACACATTTTAGCCTTTTTTTCTTCTAACGAACACAAGAGTAAAAACGTTTACATAAAGGATTGCCACTATATCAGATGACAAAGACTGGCAAAAGTGGTAGAATGAAATCGTATGAGAATCTATCTCAAAAAAATAAGAAGGAGACGTTTAGACTCATGACTTTGACTAAACAACACAAAAAAGTTATCCTTGTCGGTGACGGTGCTGTAGGTTCATCTTACGCATTTGCACTTGTCAACCAAGGAATTGCACAAGAGCTTGGAATTATTGAAATTCCTCAATTGCACGAAAAAGCTGTTGGAGATGCGCTTGACCTTAGCCACGCCCTTGCCTTTACTTCACCTAAGAAGATCTATGCGGCTGAGTACGCTGACTGTGCAGACGCTGATCTTGTTGTAATTACTGCAGGTGCTCCTCAAAAACCAGGTGAAACTCGTCTTGATCTTGTTGGTAAAAACCTTGCCATTAACAAATCAATCGTAACACAAGTTGTTGAATCAGGATTTAACGGTATCTTCCTTGTCGCTGCTAACCCAGTTGACGTTTTGACATACTCTACATGGAAATTCTCTGGATTCCCTAAAGAACGCGTTATTGGTTCAGGTACTTCACTTGACTCAGCTCGTTTCCGTCAAGCTCTTGCTGAAAAATTGGATGTCGATGCTCGTTCAGTGCACGCCTACATCATGGGTGAACACGGGGACTCAGAATTCGCCGTATGGTCACACGCTAACATCGCCGGTGTAAACCTTGAAGAATTCCTTAAAGACACTCAAAACGTTAAAGAAACTGAATTGATCGAATTGTTCGAAGGTGTTCGTGATGCTGCTTACACTATCATCAACAAAAAAGGTGCTACATACTACGGTATCGCAGTTGCCCTTGCTCGTATCACTAAAGCAATCCTTGATGATGAAAATGCAGTGCTTCCACTTTCAGTATTCCAAGAAGGCCAATATGGTATCAGCGATGTCTTTATCGGTCAACCAGCTGTTGTAGGTGGACACGGTATCGTACGTCCAGTAAATATCCCATTGAATGATGCTGAACTTCAAAAAATGCACGCTTCTGCAAAAGAATTACAAGCCATCATTGATGAAGCATGGAAAAACCCTGAATTCCAAGAAGCATCTAAAAACTAATCAATCAGTGATAAGACTCTCTAATGATAGTGAGTCTTTTTTTACTCTGGAAAAACAAAAAAGGTTGAGAAACTCAACCTTTTCTTCTTTCCACCCTGAGGGAATCGAACCCCCATCTCAAGAACCGGAATCTTACGTGATATCCATTACACTAAGGGTGGCAACTGTTATAGTATATCAAATTTTTAAGTATATTACAAGTAAAAAAAGCTTACCAAAAGGTAAGCTTTAAAAATATTATAATTCGATATCACCAAACAAGTCAGCCATTGAGAATCCAGTTTGAGTTTCTGGAAGATCAAAATCACGTTTTTCTTGTTTTGGACGACGTGGACGTTGTTGACGTTTTTCTTGTTTTTCGCCTTCTTCTTGAGCTGGACGTTCTTCAAGAGCTTTGATAGAAAGTGATACACGTTCATCAGCAGCATTTACTTCAAGAACTTTAACAGTTACTTCTTGTCCAACTTTAAGAACATCTTTTGGATTTTCAACACGTTTGTGTGAAATTTGTGAGATGTGAACAAGTCCATCAATACCTGGCAATACTTCAACGAATGCACCGAAGTCAGTCAAACGTTTAACAGTACCTTCGATGACATCACCAGCAGCTAATTTTTGTTCTACACCATCCCATGGTCCAGGTGTTGTAGCTTTCAATGAAAGTGATACACGACCTTCTTCTTCGTTCAAGTCAAGAACTTTCACTTCGATTTCTTCACCTACAGTAACAACTGATTTAGGTGAAACGTTGCGTTCATGTGACAATTCAGTCAAGTGAACCAATCCATCAACACCACCAAGGTCGATGAAAGCACCGAAGCTAGTGATACGGGCAACTTTACCAGTTACAACATCACCAACATTCAATTTACCGAATACTTCTGCGCGAGCAGCAGCTGATGCAGCTTCAACAACTTCACGACGAGAAAGGATAAAGCGGTTTTCTTTTGGATCTACTTCTTTGATTTTTGCATCAAATTCTTGACCTACGAAACGTTCAGTGTTACGTACAAAACGAGTATCAAGCATTGAAGCTGGAATAAATCCACGAAGTCCTTCAAATTCAACTGAAAGGCCACCTTTAACAGCGCGAGTTCCTTTAACAGTAACAACTTCTTCTTCACGTCCGACCAATTTGTCCCATGCTTTGCGAGCTTCTAAACGTTTTTTAGATACAAGGTAAGTTACTGTATCAGTATCTTTACCAACTACTTGACGAAGAACAAGCAATTCAAGTGTTTCACCTGGTTTTACCAAGTCGTTGATGTCAGCATCACGATCGTTTGTCAATTCGCGAAGAGTCAAAACACCTTCGACACCAGTTCCAGAGATTGCAACGTTAGCTTGGTTAGCGTCAACTGTCAATACTTCAGCAGTAACAACGTCACCTGGTTCAACTTGGCTAACACTGTTTAGCAAATCTTCAAATTCATTCATCTAAAAAATCCTCCAACAATCAAGTTTTCTAAACTTGACATACTTATAATTATTTTTCCTAAGCAAGCACTCGCAACGTAATCAAAATGATCTACAACGACATCTTCATATAAAGAAATAAAATACCTGAGTAGATATTTTACCACCTTATCTGATATTACCTAGAACTGGGGTAGCTGGATTCGAACCAACGCATGAGGGAGTCAAAGTCCCTTGCCTTACCGCTTGGCTATACCCCAAGAATGAAATGGAGAGAGAGGGATTCGAACCCCCGAACCCGAAGGAGCGGATTTACAGTCCGCCGCGTTTAGCCTCTTCGCTATCTCTCCATATAAATCAACAGGATCTATTATACCATTGATTTATTATGATTGCAAGCCCTTATTTGTTCAAATTATAATTTTCTATTAAAATTTCAACGGCTTTTTCAAGTTTTTTGTAAAGGGAATCAACATTTCCATTCTTGATAATGGCAAACTGCTCTCCCATATCTGCAATTTCACCAATCGTTTTCTTTCCAATAGACAAGGTAAATCCATCGAAGGTATCTTTACCAACTGTCACCTTGCTATCCACGATTTGAATCTCAATTTTTTTATCTTTTTTACTCATTTCAAACCTCTTTTCACTTTTTCTATTTTACAAAAATTCTTATAATGACGCAAGAAAAAAGGGAATGGGTTAGAAAGAAATTCCTTCGTAATCCCACTCCCACAAGGGTATTTTGAACCCTTATGAGCTTGAATGAGAACCTTAGTAGCAGGTTCCTAAATGTTAATCCACTTTGATAATCCATCCTTCAGGCGCTTCAACATCTCCGAATTGGATCCCTGTCAATTCGTCATAAAGTTTCCGTGTGACAGGTCCTACTTCTGTTTCTGAATAGAAGACATGGAAATCATCTCCGTGTTGGACACCACCGATTGGGGAGATGACAGCTGCGGTACCACAAGCTCCTGCCTCAACGAAGCGATCTAATTCATTGATATAAACATCCCCTTCTATCGGTGTCATACCAAGACGGTGCTCTGCTAGATAGAGCAAGGAATATTTGGTAATCGATGGTAGGATAGAAGGACTCAATGGGGTCACAAATTCATTGTTGGCTGTGATTCCAAAGAAATTGGCCGATCCGACTTCTTCAATCTTAGTATGAGTTGCTGGATCCAAATAAATCACGTCAGAAAAGTTCTGAGTCTTGGCTAATTTACCAGGTAAAAGGCTAGCCGCATAGTTCCCACCAACCTTGGCTGCACCTGTACCATGAGGAGCAGCACGGTCATATTCATCTTGAATCAAAAAATTAGTCGGCACCAAACCACCTTTAAAGTAGTTTCCAACTGGCATAGCAAAAATGGTAAAGATATACTCATCAGCAGGCTTGACTCCAATGATATCTCCAACCCCAATTAATAGCGGACGGAGGTAAAGAGTTCCTCCAGTACCATACGGTGGAACGTAATCTTCGTTGGCTTTCACAACTGCCTTACAAGCATCGACAAACATGTCCGTTGGAACTTGTGGCATCAGCAAACGATCGGATGTCCGTTGCAAACGTTTGGCATTTTCATCTGGACGGAACAATTGGATGCTTCCATCTTTTGTACGGTAGGCTTTCAACCCTTCAAAGGCTTGCTGACCGTAATGCAAGCTAGGAGACGACTCTGACAAATGCAAAGTCGCATCTTCAGTTAATCCGCCTTTTTCCCATGCTCCATTGCGGTAATGAGCTAAATAGCGAAAGGGTAATTTCATATATGAAAAGCCAAGGTTTTCCCAATCAAGTGATACTGTCATGATCGTACTCCTTAAATTCTTTCTATTCGACCTGGTTCAGGTCCATTCAATTTCTCAATCTATGTAGACTATTGTACACCATTTCATGAGAATTTCAAGTGATATTTTCAATTTTCAGAAAATTTATTTTTAAAGAAAGTCAGTCTTGTAACAGACCGACACTTTCTTTTATTTGATGGTGGCAGAAAAAACTTCATGATCCGAAATGGTGTCATTTATGAAGGATCCATTACTTGTTCTTTCTGAAAGACTTAATTGAGTCAGATCAACCTCTGTCACCTGACCTGTTGTGGAGGTAATCTGAAGGATTTGATCCTGCTCTCCCACTTCTTCCTGGCTCGTAAAGAGATCGAAATCTCCTTTGTCCGTAAAGACTGGACCTGCCTTGAAGACACGGTGTGGTTTAGACTTCAATTCACGTAAGACTTGAAGACCACGTTTGGCACGGCTGGTCACAGGAATATCATCTTGTGACATCCGTTTGAGACTGCCTCGCTGGGTCAGAATGTACATGCTTGGAGTCGTCGACTTAAAGGCGGCAGCAACTTGATCTCCGTCTTTGAGGTTAATAGCTTTAACACCTGCTGCTTTGGCACCAACTACTGGCACCTCTTCAATATTGAAGCGCAGACCATAGCCATTTTGGGTAATGATCATGATGTCCTCGAGGACAACTGGTGCAACCGCTACGATACGGTCCTCTTGGTCTTTCAGCTTAGCGTACTTCGTTGATTTAGAACGATAGGTCCGCCATGGGCTCAATTCCTTGCGTTCAAAGCGCTTGATTTGGCCTTGTTGGGTAGCTGCAAAGTAGCTCACACCCTCAAACTGATCCACAATCTCTGCAAAAAGTATTTCTTCTTCCTGCTCAAAATTGGTCAAGGTTTGACTGAGGTGTTCGCCGATGTCCTTCCACTTGGTATCTGCTAATTCATGAACAGGTCGATAAATGGCATTTCCCAAGTTGGTAAAGAGTAAGAGATGCTGGGTAGTCTTAGCAGGCTCTAGGAAAATCAATTCATCGTCGTCCCGCTTACCGACTTCTTCCACTGTTGAGGCATTGAAAGAACGAGGAGAGGTTCGTTTGATATATCCAGCACGGGTCACACTCACGAAGGTTTCTTCTTCGACAATGAGGCTGGCTGTATCAATCTCAATCGTTTTAGCAGTATCTTGCAACTCACTGCGACGCGGATTACCAAAGAGCTTCTTAACTTCACGCAATTCCTTCTTCATGAGATTGAACATGGTCCGTTCATCCCCAATGATAGCGGCCAAGGTCGCGATTTGCTCCTTGAGGTTAGCATGCTCTTCTTCCAAGGTGACAATATCTGTATTGGTCAAACGGTACAGTTGCAAGGTGACAATGGCTTCTGCTTGTTCTTCGGTGAAATCGTAGCTGATCTTAAGGTTTTCCTTAGCATCTGCCTTGTTATCAGAAGCACGGATCAGAGCGATGACTTCATCAAGGATAGAAATGACGCGAATCAATCCCTCTACAATGTGGAGGCGTCGTTCGGCCTTTTCCTTGTCAAAGCGAGAGCGAGCGACAATGATATCTCGACGGTGAGCAATGTAGCTAGACAGAATCGGTAAAATCCCCACTTGACGTGGTGTGTAGTTATCAATCGCCACCATATTGAAGTTGTAGTTGACCTGCAAATCTGTATACTTGAACAAGTAGTTCAAGATCAAATCTGCATTGGCATCTTTCTTCAACTCAATGGCAATACGAAGACCATCCCGGTCAGACTCATCTCGAACTTCTGCAATACCGGCCACCTTGTTATTGACACGAACATCGTCGATCTTCTTGACCAAGACGGCCTTGTTGATCTCATAAGGAATCTCAGTGACGACGATTTGTTGCTTACCGCCTTTGAGTTGCTCAATCTCTGTTTTAGAGCGGACAACCACCCGTCCCTTACCAGTTTCATAGGCTTTCTTGATCTCATCGCGACCTTGGATAATGGCACCGGTCGGGAAATCAGGTCCAGGTAGAAACTCCATGAGCTTGTCTACCTTGGCAGATGGATGGTCGATCATGTAGACCACGGCATCGATGACTTCAGCAAGGTTATGGGGCGGAATATCCGTCGCATAACCAGCAGAAATACCAGTCGCCCCATTGACTAAAAGGTTTGGAAAGGCTGCAGGCAAAACAGTTGGCTCTTTTTCTGTATCGTCAAAGTTCCAGGCAAATGGCACTGTGTTCTTTTCGATATCTTGAAGGAGATAACCAGCAATTTCAGATAGACGGGCTTCCGTATAACGCATGGCAGCCGGTGGATCACCGTCCATAGAGCCATTGTTACCGTGCATCTCAACAAGAATCTCACGATTCTTCCAGTCTTGAGACATGCGGACCATGGCATCATAGATCGAACTATCCCCGTGAGGGTGAAAATTCCCCATGATATTTCCGACAGACTTGGCCGACTTGCGGTAGCCCTTGTCATGGGTATTGCCATCCTTATTCATAGAATAAAGGATCCGCCGCTGAACAGGTTTCAAGCCATCCCGAATATCAGGAAGAGCCCGTTCTTGAATAATGTATTTGGAGTAGCGACCAAAGCGCTCTCCCATGATGTCCTCTAAGGACATATTTTGGATATTACTCATATAGGATACAAAGCCCGTAAAATACAAAGTGAAAATAGGAAATTCTTGCAGTGAGCCATGCTCACAAGAGAATTTATCTTTTTCACACAGTATTTAGGGCGTGTTCAACTCCTTTCAAAGAATGTTGAGTAGATTTTTTAGAAAAAGGAATTCAGTTACTTCAAGTAACCAAACGATCCTTTCTGTAGTTTAAAGTGTTTAAAATAGTTGATTGGATCAATGATTTGACAGTTTTTCCTCAGCATAAACCATCATCTTCTCAGCCACTTCCTGATCATAGGTAAATCCCGATTTTTGGGCTAGGATTTGAGCTTCCCGATCAAAAACATTCATGGTAGCAAATAAGGATTGACTGATCTTCTCTAAACTAGATAGATCTAGCAAAGCTGAGAACTCCTTCTCCTTCTCAATTGGCAAATAGTGAAAGAGGTACTTGTAGCTCTTACCGATATCGACTGTTCCCCTATCGCTTGCTAGCTGCCAAGCCAAGACCTTGAGGAGTTCTTGCTGGCAAATGCCATAGAGATGATCGGTCGCATAGATGAGTTGACTTCTTCGAATGGCCTTTACGACATAAGCCGATACCCACCAAAATTCATTGCAGGAGGCTGCAAATTCTTCTTCGGTAGGTGGATAAGTCCAGTAACGATTGGAATTGGGCTGATAGGCTTCAAACAAACCTTTGTCGTCTTTTAAGACTTTGAAACCAGCCTCACTATCCACCCACTCTTGGATATACTCCTTGGGGCAGAGGGTTAAATCAATACGATTCCCATCTTCAAAAAGCATGAGATACAGACGACGGTGTCCAAGGACATTGTGCTGTTCAATCAGACGCATTCCAAACTGGTCTAGCCATGATAAATCAGAAATCAGGTCTTCTAGATTATCAACAATATAGACCACATCATAATCTTGGAACTCATCTTCTTGGGTCTGTGGATTGATCCGCGAGCCGGACATGGCGACTGCATCGACCTGTAGCACTTTTGCGGTTTGCAAAATCAAATCAAACATCTCAGTTTCAGTTCTCATGGGAATACCTGCCTTTTTAGTGGAAACTCTTGAATCTGTATAGGACATGTCTATAAAGCGGACTGTCTGCTGGAACTTTTTCATTATCAAATTCTTTGACAAATTCCATGCTCAGTTTTTGCATGACTTTTTGCGAAAGTTGATTGAGTAAGGATGTAAAAGAGTAAACTTCTTACAAGCTAGCTTGCTGAAAAGCAAAGTCTAGACAGACTTGGGCAGCCTCCGTCGCATAACCTTCTTGGCTAGTTCAAGCGAATCTGTCAGAACCAGTTTGTTGTCAAGCGTCATTGGCTGTCTCCTTTCATTCAGATTTTCTAAATCCTGTACCAACAGGCTTAAAACTTATTGCCCGATAAAATCCATCTGCTTCAGATATTAATTCAATCCGTGTCAAAGGATATTTTTTGTGGATCTCCTCAATCAGCTGCTGTCCCAGTCCTTTTCTGCGGTGGGATTTATCAATAATTATTTCAGCTAAAAAGGTCGTCAGCACTTCATCCGTCAGATAACGGGCAAAGCCAAGGATTTTCTGGTCCTCTTCAAGCACCAAGTAATGAGACAGATTTGTTGAAAATAGAGATGTCACTTTTTCCTCTGTAAAAGAAAGCCAATTTTCACTTTGATAAAGGCTATAAATAGCTTGACAATCTTTTCTGCTTGCAGGTCTGATAATCATCTTCTATTCCTCCAAATCTGTCAGACTTAATTAGCACTCCCCACTGCTTCCGTTACCTTCATATCCGGTTTGCGTTTTTTATAGCGACTACGGATAGCGTTGAGATGGTCACGGAGATCGGAATACTGCTTTTTATCTGGATAAGCATAAGCGTTGATTGCAGTAAAATCCACAAGGAAGTCATAGATTTCTTGCAGTTTCGCCCGGACTTCCTTGTTTTGACTAGGTGCCTTGCCCTTTTGCTCAGTCAAGCGCTCCTTATAGGCTTTCTCAAACTGAGCCTGCGCCTTTGTCTAGGTTTCTACATGAGTTGTCAAATGCAGGGTTGCAAGGGCAATTTGGTAGTCAGTATCTTTTAGCTCCTTGAGCAAATGGTTAACAGCTTCTGTCTCTTTCTCGTAGCTCATACTCGTTAGCCCAGCATAATTTTTGAAAAATTTGCTGAGTTTGTCGTAAGCTTCCTTGCTACCTGCCAAGCCAAGACTTTTAACAACTCTTGCTGACAAATACCGTAGAGATGGTCCGTTGCATAAATGATTTGCTTGCGACAAATCCCTTTGACAACGTAGGCTGACACCCACCAAAATTCATTGCAGGAGGCTGCAAATTCTTCTTCGGTAGGCGGATAAGTCCAGTAGCGATTGGAATTGGGCTGATAGGCTTCAAACAAACCTTTGTCGTCTTTTAAGACTTTGAAACCAGCCTCACTATCCACCCACTCTTGGATATACTCCTTGGGGCAGAGGGTTAAATCAATACGATTCCCATCTTCAAAAAGCATGAGATACAGACGACGGTGTCCAAGGACATTGTGCTGTTCAATCAGACGCATTCCAAACTGGTCTAGCCAAGATAAATCAGATAACAAGTCGTTCAGATTCTCAACAATATAGACCACATCATAATCTTGGAACTCATCTCTTAGAGAGTGGATATCGGCCCGCGAGCCGGATAAGGCTACTGCTTCCACTCGCAGGGATTCACCTATTTGCAAAATCAGATTCATCATTTCTGTATCAGTTCTCATCTTTTACTCCTTCATCACTTAAAGGTGTTGGATATTTTTTAACAGGTTAGAGCAGTAAACTATTGATCACTTCTGAACTTTCTATACAATCAACGACAAGATATTATTAAGGAAGCGTCCCGTAGCCTACTGATCTCGCTCAAAATGATAGAGATATAGAGGAGGCAGATAGGAAACCAGAATCATCAAAATAATAACTATGAATACGAACTGATGAATCTGAAATGTCATTACCACACACAAGCCAAGAAGACCAATTAATAGGGGTCCTAAGATATAGGATAGGAAAATCAAAAGTCCCTTCCTCAGGTTCTTCCTATAAACGAAACACAAACGAATCAGTGTGTAGACTAAGGCTCCTATAATCAAGGGAAAGCCAAATAAAAACATGATAAAGGTCGCCCCTAAAGCAGCGGATTCTGAGCCCTCTAAATTAAAAATAAGCATCAAGATCATGAACAAAGTAAACACGATCGGTGCATAGAGTCCTAGTAATCTTTTTTTCCGATGATTCATAAAGAAATCAAAAATAGCTGAGGGCGATGAAACTAAGAGAATAAAACCTAAGTAAAGCCATATAATCGAATGTCCTGAACTATCCATCACTCGCACTCCTTAAAACGCTGTCGTTTCTTCCAAGGTAAACTTAACGTTATCTTCGATCCATTGGCGACGTGGAGCTGCCTTATCGCCCATTAGGACGGAGACACGGCGTTCTGCACGAGCTAAATCATCAATGGTGACACGGATCAAGGTGCGGGTTTCTGGGTTCATAGTTGTTTCCCAAAGCTGATCCGCATTCATCTCCCCCAACCCTTTATAACGTTGGAGGGTTGCCCCACGACCAAAGGTCCTACGTAGGTCTTCCAATTCACTATCAGTCCAGGCATAAGCCACTTCTTCTTTCTTCCCTTTGCCTTTAGACATCTTGTAAAGAGGAGGCATGGCGATATAGACACGTCCTGCTTCAACCAAGGGGCGCATATACCGGTAAAAGAAAGTTAGGAGCAGGGTCTGAATGTGGGCCCCATCCGTATCCGCATCGGTCATGATGATAATCTTGTCATAGTTGGCATCTTCAAGAGTAAAGTCAGCCCCAACTCCAGCACCGATGGTATAGATCATGGTGTTGATTTCCTCATTTTTGAGGATATCGCTCATGTTGGCCTTCTCAGTATTGAGAACCTTCCCTCGAAGTGGAAGGATGGCCTGGAACTTGCGGTCTCGACCTTGCTTAGCCGATCCACCAGCTGAGTCTCCTTCGACTAGATAGAGTTCATTCTTGGCAGCATTCTTGGACTGGGCTGGGGTCAATTTACCAGATAAGAGTCCCTTATCTTTCTTGTTCTTCTTCCCATTACGACTCTCATCTCGCGCCTTCCGAGCCGCTTCACGCGCATCCCGGGCCTTAATGGCCTTGCGAATCAGATTGGAAGCTAATTCCCCATTTTCCATGAGGAAGAAGGTCAACTTGTCAGCGACAATCCCGTCGACGACTGGCCGTGCCAGTGGACTTCCTAGTTTGTCCTTGGTCTGCCCTTCGAACTGCAAATGGGCTTCTGGAACCAAGATTGAAAGAACAGCTGAAAGACCTTCCCGGTAGTCGGATCCTTCTAGGTTCTTGTCTTTTTCTTTGAGAAGACCCGTCTTTCTTGCATAATCGTTCATAGCCTTGGTAATGGCTGTCTTCAGTCCAGTTTCGTGGGTTCCCCCATCCTTGGTGCGGACATTATTGACAAAGGACAAGATATTGTCAGAATAGCCATCATTGTACTGGAGAGCGACTTCTACTTGGAAGCCTTCTGATTCTCCATTAAAGTAGAGAACCGGCGTCAAGGTTTCCTTATCTTCATTCAAGTACTCAACGAAATCCTGTACCCCATTCTCGTAATGGAAGGCGACGTAGTTGTCTTCTTCCTTACGAAGATCTGTCAGTGTCAGCGTTACATCCTTGAGCAAGAAAGCCGACTCCTTGATTCGTTCTGCAATAGTATTAAACTTGAAATCCGTCGTTGAGAAGATGGTTGGATCCGGCATGAAGGTAACCTTAGTTCCCGTCTTAGACTTAGGTGCCGACCCAATCTTCTCAAGGGTTGTAACTGGTTTCCCACCATCTTCAAAGCGTTGCTTGTAGACTGCTCCATCACGGGTAATCTCAACCTCAAGCCAGCTAGAGAGGGCGTTCACGACGGAAGATCCCACTCCGTGGAGACCACCAGAGGTCTTATAACCCCCTTGACCAAACTTCCCTCCAGCGTGGAGGATCGTAAAGATGACCTCAACGGTTGGTTTCCCCATAGCATGCATCCCTGTCGGCATCCCCCGACCTTGGTCCGCTACAGATAGGGAACCGTCTTTGTTAATCGTAACGTCAATTTGAGAACCAAAACCAGATAGAGCTTCATCGACGGCATTATCGACAATTTCCCAGACCAAATGGTGGAGACCATTTCCGTCTGTCGATCCAATATACATCCCTGGACGTTTACGGACCGCATCTAACCCTTCTAGTACCTGAATGGCATCGTCATTATAATTATTAATGTTGATTTCCTTTTTAGACACAAGGAACCTCCTGTTTGTTCATCTTTTCTATATTACAGCTTTTTAGGAATTTTTGCAAAATTTTTCTTTCCCTTCTTCTCTCAAGCACCTCATTTCACTGCATTATCTCAAAAGCTTTTGTCCGATGTAACACTTGTTGCTAACATTTTCTTTTTCATTCAAGGCATTTTTGATATAATGATACTATGATGAAAACAATTCTTTTACTCGTATTAGCATACCTATTAGGCTCCATTCCTTCTGGTTTGTGGATTGGGAAAGCCTTCTTTAATATCAATCTACGCGAACACGGTTCTGGAAATACAGGGACCACCAATACCTTCCGTATCCTAGGGACGAAGGCTGGTTTGGTTGTCTTTGCGGTTGACTTCCTTAAAGGAACCTTGGCCGTTTTATTGCCGACTATTTTTGGGGTTACAGGGATTTCGCCAATGGTCTTTGGTCTTCTCGCAGTTCTTGGTCATACCTTCCCCATTTTTGCAGGCTTTAAAGGAGGCAAGGCAGTCGCGACCAGTGCAGGAGTCCTCATCGGCTTCTCCCCTCTCTTCCTCTTTATCCTAGCCATTTATTTCTTTAGCAGCCTCTATCTGACAAGTATGATTTCTTTTTCCAGTGTGACCGTGGCAATCTTGGCTAGTATCGGAGTCCTCATCCTCCCACTGACTGGTTGGATCCTCCCAAGCTACGATATCATCTTTACCATTATCGTCCTCGCACTGGCGACCTTGATTATCATCCGCCACAAGGACAACATCAAACGTATCCTCAACAAGGATGAAAATATCGTCACCTGGGGCAAAAATATTACCCATCAAAAACAAAAAAACTAGGGCTTTTGCTCTAGTTTTTTTATGTTCATCAATGGAAGGTCTCTGAAAGAAAGCAAATAGAAGTCTCCCCTCCACTTCCTCTATAAGGTCACTTTCAAGAGTCTCTCTATTTCTTGATAAAGAATCTCTGTTGGTTGATAAGCCTTGCTTTGTTGAGCGAGGACCTTTAGATGAGTCCAATCTTCCCTAGAAACCAATTCATTAAATAAGCGCAAGACTTCGGATTCCGTTTTTTTACGAGAGACCAAACCTATTTGGAATAACTCAGCCCGAACTGCATTGTCAAACTGATCATAGTCCTGGGGCAAAATCAAACTTGGAATCCCAAGATCAATACAACCCATCATGATCCCTGCACCTGCATGATGAATGGCAAAATCCATTTGATCTAAAACATCTGAATAAGGGAGGTAATCAAAGATCAGAAGATTTTCCGACAACATGCTAGGTGGATGCTCCAAACCACTAGGGTCGCCTAGGGTAACGTAAAAGACATAGTCAGGATATTCTTGGCTCAAAAGCTTTGCATACTCCACCATCCGCTCTTTTTCCCATTTTAAATGAGTCCCGCAAGTGACGAAGACCCGCTTGTTAGAGCTAGTGAAATACTGCTTCTGCTCTTGAGGAAGTCTGTCAAAAGATAGACAGCGATAACCAACCCATTTAAGCTGGGATGGAAAATCGTCTCGAAACTCCAACTCTTTCATGCCCAGAGCCAAGATTGAATAGGGAGAATAGATCGCTTCTGTCCCATCTTCGCGATACAATTTGAAACCCTCTAGGGTATCGAGATTCTTCTTAACCAGAGCAAATCCAGCCTTCTTTGCCAAACGAATGACTTTCCTGCCTAGTGCATCTCTCCACTTATAGAAGATGCCCTGATGCGGTTTCCAGCCTCCCAGATATGCAGGGGTTGTCGTACGACTTTCAATCGCTACTGGACTTGGAATGGTCGTAATCCAGGGAATTTCCAAACGATCAGCTAACATACCTTCAGGAGCTGCTACAAAATCTGCAATAACCAAGTCTGGTCTTCCTTCAGCCTCCCAAATTCGATTTATTTCGTCGAAAACCTCAGGGATCAGTCTGCTATTGTCCATTAATTGTTGGTACATGATCAATAGATTTGCTTGCTTGGCTGTATTGGCTATATCTTCCATCACAGTCGGACGATCAGGAAACAAGGCAAGGCAGTCAAAACCAATCTGCTCAACCAATGCCTTTTTCTGAAAACCTGTAATAACACGGATCTGAAAACGCGGATCCTCCAGCAAGGGTTTCACCAGGGTCAAGGTGGGAAACAAATGGCCACTAAAGGGAACGCTAATCACATCGATTTTTATCACTTTTTCTAATCCAGTCATAGATGATTCCTTTCACATCTTCTCTGTATTCATAGCTATAATGATCCGTATCCACTTGAATATCCGCTGAGTGGCGATCCAGAATACGTGAATAAGGATCTTTCTTTCCTTTGATGACCAGTAGCTCTAGTTCTTTTTGACGTAAGAGAAGCTGGGAAACCGGGCCAAGCGCTATCACGCGCAATCTTGGAAGGGTGACCTGATTCCCTAAACTTCTGAGCCACTGGGTCAGCATATTGACCCCTGAACTCTTACAAACAAGCACTACTTCCTGCGCTTCCAACAAGGGAGACAAGTGCTCCTGTAACAACTTTTGGAAACGAAAGTTCAAAATCGTATGCCAATAGTAGATAACATTGGATGTAGCAGCCAACAAGAGGGATACTTGCGGAGAATTTATATGTTCAAAATCTTGATTGAAGGGAAAATTGCTGGCTACTACTGAGTAACCGGAAGGACAAATAGCATGGAGGAGATCTAACTGCCCAGCTGTCAACCCGGCACAAGTAATATCACTGCTCCCACTAAGAAAGAGAACCAAGCGATCAGAGTCTAGCATGGTCTGATCAGGAGACAAAGCAGACAAACGGTCTAGATAGGACTTCATCTTACTCATAACGAATCTTTCCATCCGTCACTCGAATCTTCCGCCCCCGCCAATGAATCACAGGAGGAGTCATTAGAACACAGATAAACAGCCAAGGAAGCAGAAAATCATTCATCACTTCGTAGATGACTTCATCCAAGTGTAGGCGATTGGATAGAATGCTTTGTCGATAGAGGAGCATCCATACTGCCTTGAATCCCAGTAAGACAAAGACTAGAAGAAGATAAGGCCAACCTAAAAAAAGACTTAGGATTAACCCTGGAAGAGGCAGAAAACTCGGTAAACCTATGAGGAAAAAGACCTTCCAGTCCATGTGTTCTTTGAGATAAATAGAGCTAAAGAGAAGCCAACGCTTCATCTGGAGCAGATATTGCTTGGCATCCTTGATAGTGGTTCGAACATTACAGGTGACCCGTGTTTGGATAATGGATACTCCTTTACTCCTTAAAAAATCGGCCACGGCTAAATCATCACATAGATAATCCTTAATCGCTGTGAAAAGCCCCTGTTCTTTTGCAAGTTCTACCGGTAGGATATAAAACATCCCGTTGATGGAGTGATTTGCCTCAACTTCTGCCATAGTAAAATAGGTAATAAAAGAATTGCCATTAACGAATGCTGCGACCAGCTTGGACCAGAAATTGCTTCTCTCCTGGTTATAAGGAATACCTGTCAGAATGACCTCTTGACCCAAATAGGCAGTTAGCTCACCCATTTTAGAAAAATCAATCACACTATCATCGTCCAAAACAATCAGATAAGGCCGAGTTAGCTCCTCTACAACCTGCTCAATCTTGTAACTCTTGGGATTAATACCTTGAGGGACGTCTTCAATGAGAAAGATTCGAATGCGTTGGGCAAAGGAAGCCTCTTGGCAAATCTGATCTGCTACTCGTTGGGCTTCTATATCAGACTGGTCAATCAACCAGTAGAATTCCACTGCTTCTGTTTGCTGAAGATTAGCCCGCAAATCACTCTCTAAACGAGGATCACCAGAGAGAATTGGTTGGACCACTGTAAAAAGCTCTTCTGGGAAATCAGCAGAATGAGCCTGACCTTTTTTATAATAAGTAAAGGACAGCAACCAACGGACGAGAAATAAGAGAAGATAAGAAACGCCTAAAAATATAAATACAAATTTCATCTATCAAGTCCCTTTCGTAAATATCTAGCAAGGAGACGGATGATCCATCTTTTGGGAAGCATTCTACCTAGCCAAACGAGCAAGCGATAGCGAAGGCCGATAACAGCATAGGAAATATCCCTTTCTATAAATCGGATCAACTGCTGAGCAACTTTCTTGGGCTTCATCTGCAAGCGACTGCCACCCAATGCTTCTACAAGTTTGGGAGGAAAAATAGCTGTTTGGACTGGTCCAAGAATATAGAGACCTAGCTGGACCGGGGAATCTGATTGCCTCAGTTCCTCCTGGAGAGCAAGAGTGTAGGTCTGCAAGGCAGCCTTACTGGAACTGTAGGCTGCTAGATAGGAATGAGGAAAAAGAGCAGCCAGAGATGACAGCTGGACCAAGTGGATCTTCTGATTCTTCTGCACTAACTGCTTAATTAGTTGGACCGGAGCGTGGTAATTGACTTGCCAGAGGTCTTGCTCACTGGCTGAATCAAGGTCACTCTCACGGGAAAAATAGGCTAATCCCGCACAATTGACAAGAAGATCTGCATCTAGGTTCTCTACAAAAGCTTCTAGAGCCATTTGATCTAGCATATCTAATGTTAGGATTGACAGTTGCGCCTTGCTCCCAGTTAGTTCTTTTTTGACTTGGGAGAGTTTATCAGCATCTCGACCTACTAAGACCAGATAATCCAGACTTCTTGCCAGTTCTTTCGCTAGCTGCCGGCCAATCCCTCCTGTAGCCCCTAAAATGAACGCTTTATTAATTGTATCTTCCATCTTCATAGCTCTAGTGTACCAAATTTCAACCAGTTAGAAAACTCCTACTACCATATTCTAACTTTACGGTTCAACCCCTACTTATAAAAAAAAGTCTCTATCGCAAAAATAGAGCCCTTTTACCTGTTGTCTATTTCCAAACCGTACTTCGATAACTACTAGCTGGTAGGCAATCAAATAGGAGAGGTTGTTTTTCATCGAATAAAAGATACAGAAGAAATGTTTAGCCCCTCTAGCCTAGTCCTTGTTATAGAGACTCAAAGAAGGATGGAGAAGACCATCATCCACTGGAAATTGGAAGGATTTAAGAATGGTAACAAGTAAAACAAATCCCTCTTTGAAAGATTTATGACGAGTCACTAACGTTAAGCTTTGAACAAAGAGAAAGGCAGCTTTTTTTATGCTGCCTGGTTATCTAAGCTATAGCCTCAGTAAAAATACCTTGTTTTTTTATTCTTAAATCAAGATCCACTATAAAGCATCGACTAAGTCCATCAGTATTTCCATAGGAGTCTTTTTCCTGCGACCATTAACAGTTTCGATTATGTGATAAACTTTTAAACGATTGTCATTACTAAAGACAAACTCAAAGCGGAATTCGCGTCCATTCGGCGCCACTGTATCAAATTTTGTTTTATATTTATCATGAACAGGACTAACTGGAAATTTATTGAAGAGCAAGCGTCGCTTCTCTCCTGCTTCTTTTAGACAGTTTTCTGGTTCCTGACAATAGTTGTAAAACAGCTGATAGAGGTCTTCTTCTGAAATTCTTCTTCTCCGAACCAATGATTTAAAATCCGAAAAATTTCTGCGCGGGATTTCAATGCTAAATGAAAATCCCTCCCGATTCATTCTTTCTAAAAATTCATCTCTTGAAATCATAGAACCACTCTTTCTTTTATCAATCTGTAGTGAACCCTTATTGTTTCTATAAATCGTCAATCCATTATGTAATCAAGCAAATCCATCAAGGTTAGTTTCTTCCGACCATTGACTGTCTCAAATAGATTAAAAACTCTTAGTTGTTGATTCTTTTTGAATACAAACTCAAAGCGAAACTCGCGACCATTGCATGCAGCGACATAAAATCCAGTCTGATACTTCCTCTTATCCGCTACCGCTTGCATTCTCCGGTCTTCTATCTCCCTACAAAGTGAAAGAAATAGCTGATAGAGTTGCTCCTCAGAGAGCCTTTTTTTCCAAACCAATAACTTGAAGTCTTTATACCACCACCATGGGATTTGAATGTTGAATGAAAAACCTTCCTGATTTACTTTATCGATAAATGCTCTTCTGGAAATCATACCAATTCCCTTTCTATTGGAACATCGTTTTCTCTATTATACCATCTTTTGTCCTTTCACAAAAAGAGCATCCCAAAGTGGAATGCATTTTTCTGTTTCTTAATAGTATTCCCCTTGGCGGTAGTTCCAAGAGTTGAAATGATCGGATAAGTGCATCATGATCTTATCGATATCCAATCCCTTACGAATCACAACTGGACAAGTATTGACAGAACGGCTACCTGCTCCTTGTTCTGGGATTAGCTTACCTTCCGCATCGACCATCGAAACCATCACTCCTTGTTCATAACGCGTTTCAATGGTTTTGTCTGGTTGGATAGAAGCTACATAATCATCAGCTTCGATAACCAAGTCCACGGCACCTTCGATACGCTCACCGATTCCTTCGACCTTCCCACGGTTACCTTTACCTGAAGGGTTTGCGGATGAAGCATAAACAATCTTCCCTTCTTTTTCCCACATTTCTTTGGCAATTTGCTCACCAGCTTTACCAAATTTAATGACAAAACAGCTGGTTCCACGCACATCTGTCATGAGTTCTTCACGTCCATCTCCGAAGGCCTGTAATTTTGCATAGGCATCTTCACGCCATGGAAGGATACAACCAAGCAAGATATCTTCATCCCAATGTTTTTGGTAGAAGGCTTCGATTTCAGGATTCAATTGCGCAAGGGCACGAAGTTCATCCATGCTTCCACAAAGAACAACACCTGGTTTGTTGCGGTTGCGTTCTTTGGCTTCGAACTTCCGTTCCAATCCAGCCTTGTCGCTGGTCATGATGATGTAGCCAACTTTTGTAGGGCAGACGATACAGCCACCCTCTCCTTTCAAAATTTCAAATCCTTCTTGTGAAAGTTGTCCGTCCCATTGAATGTGTTTTGTCATAAGTCTCTTTCCTTTTCTATTCTTTTTAGTATTGTATCAAAAACTAGTCTCAATTTCAATATATTTTCAGAAAATTCGTAATTAAGTATACAATTTTATCATTGCCAGTAAGCTGGCCGATTCTTCTCATATGCTGCGATCAAGTCTTCGTACTGAAGCGTAATCCCGATATCATCCAACCCATTGAGCAATTTATGCTTCCAATCTTGATCGATCTCAAAGCAAAACTCTCCAACAGGTGAGATAATCTTCTGCTCTTCCAAATCCACCGTCACTGGATCTGTCGGCTGCAAGCTTGCCAATTTTTGACGAACTTCTAGCGGTTGCACAATCGGAAGCATGCCATTATTGAGCTCATTATTGTAATGAATATCTCCGAAGGATCCAGCGATAACGACCTTAAAGCCATAATCAGCTAATGCCCAGGCTGCGTGCTCCCGAGAGGAGCCAGCCCCAAAATTGTCACCAGTGATCAAAATAGTTGCCTGGCGGTATTCTGGCCTGTTAAAGATAAAATCTGGATCCTCGGTATACTGATCATCCAAGTAGCGCCAAGCATACATGAGGTATTTACCAAAACCTTTTTTATCAATCAACTTCAAGAATTGTTTGGGGAGGATTTGGTCAGTATCAATATTATCGTTCATCAAGGGAACCGTTGTCCCTGTATAAATGGTAAATTTCTCCATGATTCTTCCTTTTACTCGACTTCTGGCAATTGGCGCACATCGACAAAGCGACCAGCAATTGCTGCTGCAGCGGCCATAGCGGGGCTACAAAGATGGGTCTTGGCCCCAAAGCCTTGGCGATCTTCAAAGTTTCGATTGCTAGTAGAGGCACAATGGACGCCATCCGGCACCTTGTCTGGGTTCATCCCGAGACACATGGAGCAACCTGGATCACGCCATTCAAAGCCTGCATCCATAAAGATTTGATCCAAGCCTAACTTTTCAGCGGCTTGCTTGACTGGACGAGAGCCAGGTACGACAATGGCTGTTAAGTTGGGCGCGATTTTTTTGCCTTTCACAAACTTGGCTGCCAACTCCAAATCGCTAAGACGCGCATTGGTACAAGAACCGATAAAGATATAGCCTAATTCAATGTCTGCTGGTTTTTGACCAGGCTCTAAATCCATATAATGATAAGCCCGTTCATCATTCATGTCCCGAATCTCTGGGAAGGGTGTCTCAAAGTCCACTCCCATAGAAGGATTGGTCCCCCAAGTCACCATCGGAGCTAGTTCAGATACATCCATACGGATGACCTTGTCATAAACGGCATCGTCATCACTGACCAGAGTCTTCCAGTCAGCTACTGCGGCCTCAAAATCACTTGGCACACATTCGCGTCCCCGAAGGTAGTCAAAGGTCGTCTGATCTGGATTCATGATCCCCATTTTGGATCCAAACTCGATCGACATATTGCAGATGGTCATCCGTTCTTCCATGGTCAAGCGATCAATCGCTTCTCCCCGATACTCTACGACATAGCCAACTCCACACGCAACACCATAATGCGCTATCAAAGCTAAAATGTAATCTTTTGAATAGATCCCTTTTTGTGGGGTACCGGTGAATTCGACCAACATCTTCTTTGGTTTGACTTGCCAGAGGGTTTGGGTGGCAAAGACATGCTCCACTTCACTGGTTCCAATCCCAAAGGCAATGGCACCGAAGGCTCCGTGGGTTGCGGTGTGGCTGTCTCCACAGACAATAAATTTTCCTGGCTGGGTCCGACCAGTTTCAGGACCCACCATATGCACGATTCCTTGCTTAGCAGAACCGTGACCTGCATGATCAATCCCAAATTCTACTACATTCTCAGCTAATTTATCAATCTGGGCCTTTGAAATGACATCTCGAATATCAAAAATATTGACCGTTGGAACATTATGATCAAAGGTTCCAAAGGTTAAATCGGGTCGTCGAACCTTGCGTCCTGTATCCCGTAATCCTTGAAAGGCTTGGGGACTCGTCACTTCGTGGATATAGTGTTGGTCCACATACATGAGTTGGGGTTGCCCTTCTACTCCTGTAATCACGTGGTGGTCCCAAAGTTTATCAAAGATAGATTTTCCACTCATCGTCTTTCTCCATTTATCTTCTTGTTAGGGAATCCATTGAAGGATTAGAAAGAGGACACCTGCTAAGAGAAGACTACTCATCCACCAGGTGACTTGGAAATACCATTTTCGTACCTTGTGGTGAAAGAGATGCCCACCTATAAGAGCTCCAAATCCACCAAGTAGCCAGCTCTCGAGTAAGAGGACCTTTGCAGGAATCCGCCATCTGTTTTGAATGGCTTTTCGCTTATCTAAGCCATAGGTCAGAAAGACCATACCATTCCAAAGAGCAATGACCATTAAACAGCGATCTCTCCAAGTCATCTTAGAGATTCCCAATAATGGCTGCAGTCATCTCTGCAGTCGAAGCCTGACCACCGAGATCTCGGGTCAAAATCCCCTGATTCAAGGTTTGATTGACTGCTTCTTCAATCATTTCTGCACCTGCTGTTTCTCCAAAACTGTCTCGGAGCATCATGGCAACGGACAGGATCATAGAAATCGGATTAGCAATCCCTTGTCCAGCAATATCCGGAGCTGAACCATGAATCGGCTCGTACATGCTTGGTCCTTGGTCAGAATGACTGGCAGACGGCATCACGCCTAGTGTTCCAGGAAGGACGCTGGATTCGTCAGATAAGATATCTCCGAATAGATTCTCTGTCACTACGACATCAAAACGGGCTGGATTGGTAATCATGATCATGGCCGCACTATCGACAAGCTGGTGCTCTAAGGTCACATCTGGAAATTCTTTAGCAACTTCTTCTGCCACTTGGCGCCACAATTTAGACGTTGCCAGAACATTTTGCTTATCGATACTGGTCACTTTCTTGCCACGTCCTTGTGCAATCTTGAAGGCTTGTCGCATAATCCGACGGATTTCTTCTGTACTGTAATCATTGATATCGCGCGCTGTATCTTCTTTCAAGATATGCTCTCCAAAGTAAATCCCACCTGTCAATTCACGCACGACCACAAAGTCGACACCCTCGATACGCTCTGGTTTCAAAGGAGACAAGTGTTTCAAGGCTTCAAAAATCCGTACAGGACGAATATTTGCAAAGAGATTTAATTCCTTGCGAATAGCGAGCAGGCCTTGTTCGGGACGAACAGGAGCATTATCATACTCAGGACTTCCGATGGCTGCGAGAAGAATAGCATCCGCTCCTTTAGCTGCTTCGAGAGTATCTTGGGGAAGTGGGTGGCCAGCTGCATCAATCCCAGCACCCCCAAAAGGTTTGTCTTCTAGACTATAATCAAAGCCAATTTTGGGAGCAACGGCTGCGAGGACCTCTAGTCCAGCTGCCATGATCTCAGGGCCAATCCCATCTCCTGCAAGTGTTACAATTTTCTTTGTCATGTTTATTTCCTCTTAGGCTTGTGGAAGATCACGGTAGGAGACAGCTCGTCCCATCTCACCCGCATTCTCTTTTTGAACCAGCGTGTTGGCATTGATATAAGCGATGGCAGAGGCTTTCAATACGTCAAAGTCCAAACCAGAGGCATTGAAAATCGTATCTGTATCGACATTTTCCACAGATACCAAGACACGGGCTTGGGCATCGATCCCATCTGTCACTGCATCGATATTGTATGAGGTCAAGCGAACGGTTTGGTTGAAGAATTTATCAATCGCATTAAAGATCGCTTCAACTGACCCTTGACCATTGGCAAGGAATTCAAGTACTTCCCCTTCTTCATTGCTGAGGCTAACCGCTGCTGTAATCGTTTCGTCTGCATTGGTGGTTAAGCGGAGATCATTAAATTGGAATCCTTCTGGATTTTCCACTGCTGTACCGGCAACAAGGGCGCGGATATCGGCATCTGTGATCTCGTGTTTCTTGTCTGCCAGAGATTTGAACTTAGCAAACAACGGCTTGATGTCCTCTTCTGTATATTCCAGTCCCAACTCATGCAGTTTTTCGACAAAGGCATGGCGACCAGACAATTTTCCAAGAGGGAGGCTATTGCTCTTGACACCCACCAGCTCAGGGGTGATGATTTCATAAGTAAGAGGATTTTTAAGAACCCCGTCTTGGTGAATACCAGACTCGTGTGAGAAGGCATTGCCACCAACAACCGCCTTGTTTTTAGGAATTGGAATACCAGAGTACCGAGAGACCAACTCAGAAGTGTTGATGGTTTCATTAAGGACAATCGGACTTTCCACTTGGAAATAGTCTTCGCGAATATTGAGAGCAACTGCTACTTCTTCAAGTGCCGCATTGCCGGCCCGCTCCCCGATCCCATTAATGGTTCCTTCGACACGACGGGCACCATTTTTAACAGCAGCGAGGCTATTGGCCACCGCCATACCTAGGTCATCATGGCAATGAGGGGAATAGATAATCTCGCGATCTGTCTTGACATGGTCAATCATGTATTTGAAAATGGCACCGTACTCCGCTGGTGTCGTGAAACCGACTGTATCAGGAATGTTGATATAGCTGGCCCCTGCATCGACTGCAGTCTGTACGACTTGCAAGAGGAAATCCAATTCCGTCCGGGTCGCATCTTCTGGCGAGAATTCAACAATTTCAAATTTTGAGCGAGCGTAAGAAACGTGCTCTTTGATCGCTTCAAGAATTTCTTCCTTGGTCTTGTTGAGTTTAAACTCCCGGTGAATCGGACTGGTTGCGATAAAGACGTGAATTTGTGGATACTTAGCATCCTTCAAGGCTTCATAACAAGCATCAATATCTGATTTGACAGAACGGGCCAAACCTGTCACGGCTGTCTTGGTCAAGACCTTGGCAATCTCTTGAACAGCTGTGAAGGAATCAGGACTAGCTGCAGGAAAACCTGCTTCAATAGCAGAAATACCCCATTTTTCCAATTGTTTGGCAATAGCAACCTTTTCTTTGATAGAGAAATTAACTCCCGGAGTCTGTTCACCATCCCGAAGGCTGGTATCTAAAAATTCAACTTTACGCATAGGGTCTCCTCATTTCTATGTAGTGGATATAAAGAAAAACATCTCACTCGGTCAACCAAGCGAGATGTTTTTGCCCGCTTGGTAAGCCAAACAGGACTAATGCTTCTGCACTAGCCCTTATACCTCAACAACAAAGCAAATTGAATAAACTTAGCTGTTTTCATGTTTGACTTTCTCCTTTGTTCAATGTCTTGTTTAGTATTTTAGCATAGGGAAAAAGCAATGTCAAGAATTTTCTATAATATTCTGAATTTTTTGAATAGAAACAAAATAAAGTTTTCAATTCTAATTAGACTATAGACAGCCTGTTTTTGTATAAGAAAACCTAGGTGCTATTAAAAAAATTATAATGACATTTCCTATTATGCTCACTCAAACACATCATGTAATGAAACTTTCCACCGTGAGAAAAGTGCTAGAAACACGGTTGTTTCTAGCACTCGGAATTATTGAGACCTTAGGCTCAATAATTAGTCATGGAACTTCTTAGAAGTTCGCTGACGTCCGTACTCACCTAAGGAAAGTTTTTAAGATGACTTTGAATTCAATTTGAATAGCCTCTTCCACTCTACTTCTTCTGATACAAATCAAAAACGATCTTGTCATTATAGAGATCAATGGTATTGGCCTTGACATAGATTCCAAAGTCATTGTCAATTTCTGGTAGTACAATGGTAATGGTAGACTCCTTTGGCGAAATCTGGATAAAATCTGGGATATTTTTATTTTTGCTTAAAAGTCGCAAAACCATTTTTTGAGGAATTTGAAAGCTTCCTACCGAAAAATCCTTCACAGTTAAGAGAATATTCCCGTTTTCCAATTTGGAAGGTTGAAAGTACATGTATAAGGGGTAGTCTTTCCCTAAGAGACTCAACTGACCCTCTAAAAGGACTTGCTGATTATCTGCATAGACCTTGTAGTCAGACAGCTTATATTTTTTTAGAAGCGATTGGATGGTGTCATTGAGTTGATCACGGGTGGTCGTCATAGTCCCAACTTTGACATCTTTGCTCCTGACTGTCTGATAAAGCTGGCTAACATCTTCTCTTGGACTTGCTAAGCGCCCTTGCACGACTATTGCAAAGGCTAAGAGAAGGCTGACCAATCCTAAAAACAACCATTTCCAAATATTTATTTTTTGAAGGAAGGGGACCTTCTCTTTGATGGGATTATTTTTGACTCCAAGTTTTCTTCGTGGCATTGATTTTCTCCAATATTGCTTGTTTCATCTTTTCATAGCCTGTATTGTTGGGGTGGAAACTATCCTCTTCATACAGGGCATCATTGATAACGGTTGTCTTCCCGTCACTGATTTCTGATACGCCCATTTTTCCATCAATTCCTTTATATAGCAGATCATTGATCGGAACGAAATAGACCAGATCAAATTGCGCGATAGTTTCTTCCGTCGTCTCATTCCAACGATCTACAGCCGTCTGAATACTGGTTAATTCAGGAAAATTCAGGTAAAGAGGATTGTAGATCCCCACTACATAAATGGGAAGATGGGGATTGTCCTTTCTGGCCTTTGTAATAATTTCTTTGAGGTTCGCTGTATAATTCTTGAGCGGCTTTTGGATATCTGACAGAGAAAAATCACTCAGATGATCGACAACAACTTTGCGCAGATCATTTCCCCCAACCGTTAAGGTCATGACACGCGCCTTTTTGAGATCCTTCTGAAGATCTGTTTGCTTCTTGAGACGATCTAAGATCTGAGCGCTTGTATTTCCAGCTACTCCATAGTTGACAGGCTGATACTGGCCGTCATTTTCATTGGATAGGCTTTGGGCAAGGATGGGGACAAAGCCCCCTTGCTTGGTGCTATCCCCTACTCCTTCGGTCAGTGAATCCCCTAGAGCTACATAAGTATAGGTGATTTCTTTCGCAGCTGTTTTGGGCTTGGTCATGCGAGGAGATGCAGTTGGTAGCAAAGCACGAAATAGAAAGACAAAGACAAGAAGGCTGGTTAAAAAGAAAACCAAGCCTTGCATCATTTTTTTAAAATTCATATAAATACGATCGCTTATCCTTGAAAAATCACTTGTCCATCACAGATTGTATAAGCAACTTTCCCTTTTAATGTTTCGCCCACAAATGGTGAATTTCCAGCTTTTGAAGCGAAATGATCCGATACCAGACGATCTGCTTCTGGATCAAAGATGGTTAAATCTGCCGGTCCATCCACTGCGATATAGCCAGCATCAAAATCATAGAGACGTGCTGGATTATAGGACATCTTTTCAAGCAATTGCATCAAGCTTAAATGGCCAGCATGCACCAAGTAGGTCAAACCAAGAGAAAGCGAAGTTTCAAGCCCAGTCATGCCAGATGGTGCTTTGGTAATATCAGGGACATTCTTCTCATCCGCATGGTGAGGCGCGTGGTCCGTCGCAATCACAGAGATAACGCCTGATTTCAAGCCTTCAATCACTGCTAGACGGTCAGATTCCAAGCGAAGAGGTGGATTCATCTTAGCATTGCTTCCTTTAGTCAAGAGCAGACTTTCTGTTTTCGAAAAGTGTTGAGGTGCCACTTCTGCCGTTACATGAGCTCCTAATCCTTGGGCAAATCCCACCACCTTGACACTTTCTTCCTTGGAAAGGTGTTGGATATGGAGGTGGGCACCTGTCGCATGAGCAATCATGGCATCACGCGCAGCCATTGAATATTCGGCTACACCCGTCGCACCACAGACATGGAAGTGTTCCTTAGCAATATTCTCATTCAAACCAAGAATGCCATTCAACTCAGGGTCTTCTTCATGAAGACTAATAAAGGTCCCTAGACGCTTAGCTTCTTCCAAGGCTTGGCGGACAACCTTAGTGCTTTGAAGGGGAATCCCATCATCTGAAAATCCTACTGCACCGGCCTTAAGCAATCCTTCAAAATCTGTCAGGTGTTGACCGTCAAAGTTCTTAGTCACCGTCGCAACCGTATGAATGTGAAGATTTTCCTTGGCTGCAGAAGCTAAGACTTCTTCTAAGGTAGCAATATCTGAAATGGTAGGATTGGTATTGGCCATCATGACCACTCGAGTAAAACCACCCGCAGCTGCGGCTAAGGCACCCGTATGGATGTCTTCTTTATGAGTTTGACCAGGTTCACGGAAATGGACGTGTACATCGATCAATCCAGGAGCTACAACCAGACCAGTAGCATCAAGGACTTCTTGTCCATCCGTTGGGAGGTTTTCAGCGATCTCTACGATTTTCTTTCCTTCGATACGAAGATCACAGACTTGATCCAAACCTGTCTTGGGATCCATTACGCGACCATTTTTAATGACAACCATTGCATTCTCCTTTATTCATAAAAATCAACATGCGACTCAAACAAGCGGTCGCCGTCATAGCGAAACATTGCTGAAAAGAAGGGTTTATCCTCCAACAACCACTCAACAAAGGTGTGGTCCCCTTCCCAGGTTGGTTTTGAGAGGACTTGATCATAAGGTACCCACTCCAAGGTCCCTTCGTTACACTCGATCAGTTCTCCCTCAAAATCTGTTACCTTGAAGACATAGGTGTACCAGTCCAAATCTGGAGTAAACTCCGGAAAGGTAATAATCCCTTTCAAAACTGGCTTGGCTCTAAGGCCGGTCTCCTCAAAAATCTCACGCGCAGCACACTCCTGTGGGGTTTCCCCGCGTTCTAATTTTCCACCAACTCCGATCCATTTACCTTCATGGACATCATTGGGCTTTTTATTGCGATGCAACATGAGAAATTCTTTCCCATTGTCAATGTAACAAATCGTTGCTAATTGTGGCATTTCTTTCTCCTATCTTAACCAATCAATCGGCTCGCGTCCCGCCTCTTTCAAAAATTGATTGGTTTTTGAAAAAGGTTGGGAACCAAAGAATCCTCGGTAGGCCGATAAGGGACTTGGGTGAGCTGATTCAAGGACTAAATGTCGATCGTGGGTAATCAGAGGCTTTTTCTTACGGGCATAAGATCCCCAGAGGATAAAGACAACTGGCTCCTCCAACTCATTGACCACCTTGATCACAGCATCTGTGAAAGGCTCCCAAATTTGTCCTGCATGGCCATTGGCCTGACCAGCTGGCACTGTCAAGCAGGCATTGAGCAAGAGCACTCCTTGCTCTGCCCAAGAGGTCAGATCATGGGAACGCTTCTCTCCAATATCTGAGCGCAATTCTTTGAGAATATTTTGCAAAGAAGGCGGCGCTGGTACATGATCTGGAACAGAAAAACTTAAGCCCTGCGCTTGATCCGGTCCATGGTAGGGATCTTGCCCTAAGATCAAGACCTTGACATGATCCATCTCTGTCATCTGCAAGGCCTTAAAGACCTTGTCACGCGGTGGATAAACCACTCCTTTGCTGTAGACTTCATTCATAAAGTCATTGATCTGGTGAAAATACCCTTCTGGAAGATGGGATTTGATGGCTTCATGCCAGGGTGAATGCTGCATGGAAACTCTCCGCTATCCAATAAATTCTTACCTTCCATTATACCACATTTGGCGCAGATCCACTGGATAAAAAAGAGGCTGGATAATTTTGTCCAACCTCTTTTTCTGCCTGTCAAACAAGCAGGAGCTTTTATGTATTTTCTTTCTTGGTAAATCCTGCTAGACCGATCGAAGCGACTAGTAAAATTTGCGGTAAGAATTGGATGAGGTAGCGGGTCTTCCCACCTTCAAAGATGGTTAAGAAAAGCAAACCACCAAAGACCGCTAAGGAAAGGAAGTTAAAATCATCTGTATCTCGACGTTTGAGATAAGCTCCAACCAAACCAGCCGATAGGACGATCCAGATCAGCTGCTTGACAAATTCATAATACTTGTACTGTGGGCGATCCGTGCTGAGGAAAAAGGTCCGCACCCATTTTGCCAAACCATTATTTTTAGTCAGAGGTGCATATAGAGGATTGATAAAAGGCGTCTTCTCATACTCTACATCTCGGTAAAGCCAACCGAGGGTCCCTTCTGCTACCGTCAAGGATTGCTTGTAGTAGATATGCCCGATCAAACCGAACGGTCCGTATTCCTTGAGCCGGCGTTTGATTTCTTTGATCACATTTTCTTTTTTAAAGAGGCCATTGTTGTAATCCGAGCGCTTATCCTCATCGATATAGGCCAACAAGCCTTCTTTCATATCTTCTTGGTTGTGCCCCATATCTGTCAAGCCCAGATTGATAAACAAGAGCGGTCCTTTTGCCAGCCCTTCTTGTTTCAAGATCGGTACAACTGTTTGATGATTGACCGCTGTATTCAATACTGCAAAGACAAAGCCCGTCGTCAAGACCGTCACCGTAGCAATCTTTCCAAAGGCCTTCCAATTTCCTCTGAAAAAGAGCACAGCCCAAAAGGCAATCATGACAATAATCGTCGTTGGACGGATCAACATGGATACGCCAGATAAGATCCCCAAGCCAACAATCTTCTTCCAGGAGACTGCTTGATCTTCCTTTAATAGATCCAAAGCCCACCATAACTGAAGAGCGATCAAAGGAAGTGGCGGAATGTCCGTATACATGGAATAGAAATAAGGCGAGTAACAGATCAAGCTCACATAGAAGAGATAGACCAGATCAGCCGTTTTTTGATTGAAATGCTTCTGGGACAGCTTGTACAAGAGGACTGCACCCAGATTGACATAGAGGATATTGAGAGCCTGCATGACCCACAGACCGCTAGAGCCAAATAAGACATAGAAAAACTTCTCGTAAAGAAAGAGCGGAATGTTATTGGGATTGCGACTGAGGTAGTTGGTGATAGAGGATTGCTTAAGAAGATCAAAAGCCCCTTTGAAAACAACCGCAGCATCCCGACGGATCAAGAGCTCCGCACAGACCATAACGATCAACTGAAAGACAACCGCTCCAAGCAAGAAGCCTTTTTTATGCCGAGTCAACCAAGCAAAGGCACTCTTTAGCCCATCGCGTTTCAGCCAGGCTAGCAGAAATAGCAACCCAGCACCTAAAATGGCTAGCCATGAAATCTCTCTCAGATAGGTCACACTGATCAAGAACCAGTGGACCATCACTAGCAACATGACAACATGAAGCATCCCAAATAGAATACGTTTACTTTTCGATAACATAGCTCCATTATATCAAAAAAACAGCATTTCTGCTGTTTTGGACTGACTATCAACTGTAAAGTGAAAAGAAAAGTTGTTCTAAAATGTAATTTATAAACATACTCATTTTATCGAAGCAATTTTTAACTCTTAACCTTAACTAACAGACCTAAAATACTAGAATTAAAATACATAATAATACAAGATAAATTCCAACCGTTAGAATCATTCCGATTTTATAGAAACCGACTAAGCCAGCATATCGTTCGACAAAACCGATCTGTGGGTCGACTGGATTATAAAAGACTGTCATAGGAGACCCGATTGGGAATATCATCCGCAAATCCAGATTTTTGCCGGCTCCAAGAACATAGGTTCTATCGAAAACATTGGTTTGTCTTGACTTAGAAGAAGTCTCTCTGAAATAAGCGTAGGTAAAGGTCTTTTGGTATCTTTCGCCCCCAACTTGATACTCCACCACAGGCAGGGAAATAAGCAGTTGATTTTTGGAATCAAAAGCAACTACTTCTCCCAGAACTTTTGCGGTTGATTCTGTTTTCACTTTTATTTCACGACGATACAAGGTGTAAAAGATGAGCAGCATGATCAAGAAAACAAGGCTCAGAATGCCCAAGCTAAGCCAGAATATTGTTACTGTCATTGATTTTTTTACCCTTTCACATAAACTAGTTGGTTTCAAATCCCTTGAAAAATTTTTATTCTCCCCTTTTCAACCAATTCTGTTGCTGCGCTTTTTCTGCAAAATCTTTTGCTTTGTTTATATCTAGTGAATTTGAATCTGATGGAGCATTGGATTCAATCTCTTCTTTCAATTCTTGTAAAGTTTGAACATCTTTCGGGGTTAAATTAGAGACTGTGCTAGATTCTTTTTCTGTCGAACTTTCTGGCACAGACTGGATCTCGCTATTAGTTTTTATTACCTCAGTTCCTACATCCGTTTTTGGAGCTGGTCGGTATAACATGAAGAATCCAACAATTACAATGATGAAAGATAGGATCGATATCCCATTTCGTTTTTGAATTTCTTCCTGAGGAATTTCTACTCCTTTTGTTGATAAATTCTTCCATTCTGGATGTTCCTTCTCAGCTGCTTTTTTCTCATAAAAGAAAGGTGCAATCAATGACCGATTGATGAAGGTGAGAGTTCCAAGACAGGTTATAAAAAAGGGCACTTCACGAGAGTGGCTAAGCAATATCTGAATATAAAATACACTAGCAATTATACCTAGGACGATAATAATTGTAAATCTAATTTTAAATTCCTTCTTCATTTGCAAATAATGTTCTTTTGTCATCTTATTCTCCCTTAAAAATAGTTTTTCCTTCATCCATAAAAACAATTACTACTATCATACCGGATTTTACTTTGAGATTCAAGTTAATCACCAACTAGTGAAAAGAGTATAAAAAAGAAGCGTTAGAAACGCTTCCGTCCTATTATTTATCTTGCCAAGTTTCTTGGTTTTCCTTGAAACGGTGTAACAACTCTAAACCTTCAGAAGTGATGTAACCTTGTTCTTCTGCTAAATGAATCAATTCTGTGTAGTTAGACAAGGTTTCAAGTTGAACGCCAGCTTCCGCAAATTTCTTATCGGCTTTCTCCAATTGGTAGGTGAAGATGGCAACCACACCAAGAACGTCCGCCCCTTCACGCTTGGCAGCTGCGACAGCATCCAAGACAGATCCACCAGTAGAAATCAAATCTTCCACTACGACCATCTTTTGACCTTGTGGTACACGGCCTTCAATTTGATTTCCAGCACCGTGGTCTTTTGGTTTGCTACGAATGTAGGCAAATGGCAAATTCATCTTGTCCGCAATAATGGCTCCGTGAGGAATCCCAGCAGTTGCTGTACCTGCAATCACTTCCACTTCAGGGAAAGCTTCCTTGATTTTATCTACAAATCCATTTTCGATCAAGGTACGAGTTTCTGGATAAGCGAGGGTTACACGGTTATCGGTATAAATTGGGGACTTGATCCCAGATGCCCAAGTGAACGGTTCTTCTGGTTTCAAATAAACCGCTTCGATTTTCAAAAGATGGCTAGCAATATCTTTAGCTAATGACATGACGACTCCTTTTTACGATTTTAATCATATACGAATTAAATCAATCATTGATTTAAACAACAACTTTACAGGTTAGTGAACGCGTTAGGGAAGGTCCAGTAGGACTTCCCGTAGAGCTACAAAATTTTCACTTTTAGTAGCAATTAGTGTTCCGACGATTATGAGAATAAAACGATACTTTTTATTCTCATAATCTAGTGAATAGTTTAGGGAAGGCCCTATCGGGCTTCCCGTAGAACGTCTTGAAGCACAGCTTCTTAGACGTTCTTAACTATTCCACTGTCTCTTAATTTCATGGTAAGCATCCCACGGGTTTTCTGCTTGGATGATTGGGCGTCCAACGACAATATAGTCAGAGCCAATTTTATGGGCTTCTTGTGGGGTCATGACCCGTTTTTGGTCACCGATTTCAGCTCCAGCAGGACGAATCCCTGGTGTGACACAGACAAAGTCTGATGAAGTGGCATCTTTGATCAAGGCTACTTCATGAGCTGAACAGACAACGCCATCCAAGCCAGCTTCTTGGGCCTTGCGAGCATAATTGACTACTGATTCTTGGACCGTTGTTTGGATGTTTTGGCAATCACGCATGTCTTCTTCACTGGTAGAAGTCAACTGGGTCACGGCTACCAATTTAGCTCCTTCACCAAGAGCTGCCTTGGCTTCGCGCATCATCTCTACACCACCGGCTGCGTGGACCGTCACCATATCTACTCCGAAAGTTCCCAGTACGGACATGGCTGATTTGACTGTATTTGGGATATCATGCAATTTCAAATCAAGGAAAATACTGTGTCCAAGCCCTTTGAGGTAATGTACAATTTCAGGACCAACTGCATAGAAAAATTCCATTCCGATTTTTACAAATAATTTTTCTTCTTCTGGAAAATGCTCTAAAAAGTGTTTGACATCCTCGAAAGCTGGGAAGTCAAGGGCGATAATAGGACGTTCTTCACGCATGGATTACTCCTTTTTTGATTGATCATTTTGTCTACAAAAAAACCTTGCCCGAGGCAAGGTTACACGAAAATTAGGTAGGAACAACTACCATGATTCACCGTCTAGACCTTAGGAGCCTCTCTGGACTGCTTTAAAGGTTTTTATTTATTGTAGTACGATATTTGGGAAAAGTCAAGGATTTACAGTAGATTTTCCCGTACATGTTTACGGAAGTTCTCAAGGGTGTCAATACCATAGCGATCCATGACCTGTGGCAGATCTTCGATGATGCTTGGACAAGCATAAGGATCAGTGAAATTAGCGGTTCCAACTCCAATCGCAGAGGCCCCTGCAATCATCATTTCAATGGCTGATTCGGCTGAATCCACACCTCCCATTCCGATAATCGGAAGTTTAGTGGATTGGGCAACCTGACGGATGAGTTTCAAAGCAACTGGGAAAACGGCTGGTCCCGACATACCTCCGGTTCCATTGGCAATGATGGGCTTACCAGTCTTGAGGTCAAAGCGCATGCCGACCAAGGTATTGATCATGGTTAAGCCAGTCGCTCCTGCATCCTCTACTGCTTTTGCGACCTGCGTGATGTCTGCTACACTAGGCGTTAACTTGACATAGACAGGGACGGAGGAAGCTTCTACCGCTGCTTTTACTGCATCATAAGCCAACTCTGGAACCTGTCCGATTAAGAGACCATTGTTGCCATGATCTACGTTTGGACAAGAGATATTGAGCTCGATGGCCTTGACATTTGGCGCTTGCGAGATCTTGCCAGATACCGTTGCATACTCTTCATTGGAGAAGCCAGCTACATTGGCAATAATTGGAAGCTCTGGATAATGTTGGGCCAACCAAGGAAGTTTTTCTGCTAGGACCACATCTACGCCTGGATTTTGGAGCCCAATAGCATTGAGCATGCCTGCAGGCGTCTCAGCGACACGTGGCGTTGGATTACCAAAACGAGCCTCAGCAGTTGTCGCCTTGATCATGATGGATCCAAGCAGGTCTAAGTCATAGTATTTAGCATATTCCTGACCAAAACCAAAACAGCCAGATGCCGGAATGATGGGGTTTTTCAAGTCTAAACCGGGTAAGGATACCGCTAGTCGATTTGCTGTCATAAGGTCCTCCTACATCACAATCGTACCGGTTTCAAATACCGGTCCATCTTCACACACGCGCTTATTGGCTGCTTGGCTTTCATTTTCCAGATGCACCACACAGGCGTAGCAAGCCCCCATCCCACAAGCCATACGGGATTCCATGGAAATGTAGGCGCGGGGATGGTCATGAAACTTGGTATTGACATATTTGAGCATGCCAGGTGCTCCACAAGAATAGATAGCGTCAAACTCCTGGTCCATCTGATCAATAACCGACGAGACATAGCCCTTGGTACCATAAGATCCATCGTCTGTCGTTACAGTGACATGAGCCACCTGAGAAAGCTCTTCTTCCAAAATGACGGCTTCTTTGGTCGCAAATCCGACAACCACTTCAACTTCTACCCCTTGCTCATGGAGTTGTTTGGCCACTTGGACCAAAGGAGGAACACCGATCCCGCCACCGATGATCAAGGCTTTCTGACCTTGGCCGAGATTGGTGAGATCAAAGCCATTTCCCTGAGGCCCCATCACGCTTAGTTTGCTACCGATTGGCAATTGGGAAAAGATAGCTGTCCCCCCACCTTCGATGCGGTAGATCAAGCGACACGTCTGTGTCTCAGGATCAATCTCAGAAATTGAAATCGGACGGCGAAGGAGCTTGGCCCCATCAGGGACTCGGATATGAAGGAATTGACCTGGTAGCATCTGCGCCACCATTTCCCCCTTCAAGATCATAGAATAGATGCGGGGAGCGATCTCTTCTTGAGCGACCAGCTCCATCTCCTCCATCATGATTTTGCCAAAGCGTTTTTTACAACTGTCACTGACCATTGATATCCTCTTCTTTCTTTCAGCAAAAAAGACCTCGCAAAAGCAAGGCCCTACAAATGATCAGCTAGACACCGTCCGCTGATCTTTTTTCTGTCTTTCCTTGCAGGCCTCTCTGGACCTCTTAAAGGTTAAATTTGTCTCATTATATCGCGCTCCTTGTCACTTGTCAAGTAGAAATCGGTGACTTAGGAAGCTTTCTTGGGATCAAAATCTTCTGGAATCGGCTTGATGTATTGCATAGCGATTCGGTTCTCGGGCTTACGATCGACTAGATAAAGAACCAGTAAAAAGAGCCATTCCAAGGGTTTCATCAGATAATAGATCAGGTCCATAGCCCATTTCTTCTTGATATGTTTGGCAAAGGGATAGCCATAGCGGTCATAATTGCGACGCAAGAAGCGATGGAATCGTGGCGTCTTTTCTTCTAGCACCTGTTCAAAGGCATTGGCAATACAGAGCTGGCGATTGACAACGACTGGATGACCGTGGCGGACGCCCATCCGCTGGGGCTTGACAACATTTTCATGGCCGCCAGCCGCAACCGTACAGAGATAGTGCTCATCCATGATGAGATTCTGAGGAGGGATCTTCTGTGAGAAGGCCCAGTCAGCTGTATTGGTCCAGGCCTTGATCATGGAATCCGGTTGCTGCCCAAAGAGCATGAGAACAAGGACAACAAGGGCAAGGGTTGGAAGAGCGACAAGGACCGCTAGCCAAGGCCAGTTACGCGACCGATTTAAGAGCTGATGGAGCCATTGAAGCAGACGATTCTCATAGCTTATCTCTGTTCGATCTTCCTGCCACTCCTTAATGCGAACCCATAAGAGATAGATGGAATAGATCAGTAAGAAAAAGGTGTGAAAACTTGCTACCTGCAGTTGATTATCGAAAACTAAGAGAAGAACCACACCTCCTAGAATGCCACTGATGCAGAAGACATTTGCTAACGGCGAGAGTGAATTCGCATCTCTGTAGGAATAAATAATCAAAGCTAGTAAAGTAAGAGCTGCCAGTGTGAAGAAGGTCGGATAGGCGCCAGACCAGATCAAAGCATGCTTCTGAGAATTGACCAAACTCTCACTCCAATCGTAAAAGGTCATCTCCTTGACGATGTAAATGAAAATCGCTTCGAGAAAGCAACCAAAGAGACCAAACCAAAGAACAATGGTAGGCTGTTGCTTTTTCTCTTTGACAGGCTTAGGACTTGATGTTTCAATTGTGAATGTATCCTCTTCTATCAGTTCTTCGCCCTTTACTGGCCCTCTATCCTCAAACAGTTCCGGATCTTTGGGAGCTTCTTCCTCAGCTTCTTTGAACTGGAGGCTGGACCACCGGCCGATCCCATAAATGATGACAAAAATATTGGGAACAAAGAGGGCAATGGTTAGACCGTAGGGTAAGATCTCCATCGTGAAGGCAATGATAGCCCAAACACTAAATTGAATGAATGGATCCTTTATTGCATAGAACGACTCACTAACAATAAAATAAATGTAAAAGGCCAATAGAATCAAAGCATTGGTCACAAAATTGATCTGCAACAGACCGGCTGTGAAATGGCTTTCCAATTCCTTATCCTTTTTCTTATACCAGGAAACGAGTTTTTTCATAAGATCTCCTCAATCAATTTTTTACCATTCTATCAATCAGCTCACCCCTTAAGCAAGGCAAAACTGTATTTTTCCATCAAAATCAGTCCCCAGATGGAGATTTTGTTTCCAATTTTCTATTTTTTAAACATTTGATCCAGCCTACTTCCTATTACCTCCCTCGGCCTGTCTTATTCTCTGATACAGTCCTTGAAAGACCACATTTTACGGGAAAAACGCGCTCTTTTATGTTAAAATAAAAGCATGAGAATACAACAATTACAATACATTATCAAAATCGTCGAAACCGGCTCTATGAATGAGGCCGCAAAACAACTCTTCATCACGCAACCTAGCCTTTCCAATGCAGTCAAGGACTTGGAAAATGAGATGGGAATTGAAATCTTTATCCGGAATCCTAAAGGGATCACTTTGACCCGCGATGGGATGGAGTTCCTCTCTTATGCCCGCCAGGTGGTGGAGCAGATCGACCTCTTGTCCGAGCGCTATAAAAATCCTGTGGGTTCTCGTGAGCTTTTCAGCGTCTCTTCACAGCACTATGCCTTCGTGGTTGAGGCCTTCGTTTCACTATTGAAGAAAAGCGACATGGAAAAATACGAGCTCTTCCTACGGGAGACGCGGACTTGGGAGATCATCGATGACGTCAAGAATTTCCGAAGCGAAGTTGGCGTACTCTTTTTAAATAGCTACAACCGGGATGTCCTCTCTAAGATGCTGGATGATAATCACCTGATTGCCACCCACCTCTTTACAGCGCAACCTCATATCTTTGTCAGCAAGAGCAATCCTCTTGCCAAGAAAGAGATCGTTCACTTATCTGATCTGGAAGATTTCCCATACCTTAGCTATGACCAAGGAACCCACAACTCCTTCTACTTCTCAGAAGAGATCCTCTCGCAAGAGCATCATAAGAAATCCATCGTCGTCAGTGACCGAGCGACTCTCTTTAATCTCTTGATCGGTCTGGATGGCTACACCATTGCGACCGGGATTCTCAACAGCAATCTCAACGGAAATAACATCGTCTCCATTCCCCTTGATATCGAAGACCCGATCGAGCTGGTCTACATTAAACATGAAAAAACAGCCCTCTCAAAAATGGGAGAGAAATTCATCGAATACTTGCTTGAGGAAGTGAAGTTTGATAAATAAAAAATATCTGAGTGATCCATGTTCACTCAGATATTTTTTATTGTCATCTCTATATTTAGAAATCAATATGGGTCAACAACTTGTATACACAAACTTATTCCGACATCCATAATTTCTGAAATTAGTTAACATTTTTACTAAGTATTTCAGTTGTGTATTCATTTTTATCTGTGTATGTTTTCGATTGTGATGCTACTCTTACTCCTTCGCTATTTCGATTTTCATCTGGCAAGATATAGGTATCTGTAATTGTAGTTTTAAATGTATTTCCTGTTGGGCTGACTCCTAGTGGAAGATTGCTAAATCGATCGGAATAAAACAATTTATAAAAGTGAGAATTTTGTGAAACAGATAAATTATCATAACTAAAATCAAGACTTCTATCCCAATAATTCTTTTGAGTGGATGGGTGATAATCATCAAAGAATTCTTGTTTTTCTTTGGATGAACTCGATTTTGTTTGTAAAAAGAATACTGGGCGGAAATAATCAAAATCAGGATCAGACCCATACTGATAGTAGGTTTGTAGCTTGCCGTTCTTTGGATTTTTCACTTGGAATTGAATAACCGTACTTTCCTCAGGAATTTGAAACAAGGTATCACCTTGGTAAAGCATCAGAAGAGTGGAGAGTACATCACGATGAGTTTCGCCTAGTAGCTGTAATTTCGGGAAGCGATATGAGAGTTTTTGATATAATTTTCTGTCCACATTCGTCTGACTAAATGCAGGACCAATTATACCTGTCTCTATGGGAATATCAGCCTTAGATTTGTCTGTAAAAGTAACATGTAAGATAGGCAAGCCATTTAAGCCTACTAAGTCCGTTCTGGTGGACTCTTGCCACTGTCCTTCCGTAGGTTTTTGTTCCTTTCGATCGTGAATAATTTCGATATTAATCTCTTTGATAATCTTTTTCTGGGGTTTGATTGTACTAACTTTGTATTGATAAACCTTATGGTAAATATACTTTGAATCAAACCAGTCTGGCCTAATGTAATACCGAAGTCCGAAGTAGACAATTGTCAAGGCTGCTATCAAACTAAGTACAATATATCTCTTTTTAAGTTTTAACTTCTTCATCTTCACCTCCTGAAAAATGATGTGATAATAATAGGATTCCATTCCATTAAACCATAAACACTTACTTTTTTCAAAGTTAAGACTAAGTTTTGAAATGAAACGATCTTGAATAAATACATATTGGAATACCTTTATATATCGCTATAGATTTCTTAAGAGAAATATAACCTAAAAAAATAACTCCAGATCGTGTTTGTGATCTGGAGTTGGTTTTATTTCTGGTTAAGAACTTCTTTTACAAATTGGTCTTTGTTTTCCTCTGTATAAGTTTTTGATCTAGATTGAACTCGGATTCCCTTTTTAGTGTCGTTCTGACCATCTATAACATAGGTATCTGTGATAGTCGTCTTAAATTTATCACCTGTCATCCCAAGATAAATGGGTAGGTTTTCGAACCGTTCAGAATAAAATAATTGAGACTCATACCACTCTGCCTCAATATTTAACCGATTATTAAATATGCTATCAGAATTATAAAGACCCCGGTTCCAAAAATTTACCCTATCATTAGGTCGATAGTCATCAAAAAATTCTTGGCGTTCTTTTGCTGAATTTTTCTTATCTTGTAAAAAATATACTGGTGGAAAAACATTAGACTTTGGTGCAACACCGTAATCATAGTATGTTTGAAGTTTATGAGTTTTGGGATTTTTTATCTGGAAACTTGTAACTACATATTGATTATCATTATTTTGATAGATCGTATCTCCCTGATACATCATCAGATAGCTTCTAAACCCTCTACCATCACCTTGCTCAATTCCTGGAAAACGAAGTGATAACTTTTCAAATTGTTTATAATTATCGTTATCCGATTGAAACAGATAACCAGTTTTATATTCATCAAATAAAACATCTAATTTAGTTTTATCACTAAAGGTTAGATGTAAAATACTATAATGCCAATTCCCATCAGTTTTTATGTCTGTTCTTGTAGATTCTTTCCATTGACCGTCCACAGATTTATTTTTTCCAAAATGAATAAACTCGATATGAATATCCTGTAAGGTCTTCTTCTGGCTCTTTTTATAAGCAACTTTTATATTGTATACTTTATGATAAATATGTTCTGAATCAAACCATTCTGGCTTGATATAATACCGAAGGCCAATATATCCAATAAACAAACTGACCAACGCAAAAAAGATGTGTTTATCATTAATTTTTAACTTCTTCATCGTCACCTCCAAAAATTGATTATCCTATCAAAATAGATCTCACCTGAATCTTACTTATGTTCCTTTTCATACCTTGCTAGATCATTAATATCTTTGAACTCCCTTAGTTTACCGAGGACTTCCTGCACGTATTCCCCTTTATTTTTCTCTGTATAGGTTTTTGTGGCTGTCCGCACTTTCATCTGATCATTTTGATCAGGTTTTATCAGCTGCGTACGAGTGACGGTTGTTTTAAATTCAGAACCTGTGAGATCTATTTTCAGAGGGAGATTTGATAGAGAATCTGAATAGAACCATTTATAATAGTGAAATTGATATGGGTAGGTGCTAGTCAACTCTTTAGGGATGGAATCGACTCCCCTGTCCCAGTAGCCCTTCCAACTATGATGGTAATCATCATAAAAAGATTGCATGTCTGCTTGGCTCACATCATTTTTAGTTTTTAAAAACACAGGAGAATCTGTTTTCTCTGGCAAATACCCATATTCATAATAGGTTTGTAACTTTCCAGATTTTGGATTCTTTAGGTCAAAACGCGTAACGGCTTCTGTTTCAGGAACTTGATAGAGGGTGTCTCCTACATACATCATTCCACTAAAATAAGCAAAGGAATAATTTCGATTATACTCTGTACTGAATTTTGGGAATCTAGGAAGCATTTTCACCTCAAATTTATCATTGCGATCTAAATCGCGACTAAATGTTGGACCTAAACGAAAGGCCTTTTGGAGTGGGATTCTAAGTTTTGACCCATCTTCCAACAAGGCATGTAAAATGACGTCTCCACCGTCATAAGGACCAATATCAGACCGAAGATCTTCCGACCAAGTCAATCCATCAGGAACAGCAGCCTTATCGTCGTATATAAACTCAAGATTAATTTCTTTTACTTTTGCTTTTTTGGGCTTGATTTTCTCTGATTTGTAGTTATAAACCCTAATATACTGATTATTCTTATCAAACAAACCAGGATCAACAGATGTTTTCAAAAATTTATAAAGTCCAAAAAAGGATAGTCCTAAAGCTACCAAAACGAGCGGCAAAATCTTTTTCAACTTTTTCATACACCCCTCCTTACAAAAATCTATTTCATTATATCATAATCAACTACATTCTTATAGCTCTATTCCAAAGGGAGACATAAAAACACCTGAAACAAGTGGACTTCCACTCCTTTCAGGTGTTCTTTTATTGTCTTAATTTAGAAAATACCTCCCCAATCTTTCCTTCGATAACCAGGTCTGCCTGTTTGTCCTGAGGGATACTGGTTTTATTGATGACAACTAGCTTCTTCCCTTGGAAATACTGGATCAAGCTAGCTGCTGGGTAGACCACAAGGGAGGTCCCGCCGATAATGAGAAGATCAGCTGCCTGTATGGCTTGGGCCGCTTGGCTAAAGACCTCCATATCAAGGGGTTCCTCGTAGAGGGTCACATCAGGCTTGACCACCTTGCCACAGTTCAGGCAATGTGGAACTGGGCCTTCTAAAGCTAGAAAGGCCTCTAAATCATAAAATCGCTGGCAACCCGTACAGTAATTGCGATCGGCACTACCATGGAGCTTCAAGACCTTTTTAGAGCCGGCCATTTTATGGAGACTATCGATATTTTGTGTCACGACTGCCGTGAGCTTACCGGTCTCTTCCAGTCGAGCCAGATACCGATGGGCTGCATTGGGCTTGGCATCGGGATAGAGTAGGTATTTCTTATAGAAGTCGAAAAAGTCCTCTGGATAGCGCTCAAACATGGTATGTGAGACCAATTGCTCGGCTGTCAAATGCCGTCCTACCTGAACACTATAGACACCATCTGAGCTTCGAAAATCCGGAATATTTGACTCCGTGGAAACTCCTGCCCCACCGAAAAAAACGATCCGTTGACTCTGATCAATCATCTCCTGTAGTTGAGCAATCTTATCCATCTACTTCTCCTTTAGTAGCTCTTCCATGACAGCATTGGCCTGATCAAAATAAAAGTTAACTTGATCATAATGAATGCCTGTGTAGCTCGCAAGGTCAATCAAATTCTTCATAAAATCCTGAGAAGAGAAACCCGTCGTCCGATGGAGCTCTTCCTCATCAAAGGGCTTGATCAAGTGGGCCAAGGGATTGCGAACGGATTTTTCTAACTCCCGCAATTGTTGGGCTGCAACTTTGACACCATCTGGCAAGTCCAACTGCACAATCAACTCCGTTAAACTGGATGAATTGACCACACTTTCGCTGTGGAATTGCTGCAGGATAGGGTTGTCTGACGCGTGCAGACTCTCAAATTTCCAACGGTCATAACTGGATTCTTTGGAGTTATGGATATAGTTGGTAATATCAGAAATTTTCAACTGAATCAATCGCATAAAAATCCGATAGATGGCTGGGCTAACGGCACGAACAAAGTCAATAATCTGTTCATTTCGCAACTTCGCTTCGAGATCATAAAGATAGTTGGCCAACTGTTCATCTTCTGGATCTTCATGCCAAAAAAGCTGAAAACCAGTCGCTTCTAGCAACTCGGTTCTCAACTTTTGATTCATGACGGGTTGGATATTGAGCTCTCGACGCTCCGCCATTAACTGCAGTATGTTCACCAACAAATCCGGTACTTCTTCCTGCTGCTTGATAGAGCGCAGAGCCCGGCTGTAGTGATAAGTTTGGAGATCGTAGAGCCACTCATCATGAAGGTATTCTGTCATTAGTCTGCAATCAAGGTCTCAAGACCAACTTTCATCATGTCTGTGAACGTATTTTGGCGTTCTTCAGCGGTTGTATCCTCATCTGGATTAACCAAACTGTCTGAAATCGTCATGATAGCCAGCGCATCGACATGGTGTTGGGCAGCAAGATAGTAAAGAGCCGCCGCTTCCATTTCTACAGCTTTCACACCCCATTTACCAAGTTCGATGTTCTTTTCACCATAGTTTGAATAGAAAACGTCTGATGACAAGACATTTCCGACGTGAGTAGTCATACCAAGGTCTTTGGCAATGTGGTAAGCCTTGTCTAAAAGATCAAAGCTAGCGATTTGTGGGAAATCGTATTGAGGCCAGTCGTTACGGATGATGTTTGAGTTGGTTGCAGCTGCTTGAGCCAAGACCAATTCACGGACATGAACACCCTCATTCAAAGATCCAGCCGTTCCCACACGGATCAATTTCTTCACGCCGTAGTCGACGATCAACTCACGCGCATAAATAGAGATCGATGGCATCCCCATCCCAGTTCCCATGACAGAAACACGATGACCTTTGTAAGTCCCTGTGTAACCAAACATGTTACGCACTTCGTTAAAACAAACAGCGTCTTCAAGGAAATTCTCAGCGATAAATTTCGCACGAAGAGGATCCCCAGGAAGAAGAATTTTATCAGCAATTTCACCTTGCTTAGCAGCAATATGGATAGACATAGTTTATGATACAAAGAGCGACCAGAAAGCGACTGAAAATTAGGAATCTGACGAGAAATCCTGATTTCTCAGTCAGATTATCTATTTTCCGAGCTTTCCGCTCGTGTTCAAATCTGAACACATGCTCTACCTTTCTTTCTTAATTTTGATGATTTAGAGGAGAGTAACCCGTATTCAGTTCAGCGAATACGGTAAACCCATCCTTTCTTTTTTTATTGAGTAATTAGAAAAGCTTTCCGCTCGTGTTCAAATCAGAACACACGCTCTACCTTTCTATAAGATACCAAGCCCATAAAAAGCAAAGTGACAATAGGGGATTGTCGCAGCAAGTACTGGACTTGCAAGCCAATCGATCTTTTTCACACAGCTTTTAGGGCGGTTTCAATTAAATATTGTTTTGAAAGTCATGGCTTGCCCAGGTTCAATTTAAACCCGGACTCCCCTTCCTTTCATTTTTTATTTTGTTAATGAATCCAAAAATGCATAGAGTTTGGCATTCATTTCTCGATAATCGTAAGCACGAATGGCTTCAGTTTTTTGAACAAAGGTCAGTTTTTGACTTTGTTCTTCCAAAACATCTTCACCGTCTGCAGCAATCAAGAGATCGACTGCTTCTGGATCAAATTCCAAGTGGGCTTGGAAGGCATAGTGTTTAGAACTGAAGCGAATAATCTGACGTGGACAACCTTGACTGGTCGCAAGAACGACAGCATCCTCTGTCAATCCTGGCATATCGCCATGCCAATGACCGGTTTCAAGAGTTTCTCCCAACAAGCGGACATGCGGATCTGTTAGACCATCTGGTGTCAAGGTCACAGGATAAACGCCGACCTCGCGCTCAGGACTGTGTTCATACTCTGCGCCATAAGCAACAGACAGGAGCTGCGCCCCCAGACAGACCCCAACAATGTACCGATCTGCCTTCATGGCTTTTTGAATCAACTCGATCTCTGCCTGAGGATCGTAGTATGGAAAAGCTTCCCGATCTTCATCTGGCGATTGAGGTCCTCCCATGACGATCAAAAAGTCGATCTCATCTACAGTCTCAGGTAGGGCTTCATTCTCATAGACTTTGGTCGTAGTCACCTGATGACCACGCTCCTGCGCCCATTTTAGATAAGCGCCCGGCACTTCAAATGTTTCATGCAGTACAAAATGTACCTTCATCATCTCTTCTCCCATCTCATTCGAATCACGTAAGACACACCTGTTGCAAGCACAAGCGGGATTGTTAAACTTAAAGACTGCCCTGTAAATCCTAGGCTCAGGGCAATAGCTGTCAAAGGAGCTTGTAGGGTCGTCCCTAAAAAGACGGTCGCACCAAGTAGCATCCCGAGAGCAGGATCTAAATGAATTCCAACGACTGTCATCAATAAAGTCACTAAGTAGCCATTTCCAATCCCCAAGGCAAATGATGGCGTCAAGGTTCCTCCATAGGCACCATTACGCAAGAGGAGATAGACTAAAAGCCCCTTCACTGCAAGAGTCAATGGAAGATAGTGAATCGACTGACTAGACAACAAGGCCTGGGCTAGTACCTGACCATTTCCCATAAAGATGGGGTAAAAGGCTACTAGGCTCCCCAGCACAAGAAAGGCTAGAGGAAGAACCCAAAGAATTGTTCCATCCTTCCGTCGTTTGCGACCTGCGCGTTTAGCTAAAGATCGAAAGCCTAGCGCAAATGGAGTAACCAATAAAGCAATCAGAATCGCCTGCAAGAAACTGCTGGTCGACCAATGGACTAGCGACATATGATAAATAGAACCGTGCCCAACGATTGGCTGGGCCACCCAAGTCGCCAGATAAGTACTGGACAAAACCAGCAGAAGGTTCTGCCAACTGTAGGCAAGTCCTAAGGTCTCAAAGACGAACAAGCTACTAGCAAAGGGAACCTGATAAACTGCAGCCAACCCAGCTCCCGCACCACAGGCGATTAAAACTTTTCGCTCTTTGATTGCCAAGGAGAAGGCTTTGCCCAATCGACCAGCTAGAAGAGCCCCGACCTCTCGTGGGGCTCCTTCTTTTCCGACCGATGCACCTGCTCCAACAATCGCAACCTGCATCCCTGCATGAAGAAGGTGGGCTAAGAACGCTGTCTCACTATCTCCAGCTAGGTCAATTTGCCTACGAATGGAGAGAATTTTATAGCGCCGTTGCAGAATATACCAGAAACCTGCTGCCAAGACCCCTGTCACACCTAGGACAAGGAATCTACGGAAACCTCCAGCGTGATTAAATTGCTGAAGCAAGTCCCCCTTATCTTGGTCAAAGGCCAGTCCTTGCACACCTTCTAGTAGATAATGACAGGCAATTCCGACCAGACCCGTCCCTATTCCTAATGATAGAGTGGATAGAAGCAACCTCAGTCCGTAAGGCAGGCTTTGGAGTCTTGCTTTCATAGGATTAGAGTTCAGCAAGAATCGATTTAAGCAAGCCTTTGAAGTCGTCTTTGACGCGCTCCGTCACTTCCACTACTTCTTCGTGGTTAAGCTCTTCTTGGAAACCAGCCGCAAAGTTGGTAATACATGAAATACCAAGAACCTTCAAGCCAGAGTGAGCCGCAATGATGACTTCAGGAACAGTTGACATACCTACAGCATCTGCACCAAGAGTCTTATAGGTACGGATTTCAGCTGGAGTTTCATAAGTTGGACCTGTCACACCGATATAAACCCCATCATCCAGTTTAATGCCCAATTTGTCTGCTACTTGATGAGCAGTCTCACGGTATTCTGGAGTGTAAGCTTTCGACATATCAGGGAAACGTGGACCAAAGTCATCCAAGTTTTCACCGATCAATGGGTTTTGACCAGTCATATTGATGTGGTCAGTAATAGCCATCAAGGTACCAGGACCGAAGCCGATACCTCCAGCAGCGTTGGTTACAAGCACTCCTTCACATCCCAACACTTTCATGACACGAACTGGGAAAGTCACCACTTCCAATGGGTTTCCTTCGTAGAAGTGGAAACGACCTTGAAGAGCCAAGACTTTACATCCAGCAAGATCACCATAAACCAATTTACCAGCGTGTCCGACTACTGTGGATTGACCCCAGTTTGGAATGTCAGAGTAGTCTACTACGACGGCATTTTCGATTTCTTCAGCCAATTCTCCAAGACCTGAACCAAGGATCAAACCGAACTCAGGAGCTTCGATTCCTTTGCCCTTCAAAAATGCTGCTGTTTCATTGATTTTTGCTAATAATGTCATTGCATATCTCCTTTATGATTTCCTTAAAAATTGGCCAATTTTGTCAAATGTATTGGCATTGCGAATGGTCAACAGGCGGTAATCCGGCATCTTGAGGACTTGTCTGTGGTAAGCGGTCTTTGTGTAGGTCTCTTCTGAGTATTTGCCCCAGTAAATCCCTAGATTCCCACGATGGATGATTTCATCACCGAGCGAAAAAGAGGAGACCAGCTCCCAGACAGCATCCTGATTGAGGCCTTCTGTGTAAAAGAGAACATCCTTGCGGGCCAGATCCTCCTGCCACCATCCTGGTAGAGCAGCGAGTTCTTGCGCATAGTCCTCAGCTGAAAAGAGAGAAAAAGACTGGATAAAGGGATAGCGATCACGAAAGAAATGTCCCAGCAAATCCACCAATTCTGCTTTACAACCAGCAGATTCAAAGAAGATATTGCCACTATTGATGTAGGTCTCTACCCCATCCAGCCCGATCGTTTGAAGCTCCTCTCGAAGCTCTGCCATCACGACCTTGTTTTTCCCGCCAACATTGATCCCTCTTACGAGGAGAGCGAAGCGTGTCATCTTAGTTCAATTTGTCTAGGAAGCTTTCTCCGATCATGGCTTTTTCAACACCAAAGTTCTCTGCAATCGTCGCAGAGATATCAGAGAAATGGCCGACTGGAATCACGCCATTGCCCTTGAAGGATGGGCTATAAGCCAAGAATGGAATGTATTCACGCGTATGGTCTGTACCAGCGTAAGTTGGGTCATTTCCGTGGTCTGCAGTGATCATCAAGAGGTCATCTTCACGCATAGCTGCAATGATTTCTGGCAAGCGTTCGTCAAATTCATGCAAGCAATCGCGATAGCCGTGAGCATTGCGACGGTGACCATAAAGAGCATCAAAGTCTACCAAGTTGGTAAATGAGAACCCTTCTTGGAACTCAGGAAGTCCCATGGTCTTAATCAAGGTATCCATACCGTGGCTATTTGATTTGTTGTGGCCCATATCGTGGTTGATACCAGCTCCGTTAAAGATGTCGTTGATCTTACCAACTGCATAAGTATCGATACCCACTTCGTTCAACTTATCCAAAACAGTTGGCGCAAATGGTGAAACAGCCAAGTCACGACGGTTGGCTGTCCGTGTGAAGTTTCCAGGTTCCCCAACATAAGGACGAGCAATGATTCGACCAAGAAGAGCTGGACGTTCCAAAGTGATGGAACGAGCGTATTCACAGATACGGTAGAGTTCATCCAAAGGAATGATGTCTTCGTGAGCTGCGATTTGAAGAACAGGGTCTGCTGATGTATAAATGATCAACTCACCAGTTTCCATTTGACGTGGTCCAAAGTCATCGATGACCGCTGTACCAGAATAAGGTTTGTTGGCTTCACGGATGACCTTACGTCCTGAGAATTCTTCAATCTTTGTAATAATTTCTTCAGGGAAACCATTCCAGAAGGTATCAAACGGTTCTGTAATGTTGAGCCCCATGATTTCCCAGTGACCAGTCATGGTGTCTTTTCCAAGAGAGACTTCTTGCAATTTTGTCGCATAACCAGTTGGGTTGCTTTCAGATGGCACAGTCTTCAATGGTACTTCACGAGGAATATTTCCAAGACCGATTTTCGCCATGTTTGGTACATTCAAACCGACGGTTTTAGAGATGTGGCCCAATGTATCAGATGCTCCATCTGGAACTCCTGCATTGACAAAGTTATTGGCATCTGGTGCAGCACCGATCCCAACTGAATCCAGCACAACTAAGTGCATGCGTTTAAATTTTGACATATACTGCCTCTTTCCTTTATTAAACTAGCTATATTATACCATATCCCTATAAGAAGAGAGCCGTTATTTGATCCGAGGCTGGGACAAAAGTCTTAGCCTCTCAATTATTTTTGGATTGTCGAGCAAGACGCAGTGGTTGAGGGGGCTCTACTACGCTGATTTCATCAGCTTTTACAGCCCTACTCAACTGTGCGGAGGTGGGACGACGAAATCGAATTCTAACGAATTACCAATTTCTGTCCCACTCTCTATTTTTCGATGATGACAGGGCCATCTTGTGTCCCTACAATCACTTTTGAAATCATGTTCAAGAATAAACCATGCTCTACGACGCCTACGGTGTGATCTAGTTCATTAGCCAAAGCATCCGTATCCTTGATCACCTTGAGATCCAAGTCGATGATAAAGTTGCCTTGGTCAGTGACAAAGCGCTGATCATCCGCAAGACGGAAGGCAGGATGGTAGCCTTTTTGCTCAAAATGACGGAAGAGATTTTCAGCCCCGTATTGCACTACTTCCACTGGAAGTTTGAAAGCCCCAAGGGTTGCGACTTGTTTGGATTCATCCACGATCCAAATGCAGTCTTTAGAATTGGTTGCGACAATCTTTTCCATGAGGAGAGCCCCGCCGCCACCTTTGATCCCGTTTAATTGAGGATCCACTTCATCTGCGCCATCTACTGTCACATCGACCACTTCGACATCGTCGATGGCCTTGAGCGGGATGCCTAAACTTTCAGCCTGATCATAGGTCACACTTGACGTAGTGACAGCTGTGATCTTCAAGCCTTCTTCTTTGATGCGACGACCCAATTCAGCCACAAAATAATAAGCAGTTGACCCTGTACCAAGACCGACAATCATGCCGTCTTTGACAAACTCAGCCGCTTTAATTCCTACCTGTTCTTTTAGGTTTACCATCATAGACCTCCTTTTATATTCTCTTACAGTATAGCATATTCTGTAAGAGATTTCACTAGTTAATTGAAACCCTTTCCAACTTTTAGTTCTAAAAGCAAAACCTTGCCCGTCTGCGGACTTTACGATAGAATAGAGATGAATCTACAGGAAAAGAGAATTGACATGATTACTAAAGAATTTGATACCATCGCTGCCATCTCGACTCCTCTCGGTGAGGGGGCGATCGGGATCGTCCGCTTGAGCGGAACCGACAGCTTTGCCATTGCGCAAAAAATCTTTAAAGGGAAAGATTTAACTAGTGTGGCCAGCCATACCCTCAACTACGGCCACATCGTGGATCCAGATAAGGACGAGATTCTCGATGAAGTCATGGTAGGAGCTATGCGCTCACCTAAGACCTTCACCCGCGAAGACATCATCGAGATCAATACCCACGGCGGAATTGCTGTGACCAACGAAATCCTGCAATTGGTCATCCGTGAGGGAGCTCGTTTGGCCGAACCTGGAGAATTTACCAAGCGGGCCTTCCTCAACGGTCGGGTCGATTTGACCCAGGCTGAGGCGGTCATGGATATTATCCGCGCCAAGACCGATAAGGCTATGAATATCGCCGTCAAACAGTTGGACGGATCCCTGTCTGAACTGATCAACAACACCCGCCAAGAAATCCTCAATACTCTGGCTCAAGTCGAAGTCAACATCGACTATCCAGAGTACGACGATGTCGAGGAAGCTACCACCGAGATCATTCGTGAAAAGACCACCGAATTTGAAGCCCTCTTGACCAATCTCCTTAAGACAGCTCGCCGTGGAAAGATCTTGCGTGAAGGGATCTCTACTGCTATCATCGGTCGACCAAACGTCGGCAAGTCTAGCCTCCTCAACAACCTACTTCGAGAGGAAAAAGCCATCGTGACCGATATCGAAGGAACCACCCGTGACGTCATCGAAGAATACGTCAATATCAACGGCGTTCCCCTCAAGTTAGTCGATACGGCGGGGATCCGCGAGACCGAAGACATCGTCGAGCAAATCGGTGTCGAACGTTCGAAAAAAGCCCTCAAGGAAGCTGATCTAGTCCTCCTGGTCCTCAATGCTAGCGAGCCCTTGACCGATCAAGATCGCCAGTTACTTGAAATTTCTCAAGATAGCAACCGCATCGTCCTCCTCAACAAGGTCGATCTCCCAGAGAAGATTGAAATCGACCAACTGCCAGAAGATTACATCAAGATTTCGGTTCTGAAAAATCAAAACATTGATCAAATCGAAGACCGCATCAACGCCCTCTTCTTCGAGAATGCCGGCCTGGTCGAGCAAGATGCGACTTATCTCTCGAATGCCCGTCACATCTCTCTAATCGAGAAAGCTGTTGAAGCCCTGCAAGCTGTCAACGAAGGCTTGGCTCTAGGTATGCCGGTTGACCTGCTTCAAGTCGACCTTACCCGCACCTGGGAAATCCTCGGAGAAATCACAGGAGATGCTGCTCCAGATGAGCTCATTACCCAACTCTTCAGCCAGTTCTGTCTTGGTAAATAAATCTATTTTAAGATCATATACTCTTAGAGACTTTCCTTAGGTGAGTACGGACGTCAGCGAACTTCGAAGAAGTTCCATGATTTAGTTTTGAATCTAACGTTTCAAAACTCCCGAGTGCTTGAAAGAACAATGTTTCAAGCACTTTTCTCACGGCGGAAAGTCTCAAATATATCTTCCAAAATAGAATTTAGTTTACAGCTATCGTATCACCCAGTTTATACAAAAGTAGAAAAACAATGTATCCAAAATAAGAAAAATGCGTATGTGTGCAAACATACGCATTCTTTTTTGTTCTATTTTCCTTGTTCTAATCGCTCGACGGTTTGATAAGCTAGGTAGATCAGGAAGAGACCAGTAGCATTCAAGACTGGAATCGCAATCGGCAACTCGGTCACGATTTGTGAGAAGGGTGAATTTCCAACAAAATGGAGTCCAACCCCAGCTACTAAATAACCCCAGCCTGCTAGAGCTAGATCCTTGCGTCCTCTGCTAGCTTGGACAATCAAGTAGAAACCGAGCATGACAAGGCCTGTGTAGACCCAGTGAGACATGGGCGCATTGGCTACACGACCGAGAATCCCTGACACCGTGTAAGAAAAGCCATCTGGCAGATCCTGACGGATATAGGCAAAGTCCTCCACGATCTGGAAGCCAAGCCCAGACGCAATGGCTAAAAGGAAGATCGACTTGATCCGACGAACACTGAACAAATAGAGAACAAAGAAGATGGGAATCAACTTAAAGGGTTCCTCAAAGAGTGGCGCAGCGATGGCACTCTCGTACTGGTTCCAAAATTCGCTATTTGGAGCGATAGCTTGAATCATGTCATGGAAATAGGTATTGGCAAAGCTAGATAACCAACCAGCAACAAAGCCCCCACCTAGTAGAGAAAAAAGCACCGGTACCCAAGACAACTTCCACTTCTTGGCGAAATGAAAGAGGGCCCAGACAGCAGGAATCGCATAGACCAAAAGGATGAGGGTTGAAAGCCCCACAATCCCGTACTGGCTACCAGACATCCAGCCTTCTGTCAGTGACTGGGTCTCATAGGCCAGCCCAATCGCTAGCAAGAGTAAATAGAGAAACAAAATCGATTTGCGTTTCATAAAAGACCTTTCTATGGTGAAATGAAAAAGGCTGGAAGACCAGTCTTTTCCGTGTAGTATCATTGTAACAGGATCAGCTTAAAAAAACAATAAACTCATCCAGCAATTTACTTCAATACCGCAAGAATTTGACGAATCAAATCAGGATCTCCATCTGGCAAAGTCACCGTTTCAGCATGGTCCAAGATCCCTTGGGTAAATTGCGTCATAAACTCTTCACTATTGAGTTCATCCGCAGACTGTTGCCAGTGGCTCGGTACAGGATAGATCGTTACCGTCCCATCACCGTTGGATGCGTAAGTCACATGGCCTTCTGCGGAAATTGGTGTAAACAACTGACGAACATCTTTAGGATAGTCAACTCCTAGCCCACCAAAGTAAATTTTTGTACCAGCACTCTTTTCATTAATACTCAATTCTGTCGGTACAGACTTAATCACATAAGCCCAGACACGTGCAGCTTCGACCTGAGCAGAGGTGTAGCCTGGATAATCATTCTGATCTGCCTTCTTCGAAGATTTGACCTCGCCATCCGGGCGAGTATTCCACTTCTTAGCCTTACTCGTTTTAGACGTACTACTGCTATCATCTGTATCAGCTTGCTCCCGATCTTTCGGCTGCTCTTTCTTGCGATAGTAGAAATTGTCATCATCGCCATAAGCTGGTGACTGACCAGCCCAGATCCGATCCTTAGACTTATCCGAAACATCGTCTTTGCCCGCTTTCTGACCTTTTGGAAGGAGCAAAAGACCGTAGCCTCCAACACCCGACTTGGCACTAACCGTCATCTCAGCGATCTGGTCCTTCTGCTTAAAGCTCGATGCATCAAGCTCAACATCCTCGCTGACCAAGCCCTTATCATCAAAGACCAGTTCATTGCCACGACCATCGATCCAAGTCCCCTTGATACTCGAGTAGTCCTTAGCCTTGATGGCTTTCAAATCCATACCAGACTGTTTCTTTTCTGAAGTGCTGGTCTGCTTGGAATCCGAACTCTTAGGCGTCACCGTCCTCTGAGGACGACCACACGAAGCCAAGACCAAAGCAGAAAGCACAATTACTAAACCTTTTTTCATATCAATCTCCCTTCACATACCTATTATTTTAGAAAAATAAGAAAGGAGAGTCAATGGAAAAGGGTAGTGTAATCAATTTTTCGTATGGCTTTCACTGAGCATTAATAAATATCAATCCTTCTAACACGAAATTCAACAAATTCACCATTCTCAAGATCATTTGGAATTCCTCCACCTATATTAATCAAAAATTCTCCTACCTGAGCGATATTTTTTGTTTTATCAAATATTTTAGCAATTATAAAATATTCAAAATTATTCAAGTGCTTTACTAGAAATAGATTATCTTCGTTTTTATATACGTCTCCATCAACAATAGCATATAGCATGTCATCAAACGTTCCGCCAATCTTTCCAAAAAATTCATCTGAAAAGCAAACTAATTCATATTGATTATCCGATAAAGTGACATCCGCTTCTTTAGTATCAATATCTATCCATTCTATTTTTTTTATAAAAATCATTAAATTTCTCCTTAACGTTGAAATCCTAGACTAGGTCCCTTTTTGATAAGATAATCAACAGTTTTTGCATGATATGTCGTTATATTTCCAGTATTTCGATCTAATCCGACAAAGGCGTACAAAGTATTTTTGCCTTATTATATATTAGCTAGCTTTGATTGTAAAATTCTAACTCATCGTTAATTCTCATAACATAAAAAATGACTATTTGGAGCAACTCTAAGTAATTTTTTTGATGTTCCTCTTCACTTTTATAAGAAAATTTTCCATGAGAGAATTTATTTCGAATCTTCAACCCATTACCATATTTTTTATCATCCAAAATATAAGATAAGTAATTACTTTCATATTCAGAAAAAAGATTATCTGAATATTCACAATACCCTTTCTTACAAAGGTCTTCTGCAATATCTAGTATCAATTTATCTTTATAGTATAGGCAATACGTACCTGACTTCCATAATTTATTCAAAATGTTAATTTCTTGGAAATTTGTAAATTCTATTACATCATTTGATAGTTTTATAAGGTTCTTTTCGTTTAGAATGCTTATTTGTTTTATCTGATACTCATCAAAGTCAGAAATTTTTACACCTTCTTTTATATGTTTGAAAAAGGTTTTATGTTCTTTTTTTGATGAAATAAAGCTAAGTGGACTTTGATCAGAAAAAAGCGCAGAGAACAACGCAGAATTATCAGGTGTGTTGTTCAATTTGATAAATTTTTTCTCATTGAATGATTTTAATGAAGCATAAGAGGAGGCTTTAGATTTAATCTCTAATAAACCTTGGTCGATTTCCCTATGTCTAAAAAATAGTTCGTATTGGTCTAGGATACTATCCATCTCACAAATTATAGATTTTCCTCTTTCATAATAAGAAGATTCTTTATTGGAAGCGTGGAAGTGAAATCCTTTTATATTCAATTCAGTTTCTAAATAAATGTTGAAGTACCAATTAATAATCTCCTCAAGATCAATATCATTTTTCTTTAGATAATCAAAATATGCATAAAATAATAAATCATAAGACTCTTTTAAATGAGAATCGTAGTCTTCGAATTGAGCATTTGATTTTGGGGAAAATAAACGAGTGAAACTGAATGTTTCTTCATTCGCAACTAGCCAAGGCAATCCCGATTCATGATTAAAGAAGCCAAGTAAATAAATATAATTATTTAATAATGTCGGAAAATCATGATGTTCATCTAGTATAATTTTATTTAAAAGAATACCATTCTTAATAGGCTCATATATTTTATCAGAATCTAAAGACTTGATGCCAACTGATATAGAGTATTGGAACCCTTCATTAGTTTCAAAATGTTTTTCCCAAAATTTATCACTTTTTCTTTTAGCTATAAGCTTAATCTCATCATCAAACTCATATTTGCTTAATTTTTTATACTCAACAATTGATTGTAAATAATTGGGGTTAATACTATCTGTCTGACAATATTTTCTTGCTAAATTATTTATCTCTTCATTTGTAATACCTAATTTAATAAATAAACCATTATTAGAATCTATAAATTTTCCTGATTGATGATTCAAGAAAAATTCTATATTTCTAGGCAGAGAGAGAAAATTTTCTTTGATAACTTGCGGAAATAGGTCAATCAGTTTTGTAACATTTTTAAGATTTATTGTCTGGATATTATATTTTTTAATGTATGATTCAAACTGACTAACATCATCTTTATTAATTTTTCCTAAGAATAGTACTAACTCCCAGAATATGTCTTTATAAAAAATATCAATTCTATCATAGTCTATTTCAAAAATGGTAATTGGGAAATTCGCGGATAAATCGTTATGAAACTCTCTAATTAGATGTTTGAATTTAGAAAATTCATTTTCTTTTCTAATTAATTTCAGGATTAAATAGGTCTCTATTAAATTATTAATTTCAGTCGATGGCTGATACGCTTTAATGTAGTTTAGAGCTATATCGTATTGATATGGCTCTATTACATTTTTAGGAATACGAAATCTTTGCTGTTGCATATCTGTGATATCCTTCTTGAATTTGTACGAACCTAAGCGATACTTAAAGTAATTGAGACTATCTTGAAGACTTTTTGTTATTTGATTTTGTTATATCTTCATACATCTCAAACAATCTTGCTACTGTTTCGCTTTCGGTTAACCAAGTTTTCTGGCCATCAACTACTTTGGTAAATCCGTAAGCTTCCATGACTGCACGGTCATTTTTTTGATGTGCTTTTCTTAGTTCGACTGGCATGGTTAATTCATCATAGAGGTCGGCCAATGAGCTCTCTGGATATAGAGCACGTGCATCGAGAATAGCTTTAGCAGTTTTAGAAATCTTCTCTTTTTGACCTTCAGTTACTTTCGGCCAAGGGAAATTATTGTAAACTATCTTGGCGGAGTATGCATAATCAGATTTCATTCTACCAGCCACTGTTCTCATCCAAGCCATATGAATATTTGATGTCAAAACTCCAAACTCAAACATACTGATATTCGGAACCATCTGTGCATTAGTATTTGCAATAACTTCTGAACTAACAAAAGCCATTGGGACATATCTCCTTTTTTCAGATGATACTACAGGAATTATCAAATAGTCTTCCTCTGGTTGTCTATCTTCAGTAAATAAGTATGGTGCTTCTGCCCACTTTCTAGTAGAAACTTTAGGGCTATTTCTACGACTTTCAGCAACCATCTCCAATCTATTTAAAACACTAGGCATTTTTTTTAAATCACTTGGAGAAGAATCTTTTAACCATAAGCAAAAGCGTTGAGTTCCTTGTAGAATATCTTTTGCTCCCATATATGGTCTAATATATTTGCTAGCTAAGGGTTCTGAATTTAGCAATTCATTTTTTTCATCTTCTGTTAGGATTAAGTGTCCTCCATCGGTTGGTTGACTACCTTTTGTTATTTTTGAAACATTACAGAGTGGTTTTGTTCTAGATTCAATTATTACAGTAGGAGCATCAATCAAATATGGTGAAATGTTATTAACTTTTGTCACATTACCATTTTCAAAAATAAATTTTTCAATATTCGAATTATTTTTTGAGAATCCAATAATAACACAATGTACTGCAGCTTTATCTTTTGCTTCGCTTTCCCACTTAAATGTTTTATAAGCAAAATCTATTTCAATGTCAAATTTATTAATCAAATCTTTCCATAGAATTGAAACTTGCTCCCCCTGTGTAATTGAATTAGTAGAAACAAAAGCCACTCTAGTTTTAGTGTCATTAATTAAAGCTGCTGCCTTATAAAACCATGCAGAAACAAAGTCTATGCCTTTTAATTGTGGATTAACAACTTCCAAATCTAATTTTTGTTCTTTAGAAGTATATTTTGCTCCCAAAAATGGTGGATTTCCAATTATATAGTTCAGTTTGTTTTTAGGTACAACAATTTCCCAATCAATTCGTAAAGCGTTGCCCTCAACAATATTTGTATAGGATTTAAGTGGCAAAAAATCAATATTCGCAAATACAATATCTTTTGTTTCTTCCAACATCTGATTTTCTGCAATCCAGAGCGCCGTTTTTGCAACAGAAACTGCAAAGTCATTAATCTCAATACCATAGAATTGATTCAACTTCACTTTAACAAGTTCTTGGCCTAAATCCAATGCTACTGCATCCCCCATATAAAGCTTAATCGCTTCATTTTCTAAGCGTCTGAGAGATATATAAGTTTCTGTTAGGAAGTTTCCTGAACCACAAGCTGGGTCAAAGAATGTCAGACTAGATAGTTTTGATTGGAACTGTTTGGCTTTTTGTTCAACGGTCTTAGATTGTTTAAATTGACGAATCTCATTCAACTCATCTCTTAGCTCATCTAGAAAGAGTGGATCAATAACTTTATGGATATTTTCGATAGAAGTATAGTGCATTCCACCACTTCTACGCGTTTCGGGATTGAGTGTTGATTCAAACACTGATCCAAAAATTGTCGGACTAATTTCTGACCAATCGAAGCTAGATGAAGCATGTTCCAAAATTAACTCACGTAGTTCGTCCGTAAAATTGGGAATTTCCAAATTATTTTCAGCAAACATCCCTCCATTGACATAGGGGAAAGCAAGGAGATCATCATCTAAATAAGGATTACGTTCTTCAATTGGCGTATCTAGTACAGAAAAGAGGTCAATTAAAGCACGTCGAAAATCACGACTACTAAAACGGGCAAGATAATCATGAAATATCATATGATGTCCGAAAATACCAGCATCTTCAGCATATAGACAAAATACTAGACGAACGACAAGTTGGTTGATAGCATGAAGACTTTCTGGACTATCCGGATTAATATACTGCTTAAGAAGACTTTCATAAATTTCCCCTACAATTTCTCCTGCTTCAATAGAAACCTTCATCTCACGCTCTATGTGTTCATTAGTTTTGTCAATTAAAAATTCTAAACGATAGGCTTCTTTATCCAAATCAGCAAGTTTTATGACTTTAGGTTCACCATTTGGTTGCTCCATATCATAAACATAGAACTCTTTGAAATTACAAGTTACAATCCAACGGGGGCGTTTAGAATATGGAAGATTCGCTGAATAGCGTTTAGCTTGCTGAAAAGGTGTCAAATAAGTGTTGTCAGACTGCTGTATTGCCTTGTTAAGGTCTCTATCTGCACCTTTTTGTTCAATTAATACCTTTGTTGTGTCGATAAAGCCATCGATGAAACTAGTATGATCTAGCATTACTTTATCTTCAAAAGTTATATATTCCGTAGGCTTTTCAATCCCATATACAGATTGAAGTAAGTCTAACCAGAAAGACTGACTATCTTGCCTTTCGTTTCCTCTATTTTCCCAGCGTTTAATAAATGCTTTAGCTTGTTTTTTTTGTTCTCGGATATTATTCACTTTGTACTCTCCAACTACCACATTATTTTGATTTATTTAATAAATCCTTTAAAGTGTTAATAATTTTGTTTTTATCTGTTTCTGTTAATTCAATAAACTAACAATTTCTTCTAATCCGTCATCACGTCCTTTTAAAATCTCAAAAGACGTACCAAAGATTTCAGCTAATTTTTCTACTGTTTCATCTTTCGGATTTCTCCCTCCATTTTCCCACCTAGCGTACTGGGCTTGAGCTACACCTAATTTTTCAGCAACTTCTAATTGAGTAAGTCCTGCATCTAGTCGCGCTTTTTCATATTTTTCTACTATTTCTAAAAGGGGGAGTTGTTCTGATTGTTGCCCAATAATAAGAACTATTTTGATTATTTATATAAGTGTTCCAGTAATTGCTGACATTTTTCGTCAATCAATTCTCTATTAGCCAGCTGTTGAATCCATTTTTCCGGGATGCCTTCCCGTTGATAGTGGGCTCCCGCCAAGGTAACTGTAATGGCACCGATGGTATCGGTATCCCCTCCAAGATTAACAGCTTTTAGAACAGCTTCTTCAAAAGTCTCTGTTGTACCTAAACACCAGAGACAAGACTTCAAGGTATCAACCACATAGCCTGTGGAAGCAATATCTTCCCTAGATTTTTGATAAAATTCCCTATCAAATATTTCTCTAAAATGTTCCTGATACTCTTTCCAGTATTCTGGTTTTTTCTTGAAATAATCTTCAAAATAAGGTTTTGATTGACAAAGTAATTTTTCTAAACGAATGTTAAGAAGAAAACCGATTAAAAGCTGGACATAAAGAATAGATGCCACGATAGACCTTGGATGAGCATGGGTCAGCTTAGTATATTGCTCAATTATTTTTGATCTATAACTGAAATCAAAATTTTCATATAAGAGCAAAGCTAAGGGAGATATCCTCATCAAAGCTCCATTGCCATTGTCTCTCTCACTACTCCCTCCACATTTCTCTGGAGAAACTCCCGCCAAATACCGTTCAATCGCCTGATTAGTCGCAACACCAATATCAAAACAATATCCAAAAGGTGTGAGGTAGCCCTGACGGTAAGCTACAAATTTATCCATCAACCCATTCAAATCAGAATCATCACATAGGTGTTCAATAAGTGCCAAGGATAAAGAAGTATCATCCGACCAGGTACCAGCTGGTTGATTATAGGTTCCATAACCCACCATATCTGAAATATGATAGTTATCTCTATCTCTGAACTCTACAGGGACTCCCAGTGCATCACCTATAGCTAGACCAAAGATTACCGAATTTATCTTTTGTTTAAGATTATATCTTCTATACTGATTTGAATCATATTCCCATTTATCTCTTAATCTCATAGCCTTCTCCTACTCTAACTCAGATAAATTCGATCTGAATTGTTTGCTCAGTCATCATGGATTTCACTTCCTCAATAAGTTTATCGATCTCTTTTTGTGAGATACGAATGTGATTGTATGGTGGTTCCCAATTCTGCATGCTTGACCTATATACAAGAAAACTATTATCAGTCAACAACTCTCCCTCTGCTTTTAAAACATAGCCATTTTCATAGTCGAAAGTAATGTTACCGCTTGTCCCAGAAATTTTCATTCTATTTCCTTCTATACTAAAAAATCATTATTCCTTCTCAAGAATCTAATTCCTAACCTTAATCCGATCTCATTATAAGGAGAGAAATCCCAATCAAATTGGTACCTATACTTTCTCCTATTATACCACACCATAGATATCTTATGAGCTTGTTCAAAATTTGGTCAAAGAAAAAACACTGAATCTTCAGTGTTCTTTATGTTTCTTTACGCTTCTTATTATGTCCCCTGCCGGAATCGAACCAGCAACTACTCCTTAGGAGGGAGTTGTTATATCCATTGAACTAAGGGGACCGATAAAAAAAGAAGCGAGATCACTCCCGCCTCCTTGTTCGTCTTAACGACGGATTTCTTTAATACGAGCTGCTTTACCTTGCAATGCACGAAGGTAGTACAATTTCGCACGACGTACTTTACCGTAACGTACAACTTCAATCTTTTCTACACGTGGAGTGTGTACTGGGAATGTACGTTCAACACCGACACCGTTAGAGATTTTACGAACAGTGTACATTTCAGTGTGTCCTTGACCTTTACGAGCGATAACAACGCCTTCAAAGATCTGGATACGTTCACGAGATCCTTCGACAACTTTCGCGTGTACACGAACAGTGTCACCAGGACGGAATGCAGGGATATCAGTACGAAGTTGACCTTCAGTCAAGCTTTGGATTAATGGATTCATTTTATTCTCCTATCTTCGTCAATCTTGAGGGACCTCCCTCAGCGGATAAACTGTATTTTTGTGCTTCCATTACGCACAGAAACTATCATATCAGATAATTTCAGGTTTGTAAAGCTCTTTTCTCTACTTTTTCGCAACTTTTTGACCGGAATAAATGCTCCACTCTTTTGGCAGGCAATAGGCGATGGCACAAGCAATGACGAAGAATGGCAGGTTGGCATAGCCAAAGACTTCTCCTCCGATCAAGATCGGTGCGAGCAAGGTCGTCGTCGCACTGCCAAAGACACTGGCATATCCGATAGCGGCCACGACTAAGACTGGTAAGCCCAGCATAGGAGCAAGAAAGACTCCAAGCGTAGCTCCGATTGCAAAGAGCGGTGTCACTTCTCCTCCTTGGTATCCAGCAGAGATCGTCACCACGGTAAAGAGGAGCTTGAGGATCCAGTCATAACTCTGTGCACTGCCCTGATGAAAAACCACATCAATCAGATTAGTTCCAAGTCCACTATAAGTGCCAACCTTGGTCAGCTGGAGGGTCAAGAGGACCAAGCTAAGTCCAACCCCTATAAGGGCAATCCGGATATAAGGATTAGGCAAGACTTGAGCGACTGTTTTCTTCAACCAGGAAAGGCTAACTGCAAAGAGCTTCCCAGCGAGGCCAAACGCCAAGCCAAGAAGTGCGACTTTGATCAAGGTCTCTGGTGTCCAGCTCAGCGTTTCCTTGAGTGGCACAGCAAACTTCTCCAAGCCAAGAGCATGAGAGGTAAAGCTCGCCACGATCGAGGCGATGAGTGCTGGATAGAGAGCAATCAACTGCAACTCCCCAACTGTCAAGACCTCAAGGGCAAAGAAGGTTGCTGCCAGCGGCGTCTGAAAGAGCCCCGCAAAACCGGCTGCCATCCCTGTCATGAGAAACATACGCGAAGCATCTGGAAACTGGAAATAACGGGCAAAACGATGCGAAAGGGTTGCTCCGATCTGGACCGCTACGCCTTCCCGACCAACCGAACCACCGAAGAGGTGGCTCATCCAGGTCGTCAGCATGATCAAAGGCACTAAGACCAAGGGGATTTTCTCCTCACGCGCATGTCCGACATCAAAGATCAATCCCATCCCTTTTGAAGCCTTCCCACCAAAACGTTTATAAAGATAAACGATGACAAGCCCTGCTAAAGCCAGGAAAAGGATCAAAGGCCAATGCTGGCTTCGGAAATCTCCGATTAGGAGCAATCCTTGACCAAAAATCATATCAATAGCACCGACCAAGAGACCGATGAAGAGGGCCATCCCTGTTAGGACCACATACTGTTGTGCTTTTTGCTTGATAGATAGACTAGTCACGCGCCCTCACCTCCTCTTGGTAGTCTCTAGAACGCGCCATTAAATCTTGAAACTGAGCTTGAATAGTCGCACGATACTGCTCATCCGTCACGAGAGAGCCGACTTTCTCAAGCACCTCTCTTTCCCTTCTCTGATCGAGCACAGGTAGGCCCTGCTGCTCTTTATATTCTATAATCTGACCGACACAAACCATCCGTTTTTCCAGCAAGGCTACAAGCTCTTGATCGATCTGGTCAATGTCCTTACGAATCTGATCTAAATCCATGTGTCTCCTCTTTATTTTGGATATAAATCGAGGCTGTAATCCATCGATCCAGCCTCTTTGTCATTAATTTGCTTTTGCTACGAGTTCTTCTGCAAAGGCCTCTAATTTTTCGATGTCTTCGTCTTCTGCAGACAAATCAACTTTAACACACTCAGAGCCTTTTTCAGCACCAGTCGCAGCGAAGCAACGGTCGAAATCATCAACTGCTTTACAGAATTCATCGTAGAAGGTATCACCTGATCCTACAACACCGTAAAGTTTGCCTTTAAGATCAAGGCCAGCCAAATCTTCGTAGAAATCTTGGATCTCATCCGGAAGCTCTCCATCACCGTAGGTATAAGTCGCTACCACCGCGATATCTGCTTCGAGGAAGTCCTCAGCATCCACAGTTGTACACTCATCCACATCTACTTCAACACCAAGATCACGGAATTTATCCGCTACGATATCGGCGATTTCTTCAGTATTTCCAGTCATACTAGCAAAAACAATTTTCGCTACAGTCATAATTTCCTCCCAAAATCTATTTTTCGTATTATACCATTTTTTTAAGCATTTTGCACGAAACCTTTTCCGAGAAGATGAAAGAATGGGTTCATTTCAAGAATTTGGACCGATTGAATTTAATCACCCTCGTTTTCCTTTTGAATTTCTTTAATAGTTTCAATTTCTTCATCAAGCTTCTTATTAAATTCAGCCTTATTCTTAAATGGGTATGAATACGTGCGCCAAGTGTACCATTTCAGACTTTCTTCACCCTTATAGTACCACTCGATTTTGGTTGGTAAGAATTCTTTGTTGTAGGTGATACGAACTTTGGTGAATTGGCGTTTTTTATTCAAATAAATCGCCTCAAATTCCGGGGGATACTCTTCTTTCATCAATTTATCGTCCACAAACCTTTTTGGTGAGCTCGTAATTTGATAGTTAGATTTCTTTATTTCATCAATAGTAATTTTGTTGCTCAATAATACCGATGAGAGATCATCATTTACCGCAGATTTGTAATACTTATTACGATCTCGATCGACATTATATCCACCATAAACTGTATCATCTTTTACAGCAGTCTCTGCAATATAATAAAATTCTTCTTCCCTAAGATCAAATCCAAGTTCAAAATCCTTATAAAGAGGATCTCCCATTTTGATCATAACAAATTGCTTTTTCTTTAAAATATTCAATGCCGGTTGATTGTAACTATAAATACTTAGGAATACAGCAATAAGCATTACGACCAACACTACCACAATTATTTTTGGAAATTGTAACCATCGTTTTCTTTTAATTAATTGTTTAACTTCTTTAATCATATCCATCTCATTCTAGCAAAATACCTAACCAAAGTGAAGTGTCATACTACTAATAAAGCTGGGCCTTATATAAGCTCAGCTTTATTTCAAAAACAGGTTAATCACCTTCGTTTTCCCTTTGAATTTCTTTAATATTTTCTATTTCTTCATCCAATTTCTTATCAAATTCAGCCTTATTCTTAAATGGGTATGAATACGTGCGCCAAGTGTACCATTTCAGGCCTTCTGGTCCCTTATAGTACCACTCGATTTTGGTTGGTAAGAAATCTTTGTTGTAGGTAATACGAACTTTGGTGAATTGCTTTTTTTCTCGATATTTGTATTGATACTCAAATTCTGACATAATATCATCATTTAGGATTTTTTTATTGACAAAAAATTCTGGTGAATGCGTGATTTGGTAGTCGGATTTTTTGATTTCTTCTGGGCTTACTTTTATATTTACTAACATTGACAAAATTTCTTTATTTAAAGCACGACGATAATATTCCTTAACTCCATACTTACTTTTTCCACCATATAAAATGTCATCCTTTATCACATAGGAATTTGAAAAAAATAAATCTTGATCTTTTAGATCAAATCCTGCTCCTATATTGTCACCTTGCTCTAAATCATCCTGATTTTGAATAAAAACAAATCGCTGTTTCTGTAAGATAGAATAATTATCACTAGTAGTATTATTGAGACTATTTATTTGATGAATAGTTAGCATAACCATTATTGCTACGATCATTATCATCCATACTATTCTTATATTTATTATACTCTTCCACTTTTTCTTCTTCTGACATTCCTTTTGTATTTCGTTGCCATGCTTCATAATCTTGATTCCCTTTCCTTGCTATATCCGCAAATTGACCTACATTTCCTGTCTTTTCATCCTTTTTACCCAAATCTTTTTCATAACGGAATAATTCTTTAGCTCTAACTCGAGTGGCTGGCTCTGGCGTACCATCCACATCGAGCGTTCCATGTTTTCCTATATAAAATTTTGTAAGATCGGAATTTTGACCTTTTGAAGGGCCATAGTTAAAGGACTCCGTATTAGCGATTTCCCTTAATTCTTCATTAGAATATTTGCCTGGATCGGAATCATAGCTACCATCTGCTAGTTTGTGCTTGTCATAGGCATCCCATTGACTATCAAACTCACCGGTATCCATATTCACAATAAACTCCACCATCCGGGCATTGTTTAAATCTTTGCCTTTAGATGAATTGCCCTTGGGTACTTGAACTTTCATATTATACGGATGTTTGAATCCATCTGATTTCTCGAAGCGGTTATGGTAGTTAGAGCCGGTCGTGTAATCAAATTCAATATTATTTTCTTTGCCATATGCTAAGAGCTTTTCGTAATCAGTTGCACCTTCGTAGTGACTACGAATATAGTAAATTGCTTGGCGATCCAAATAATAGCGGAAGAAACTATGGTCTAATGATTTCATTCTAACAAAATATCTATCCAATGTAAAACCGCTTCCACTGCCTCTACATAGTGATAAACGCTTGCTGGATGGGCCTTTCTTATGTTAAAATTGACTAAGAAAACGAGGTATTGTATGAACGTAATGAATGACATTCTTGAAAAGATTCAAGCTTATGACACTATTATTATCCACCGTCACCAGAATCCGGATCCAGATGCGATTGGTAGCCAAGTAGGCTTGCGGGATCTCCTGCGTGCGCACTTCCCTCAAAAGCGGGTATTGGCAACTGGCTATGATGAGCCGACCTTGACTTGGCTTGCTGAAATGGATGACGTCAAGGATGAGGATTATGATGGGGCTTTGGTGATTGTCTGTGACACGGCCAATACTCCCCGCATCGATGACAAGCGCTATACGTCTGGTGATTTCCTAATCAAGATCGACCACCATCCAAATGACGATGCTTATGGTGATCTGCTCTGGGTCGATACCGACTCTAGCTCTACCAGCGAGTTGATTGCACTTTTTGCTAAGGAATTAGATCTCGAACTCCCAGTTAGTGCTGCACGTCTCCTCTATGCTGGGATTGTCGGCGATACGGGTCGCTTCCTTTATCCTGCTACTTCGACTCGGACCTTTGAGATCGCTGCCTATCTTCGGAGCATTCCTTTTGATTTTACATCCCTTGCTCGTCAAATGGATACGATCAATCTTAAAACCGCTAAACTGCAAGGCTATGTCTATGACCACCTTGAGATCGATGAGCATGGCGCTGCGCGTGTTACCTTGACACAAGAGCTCTTGAAAAAATTCGATCTACGTGATTCCGAGACTGCTGCCATTGTTGGGGCTCCTGGACGCATTGATACAGTGTCTGTTTGGGCTATCTTTGTTGAACAACCCGACGGTCACTTCCGTGTCCGGATGCGCAGCAAACGAAAAGTGATCAACGAAATTGCCAAACGCCATAATGGTGGTGGCCATCCATTAGCCAGTGGGGCTAACTCCTACTCTCTTGAAGAAAATGACCAAATCTACAAAGAGTTACAAGAAGTGGCTCGCACAAACGAAGGCTGAGAACGGTTTCTCAGCCTTTTTATCGCTTTTGTGGGGTTTTCAATTCAAGAACCTTATGGTAAAATAAATCTATTAAAATTTTTAAGGAGAGTTTTTATGGAAAAAAATCGTTTGTTTATCGTTATCTCTTCTGCAGCGGCGATTCTTGGATCATTCTTACCTTGGGGTACCTATTCGATGGGTATAGTTGGATCAGGTAGTATTAGTGGTCTTGAAGTACATTCTTGGATTGTTATCCTTCTTGCAATTGGCTCCATCGTTCTTGCATGCTTGAACAACGTAAACACACCAATGTCTAAAGATTTCGCAATGGGTGTTATTGTAGCGGGAGCTTTCTCAACTATCTTTACAGTATACCGCACTATTAATTTTGGTGATGTTACTATAAGGATTGGTGATTATGGCTTTTCAATCGGATTTGGTTTGATCCTCACTTTAATTGCAAGCATCGCTATGGTTGTGACTGGTCTCTTGGCGATGTCAGGTGGTAAAATCACTAAAGGAACATTTGAAGAGCTTTCTGAATCTGGTAAAGGATTTGCTCAATCAGTAGGACGCGTCACTTCTTCTACTGTAAAAACTGCTGTAGATGAAATCAAAAAAGAAACTCACGAACACACTGAGGGACAAGCTGAGCAAGCAGCTCAAGCACCAAAAGATCCTAATCAATCTGAACAATAAGAAGATCGGCATCACCTTGGCTTAGCCAGGGTGATTTTTTAATGATTAATTTAAATAAAATTAGTGAAAATACTTGTCAAGATCCTAGAAATTTGGTACACTAGCTAAGTAACAATCTATGGCTCGGAAAGAGACCATGGCAGAAAGGAAATATTGCAAAATGAAAAAAGATATCCATCCAGAATATCGCCCTGTTGTCTTCATGGACACTACTACTGGTTACAAGTTCCTTAGTGGTTCAACTAAGTACTCTAGCGAGACTGTTGAATTCGAAGGTGAAACTTACCCATTGATCCGTGTTGAAATTTCATCAGACTCACACCCATTCTACACTGGACGTCAAAAGTTCACTCAAGCAGATGGACGTGTGGATCGTTTCAACAAAAAATACGGTCTCAAATAAGAACCAACACAGAACCACTTCCCTTTCGGGAGTGGTTTTTTTGAGTTCTTCCTTTCTTATGCTACAATAGAAAAATGCACTATATCACAGAAACATTGGGGACTTATCTTTCCTTAAAACCCTACCACCATTATTCTTCTATTCCGTTGGTTCGTTTTGAGAAGAAAACAGCGGATACTTTCATTCTCTGTTTTAAAAGAGAGATGCAACTGTTTGTGATTGATCTAGAACAAGATTCTGGGCAGAGTCTTTTATTTGCCCATGCCAGTCTCATTGACCGTCAGGAGCTCTTAGAGGGCATCGCTGCTGTCCCTCTTGAAGTTCTGCATACTCTCTACGTTTTGGCTTTTCCTCGAGAACTGTACGAATTTTCTGAGGAAGCGCGGTTAAAGAACATCGTTGCTCTCTATCAGGCGCACGAGGACGTCCTTTCTTTTCTAAAGTCGACACGTACTATAGGGGACCAGGTCACGGCTTATGAACTCGAGTGGAAAAGAACAGCTAAAAACCTGGCAGACTTTGATCCTTTTCGTTATACGAGCCGTTCTGAGGTGGGAGCTCCTGATGATCTATCGGTTGTCTCCAGAAAAGACTATGACTTCATTCCCGATTTTCATCCCTTCTTATACAGTAAACGTGGGGGCAAGGTCTTCAGCATCCCAGCTGACTATCTGGATCCTAAAACTGGACAAAGGGCCAACCTTGAGATCATGGGCTGGTACTTGCGAGATCAGCAGCTAAAACTTCGATGGAAACCCAAACACACGCGCAAGAGACGCTGGCGTTCTTCGCAACTCTCTATCGACATTGTCAGCAAGCACTACTTCTTTCAAGGTGAAATTTATAAAGGGACCAGTGCTCCTGTCTTTCTGGATCAGTTGGAATTTAAGGTCCCGCAAGGATACCAAGCTGACCTAGAAAAAGCCTACCAAGAGTTTCTAAGCATGGTAGAGGAACGAAAACGCAAAGCCCTTCTTCGAAAGGTGGCGCTTGGAAAGTAAAAAGGCTAAGGGGTCCCCTAGCCTTTTTCTGCTATTCTTCATTTTCTCTGATTTTCTTGATGATGCTTCCCATTTGAACGCCACCATCTTTATAGTTTCTATAATAACGGCCAGCTCCATCTCCAATATAGCTGATCGGTGAGAAAGTATCGCTCTTGAAGGTACCATCTTCGTCAATCAAGTCTTCTTCTACTTCACGACGGGTTACACGAGCGATAATATTGGTCAATGCTCCACATTCTACAAATTCAACAACTTGGCATTCAATGGAAACTGGACAAGCCGTTACCATTGGAGCGTCTACTGTTTCCCCAATTGTATAGTCTAGACCTGTAAGAGCAAACTTGTCCTTGCGGCTATTGAAACCAGCTATTTCAACCTCTGTTAAGAGCTCCTCTGTAGGGATATTCACGGTGAACGATCCGTGTTTTTTAATTTCTGTGACGGCATTTCCTTTGGTTCTCATAGCGACCACCATCATACTACCGAGAGTATAGGCTGAACTAGAGGTCGAAATATTATATCCATGCGCATCATCCTTGTATCCTAAGAAAAATACAGGAAATCCAAAATATAATTTACGTGTTTCAAATGTTTGTTTCACACTTTTCTCCTTTTTATTGCTTCTTGTTCCCTTGGAAGTTCAGGTCGCTTCCGCTAGATCCTGAATTTCACGGGTAAATTGGCCATTTTCTAAGATCAGGATGCGATCACAAATGGCCCGGCACAATTGCTCATCGTGAGCGATGAAGATAAAGGTATTCTGATACTTACCATGAATCTTATAAAGCAATTGTAAAATCTGTACCTGGGTTTTGGGATCCAAACCACTGAGAGATTCATCAAAAATAATGACATCTGGGTTTAGGAGCAAGGTTCTGGCAATGCAAACTCTTTGCAACTGGCCACCACTTAATTCTCTTGCTCTTTTTTCTAGTACTTCTGATGGTAAACCTACCTCTTTTAAAACAGTGTCGACCTGGTCCATCGGAAAATCTTTGGAAAGAGCTTCTAGCAAGATTTCTTTCACAGTAAATCGTGGATTGACTGCGTGAAAGGAATCTTGGAAAACGACTAAGATGCGAACGCCATCCTCTTTGATGGAATAGGTTTTGCCATCTAAGAGAACCTGTCCTTGAGTTGGCTTTTCAATTCCTAAGATGACTCTTGCCAGCGTGGACTTGCCACTCCCACTTTCTCCCATAATTCCGACAATTTCACCTTTTTTGATGGATAGATTGCAATGGTCTAATACAGTTTTACCTTGATAGTTGACCGTAATATCTTTACATTCCAGCATTATTTCTGATCACCTGCTTCAAATCTTGTTCTAAGAATAATTCCTTGGTATAGCTTTCTTTTGGAGCTGTCAAAAGATCCTCGGTTTTTCCAAATTCAACGACTTTTCCCTTCTCCAAGACCAACATATTGCCCCCGAGTTCCCTCGCCAAATAATAATCATGGGTAACAGTAATAACCGTCTTATGCTGAACCAGTAAGTCTTTGATCAAGCTTAGGATCATCTCACGGTTCACACGATCGACCGCTGAGGTTGGTTCGTCCAGTATAATCGTTTCTGGATCTAGACATAAGATAATGCCTAACATAATCCGTTGGAGCATGCCTCCACTTAGTTCGAAGGAGTATTGCTGGAGAACCGATTCTGGATTTGCGATCCGAACCTTTTCTAGAACGTCAAGAGCTTTCTTGCGGCATTCACTTTTGGAAAGAGTTGAGTGACTTTTTATGGTCTCATAGAAATGCGTCCAAATCGTTTGAAAGGGATTAAACATGGACATGGGATTTTGAACCAAATAGGCGATCTTTTGCCCTCTAAAGGCGTTCCAGTCTTTGTCTGAAAAAGAATCTAGATGGAGATCCCCATAATGAATCGATCCGGTCTGTTTCATGTTCCGAGGAATAATCCCTATTAAAGCCTTCGTTAAGAGCGTTTTTCCAGATCCACTTTCTCCCACCACTAGCAGGGATTGGCCTAAGGGATGGGTGAAAGAAACCCGATCCAGACGAGCCTCCTCCTGATCGACAAGAGAAAGATCTTTAATGATGAATGATTCCATTCTTCTCTCCTTTCTCTTCGATATATTCACCAAATAGGTTAAAGGAAATAACGGTTAAAAAGATAGCTAAGCCTGGTGCGATCATCATCCAAGGTGCCACTCGGAAGTAAGCCCGTGCATCATGCAACATTAAGCCCCACTCCGAAACATTGGGTTGGACTCCAATTCCTAAGAAAGAAAAACCAGAAATCATCAGAATGATATTCCCGATGTTCATGAGAAGAATCACCAGTACTGGTTTGTAAATAAAGGGCAAAATATGGTTTTTGAGGATATGAAAGGACCCCATTCCCATGATCTGGGAACTGATCACATAGGGCTCTTGTTTGGTAGAAATGACCAGATTTGTCACAATCCTTGCATAGTAGATCCATTCGATAATGACTATGGCAATGATCATATTGCTCATCCCTTGTCCCAAGATGCCAACAGTAGCTAGGGAGAGAAGAAAACTTGGAAAAGCCATCAAGACATTGGTAAACCAAAGAAAGGCTCCTTCCATTTTCCCCTGATACCAACCTACAACCAAGCCTACGATAAAGCCGGTCACGACTTCCAAGATACTAATCGCGACAGCTAAGAATAAGGAATAGCGTGCCCCGTATAAGAGTCTCGAGAAAACATCCCTTCCCAATTGATCTGTTCCTAAAAGATGTTTAGAATTCGGACTTAGGAGTTTATTGGAAACATCCACATACTGGGGATCATAAGGCGCTATAAAGGAGGCAAACAAAGCAAAGAAAACCAAGAGACCTAATATGAAAATGGAAAACTTCACACTTTTTTTCATGATCTATTTCCTCTCTTCCTTACTCGTGGGTCAATCCAGTGGTTGACAGCTTGTGTCATGCCATTGTTCAATAAGAATAGCAAGCCAAATAACATCATACATCCCTGAATTAAGGGAGTATCGATCGATCGAATCGCCTCTACAAACAAACTGCCTAATCCATTCCAGGAGAAGACTTCTTCAACAATCAAGGAACCCGTCATCAAATAGACAAAGGTTAGGCTTAAACCAGTCGCAATAGATGGCAAAGCATTCCGAAGAACATGATTGGGTAAAAGATAGCGTAGTTTAACCCCTCTCATGCGCGCATTTTCAACATGTGGACTCTCCAACTGGGTCGATACAGCCTTTCTCACCAAGGCAATATATTGGCCAATCAGCGAAAAGCTTAAGGTGATGCTTGGTAAGACGATACTGAGAGTTTCATTTTTACCAGATACAGGCAATAAGCCTAATTTCACAGAAAAAATAAAAATCAACATGTAACCCAACCAGAAGGCAGGCATGGATACCGAGGTAAAGCCAAGGAAGCGCACGCATTTGTCAAAGAAGGAATTGGTCTTCAAGCCACTGATAACCCCAATTGGAATAGAAACGATAATAATCAGAATAAAGGAAGTCACTCCTAAATAAAAAGTGGATAAGAACCGACTAGCAATTAAACTGACAACTGATTCCTTCAGTAAATAAGACGTTCCAAAGTCCAAATGAAGAACCTTTATCAACCAAGAAAGATACTGTTCAATCCAGGATTTATCCAAGCCCAAATAGCTTCTAGCATTTTCAAGAGCCGCTGGAGTGATTGGCAAATGCCGAATTCGCAGATAATTCTCTGCTGGATCCTGCGACGTGAATTTTGTGAGGATAAAGGTGATAATGGAGATAACAAGTAAACCACTTATAAAACTCAGAATTTTTTTAAAAATAGCTTTCATATCATATAATAGTTAGATCCTAAAACAATGTGATCCGGTTTAAAAGATCCTCAGAGATCCTTTAAACCGGAAATCCCCTAACAAAATGAAGGATTGTCACTTTGAGCGAGGCCACATTGTCTCCTTCATCAAGATTTTGTCCTTATTTGTTCACTTTTTCAATGTAGCGAAGTGGAAGGGCATTTTCTTCTGGAGCGAAACGAACATTTTTCAACTCACCTGTACGATAAACAGAGATAACTGATTGATAAGTCAATGGGATATAAACCGCTTCTTCATGGAGCAAGGTCAAGGCCTTCTTATAGCCTGCATCTACTTTTTCTTCATCAGCTTCTGTCAAGGTTTGTTTGATGGTTTCATCCAATTCCTTCTTGATTGGAAGAGCTTCAAGGGAAACATTTTCTGGGTGACCATGAGCAGACTCAGCTGTCAAAGCTGTCATCCATGCGTGAGGATCCCATGGTGCTCCCCAAGAGAAGGTGAGCATCATATCAAAGTTTCCTGTTTTTGCATTTTCCCAATAATCGTCTTCTTCCATAGCAGTCAATTTGACTTCGACACCAATTTTCTTCAATTCGCCTTGGAAATATTCAGCTAGGTCTTTATCCGTTGCTTTTGTAGAAATGTAAGGGAAATTCAATTCCATCTTCTTGCCATCTTTGGCACGGATTCCATCAGAACCTTTCTTCCAGCCGGCAGCATCTAACATTTTTTCTGCTTCTTTGTTATCAAATTTATATGGTGTTATGCCAGCATCTGAGTGAGGAGTTGATTTAGAGAAGATGGTGTCGGCAGGAGTTTCTGCCCCCATGAACAATTTCTCTGCGATTTCTTTTTTATTAACCGCGTGGTTGATCGCCTTGCGAACATTCTTATCTTGGAAGACTTCTTGTTTGGCATTTAAGAGCAACAAACGAGAAGACATCGGCTGAGAAACATCTGTTGTATATTTCTTATCCTTTTTGTATTGAGCAAAGGTATCTAAGCCAATCACACCATTTCCATACAGCAAATCTACTTTACCAGATTCAAATTCTAGGGCACGTGTTTGAGCATCAGGAATAATCTTGATGGTAACTTCTTTTAGTTTTGGTTTTTCACCCCAGTAGTTTTCGTTCCGTGCAAAGGTAATGTATTCGTTGGATTTCTTTTCTTTGACCACCCATTGACCGGTACCGATAGAAGATTTAATTTTATTTTTAGTTGTATCGTCACCATCTGGGAAGCTGGCATCTGCTAAGAAACGAATTGGACGAATCATAGATAGATCATAAAGTGTGGCACTATATGGTTCTTTAAGGGTAATTTCAAAGGTATGATCATCAACAACTTTGTAACTATCCAAAACATTGGTGAAGTTAAACCATTCATGGTTTCCTTTGTTTTCTTTTGAGAAGATCGTATCGAAATTCCGCTTCACATTAGCTGCGTTGAAATCAGAGCCATCTGAGAATTTGGCTTTTCTCAAGTTGAAAGTATAGGTTTTCCCATCTTCACTAACTTTCCAGCTCTCAGCTAAGGCAGGCTCAATTTTCCCATTGTCTCCGTAACGAACAAGCCCTTCATAAACCAAATCTTGAATAACAAATTGATCTGGATTATATACGTGAGGATTGACATCTCCGAAGTCTTCTCCCCAAGCAAGCGTGATTTTATCTTTTTCACCACTACTGTCTGCAGCCTTGCCATTCTGCTGGCAGGCAGCTAAACACAAAACTGCTAAACTCGTAACAGCTAATTTCCAAAATTTCTTCATTATTAAAACCTCATGATTGATTATTTTTATTAACACTAGTTTGTAAGGCATCTCCAAAATTTGTAATCAATAAAATGACCCCGATTAAGAAGATGCAAGGAAAAGCGACGATCCAGGGAGCCTCCTGGATATAGGTGCGACCATCATTCATCATGGCTCCCCATTCTGGAGACGGTGCTTGCGCGCCTAGTCCAACAAAACTGAGGCCGGCAATCTCCATGATGATTGTTGAAACATTAAAGATCATGGTGGTGACAATTTGTGGAAATAGACTAGGAACATAGTAATGTTTGATGGTCTTCCAAAAACTATTTCCATACATTTTTGCTGACTGAATATAGAATTCATTTTTTAAACGCAGGGTCAGCGACCTCGTGATATAGGCATACTTGGTCCAAGCCGTTAAGCCAATGGCTATGACCGTTTGTTGCAAACCTACTCCTAATAGGCTCACAATAGCAATCACTAAGATTATGGATGGCAAGGACTGAAAAGTCGTAATGAACAAGAAAATAGCACGATCCAACTTACCGCCTATCAAGGCACTGGTCACTCCAATCAAGGAACCAACAAGGGTTACAAAGAGGAGGATCCCGACTGCAGGAACAATGGTTTGTACTCCACCACTCAGAGTTCGAGCAAATACAGACCGGCCCACAGCATCTGTACCAAACCATTCTTGACTATTGGGTGCTTGGAGGGCATTTTCTAAATGGACCTTGGTGATGCTGTCTCCTAAAAAGAAGGGAAACAGACAAGAAACCACTAGAACCAAGAGAAGGCAGCCAGCCAAGAGATAGAGGTTGCGGTGACTAACTTTTTTCATCACTTAGCCCCTCCATTTCCTTTAGGACTGACCTCTTTTTTAAAAAGAAGGAAGGGGGTTGGTTGCGATAGACGGGACTTCGGATTTAGCAACGTGATCAAGGCTTGGGTGGTAAAATTGACAAGCAATACCCCAAGTGTAATCACCAGAACAGCACCTTGGACCAGAGGATAATCCCGATTGACCACAACTGCAATCAGCATTTTTCCAATTCCTGGCCAAGAGAATAAATACTCTATGATAGCAACACCTCCTAACAGAGAACCCAGTGACAAACTCACCAATGTCAACAAAAAGGGAAGGGTATTATACAAGACATCCTTAAATAGAATGCGACCTTCCGGTATGCCACGTCCTCTGGCACCTTCTACTGCTGGTGACTGCAGCTCATCTATGAAGGCCGTTCTTAATTGAGGAATATAGCGCGTAGACATGGTCAGGGCCATGGTAGAAATCGGTAAAATTAACCCCCATTCATTTGCGGTTGACTGAATAGGAAACCAGCCAAGCTTGACCGAAAAGACAAGCATTAAGAGAATTCCAATGACAAAACTAGGAATGGCATTTAAAAATGCGCAAACCGTCATTATAAATCGATCCAGTCGACTACCGATATGATAGGCTGCATATATCGAAAGAGGAAGGGAAATGGCAAGCGTTGCTAACAAGATATAGATCCCTAGATAGATCGTATTTGGAAAGTAAAAGACCAATTGATCCCAAACTGGGGCTCCTGTACGATAGCTGATCCCGAAATTTCCTTGTAGGATGTTTCCTAACCATCTCAGATATTGCAAAATAAAACTATCATTTAAGCCCATCTCAGCTCGTTTTATCTCTAGTAGTTCTTTGGTATAAGGAATTCCTTGCGCATTTAAGATACTTTCTGCAGGGTCCCCTTTTGCCAAATAAACGAGTAAAAATGAAAGAAAGCTGACACAGAGCAGAATCAAAACCATTTGAAACAGTAATTTGATGAAATATCTTATCATGGCTCCCTTCCTTCTTCCTGATATGGTTTCATCAACATTTTGGTGTAGTCCGATTGAGGATTTCGCAAAACGTCTGACATCACCCCTTTCTCTTGAATTTTTCCATCTTTTAGTACCATGATTTCATCACAAAATTGGCTGACCAGCGCAATATCGTGTGAAATAAAGAGAAAAGAGGTTTGGGAGCTATTCTGAATCTCTTGTAGAAGGTCCATCACTCCCTCTTGGACAGTCACGTCTAAGGCACTGGTGATCTCATCACAAATCAATAAGTCAGGCTGGACCAAGAGAGCTCTGGCTATAGCCATCCGTTGGCATTCTCCGCCACTTAATTGGTGGGGAAACTGCTGCGCCAGATCCGGATGTAAGCCAACCCTTTCCAAGAGTTGGTGAATCTGCTCTTCCATCTCCTTCTTAGTCTTACAAATATTAAAATTCTGACAAACCTCTTCTAAACTTGCTTGTAAGGTCCTTTTGGGATGAAAGGCTTCTTGGGGCTGTTGAGAAATGTATTGCACCTTTTTGTAAAACTCAAAGTCTGTATAAATCGTCAGCGATTGCCCCAAGAACTGAATACTTCCCTCTTGCACATTGAGGAGTCGACTCAGAATTTTGGCAATGGTGCTTTTACCCGAACCGGATTCTCCAACCAAACCAAGTCGATGCCCTTTTTCTAGCGTAAAGGAGACATCAAAAACACCAACCTGATGATGAAGCAGATCATTATAATGATGAGTGAGATCTTTACATTCGAGTAAATAGGTCATTTGGTAACTCCTGCTACAATTTTAATTTTGGAATAGCCCTTAGTAACTTCTGGGTGTAGGGATGTTGCGGATTTTGGAAAATTTGGTCGCGACTTCCTTCTTCCACAATCTTCCCCTCCTTCATAACCAAGATCCTATCTGCCAACCTTTTGGCGACACTCATATCATGAGTGACAAATAAGAGGCTAGATTCTTCGATACTTAGCAATTCAATCAAGGTTTGAATAAACGATTCCTTGGAGAGAACATCAAGTGCACTGGTCGGCTCATCTGCCAAGAGCAATTTAGGATGACTGGCTAAGGCCAAAGCAATGGCCACTCGTTGCATCATACCTCCACTGAGTTCAAAAGGGTACTTTGATGGAACCTGTGCTGGATCTAAGCCAACCATCTGGAGGCATTCCTCTAACGATCTCATCTTTTCTACTTGAGAGCCATGACTCTTGACGAGATCCTCGTAATGGTGCTTGATTTTACGGTTGTTGTTAAAACCGAGACTGGACTGTTGGGTAATCCAGGCCAGTTCTGTCCCCACAAATGGATAAGAAACCCGCTTCTTTTGTGGGCTGATGGTCTGATCCCTATAAGAAATCCTGCCTTGGGTAAAGACTAAGTCATTCAAGGGAAGACCCAAAAGCAGTTTTAAAATCGTTGTTTTGCCACTTCCGCTTTCTCCGACGATTCCGACTGCTTCACCTGCCGAAACGGTTAGAGAAAGTTGATCTAAAATAACCTTTGACGGGGAAGAAACCGTGACATTCGTCAGTTGCAACATAGCTTTACTCCTTCGAGAGTTTGTTGGTTACATGATAATAATCTGTTGGATGAGACTCTAAATGAGAGATGGATTTGTCCATGACGATGGCAACTTTATAAAATCCAATGATCGTATAACCATGATCCTTATCCATAAGGGCTTGAATGTCCTTGCTCAATTGGATCCGTTTTTTCTGATCGGTCTCAGTTGCTAGCGCTTCGATCTTCTGATCAGCTTCCGCATTGCTATAATGACCAATATTTCCTACTCCCCCAGTTTTGACAGCTGAGTTAAAGTAAGCATATGGATCGCCAATCGGAGCAGCTACTACTGCATAAGGCGTGAAGGCATAATCTTTCTCTGTTGCAACAGCACTCACTTCCACCTTACGAATCTTCGCTTCAATTCCAACCTCTTTTAATTGTTGTTGAGAAGCTTCAATAGCTAACGGCATTTCTGGTAAACGAGTAAAGGAGAGTAATTCAATCGTGACTTTCTTTCCATCTTTTTCACGGTAACCATCTCCATCGGTATCCTTGTAGCCAGCCTCATCTAACAGTTTCTTCGCTTTTTCTACATTAAACTCATGAACACTTTTATCCAAGGCAAAATCGGAGCTGGTAGGGAGAGGTCCTGTGGCTGGAACAGCCGCTCCTTTAAAGAGGGATTCTGTATAAGTTTTCTTGTCGACCAAGGTATCCAAAGCTTGACGGAACTGATCATCAGCTACATAAGGATCTTCAAAGTTGTAGACATAGCTTAAGTAACGGCCACCTTCTTTTTCAGAAATTTTATATTTACTGTCCTTTTTAAAAGTAGTTAAATTCGCGTATGGAAGCCCATATACAGCATCGACTTCATTAGATTGAAGGGCAGCAGAAATCGCTGTTGGATCAGAGAAATATTTAATCTTGACCTGTGCTACCTTGGCTTTGCCACCCCAATAATTTGAATAGGCCTCTAATGTAGCACCTGTTTCTGGTGTATAGGTCTTGATTAAAAATGGTCCTGTTCCTACTGGAGCTTTATCTGATGCAGATTTTCCATCCACATCTACAATGACTGAGTACGGTTCAGCCAATAGATTTTTCATAATAGGCTGTTCTGATTTTGTTTTGATAGTTACGGTTTGACCTTCAGAATGGATACTCTCTATTCCAAGGTCAGCAGCCGCGCGCTTACTCTTTTCAAGCAGTCGTTTTAGAGAGGCCTCTACCTTAGCCCCTGTCATTTTTTCCCCATTTTGGAAAGTGACATCATTGCGAAGGGTGATTTTCCACTCTAATTGAGAAGTTTGTTCTATTTTTTCAGCTAGCCAGGGTTGAGGGACTAACTGATCATCCATTTTAAATAAGGTTTCTCCAACTCCATAACGAACAGTAAACCAACCATTATATTCATCTGCCGGATCAATATTGGTTGGGAATTGGGTATAACCAATCGTCACCGTTTGAGCATTTTTAGCTGCTTCTGGTGACGAGGGTTGATTAGTTTTTGCACAACCCATAAGGGCTAGACTCATGAGCGTCGCTCCGATCATAAATTTCCATTTTTTCATTTATATCCTCATTCTATTAATATATTTTTATTTTCAAGAAAGTAAGAACAAAAGAAAATTTCTCTTACCTTCTTGACCTAGTTTCCATCTTCAGCAGCTTTCGCTTGCAGGATCCTTCTCGCCACCTTCTGTAAGTAACGTTTCTTCCCAAGAATCCTTGTCTTCAAGGAGTAAAACAGTACCTTGAGGGATATCAATCGACCAAAAGTCAGCTTTCGGATCTACTAAAAATTGATAAATCAAGCGCAAAACACCTAGATGCCCAACTATCGCAATTTCATCATCCTCTGTTTCACGAATCTCTTCGACAATGGATTGGACCCGATCTTTAAATTTTTGAAAGGGTTCTGCCTTAGATGGAGTTACGTCAAAGGGACTTTCCAACCATTCTTCCCAAACTAAGGGAAAGGCCACTTGAATTTCATTGGCTGTCCTTCCCTCCCATAGTCCGAAATCTCTTTCATTCAATGCTTTATATGCTGTGGGGATCTGATCTGGAAAAATAATGGCAGCTGTTTCTAGAGTTCTTTTGAGCTGACTGGTATAGATCCGAGAAATGGCTCTTCCTTTCAGCAACTGATGAATCTTACTTGCTTGCTCTTTTCCTGTTTCATTGATAGAAACATCCGCTTTTCCGTAAAAAAAACGTTTTTTATTAAAGTCTGTTTCCCCATGACGAATCAGGTACCACTTTTTTACTGTCATATGATCATTCCTAACAAAAATAATATCTGTGCTACTTCTACTGATGCTCCTAAGGTATCTCCTGTCTCCCCATCAATCTTTTGATAAACGAACCAGCGAAAGGCAAGAGACCCTATGATGACTAAGCTATAAGCAAGGAGCCCTTTTAACCAAAAACCACCAACAAGGACAGCTAGTGGAACAAGCTGAGCAAGAAGGATAGAGCTGGTCTTGGTTCCAGAAAAGAAGTTCCCAGAACCACCAGATTCTCGTGCATAGCGCATTTTATAGAGCTGAATAGTCAATCCAACCTTCCCAATCATTGATAAAGAAGCTACAATGAGCCACTTGGGCTGAGGGAGATAAGGTCCCATCGCAATCATGAGGCCATAATAGAAAATCAAGGCCAAAACACCATTGCTTCCAATACGGCTGTCTTTCATAATTTCCAACATTCGGTCCTTAGAACGTGAAGAGAACAATCCGTCTGCTGTATCAGCAAGGCCGTCCAAATGAAAGCCTCCAGTGAGAAGCACATCAAAGAACAAGGTCAAAATCCAAGCAATGTTCTCAGGAAGCACCAAAGAAGTTAAAACAAAAAATAAGGAGGAAATGAGACCTAATAGGAGACCAAAGAGCGTTAAAATTGGAACTCCTTTTCGAACATAGGAGAGATCAACCGCTTTGGGAATTACAATCCGACTAAAAAATTGTGTATAGATAATGAGTGCTGAAATCATTTTAACTGCTGTGCTAGCCCACAAATAATTAAGTAGACTTCACTTGCCTCCTTTGCGATTAATTGATTGACCCGACCTTGAAGATCTCTAAAGTATCGTCCAAGACGAGTGTCTGGAACGATGCCAAGACCCACTTCATTAGTGACAATCCAAAAAGTAGCTTCGCGCCCCTTCATGGCAGAAAGTATCTGAGACCACTCGGCTTCGATGGCTTCCAAAATACGAGCTTGTTCTGCTTTACTTAAAAACTGCTCGTCCGATAAGAATCCTTTCTCCGGATACCACTCGTTAACAAGATCAAATAGTCGATTGGTGGTTAACATGGTGGCACAGTCTAATAAGTAATCGCTATGGTTGTCTTGATCAATCCAGCTAGCTAAGTCTCGGTATTGCTCGAGCGTATCCCAGCTTTTTGGTCGTCTTTGTTGATGGAGTTTGACCCGTTCCTGCCACTCTGGATCTTCTTTCATGACGAGGCCTGTTGCAATGTAACAAACTCCCTCTTTCTGCAAGAGTGTTGATTCAGCAAAGGAGGATTTACCACTACGAGCTCCACCTGTGACTAAAACAATCTTCCCCATATTTTTCCTCTCATTATAACTGGCTAAAGGCTTTGTCAAAAGCAGCTAAGGTGCGGTCTAGATCCTCATAAGAATGAGCACTTGATAAGAAGTTGCTTTCATACTGAGATGGAGCAATATAAACCCCTTCTTGCAAAAGTAGCCCATGTGCCTTGGCAAAAAGTTGATGGTCTGCTTGTTTAGAATCCTCAAAATTCAATACTGTTTTTTCTGAGAAGAAAAATCCAAACATGGTTCCAACAGAAACCACTTGGAGGGCTAGCCCATGCTTTTCAGCTAATTTACGGATACCTTGACAGAGGTAGTCTGTCTTTTCAACAGTTTGTTCAAAGACTTCTTTGGTCAAAAGGCGTAAGTTTTCATAACCAGCTGCCATGGCGATTGGATTTCCTGATAAAGTACCCGCTTGATATATATCTCCTAAAGGAGCAATTTGGTTCATGTATTGAGCTTTTCCACCAAAAGCAGCTACTGGGAAACCACCACCGATGACTTTTCCCAGACAGATCAAATCTGGATCAACTTGATACAAGCCCACAGCCCCTTGATAATGAGCACGAAAACCAGTCATGACTTCATCAATGATAAAGAGAGAACCAGCTTCTGTCGTCAGACGGCGAATCTCTTCGATGAATTCTTTATGGCCTGGAATCAAGCCCATGTTTCCTGCAATGGCTTCTACAATGACACAAGCGATTTCATGACCATGCTCTTCAAAACAAGTTCGCAATGCATCTAAGTCGTTATAAGGAAGGGCAATCGTCTCACGCGCCACCTCAGGTATCACACCTGCAGAATCTGCAATGCCAAAACTTGCCACACCAGACCCCGCTTGAACCAAGAAAGAATCACTATGACCATGGTAGCAACCAATAAATTTCACTACCTTTGGTCTTTTAGTAATCCCACGCGCTAAACGGATGGCACTCATGGTTGCCTCTGTTCCAGAATTGACCATTCGAATTCTCTCTACAAAAGGGAGACGTTCTTTAATAAGCTTGCCTAGTTTGATTTCACGTGGACTCGGTGCACCATAACTAGTACCTTCCCATAGGGCATCTTGTACTTTTTCAAGAACATCTTTAGGAGCATGTCCTAAAATCATTGGTCCCCAAGAGAGCACGTAATCCACAAATTGATTCCCATCTACATCATAGAGATAAGCTCCTTGAGCATGGTCTATAAAGAGAGGATTGCCACCAACTGCCTTAAAAGCTCGTACAGGGCTATTGACACCACCTGGGAAAATGGATTCTGCCTCCTTGAAGTAATCATTTGATTGTGTTCGTTTCATGTTTCAACCTAGCCTTTCAAATATCCTGCTACATCCTTGGCAAAATAAGATATGATTAAATCCGCTCCTGCTCGTTTCATTCCGATGAGACTTTCCAGGACCACTGCTCTCTCATCAATCCAACCTTGGGCAGCAGCAGCCTTCACCATACTGTATTCCCCACTGACATTGTATGCCACAAGTGGAAGATCGCTTTGATTTCGTATATCTCTTAAGACATCTAAGAAGGCAAGAGCCGGTTTTACCATTAGGAAATCTGCTCCTTCTTCCTCATCACTTTGAGCCTCCCGCAGAGCTTCTAAACGGTTTGCTGGATCCATCTGATAGGTTTTTCTATCACCAAATGCCGGAGCACTCTCACCAGCATCACGAAATGGTCCATAAAAACTAGAAGCAAATTTAACCGAATAAGACATAATCGGTACCATGTCAAAGCCAGACTTGTCTAAGCCTTCTCGAATCGCTGCAACATATCCATCCATGGCATTGGACGGCGCAATGATATCTGCTCCCGCTTCAGCTTGACTAATCGCTACTTGGACTAAGCGTTCCAAAGAAAGATCGTTCACAACCGTTTCACCATCTAGAATGCCACAATGGCCATGATTCGTAAATTCACAGAGACAGGTATCTGCTACAAGAATGAGATCTGGATAGTGTTGCTTGATCAAGCGAAGGGCTTTTTGAACAATTCCATCCGGATTAGAAGCTTCTGAACCAACTTCATCTTTAAGAGCTGGAATTCCAAAGATTATAAAAGATTTAATCCCGAGTTGTACACAGGATTCGACTTCTTCCAGAAGATCTGCTAAGGAAAATTGATAGACTCCTGGCATGGAAGCCACTTCTTCTTTTTGCTCTAGATTCTCCTTTACAAAGAGGGGTTGAATAAAGTCATTGACACTGAGAGTCGTTTCTCTTACTAAATCTCTCATTAGAGAATTCTTTCTTAATCTACGATGTCTTTTAAAATTCATTTTATTGCATCTCCTTTATGATCAGCTCAACCAATTTCACCATTGATGGACTTGAAGGAATATAGTTTACGGAAACACCACAATCTAAAACAGCTTTTGCTGTAGTCTCTCCAATAACACCAATTTGGTGATGTTTTGGCAAAGAAAGCCCTTCTTGATAAAAAACATCCCAGGCTGATGGACTAGCAAAGGTCCATACACATGGTTCTTTTAAGGATAGAAGCTCTCTTATTTTAGCGATTCCCTCTTGATTGGCAACAGTTTGATAGAGGGGCCAAGCATAAACATCATGCCCCAATTCTTGTAACATTTTTGGATAAATTGGATTAGCAAGATCACTGTGAGGGAACAAGATAGATTGATGCTCCCCATATTGACTACCCCACTCCTTGATAAAATCAATTCCATACTGGCTAGTCGACTCAAAGGTAACATCAATATGATGTTCTTTTAATAACTTACTTGTTTGACTTCCAATAGAAGCAATTTTAAAATCAGGTTTTAAATAGGGAAGAAATAATTGGACTGTATTGGCACTAGTGAAAAAGACCCAATCAGCTTTTTTCAGTTTCTCATTTAAAATTGGTGGAACAGGATTACCTTGCGTGCAAATCAGTGGCGCATGTAACCAGCCAACTTGTTTTTGTTCCAGTAAAGTTTGTAATTCGACAGAGGGTTTTTGTTCTCTTGTAAAAATAATTAAGCTTCCCACCATTTGTCTGTTAAGGCCCCTTTATCTATTAATTGCTCCAGAGCACGTTTGGGAAGATCGCTACCATCCTTAGACGTAAGAGCTACATAAAGGCAACGATCTTTGGCATCCGCTAACATAGTCTCTAAGCGATAGTGACCATCGATATATTGAGCATGAGCTCCTACTGGGAAGGTACAATCCGCATTCATCAAGCTTAAGAAACTTCTTTCCAATTGGATGCAGTTTTCTACTTCTTTATCATGGATAGAAGCCAATATTTCCAGGACTTCCTCATCATCTTCACGACATTCAACGGCTAATGCCCCTTGCGAAACTGCAGGAATGAATTCGTTTGGATCTAGAAATTCTATATTCAAAGATGGAGATTGGTCCAAATAACCAATCCGTTTCAAGCCAGCAACGGCTAGCACGATAGCATCGCATTCGCCTTCTTGTAATTTCCGAATTCTAGAATCAATATTGCCACGTAAGGGTTTAAATTGAAGATCGCTTCTTAAACTTTGTAGTTGCACCTGGCGACGAATACTACTGGTCCCTACAACGGCTCCTTGAGGAAGAGTGGTCAAGGTCATCCCTTCTTCTCTAAAAATCAGACAGTCTCTGACATCTTCTCTCTCCGGTATGGCTCCAATGGTACAGCCATCCACAAGAATAGAAGGAACATCTTTTAAACTATGGATCGCTATATCAATGTCTTTATTCAAGAGAGCCTGTTCAATTTCCTTTACAAAAACGCCTTTTCCCCCAATGGTTTGAAGAGATACATGTACTAAACGATCTCCCTGAGTTTTATAAGGGACCAATTCAAAGTCAACCTCAGGATGGCATTCTTTTAAACGTTGTACCACCATTTTGGTTTGGGTCATGGCCAACTGGCTTTTTCTTGTTCCAACTTTAATGCTTCTCATGGTTTACTCCCTTTCCACTATGAAGATCGAAGATTTTTGCAATCAAGGCAATATCATATTCTGAATTTTCTCCAACAGACATTTCTTTTAATTGCAACAAAGGCTCCTTTAAGATCTGATTGATGATGCTCTTCATATGCTTGGAAATTTGTTTCTTTTCCCGTTCGGTGAGATCTGGAAGTTTGCGTAATAAACTTTCCATTGCCGATTGCTGAGCCTGGATAGCTTTTTCTCGAATTTCTTGAATCAAAGGGATTATGCCTAATTGCTGCTTCCACTCTTCAAAGCTCACTAGTTCACTGGAGATCTCTACTTCGATATTCTTTGCAATTTCATTTCTTTCTTCAAAGAAAGCTTGCAATTCACTGGTGATATTTTCAATATTGTGAATGGTAATAGACGAATTGGGATGACAAGTTCGTGGCAAACATAAGTCAAAAACGATAGCTCCTGCTTTTACCATATCAGGATAGAGGATATAGCCTTCTGACTTAATGGCTGTGAAAATAATATCCGCATCCTTTATAGCATCATCTAAATCATCCCAAGAATAAGCCTGAATACGATCTTCTGTTAAATAAGGATTGGCCTTTGATAGAGTACGGTTGACCAAGCGGATAGACTGAAAGGGACGTTGTAGAACATACTTGGTCACCAATTGGCCAATTTCCCCTAAGCCAATGATAGCGATCTTTGTGTTTTCATAATCAAGGTCTTCCCTATCCAACATTTGTAAAGAAGTCAACCCAATAGACATGGGACGGGCATTAATCCGATAGACATCATGCATTCTTTTTGCAAAGGTCACTGCTTGCCGAAAAGCTTGGTTCAGAACAATCCCAGTAGTTCCAGTTTCTTGCGCAGTCAAAAAAGCCTGCTTTAATTGCCCAAGAACTTGGGTTTCACCAACTATCTTGGAATCTAAACCAATAGATACCCGGAATAAATGTTCTAAGGCCTCATTGCCCTCTTTAAACGTAAGATAAGGCTCCAATTCTTCAATATCTATCTGAAACCAATCCGCTAGAAAGTGCTTGGAATAATACCGACCAGTATGTAACTGATCAACAACTAAGTACAACTCTGTCCGGTTACAGGTTGAAAGGATGACATCCTCCAGAATACTTTTTTCTGCTTTTAATTTTTTGAGCGCAGAAATTTTTTCCTCATCAGAAAAATGTACTCGCTCTAAAACTGATAAGGGTGCTACACGATGTGTGACACCAACATATAATAAATACATTCTATCCGCCTCGTTCTTATAATTGATCTAAAAGTTGTTCTATCTTTTTTCTAACTTCTTTTGAGCGCGATGGAGATAAACCATTGGTAGAAATCATGACGGATAATTCATTATTTGATGCAATTGCAACATTATAAAAGTCGGAATTTTTCTTATCCCCTGTATTATTCACGAACTGACTAGGGTGAGCCTCTTCCATCACTTTTTTATTGATATCCTGGTTATCAGTGCAGGCAAAAACTAGTTTAGCTCCCTCCAAATCACCTGTTTGATAGCTTCTTTGAACCCATTCAACCTGTGATTTAGGAATTTCTTCATTGAGTTCAGGACTAATGACTGTAACCTTCGCTCCTTCAGACAACAAGGTCTTAATTTTACGAGCTGCCACTTTTCCTCCACCAATCACCACTACTGGTTTATTTTGGATATTCATCATGACAGGATACATGGCTATTTCTCCTCTTTTCTTTCTCTAAAAATCTTAGCGCTTCGTTTATAGACTGTATCTTTGACATCTAAACGGTGGTTGACCAAACGGGCCGCCACAAAAAAGTAATCTGACAAGCGATTAATATAAATCAGTCCAACCTCGTTAACTGTTTCATCTGCTTCAATCACAGCGACCATTCTTCTCTCTAAGCGCCGTGTCATAGTACGAGCTACATGAAAGAGACTCGCAATTCGATGTCCACCAGGAATAATGAAACGATCAATTTTTTCAGGAATGTGCATATAAGCATCCATTTTTTCTTCTAGGAAGGTAATATCGGATTCTTTTTGCTTATATGGTCTTAATTCTCTAGGAGTGGCAAGGTCGCTTCCACAATCGAACAAGTGTTGTTGAATCTCTTCACATTCCTCTCTGATATCATCCAACTCCTTGTATTCCTTCATTTCAGATACTAGGTAGCCAACTTGAGAGCACAATTCATCCATGGTCCCGTATGCTTCCACACGAATATGTGTTTTGGACACACGATCACCGCCATATAGACGGGTAAACCCTTTATCCCCATACTTTGTGTAAATTCTCATTAAAGCTCTTCTCCGTTCATAATCTGGTAAATCTTCTTCATATCGACAGAATCACGAATGACTGCTGCGAGTTTATCATATTGTAGATCTTTAAATTCTTTCAGATCCATGACTTGATCCGTTACGGGTTCCAAGCCTTTTTCAATTCGAATTTGGTTCAAATAATCGCGAGTCCATTGAGAGTTATCAAAGACTCCATGGAGATAGGTCCCTTGAATTCGTTTGTCTGGTGAAACAGCTCCATCATATCTGCTTGTTTCCTCACCATTTTGAAGAATAATACGAGAAAATGGTGTCAAGCTATCTGATATCTCTGTTTCCCCCATATGGATTTCGTAACCTTCCAGAATTTGACCTTCGTGTTCTGCCTGGACCTGGGTTGTCCGTTTTGTTCCCTGCATCTGCGTTGCGATATCCAGAAGCCCTAGCCCTTCAATTTCATCCAATTCAGACTCGACATGATTAGGATCAGAAATCGTCTTGCCTAATAACTGGAACCCTCCACAAATGCCAAAAATGCGAATACCTCGATCAGCACACTGCTGAATTTTCTCGACAATCCCTGCATTTTGTAAGACTTGCATATCTTCAATCGTATTCTTACTTCCAGGCAAAATCAGGAGATCAGGATTCCCAATCTCATCACCTGGCATGACATAACGGACCGAAACGTCCGGTTGAATTTCCAAACTATGAAAATCGGTGAAGTTAGAGATCCGTTTCAAGGTAATAATAGCCACATCAAGATCTTTTTCCTGATTAAAGGTACGTCCCTTATTACCTAAAGCTACACTATCTTCGCTATCAATGTCAATGTCTGCATATGGGACAACTCCCAATACCGGTACTTGAGTGAGCTCTTCAATCATATCAATACCTGATTGAAGCAGGGCTACATCCCCCCTAAATTTGTTGATCAAAACCCCTTTGATGCGCTTACGATCTTCTTCTGGCATTAGTTCAATTGTCCCATAAATAGAGGCAAAAACTCCTCCTTTGTCAATATCCGCTACTAAAATGACAGGCGCATCGACCAAACGCGCCATTCCCATGTTGACGATATCCCGTTCGTTTAAGTTGATTTCTGCTGGACTACCCGCACCTTCTAGGATAATGGCATCGTATTCCTGGTCTAATTCTTGGTAAACTTCTTTGATTTTAGGCAGTAACTCCTGCTTAAATTCATGATAATCCACCGCATCCATATCTTTAAGGACTTTGCCCATAAAAACAACTTGGGATTTACGATCCGAAGTTGGTTTCAGTAGGACAGGATTCATGCGAACATCTGGATCGATCCCTGCGGCTTCTGCTTGCACGACCTGAGCTCTCCCCATCTCAAATCCTTTTTTGGTGATAAAAGAATTTAAAGCCATATTTTGGGATTTAAAGGGAACAACCGTGTAACCATCTTGTTTTAAAATACGACACAAACCTGCGGCAATTAAACTTTTACCTGCATCGGAAGCCGTCCCCTGAATCATTAACGATTTTGCCATAAATATCCTTCTTTCAACTGATCGAATAGAATCTCTTCATTTTCAACTAAAGGCGTTTGGATGGCCTGATGGAGTTTGACAATCCATGGGACCGAAAGACCAGCATCTAGTAGAATCTCTTCTTGTTGAAATACTTCGTATTTTGTCCCTTGGGTCATGATTTTTCCTTTTTTGATCAGGTAGGCATAGTCACAACAGTCATACATGAGATCCATGTCATGGCTTGTCACAATAATGCTCGTCCCATTGGAGACTAGTTTTTTCATAATCATCGCCATTTGATCTCGTCCTTTCGGATCAAGACCAGCTGTCGGCTCATCTAAGAGCAAAAAGCGCGGTTTGAGGGCCAACATTCCCGCAATAGCAACTTTCTTCTTTTGACCATAACTTAAGTATTGTACCGGACGGTCCTGCAACTCTTTGATATCCATTAACTCAATAGCTTCTTGCACTCGTTTATCGCATTCCTCTTTCGAATACCCTAAATTCTCCAAAGCCATTCCGATATCATCTTTTGCAATGGTATAAAATAGTTGTTGTTCCGGATTTTGAAACACCATATTGACTTCTTGTCGATAAGCAAATAAATCTTTCTTTTTGTCTTGAATGAGCTGCTGATCCAAATAAACACTCCCTTCTTGGGGTTTAAGCAGTTTGGTCATCACCTTCATCAACGTAGATTTCCCTGAACCATTGGTACCAATGATCCCGGTAATTTTACCTTCCATGAACTCCATATTCACATGGTCTAAGGCTTTTAAATCATCAAACAAAACCGTAATATTCTCTAATTTCAACATATTTTTATTCCTCCTCATCGAGTTCTTTAGCTTGCGCAAATTTCAAAGTTAAGACATCATTTAAGCGCTGGTTATCCGCTAATAATTTAACAAACAAGGTATTGGCTAATCTTCCCCAGCCAAGATAAGATTTTTTCTTATTAACAAATGAAAATTTCAAATCTAAGGTATCTCGAATGGTTAAAAATTCGATTAATACTAAAAAGATAAAACGATACATCAGTACGATTAATTCCATTAGGATATCCGGCAAATGAAGTCTTTTACAGAGTTTCATCATTTGGTTAAAAGGAATGGTTAAAGCCATAAAATAGGTTGAAATTAAAGAACAATAAATTCTCATAACAATTGGTCCAACTTGTTTGGCAGAAGAATGAAAAACTCCTAAATAGCCATGACTTCCAACTGGTATCGCCATTAAAAATTGATGACTATTTTCACCGTAACTAATAACAAAAGTAGCCATACTTAATAAAATGAAAATAGAAGGATAACGAAACCAACTCAAGTATTTTAAAACTGGAAGTTTAGCAATATAACAAGTTAAGGGAATCATAATAACAATTAACAGTATTTGTAAGGGAAGAAAACCAGAAAATGAAATTACCATTAATATAATAAATAGAATGAATTTATTTAATTCTGGAACATCAGTCCATCGATTATTATAAGCGTAGCGATCAATTACAAACATAGTTTCCTCCCATACAAATGCTAAATGAAATATTTATTTATCTTGATGCTTCTTCCCTCTCTGGTAGCCGATGACATAGAAGATAATCCCTGCACCGATACTACCTTGTAGGGTAAAGAGTAAGCTCTCTACTTCTGATCCTGGTGGTTCAAACAATGGTGAAAACCAAGGTTTATAGTCCTTTTGAATAGTCGAAATAGCATTTTCTGCGGCATCATCCGTACCACTATATTCTACTCCTTTAGGAGCAAATAAGAAAGCACCGACAATAATCACAACAATAGCTGCTAACAACAAAAGATTCTTATGCTTTTTCATAGGAATAGACCCTCTCTTTCACTAGCATTTTCTGAAATCAAGTTATAGAAGATTACTGTAAGTAGTCCTTCTACAATCGCAATTGGAATTTGTGTAACGAGAAAGACTCCCAAGAACTTAATGGTAGAACCGAATACTCCTGTAGTTGGATCTGGGAAAACCAAGCCAAGTTGAAGGGAAGTTGTTGCATAAGTTGCCAAGTCGGCAATCATCGCACACAAGAAGAGTGAAACTGGTTTAGATAGTTTCAAAGAACGGCTGAATCTGTAAACTGCAAATCCAACAAATGGACCAACTACAGCCATTGAGAAGGCATTAGCCCCAAGTGTTGTCAAACCACCGTGGGCTAAAAGAAGAGCTTGGAACAACAAACAAATGGTTCCTAACACACTAATAACAGATGGCCCAAACATAGCAGTTCCCAAACCTACACCAGTTGGGTGAGAGCTAGATCCAGTTACGGAAGGGATTTTCAATGAAGATAAGATAAAGATGAAGGCACCTGACAAGGCCAACATAGTTTTTGAATTTGGATCTTTTGAAACAATCTTCTTAATCTTGATCAAACCGAAGATGAAGAATGGTAAAAATAGTAAGAACCAAACGATACACCATACCAATGGGAGATAGCCTTCCATAATGTGCATAGCAGAAACAGGTTGAGGTCTAAAGATGAATAGCAATACTAATAAAGCAATTGCTAGCATTTTTTTACTTTTTTTCATAATTGCACTCCTTTTTTATTATCCTAATGGATGTTTCTTAACCAATAGGGTTGTAAAATAAAATCTAGAACAGTAATAGAGAAATAGAGGAGGAAAACCAGACATCATATATTAAATAGGATTTCCTCCTACACCAGCTTTATTTATCTTGATGCTTCTTCCCTCTCTGGTAGCCGATGACATAGAAGATAATCCCTGCACCGATACTACCTTGTAGGGTAAAGAGTAAGCTCTCTACTTCTGATCCTGGTGGTTCAAACAATGGTGAAAACCAAGGTTTATAGTCCTTTTGAATAGTCGAAATAGCATTTTCTGCGGCATCATCCGTACCACTATATTCTACTCCTTTAGGAGCAAATAAGAAAGCACCGACAATAATCACAACAATAGCTGCTAACAACAAAAGATTCTTATGCTTTTTCATAGGAATAGACCCTCTCTTTCACTAGCATTTTCTGAAATCAAGTTATAGAAGATTACTGTAAGTAGTCCTTCTACAATCGCAATTGGAATTTGCGTAATGAGAAAGACTCCCAAGAATTTAAAGGTTGACCCTACAAATCCAGTGGTTGGATCCGGGAAGACCAATCCAAGTTGAAGGGAAGTTGTTGCATAAGTTGCCAAGTCAGCAATCATCGCACACAAGAAGAGTGAGACTGGTTTAGATAGTTTCAAAGAACGGCTGAATCTGTAAACTGCAAATCCAACAAATGGACCAACTACAGCCATTGAAAAGGCATTGGCACCAAGTGTTGTCAAACCACCGTGGGCTAAAAGAAGAGCTTGGAACAACAAACAAATGGTTCCTAAGACACTAATAACAGATGGCCCAAACATAGCAGTTCCCAAACCTACACCAGTTGGGTGAGAGCTAGATCCAGTTACGGAAGGGATTTTCAATGAAGATAAGATAAAGATGAAGGCACCTGACAAGGCCAACATAGTTTTTGAATTTGGATCTTTTGAAACAATCTTCTTAATCTTGATCAAACCGAAGATGAAGAATGGTAAAAATAGTAAGAACCAAACGATACACCATACCAATGGGAGATAGCCTTCCATAATGTGCATAGCAGAAACAGGTTGAGGTCTAAAGATGAATAGCAATACTAATAAAGCAATTGCTAGCATTTTTTTACTTTTTTTCATAATTGCACTCCTTTTTCTTTACCCTAATGGATGTTTCTTAACCAATAGGGTTGTAAAATAATCTAATTTGTCATCAACAGTTAATTCTGATACTCCGTACAGAATCTTTTGCTTCTCAGTAGAAGCATGACTCACTAAAAATGTTTTTTCAATCAAGTTGTGTTTTTCCAATAAAGGAAGAACGACATCCAAGTGTCTAGCTACCTTCATAATGACGACAGTATCATGAATCGCCAAAGCTTGGTCAATCTTATCAGCATCTGCTGTAGCTGGTACCACTGCAAAGGACTCCTCATCCATGGTTAAAGGTTGGCCTAAGACAGAAGCCATACTACCAAATGAGGTAATTCCAGGAATTGTTTGGGTATCGATGCTATCTCCAATTAATCTCAAAAGGTAACTATAGGTACTATAGACCATCGGATCCCCTAAAGTGATAAAGCCAACATTCTTCCCAGCTTTTACATCTTCTACAATTTCAGCAGCAATTTGTTCCCATTGAGGTTCTTTCTTTTCTAATGAACGAACCATTGGAAAGTGGCGTTGTTTAATCTCTAGATGATCACTGACATAGGGACTCGCAATCGTCAATGCCACACTCTTGGAACCGCGTTTGGCTTCAGGAGTGTACAAAATATCCAATGTTTGCAGAATATTTTTGGCTTTAACGGTTACGAGTTCACTGTCTCCTGGACCAATACCAATACCGTAAAATGTTGCCATTTTAGACCTCCTATTGAATAATTTTTTCTAAGTGTTGAACATAGAGTTCTTGAACACTTGGGTATTCCCCAAGTCCAATCAAGTGTGTCTCTACTTGATAGCCTTTTTCTGTGAAAAAGTGTTTCCATGAACCTTCTTCATCCGAACACAAATCATTTGTTGCATGATCTCCTGCAACCAACATAAATGGAGCAAGATGTACTTTTTTAACGCCTTTAGCTTCCAGCCTTTTTTCAAGGTCCTCTACTGGTGGATAAGATTCCACACACCCGATATAAACAGGTGTTTTCATCAGCATGTGGTCTAATGCAGCATAAGCCGTAAAGGCATAGTGCTGACTACCATGTCCCATAAGGATGGTTGCTTCGTCTGCATCATTATTATTGTATTCTTTTACAAGGATATTTGCAACATTTTCATAATCTTTTTCACTAAAAAGAAGAGGTTTCCCAATTTTTAAAATGTCAAACTCATGTTTCAATTGGTTGGCTTGATGAAGGACTTTTTCATACTCACTTCCTAGAATAACATGAAGCGGTTGAATGTATACTTCCTTTACACCATCCTTTTTCAATTGTTCCAAAAGTTGATTAACTGTTGGAACTGTGATTCCTTCATTTTCCTTAATTCTCTTAATGACAACATTCGAAGTGAAGGCACGATGCACTTGAAAATCAGGGAATCGTTTTTGAATAGCCTCTTCACAGGCTTGAATGGTTTTCTTACGTGTTTCAGGATAGGTCGTCCCGAAACTAACAACTATAATCGCTTTACTCATTTTCACTTTCCCTTCTAAAAAAAGTTTGGCAAGCTTTACAAACAGATTTTAAGGTCTTCTCTTCTGATTCAATCAAGTGATGATAGCCTGCTTTTTCCAAGACAGATCTGGTATTGTCTCCCATAATGATAATAGGTTTCTCTCTCCAATTCTCTTGAGATTTTTCGGCCATCAAAACAAAGTGGTAGGCCGCAGCAGAATTTGGTAAACAAACAAGCTGAATATCCTCTGAATGATAGGCAAACGATTCACTTTCAAAATCTACTGAATGAGTTGAGTAGATCGGGAAGTCAAAAACTTCTACTACTGCTTTTTCCTTAATATCTGAAGTGAGGACGATCCAGTTTCCTTCTTGATCAGCCATTCGTTTCACAAAATATTCTTCTGCAAAATCGTTGATCTGATCATACAAACGAATACCTGATTCTTTGATGGCCTTAATCGTGTGATGACCACTAGCGACAATCTTTAAATGACTGAGACTACGAATATCTAACTCTTTATCTTGCAAATAAGCAACAAAGAATTTCCAAGAGCTAGGATCAGTGATCAATACCCCATCAATGCTAGAGAGTTCAGGTAGTGACAATTCTTTTGCAAGCAATTTACTTGGAGACTGAAAAGCGTAAACTGTCGCCCCAGCATCCTTCAACAGTTTTGGAAGTTTAGCATTTGGCGTTTCTTGAACTAAAACTGTTCGGCCGAACAAAGGAAGTTTTTCATAGTAGTTTAATTCTTCGCGGAAAGCAACGACGTCACCAATAACAATTAAACTCGGCGCTTTCATTTGATGTTGTTCAACCAGCCCAACAATGGTTTCTAACTTACCATCGATAGAACGTTGTTGGGGGTGGGTGGCCCATTCAATAATAGCGACAGGAGTATCCTTATCATAGCCACGTACCATCAATTCTTCACAGATAGTCTGTAAGTTTTTCATTCCCATTAGAAAGACTAGGGTACCCTTTAGATGGGAAATAGCGTCCCAGTTTAGTGCTTCACTGGCATCTTGTAAATGCCCAGTGAAGACATGAAAGCTAGTTGCGATATTTCTAAAAGTCATGGGAATGCCGGCATAAGCAAGGCCAGCAATCGCAGAGGTGATTCCAGGAACTACTTCAAATGGAACTCCTTCCTGGATGAGAGTTTGTGCTTCTTCTCCTCCCCTACCAAAGATATAGGGGTCGCCACTTTTTAGGCGAACAACTTTTTTCCCTGCTTTGGCTTTTTCAACTAGGACTTCCTCAATTTCTTCTTGTGAGACACAGGGTTGATTAGGAATCTTACCAACATAGATCTTTTCACAATTTGCATTTGTGTAAGTTAGAAGCATAGGATTCACTAAGCGGTCATAGATGAGAACATCCGCCTCTTCTAGTCTCCGTGCTCCCTTAATAGAGATTAATTCTTCATCCCCTGGACCCGCACCTACTAAACTAACAAAGCCACTCATCCATTCACCTCTTTCTTTAAATGAGTTTCCAATTCCTCAATAGTTGACACTACTTTAGGATAGTTGACAATAGGCCGTGAAATAATCACACAATCAATCCCTAGTTCTTGGCAACCTTCAATCTTTTCTCGAATCCCACCAATATTTCCACTTTCTTTAGAAACAAATACTTCTGCTTTCGAGCGTGCTAATAATTCTTTATTGCATTCTTTAGAGAAAGGAGCTTTGATGGCATCAATTTGATCCGGAACAAGTCCTAACTCTTCACAGCCCTTAAGGACTTCTGAAGTCGGAAGAACTCGGACTACAATGCGAGAGTCAGGTAAACCATGTACGAATAAGGGCAAAGTTTTACTTCCTGTCCCTAAATAGACAGTTTTGTACTGCTTCTCTTTCATGTATTCAATGGCTTCTTCTGTCGAATGAACAACCGTTGCTCCAGATAAATCATTTGTAGCTTGTCTTTCAAAGCGCACATAAGGAATTCCAGCCTGATTTGCTGCTTTCATCGCTTCTTGAGAGACAATATCCGCAAAGGGATGGGAAGCATCAATAATTTCATCAACGTCATTCTCTTTGATGAAAGCAACCATTTGGTCAGCTGTCATTCTTCCTTGGACCACGTCCTGCCCAAATTTAGAAGCTAAATGGCGGCCATAATCCGACACAACAGAGGTAGTCACCGGGATATTCTGTTGCGAGAGGAATTCAAGAATCTCTGTACTTTCAGCTGTTCCACCGAAAAGTAGTTTTATCATAGTGTATATCCTCGAGGTGTGATCATGCGTCCATTTTTCACATAAGTCTCTTTGTTTCCAACAATGACAATTGTGGTCATGTCTACAAGAGTTTCATCCAAGTCTTCAATCGTAGTAAGCACAATTTGTTCTTCCTTACGTCCGATATCCTTACCGATACCGACAATCGTATCTTTGGCTTTGTATTCAGACATAATTTCAAGCGCTCTTGCTAAGTGCTCTGGACGACCTTTACTTCTTGGATTGTACAGACAAACAACAAAGTCACCTTGTGCTGCTGCATGAAGACGTTTTTCAATCATTTCCCATGGAGTCATCAAGTCACTAAGGGAAATATGACAGAAGTCGTTCATAAGAGGTGCTCCCATCACTGCAGCTGCTCCAAGGCTTGCTGTAATTCCTGGTACAACCTTCACTTCAAGCGTATCGTTTTCTTCTAATAACTCGAGGATCAAACCAGCCATCCCATAGACACCGGCATCCCCACTCGAAACGACCCCAACATTTTTTCCAGTTTCGTGAGCTAGGTCAATAGCTTTTTGACAGCGTTCAATCTCATGACGCATCCCAGTCGCAACCATTTCTTTATCTTTTACAAGATCTTTGATCAAACGCATGTAGGTAGAATACCCTACAATAATTTCACAATCCTTGATTGCTTCCAATGCCTCTTGAGACATCAATTCTTCTTTACCTGGGCCAAGTCCAATAACGTATAACATATGTATTTCTCCTTAAATTTAATATTTAATAATTGTTAACTAATTTACCAAGTGCAAATGTTGCACCATTTTGTGCGAACCGTTGGGTCAGCACATTTCCTTTACTTGCAAGGTCTGCACTAGCAAGCGCTACACTACCAACCCCAACAGTCTTCTTGACAAATTCCGATTGCGGATATTTATCCGCCACCACTAACAACTCCTCTTTAGAGTATGTGTGGAAAGGACAGTCAAGGTGTTGGGCTAATTCTAGTATTGCCTGTTCATTTTTCTTGACATCAATACTAGCAATTTTTGCGATTTCTGAACCGGAGATTCCCTCTAGTTCACAAAAGGCACGAAAAGATTCCATAAATGTGGAAGGTGGAAGATCCTTCTTTGCTCCAACTCCTAAAACATAGGGTTTTGGATGAATCAGGGCTACCACTTCTTCGTCAACCTCAACTGCTTGAGAGGTCAACCAAATAAATGGGCTCTTAGAAGCAAGGACTTCCTGAATCTGATTTTCTTCAATCACTGTTAGACCTCTCAGGTCAGACACCCAAGGCTTTTCTTGATAAAAATAGACACAGTCCTTATTTGCTAGATAAGAATTAAATACTTTCACTAAGTGGCGCAATTCTTCCCGCCACCCATTTACTTCTTTCGCAATATTATCCAAGGCTACAACATTTTGTGTATCTGTTGCAGTCGTGATCACTGGATTTGAATCTAATAATTCAGCAATTTTAAGTGTAACCTGATTGGCCCCACCCAAGTGACCACTCAATAAACTAATCACATGATTGGCTTTTTCATCCATCACGATTACAGCAGGATCTGTTGTTTTGTCTTTAATAACGGGAGCAATGCCTCTGACAACCGCACCAATCGCCATGATACAAATCAAGACATCCACTTCTTGGAATACCGTCCGAAGTCCTTCAATGACACGTCCTTCAATCGGTACCGTTCGAGAGTCAGCGATTTTCACAGTGGTATAGACCGGACAATCAATCCCAAGTTTTTCCTTGAGCTCTAATCCGAGATTTTTTGCGTTGTTAGTAACCGCCACAATGGCGTAACGAGGGGAATCATTTAGCATGCGAACTCAATCCTTTACGGAATTCATGGTGGAAATCTTTGTGATAGAGCTTAGAGTAGTAAAATTCTTCACCCAAGAAATCTCCAACTAAAATCAAGGCAGTTTTTCTAATTTTAGCTTCTTTGACCTTCTCAGCAATGGTCTCCAATGTCCCAAAGACCTTGCGTTCATCTGGCCAAGTTGCCTTATAGATTACTGCGACAGGTGTTTCTATTGGATAGCCACCCTCAACCAATTCAGCCACCACTTTTTCAATCCCCTGTACAGATAAGAAAATGGCCATAGAAGTTCTGTGCTGAGCATAGCTTCGAAGGGATTCTCGTTCAGGAACAGGGGTCCGTCCGGCCATGCGAGTGATAATCACACTTTGAGAGACTTCAGGGACCGTATATTCTGTTCCAATACTTGAGGCAGCTCCTAGGAAAGAGCTCACCCCAGGAATACAGTCAAACTCAATTCCTCTCTTCTTCATCTCTTCTGTTTGCTCACGAATAGAACCATAGATAGAGAAATCACCTGTTTGTAAGCGAACGACGTCTTTTCCAGCTTTCACTGCTTCTTCCATGACATCGATAATTTCCATCAAATGCATAGACGCGCTATCATGAATCTCCGCACCTTTTTTACAATATTGAAGAAGATCAGGATTCACGAGAGAGCCCGCATAAATGACCACATCCGCTTTGGATAATTTTCGATAACCTTTTAGGGTAATGAGCTCCACATCACCAGGTCCTGCGCCTACAAAATGTACAATTGACATACCTTTATTTCCTTTCTGGTTTCACAGCTGAAACAATAATGGTAGGGTTTTGCTGTTTGAAATAATGCCCTTTTCCTAGGGCAGACCATCTGCTCGCTTGAATGGATACAACATCTAAGTCTTGCCATTCCATCTCTTCAGCAAGTTGAATCGCTTCCATAGCATTTTCCAAGAGGATAAAGTTTAACACAAAGCGCCCTCCCGGAACTAACAGATGTTCACACCACTCAAAGATTTCTGCCATGTTGCCACCGGTTCCACCGACAAATATCGCATCGAATTGACCTTCTAGCTCAACAGGAGCTTTGCCTTTTATCAGAGTAATATTCTGACAGCCAAAGTAGTCAATATTCTCCTGTGTCAAGGCAACAGCATCTTCATTTTGTTCAATTGCAACGACTTCCAAATTTGGAAAGGAAACAGCTGCTTGAATCGTTACACTGCCCGTACCAGAGCCAACATCCAACATTCTCTTAGCTTTATGTAAGTCTAGTTTATCAATACTGATTGCTCTGACTTCTTCTTTAGTCATTGGGACCTTTGCTCTAATAAATGCCGAATCCTTCATTTAGTATCACCACCACATTCATTTCATATTGACGATCAATCACTTGGTCCTCTGCTAAAATTTCAATTTTTTCATCTTCATAGCTAAGATTTTCACCAATGATTAAGACTTTTTTCAATCCCCGTTTCATCACTTCTTGCGCTATTTCATAGGGACCAATTTTCTTATCCGTCACCATAAATACCTTGGGTAGAGAAAGCAAGAAATCAAAATCAGGAATTTTTGCATGGCTACTTGTTAAGTAGGCATCATTCATAGGGAGAAAGACTCTGCTCGCGAGATACTGGAAGGAAGAAATCCCTGGCTGAACCACCACGCGCCCTTTAAATTTCTCAGACAACCATTTTCCCAAACCATAGATTAGGGGATCGCCCGATGCTAGATAAAGAATGCTTGCATCTTCTGGATAAGACTCGATTAATTGAGCCAACTCCGCAAGTTTCTTTGGAGGTACAACCCCTTTTTCTTGATAGGCAGCTGGAAGGATTTCTAAATGTCGCTCACTTCCAAGAATATAGTCTGCCTTCTGATAAATCTCTTCACTTCCCAAAAGTCCATAGGAAGGGGCTCCTGGCCCTATTCCAATTACATAGATCACGTCCATTCCTCCGCTATTTCTTCTAATGTTTGGGTTGAAGCTAGATAGCCAGCTTCTGTCCCAAAGGTTACTACATCAATGCTGACTTCCGGCTTCCGATTCCGCAGCAACCGCTCCGAACGGAATTTCATCTTGTCCACCAGCACTTGATAAACTTCTTCGTAGTGATACTCCTCAATTAAAGTTCCAGCCGCATCTGTTGTAATACACTGATCCACTTTCTCAAGAAGTTCAACTGGAGCCCCTAGCAAGGCTAGATTAGCCATAATGATTTCCATTCGCGCATCTGAATCTTTGCTATGAGTTGAGAAAATCCCACCAGCCACTTTGACAAATTTACCCATATGGCCAACCATCAGGACTCGAGTAAAGCCAATCCGCTGGACTTCTTTAAGGACATGCCCTACAAAGTTACTCATGTTCACAATTCGATGAGGTGGAATTCCCAGCACATTGGTCGCAAAGTCCTCACCATAATTTCCGGGAGCTAACACAACCGATCGATAGCCTTGATTGTACAACATGGTTAATTCAATCGTAATGGACGCCTTCCAACTCTCCTCTGACATGGGATTGACAATTCCTGTCGTCCCCAAAATAGAGATTCCTCCTACAATTCCTAAGCGTGAATTATAGGTTAACTTGGCTGTTTCTTCTCCACCCGGTACCGAAATAATAATTTTGGCTCCGCAGTTTGGACCCAGTAATTGTCGGGCTGTTTTTTCAATCATAGCCCGAGGAGTTGGGTTAATGGCTGCCATTCCAACATCGCATTTCAGCCCTTTTTGCGTGACGCGACCAACACCTTCTCCTCCATCGATCTCAATGTCATTTGAATCTGGTAAGAGAGTCACTGTCGAATAAATCAGGAGTCCGTGCGTCGCATCTGCATCATCACCACCATCTTTTTCGACAGCGGCACTAGCAGTCAGTTCACCAAAAGAAGGATCTTTGATATCCATCGTTACTTCGACTCCATTCGCCGTAGAAACTGTAACTTTTTCTTCGATATCTTGATTCAAAATCATGCTAATCGCTGCGGCTGTAGCAGCTGTCGCACAAGTTCCAGTAGTGAACCCTTTTCTTAGTTTTTTTCCATTGACATATGCGTAATCATCCATATAGTTCCATTTCCTTCACGACTTAATTATTTGGGACTACGAAGCGTTGGTAATCATCCATTTCTTGTTTGTATTGGTACAGAATGGCATTGACCACTGCTGCTGCAATCGTACTTCCACCCTTACTTCCCAATGCAACAATAGAAGGAATTGGGCTATCATGAAGCTTCTGTTTTGATTCAGCTGCACCGACAAAGCCAACCGGAACACCAATAACAGCATCAGGAACTAGTGTTCCTTCTTCTACCATATCCAAGACTTTAAAGATAGAAGTTGGAGCGTTTCCGAATACAAACAATTTAGGACCCAATTCATTGGCCGCATGTTCTACCGCTGCCATAGAACGAGTGATCCCTTTTGCCTTAGCTTCTTCAAAGATTGCTGGTTCATTTACCAAACATCTGTAGGCCACCCCTAGTTCATCCAAGATTCTTTTATTAAATCCACCTAGAACCATGGTCGTATCTGTAAAAATGGTTCCCTTATTTTTGATAACATCTAGAATATGGTCGATAGCATCATTTGAAAATTTGATATTGTAGAGGTAATCAAAATCTGCACTCGCAAAAACAACTCGTTTCCAAACTGCTTCATGAAATGGATTATCAAAAACAATATCTGGATGTTCCTGATCAATGATTTCTTGAATCTTTTTAAAGCTAGCTTCTTCAATCTGATTTGATACTTTTATATAACTCATGAATACCTTATCCTTTTTTATCATTTAAAGCTGTTGAATAACGAACATAGTCTTCTGTTACGATCGTTTGCATTTGATAGATAATCGCATTAATAATAGCCACGACAAGGGTACTTCCCCCTTTACGTCCTTCATTGACCATGACAGGCAAGTCAGTCGCTAATAAAGCTTCCTTAGACTCTAAGACATTGATAAATCCAACGGGCACACCGATAATCGCGTCTACCTCAACTTTTTTCTCTTTGATCAAATCAAGGAGATGGAACAAAGCAGTCGGAGCACCACCAAAAGCAAATACTTTAGGTCCTTCGATCTCTGTTGCTTTTTCAATAGCAGCCATTGCTCGAGTAATGTTTTTTTCCTTAGCAAGCTGGATGACATCTTCATCATTAATCAAGCAACGGTAGGAAACGCCCATTTGGTCCAACACCCGTTTATTGATCCCATTTAAGGAAATGCTAGAATCCACAATGATGGTCCCTTTATTTTGAATCACATCAACGATTCGTTCATTAACATGATTGATAAATTTCATGGTATAGAGATAGTCAAAATCACCCGTGGTATGAATGGCGCGTTTAATAATCGCCTCTTCCATGTCTTCATGGAATTCATAGCCAGGATGATCCTGGTCGATCACCGATTGAATGATCTGAAAACTTTTTTCCTCAATGGAGGACGGGTTTTTAATATAGGACATACATACTCCTCTTTTAATAAATTACAAAAACAAAATAAATTATTGACAAAACGAAAGTTGAAACCGTCGTTGTCATATAAAGCATAGAAATAGAGGTTAAAATATCCTCTGCTTCTACATTTCTCATTGAGTCTCCAATGGTTGGTTTTGAAATCAACTCGCCATGATAAACATGAGCTCCCCCTAATTGAATTCCTAAGGCTCCTGCAACAACAGATTCAGGGAAAGCACTATTCGGACTCGCATGTTGGTAGCGATCTCTCCAGCCAATTTTTATGGCATTTCTAAAATCTAATTGCAAAATCCGAGCACTTGCCAACATAAAGAACCAGGTGAAACGAGCAGGAATGAGATTGACTAAATCATCCATTTTAGCTGAAACAAATCCAATCTTGCGATATTTGGCTGTTTTATAGCCTACCATTGAATCTAGCGTATTAATAGCCTTGTAGCCCATTGCTAGAACTGGACCACCAAGAAATAGACAGAATAAGGGACCAATTACGCCATCACTAGCATTTTCTGCTACCGTTTCAATGGTCGCATTACAAATTTCAGGAATAGAAAGTTGATCTGTTTCTCTCCCAACAATCATGCCAACCTGATATCTAGCCTTTTCAATGGAACCAGACTGAATAGCTTTGTAGACCTTAAGAGCTTCAAAAGCAAGAGAACGAGTCGCCAAACAAGTGTAAGCTAGATAAATCCAAATCCCCCAATAGAGAATAGGGTGCAACTGACTAGCGCCCCACAAGATTCCATAAGTGAGGGAAACAGTTAAGGCGGCAGTGGAGAACCACAGAAAGAATCCAAACAGAAAAGGAAATTTTGTTTTTAGGTTCTCTAGTTTCAAACAAGCATAAATAAAATTTCCAATCAGCTTAACTGGGTGGGGCCAAGAATAAGGATCTCCGATTAACCAATCCAGAAGAAGAGCGATAAAAATTGCAATAACTATCATTTCTTAGACTCCAAGATATAATCAATCCAACTCATAAGGAGTTGTTCCTTTTGATAAAAATGAACATGGAGGTAACTTGCAAAAGTTTTCCCTTTCTGGTAGCCCCCTGTCCAATTGGAAACTACTTCTCCATCTCTTTCTTTTCTGAGTTCTAAAACTGTTTTTTCAGAAGTATTAAAGATGGAATGATGGAACTCATGACCTCGAACTTCCGTACCAGACGGACCAAATAAAGATTCTTCATCGGTAGTTGCAAAACAGTAACCAAACCGTTTTAGACCATTGGTCATCACACTCGTGCCATCAAATATCCCAACCATTTCATAAGACTGATCTTCGATCTCAAGATTCTTTCCAAGATACATCAAGCCTCCACATTCAGCATAGATGGGGATTCCTTTTTGATGAGCTTCTAGAACGGATTCTCTAAAGTAGCGATTGTCAGATAATTCTTTTGCAAACAACTCCGGATATCCCCCACCAAAATAATAGGCATCAGCTTCCGGTAAGCGTTCATCTTTTAAGGGACTAAATGGAATGAGCTCGACATTAGCACTTCTTAACAAATCCAGATTGTCTTCGTAATAAAAATGAAAGGCGTCATCCAGTGCATAAGCAATGGTTAACGGAGTAGAATTCTCAAGTTTGAATGGAGAAGAAAGTTCAATTGACTCTCTATCAACCTTCTCCAATAGACGCTCAAACTGAATGGTTTTTTTAGCCTGCTCTCCAAGAATAGCAAACTTTTCTTCAAGATCATCCATCTCCACATCCGGAATCAATCCCAAATGCCTAGAAGGCAGTTCAACTTGAACATTCTTTGGAAAATAACCCAGGACTTCTATATCAGTGTAGCGCTCAATCGCCCCCTTAATCAGCTGATAATGGGTTTCCGAAGCCACACGATTGACAATGACACCAACAATATTTACCGCTGGATCAAATGAAGAAAAGCCATGGACAATTGCTGCCGCTGAAGTCGAGGTTGATTTCCCATCAATAATTAAAACAACAGGTAGATTCAGCTGTTTGGCAACAGATGCAGAAGAGGCACAATCTTTATCCGTCCCTAATCCATCATAGAGTCCCATGACCCCTTCTACCACTGCGACATCCGCATTTTGATGCCAACGATAATAAGACCACTTCAAATAATCTGTATCGGGAATTAAAAAATTATCTAGATTACGAGATGAGTTCTTCGTAATACGACTATGGTAAGAAGTATCAATATAATCAGGGCCAATTTTATACGGCTGAACATTGTACCCCATATCTGTTAAAGCTCTTAATACAGCCAGTGTTACGGTAGTTTTTCCAACACCACTAGATACACCAGCTAACATAAACTGCTTCATCCTAAAAACCCCTATTTCTTGAAAAAAATAGAGCTACAAAAAATACACTATTTTTTGTAGCTCCGTTGCTTTATTAAATTACTTAGCACCTCGTTGTGCTCTACTTCATTCTTAAACACTAAAGATGTCTTTATTTTAATATAAATTATAGCTTTTGTCAATGAAAAATAATGAAAACGCAATCAAAAAGAGCACATATCGTGCTCCTTATAAATTATTCGATATGAAAGTTCTTTATCCTTGCCAATCTGCTGGATAAGTTACATAAATGAAGCGTGCCTTATCCTTAACAGAGAATTGAATATCGCTTCCCTTTGGAATAAAGATGATTTCACCTGGACCGGCACTCATCACTTCATCACCAGAGATAACATCCAAACGACCTTCGATCACGTAATCAACTTCATCATAGTCTAAATGCCAAGGGAATGTTGTCTTATCCATTGTCATCAAGCCTAAGCCAAGTCGAGGACTTTCTTCAAGAGTCAAAAGATCTCGTGTATAGACTTGATGTTCAGGATTTCCTGTGTCCAAACGATCTTCAGGACGAACATCTAAGCTAGGTAGTGAAATAGAGGCTACACCAGCTTTACTAACACGTTTAGCAGAACCTTTACCTGCCAATTCTTCTAGAAGAATTTTGCGAACTAAAGATTCAATATCTGTACGATTATAATCCATTTACCAATACCTCCGATTAGGCTTCTTTCTTAGTCAAGAAGTAGGCAAGTAATACGGCAGTAACCCCACCTACAAACTTACCAATCATCATTGGAACAATCATTTTAGGAGCTTGTCCAGCGGTAAATCCTAAGTGGTCCCCAATCACGAATGAAGCAGATACAGCAAAGGCGATATTCAAGATTTTACCACGTTTATCCATATCTTTTAACATTTGGAACATAGCAATGTTGTTTGCCAAAGAAGCAACCAAACCAGCAGCTCCAACTTCATTCATTCCCAATGATTTACCGATTGCTGAAAGCGGTTTGTTGGCTACTTTAGTAAAGACAGCAACTAAACCAAATGCACCAGCCAAGGTTACAGCGATTGAACCAACAACAACAAATGCTTCTTGAAGAGTTTCTGCACCTTTTGGATAAAGTTCAAGCAACCATTTATTACCAGTCAAGAGTTGCGCTGCACCGAATGCCAAACCTAAAGTTGCGATCACAACAATGATTTGACCGAAGATTTCAAAACCTTTAATCATGCCATTTGGAATAAGAAGCAATCCTAGGAAAATGAGGGCAGATACAATGACAATAGGGATCAAGTTGATTAACAAAGTACCAAATGACAAACCTGGAACAAGCAATCCACCAACTAAACATCCGACAGGAACAGTTACCAAACCGTACAAAATACCACGAGCCAAGAAAGGACGATCTGATTTTTCGATAATACCTAAGGCAACAGGGATCGTGAACACGATCGTTGGTCCCATCATAGAACCTAAAACGTAGGCAGCAAAATCACCAACAGCTTTATCTTGTGCTAAGCTCAAGGCTAAAGGTGCTCCACCCATATCATTCGCGATAAATGTTGTTGCAAAAATCGAAGGATCCGCACCAACCAAACCATAAAGAGGAACAATGATAGGTTTTAATAAATCAGCTAACAATGGAGCTACAACCATAATCCCAGCCATAGAAAGCGCTAGCGCTCCCATAGCCATAATTCCTTCTTCAAACTGCTCACTAAGGCCCAATTTCCCGCCGATACATTTATCAATTGCACCAACAAGCATAAAGAGAACCATAATGTAAATGATAATTTCATTTATACTCATAAATTCTTCCCTACTTTCAATAATCATCCAGTTGATATTCAACTTTATCTATGATCCCAACAATGACCATATCTACTGGAACATCCTGTCTATTCAAACTCACTCGAGCTGAACTTCCTGTAGTAACCAATACTTGATCACCTTCACCGGCACCAATACAGTCCGCAGCAATCACTAAAGCAGGATCTGTTTGATGGTCATTCAGTTGTCGCTCGACCACTAAAAACTTTAATCCATTAAGTTTTTCATCTTTTCTTGTAGCCCACAGACTCCCTTTCACTTTCCCAACAAACATCTCGCTGCTCCTTATTCTTCAATATTAATATTGTGACGTTTTAAATAATCTTTTGCAAGCGCTGTCACAATCATTCCTTTTTTAAGACGAATGCTATCATTATCAGATAGATTCATTTCAATTAATTTTTTTTCAGTTAGCAAGCCAACCTTCTCAACAGTTTTAGGTGTTGAGCTGTTTTTTGTCACATCTTGGACAGGCTTATTGTTTTCTCCACCAGTACTTTCAGTACTTTCTTCAAGGATGGATACCAATTCTTCTTTTTTATAAAATTGAACACCATATCTGATCAGTTTTTCGTACTGTTCTTGAAGATCTTGGAACAATAGTGCTTTAGAGGTCTGTTTATATTGATGGAAATCAAATGATTCATTTAAAACCAAAACTTTCTTTCCTTTTAAGAGACTCTTAATCACTACTGCCTCATCTGCTGTAAGTGGACACAATGAAGCGATCCGAAGCATTGCATCAAAACCAATTGATTCTACTAGAATGATGTCAGCACTACTTGAATTTTTTACAACTTGATAGCCTTCTCTATCCAAGATATCCGGAGTATCAAATGCTCCAATAACAAATACTGAAGACTTGTATGATTCAACCTGTAATTTATCCATTAAACGGTCTGTGATCAAATCTACGATTTTATCTAGATTTTCCATTTTTGACCTACCTCCAACAAGCACTACTAGTCTTTAATAATACGACCACGGATTCCTTTGCTAAAACCACAAGCATTGGCTTCATCGTAATCAATATGCATATAGGTTGCAAATTTTGGGCTAACACGAATCACAACATCATCAAAAATTAAAGGTCTTGCCCCTTCAACTTTTACTTTAACGATATCATGATTTTTCACACCAATTTTTTCTGCATCTTCAGGTGTCATATGAACATGGCGTTTTGCTACAATCAACCCTTTATCCAAGGAAACTGATTTATCTCCATTCACCAATACAATACCTGGAGTACCTTCAATATCACCGCTCTCACGAATAGGAGCTTTTACTCCTAATTGTAAACAGTCTGTAAGTGATACCTCTACTTGAGACTCTTTTCTAACAGGTCCCAAAATAACGACATTATGAAAAGCTCCTTTTGGACCCACTACAGTCAAACGTTCTTTTGAGGCATACTGACCAGGTTGAGATAAATCTTTCGCCTTAGTCAATTCATAACCAGTTCCGAACAAAGCATCCAATTCTTTTCGACTTAAATGCACATGTCGACCACTAGCTTCTACTTCAAAGGAGCTGTCTAGTTCATTTTGAATCCTATCAATAACTTTATCAATTAAATTTTCAAATGACATTGTTATTCTCCACATTCTATTCTAAAATAAGCCACACTAAAACTTCAATTGATTTCAATAATGTGATTAGTTTATCCGCATAAACATCTTGATTGTTAGACGATACTAAGGTCAGTTCCTTTCGGATATTGACAATTTCAAGATATAACTCATAGCAAGAAAGTTTCCAATCCTCACATTTGTAATCAACTCTTACACTTCCTTGATCCAACTGTTTAATGACTCGAATTGACTGTAAATCTTCATTTGTCCCAAAATTTGGGTTATAAAATGAGATATCCTCTTCAATATAACAGCCGACCATCTTTTCTACTATATGCAGTAGATTTCCCAATTGATCAACTTTTTCATCTAAATAAGCAAGATGGAGTTCTTTTTGGCATCTTAGAAAATACGTATATAGTTTCGTTAGCTTGAAAAGTAGTGGATACACAGCAGACTCTTCTAGAGACGAAACAGTCATATGAAATGGTTTACTAATCTCTGTTTGAGTTTTATTTGGCGAATCAGAATAAGCTACTTGAATATGGCGATCATGCAAGAAACCTCTTGCAGCTGGAGTCAATTTGTCCTCACTAGAAAGTTTTAGAACATTTTGCTCACTGACCTGACCATTTTTGATGAGCTTCCTAATTCGTGATTCAGTATAAACTGTCATGCATTCACATCCTTCTACCACAAATTAAACACAGGGATACAACGAGGTTGAGATGTAACTTCCCAACCTCGCTCAGCTATTAACATGAATGAATATTCTTTACATCAAAATGCTTATTCCTATCAAAACATTAATTGCTGATTACCTGCATGAGAAATTTTGAAAATCTACTCTTTATGAGGTAGGATTACTTCTACTTCTGAATGTGGACGTGGGATGACATGTACAGAAATCAATTCACCTACATTTTCAGCTGCTGCTGCACCTGCATCTGTTGCAGCTTTAACAGCACCTACGTCACCACGAACCATTACAGTTACCAAACCAGCTCCGACTTGTTGTTTACCAATCAATGTAACGTTTGCTGCTTTTACCATAGCATCTGCTGCTTCGATAGCACCTACTAAACCTTTTGTTTCAACCATTCCTAATGCGTTTGCGTTTGACATATTCTTTTCCTCCTATTATTGACTTAAACTTAATTATTCAGCTGATGGATGTGGTAAAATTACTTCTACTTCTGAATGTGGACGTGGGATGACATGTACAGAAATCAATTCACCTACATTTTCAGCTGCTGCTGCACCTGCATCTGTTGCAGCTTTAACAGCACCTACGTCACCACGAACCATTACAGTTACCAAACCAGCTCCGACTTGTTGTTTACCAATCAATGTAACGTTCGCTGCTTTTACCATAGCATCTGCTGCTTCGATAGCACCTACTAAACCTTTTGTTTCAACCATTCCTAATGCATTTGCGTTTGCCATTTTAATTTCCTCCAATTATGAAATAAGTAAATTATTTAGTTAATTTTGATAACACACGTTGAACAAGTAGATCGACCAATTGTTCCTCATCAACTTGTTTTTCAACTTCACAGTCAAGGCACTCTTGATTTTCAGTCTTTCTCAAATCTGCTAATTCTGCTGTACCATATGCAACACGGCGAATATTAATCAGATTTAATGGGCTGACATTATCAGAAGTAGCACTTCCACCAACAGCTCCACAACCTAAGGTAAAGGCTGGGAACAAGCCTGTTGTAGCACCAACTCCTCCAAGTGCTGCAGGAGTGTTGACCAAAAGTCTTGAAACAGGTTTTCTTAAAGCAAATTCACGAACGATGTTTTCATTTTGTGTGTGGATTGCTAAAGTATGACCTGCTCCTTCATGGTGAAGAATACGAATACTCAATTCACAGGCTTCTTCCCATGTTTTAACAGTGTAGAAACCTAGAACTGGAGCAAGTTTTTCCATTGAGTAAGGATATTGTTTACCAACACCTTCTCCATCAGCAATCAAGACACGCGCATCATCAGGAACAGAGATTCCAGCCAGTTTTGCAATGACTTGAGGAGTCTTACCTACCATTTTTGGATTCATTGCTCCACTTGGCAAAATGATGAAGTTTCCTAATTTCTTAGCATCTTCTTTTGGTACGAAGTAAGCACCTTGACGTTTGAACTCTTCGACAACCTTTTCTTTCATTTCTTCTTCGACAATGATTGATTGTTCTGAAGCACAGATCACACCATTATCGAATGTTTTTGAATCAAGAATTTGACGAACAGCTTTAGGAACATCTGCAGTTTTTTCAATAAATGCTGGTCCATTACCAGGTCCTACACCGATTGCAGGAGTTCCTGAAGAGTAGGCAGCTTTTACCATCGCATTTCCACCAGTTGCTAAAATCAGGTTAGTATCCTTATGTTTCATCAACTCATTAGTTGCTTCAATAGAAACACGTTGAATCACACTGACAGCACCTTCTGGGCACCCAGCTGAAACAGCTGCCTTTTTAATAATTTCAACTGTTTCATTAATACATTTTGCAGCATGTGGGTGTGGAGAGAAGACAATACTGTTTCCACCTTTTAATGCGATAAGCGCTTTGTACATAACTGTTGAAGTTGGATTGGTTGAAGGAATTAACCCAGCAACGACACCAACTGGAACACCTACTTCAATAACTTTATTCTCTTTATCTTCACGCAAAATACCAACTGTGCGCATATCCTTGATTTCTTCAAGGATGCCTTTTGAAGCAAGGGCATTCTTAAGAACTTTATCTTGCCACTTACCAAATCCAGTTTCTTCTGCGGCCATTTTGGCTAAACGTTCTCTTTGATCATAACAAGCTTTAGCTACAACTTTTACAATGGTATCAATTTGTTCTTGACTCATCAATGCTAGTTTTTGTTGAGCAACTTTAGCTCGTTGAATCAAATGGCGAACTTCCTGAATAGATAAAAGATCTTTATCTTCAATATACATTCAACTTCCTCCTATGATTTCAATTTCATTAAAGCTCGAATAAGTAGTTGTTTGTTCGCAAATTTAATTTCTTTCTTAGACAGATCGACTTCATCTTCCCGATAAGCAATACTTCTTAATTCAACAACTTTGAATTTTTTTAATTCTTCCTCAGAATATTTCGGCTGTCCTTCTGTTGAAAATTCCTCTTCAACCACAATATCAGAAACAATATCGGAAACAATTTCTTCAACGCTAGTTTCTTCAACTTCTGACACTAAAGGTTCTGGACTTACCTCAGTTATTTCTAATGAATCAAGATCTTTTGATTCACTTTCTTCAACAGATGAGGTAGTTTCAACTTTTGACACTTCTTTACTCTCTTCCTTACGAATTGGAATGAGGATTGAATCTGTTTGTGAGTCTAGTCGTGCAATCACATGACTATGAAGATAGTAAGGTTGATCCTGTGCAATCTCAACTGCAGCTTCTACAGCTGATCTTACTGCACTAACGTCGCCTACTAACTGAACTGTGTTCAAACCTGACTTAACAGTTTCTACATTTAATAGTGAGACATTTGCAGCTTTCAAAGCAGCATCTGCTACAACAATTGCTCCAAGAAAACCTCGCACTTCAATTAATCCAAGTGCCTTTTCTACCATGAGCATACCTCATCTTAATAATTCTGTGGATTGTCTGCAATACTAATAACAGTTCGTGCAAATGCATCACACGCAGCACGACAAGCAGATTGAGATCCAGTCAATAAACCACCAGCAAAGTTTGTTTCACTTGGTGGACCATAGAAGGCTCCAACCGTCACATCAGCAGCTTTCAAAGCCGCATCTAAACCGACCATAGCCTCAGCAGGAGGAGCAATCAAGTAAGCAATTGCTGTACCTTCTTGTGCATTAGCACCTTCTGACAAATAAGTACCCGCTCTTGAAATACAATGAGCAAAATATGGGATACTATCATCATCATTTGCGCTATAGAAGCTAGCTCCGTTTTCAATTTCATAGACCACAACATCCAAGCCACTACGAACTTCTTCTGGGTTTGGTCCAGCCAAGATACCGATTACTTCACCAGCTAGTTTAGTTGAGGCATTTCCAGCTCCAGCATACATACTGCGAGCATAAACAACTTCAACATCGGCTGCCTTTGTTGCTTCATCCAAAGCAACATAGGTTACATCATCGCAGTCAGAGGTAACAATACCCAAACTTCTGTGATGTGGTTTCAATTCCAATGATGCTGCTAACCCTGCATCTACATTAGAAATCAATAATGCACTTAATACGTTAGCGCCAAGTCTATCATTTCTCAAAATCTAAACCCCATTTCTATTTTAATTCTACACCTGACTTCTTATTATCAAGAATCTTCTTAATAATTTCAGCCACGTAAGCACCAGCTTCAACAGCTGGAGTTCCACCTTTATGGATATTTGATACTACTGTACGACGAGATTCTGGCATACCAACTGTAGGTTTATAAGCCATGTAAGCACTCATAGATTCAGCTGTTACCAAACCAGGACGTTCACCTACAAGCATACAGATAACTTCAGCACCTGTAAGTTCAGCAATTTGGTCCATTGCTGCAACACGAGCATGTTTGATGAAAAGAACTTCATTAAACTCAAGACCAAACATTTTCAAACCTTGTTTCAAAGCTGGCAAGAAATCTTTTACGTTTGCTTCAATGGCTGATGAACTCAATCCATCACCAACAACAATCTGGACTTTGGGATTTGATTTACAAGATTCTTTAATGATTTTTTGTTGATCTTCTGGGAATACACGACCATAGTCTGGACGAGTTAAGTATTCATCTTTAGTTGCCGCTTTGGTTTGAACAGGAATGAATCCCATTTCTTTAACAAAATCATCTGATACGTAAGAGAATACTGCATCTTGTGCTGCCGCATGGTCAGCACGGAAACGAAGAACTGTATCAGTCTTGTATCGGTTACCTGCTCTCCACAATCCCAAACGAGCTGGTGTGAATTTTTTAATTTTACGATAAGCTTCTTCGTTAATGGCATTCGGAATTAAAAATTGTTCCTGAATATCCACTTCTGTGATATCTGGAATTATTCCATCCTCAATGTGGCTTTCTTCTTTATCAGGTTGAACACCATTACTCACAGGAGCCTTCAAATCAGAGTTAACTGTTTGCACCTCTTTTTCAGGTTCTGTTATAGCATTCGTATCTAATTCACTTAACAAAGAACGAATCATTTCTTTTAAATCTTGTTCATTCACTGTCAGTACCTCCTCACTAATTTTGTCTCATAAAGATAGATCCATCTCCACCAATTTCAGTAAGATGTCCATCTTTCATCAATCCCATGTTTTCCATCCATTCTTCAAATTCTTTGATTGGACGTTTGTTCAAGAGATCACGCATTGTTGCAGTTTCGTGGTAACCAGTAGTTTGGTAGTTCAACATGATATCATCTCCATGAGGAATTGCCATGATGTAGTTAACGTTTGCTGCACCAAGTAGAACCAATAGATTTTCAGCATCATTTTGATCGGCTTTCATGTGGTTCGTGTAACAGATATCACAACCCATAGAAATACCAGTCAGTTTACCCATGAAGTGGTCTTCCAAACCTGCACGAATAACTTGTTTTGAATCGTACAAATATTCAGGTCCGATGAATCCAACTACAGTATTTACCAAGAATGGATCAAAGCGTTTTGCAAAACCATAACAACGTGCTTCCATTGTTACCTGGTCAGCACCATGGTGAGCATCTGAAGACAATTCAGAACCTTGACCAGTTTCAAAGTACATCACGTTTGGACCAGCTGAAGTACCAACTTTTTGAGCCGTATCTTTAGCTTCTTGAATCACTTTCGCATCAAAACCAAAGGCTTCATTCCCTTTTTCAGAACCTGCGATAGATTGGAAGACCAATCCTGTTGGAGCGCCTTGGTTCATTGCTTCAATTTGAGTTGTAACGTGAGCTAGTACACAGTGTTGTGTTGGGATCTTATACTCTTCGATAAAGTCGTTAAATTTATGAAGAACACGTTTTGTACTTTCTACAGAGTCATCAACTGGGTTCAACCCTAGAAGAGCATCCCCACATCCATAGGCAAAACCTTCCATTGTAGAAGCCATAATACCATCAGGATCATCTGTAGTGTGGTTTGGTTGCAAACGAGATGAGAAGGTTCCAGGCATACCGATAGTTGTATTAGCGCGTTTAGTGATGATGATCTTATTCGCTGCGACAATCAAGTCAAGGTTAGTCATCAACTTAGCAACGGCTGCGACCATTTCTGAAGTCAAGCCACGAGATAGCCATTGAATGTCTACATTTTGGTGTTTGTTATCCAAAATCCACTCACGGAGTTCAGAAACTGTCCAGTTCTTAATTTTTTCATAAGTTCGAAGGTTTACATCATCGATAATAATGCGTGTTACTTCGTCTTCTTCGTATGGTACAACTGGGTTGTTAAACAAATCGGAAAGTTTTAATTGTGATAAAACTACCTTAGCTGCCACACGTTCTTCAGAAGATTCAGCAGCTACGCCCGCAAGTTGGTCACCCGACTTGTATTCATTGGCTTTAGCTAGAACTTCTTTTACTGATTTGAATTCATAGACTCTTCCAAACAATTTTGTCTTTAAAATCATTTAAAGTCTCCTCCTCTAATAATTTTCTTAATTAAAAACTAATGTTTTAACGACAACCGGTAAAACCGATCCCTCTATCACTGGATTACCAATGTCTATATAGTCCCCATTTTGAACATCAACGGAATCTATACATACAAATGGATAATCCTTCGGTAAAATAGCAAATAAACATTGTCCTAAAACTTTAGCCATATCTTCTCTAACGACCACCAGTAAGGGAATATTTTTTCGAATCGTTTCACCCATTCCTTGGACGATGGCTGTAGCATATTCTTGTACTCTTACAAAACTTGGACTTTTTTCTCCATTAAGTGCTAGAGCAACCTGTTGGACCTCATTTTCCAAAGTGAACCACTCTAATTTATCACGAATGATCTTGGTTAATTTTTCGCAACTTTCTAGTTCATCGTCCTTGGCTAATTTCAAAACAGGGATGTTTCGAATCGGTAATGTTTTGGAAATATAAGTAATGGTACTTCCACTAACTTCTGTAGTATGGCTACCAGCCCCCACAACTGTTGCCCGAATAGTTTCGGCCGATTCAATGACTTTCTTTTGTTCGAAAATTTTTGATTGACGAATGGCGCGTCCAAGTATGATACCAATGTCCCCGTAAGCGAAATCATTCGCTACAGCTTCTTCAGTAATAGCATCTGCTACTCCACCAGAAAATGAAACACAATTAATTTCATAATCTAGCCTCAAACCATGATTGGTTTGTAAGAATTCATAATATGGAGCATCAACATCTAGGCCAACAGCCTTTTCTAATACACGGACCATAATTTGAATGAGTTTATTCAACTCATCCTTATTAACAATATCATTTAAGAACAATCTTAAATTCTCTTGTTTAATAATTTCTTGTAATTTTGGTGCAATGTATTGGATTTTATAGGTCGTGGGATCAATTTTGATCAAACGTCCACCAATATCTAGACATCCAGTATCTATGACATCCCCTTCGCGAAACGCTGCGAAGTTTGAAGTTCCACCTCCAATATCAATATTTACTACTGATGTATGGTGTTCCTGAGAATATTGATGAGCACAGGCACCCTTGCCTGCGATGATACTCTCAAGATCTGGTCCAGCAGTAGCAACTACGAAATCACCTGCGTAACCACTCAAGGCTTGTAAAACCTGACTAGCATTTTCTTTTCTAGCCGTTTCACCGGTAATGATCACAGCCCCCATTTGAATATTTTGCTTTTCAATTCCTGCTTTTTTATATTCTTGAATAACAAAGTCTTTAATCTTTTCAACTTCTATCAAAGATTGATGAGAAATGGGTGTAAAAATAATATCACTCTTATAAAGGACTTTTTTATCCGTTATATAAACTCGCGGAATTGTAAATACTGAAGCAATATTTTCAATGGTAAGTTCAGATAGGACTAGTTGAGTAGTTGCAGTTCCTAGGTCTAACCCAACACTCAAAATTTTATCCGACATAGGAAACCTCCAAAAAAGACGCCTAAAGAATGCACTGAAACATCGTTTCTGCATTCTTTAAGCGTCATTGCTTTTCGACTGACTTCATTGTTAGTCTTTTATTATTTACACTTTAAAAATTATCTTAACTTGTGTTCCCTCATGATTTGAAGTTGTCACAAGTCTTCCGGATAATTTGCTATCTACAAATCGTTGAACAAGGATTAAACCAAGATGCTCTTGGCCCACGGTTTCGACATTGTAACCGCTACCATTATCAATTACTTGTATACGTATTATATCATCATTTTTCGTCATTTGCAAACGAATACATTGATTTTTTTTATTTTTTTGATATTTTTTATTGGAAAAAGCATGCTCATAAGCATTTTGTAATAATTCATTAATAACCAGCGCTAATGATGATGCTCTATTATGATCTAGATAGATTTGATCACATAATTCCAATTTTAATTGAATATCAGGTCTTTCTGCAAAACAGCGTTGAAGATTAGATGAAACAATTTCAATCAGGGACTTCAGATCGATTTGCTCATGTTCTTGACTAGAAAGAAGCTCATAGGTAGCAGCAATTGAGAAAATCCGGTTAATACAATCTTCGAATGCAACCTTTGTGCCCGATTCTTTGACCTGTGCTCCTTGCAATCGCAATAAAGAAATAATGGTTTGCAGGTGATTTTTAACTCGGTGATTAATTTCTCGAGACGCTATCACACTCTCTTGGATCTCTTTGTCTTTTTCTTGAAGGTCACTGATATCCCTTATGGTAATAACCGTTTGATGATTGCGAGCATTAGGGTAACACTTCACTTGGAAATAGTGCTTCCCATACTTGACGGTTTTATTACTATCTGAAAAATGATCTTCTACTAATTCGGAAAAGATAGTTCCATCCAAGGAAAGATTGTCATAATGCATTCCTTGAACACTATCCAAATAGCCTAACTTCGTTCGATATAAGATAACAGCAGACTGATTGCAATGAAGTAGAAATCCTCCCTGATCGAAGACTAAGACTGCATCTTCTACATAATCCAATAAGGAAACTTCATCTTCTCGACTTGATTCTGAAGGAGCTTGAAATATGTAAGAATTGTCCCCCTTACAAGGCTTTAGAGAGAAGCTGGACGAAAAGCTATTTGAAAAATCACTTTCAACAATTAATGTAGCAATGACTTTTTCTCCTCTAGTAATCGGAAAAACAGTCTGTTCAATTGCAACACCTTCTTGCGATTGTCCACGAAGTCCAACAGAAGGGACCCCTGTCTGGAGAGTGCGTAGCACCCCAGGTTCATTTTCCAAAAATGCTGATTGCCCTACTACTGTCTTTTCATACAAGCTTTCTTTTGTATGAGGCTTTCTATGGAAAACGACAATTGCATGGTCAGAATAGATATTTTTGACATCAATGAAGACGTCCTTATCCATAAACTCTTTGCTAGATAAAACCGCCTCTGATTGCCGAATCAAGTAATCAATATCCGCCTCATTCAAATCCGTTTTATCTTCACAAAATTTCTTTATTTGATTATTGTACTTCATTATTTAATAACAGCAATTTTGCAATTTCAATCATTGGAACGCGTTTTTGCATACTAATGGTCCGAATCTGTTTAAAAGCTTCAGGTTCTGAAAGATTGTCTCTTGTCATCAGTAACCCTTTTGCCTTTTCTAAAATAATTCGATCGTCGAGCTTTTTACTAATTTTGATTAATTCCTTTGAAAGTAATTGCTGTTGCCGCCCTTTCTCTATACAAACTGCTATTGTAGGAATTAATGATTTTGCATCCAACGGTTTTACGAAATAGGCACTCGCACCCGTTAAACTCGCTTTTTGAACATAATGCTCATCATTAAATGCAGAGAGAATAATCACCCCGTGCGCTAATCCATCATCTAGTATTTTTTTACCTGCGGATAATCCGTCTAGTAATGGTAATTTAATATCCATGATGACTAGATCAAAAAAGTGCTTTTGGCATAGTTCGATAGCTTCAAAACCATCACTTGCTTCTGCAGCCACTTCATAATCTGACTGTTCTAAAATTTGTTTGATATCTAAGCGAATAATTGGATCATCATCACAAATTAGTATTCTGCCCTTCATGAAATCCTTCCCTCGTTTGAAATTATGTTCTTGTTACAATGGTACTTGAAAAGCCTAGTATTTCTTCTAAGCCATTTAGAACCGCATGGAGTGAAGCATCTACTGATGCAACATCTCCGGTCATGACAACCGATCCACTAAAGCGATCGACAAAACCAATCTGTACTCCTGCTGCTTTCGTAGCAATATCCACAGCAATAATAGCCGCCTCACTTGGAGTGATGGTTAATATTCCAATAGCATCTTGAAAATCAGTCTGTAATCCCAATTTTTCAAAAATGACTGGATCAGGACTCGCAATCAAATGAGCTAATGTGACTTGTTTCCCAGGAACATATTCCTGAATCATTCTTTGTTTTTCTGACATATATTACCACCTCTGGATTGGTCTTACAATAAATATAGTTCCAAATAATATGATTATACTATAATTGGTATCCGCTTTCAACTCTAAAATTTCACAAGCTTAGTTTCAAAATTGAAACTGTTTTATAATTGTGTGCTCAAACGATAGGTTTCACGTGCAATCATCAATTCTTCATTAGTTTGGACGACAAGGATCTTACAATTGGAATGAGCATCTTGGATATACAAACTGCCATTTTCATTTAGGTCTTTGTCCACAGACATTCCAAATACCTGTAATTTATCAACGACCAAGGAACGGATTAGGGCTGCATTCTCTCCAATTCCTCCAGTAAATACTAAGGCATCCAGACCATCCAGATCTACTATATAGGATGCAATCGTATGAGCTACACGATTCACAAACATCTCAATAGCTAAGGTTGCTTTTTGATTCCCTTCCGTTGCAGATTGAATCAAATCACGCATATCATTACTCAGTTCAGAAATGCCAAGAAGACCAGAAGCTTCATTCAGAAGTTTTTTAACTTCATGGATAGGCATCTTCTGTCTTTCAACCAAGTAAGGGATGATCATTGGGTCAATACTTCCACATCGTGACCCCATCATCAATCCATCAATGGGTGTGAAGCCCATACTAGTATTCACTGACTGCTGCTCTTTGATGGCACAAATACTGGCACCATTTCCTAAATGACAACTAATCATTTTTACATGTTGCTTAGGATGCTCTTCTTGTTGAAAGATCTTTTCTATCGTTTCTGCTATATAGGCGTGGCTGATACCGTGGAAACCATATTTTCGAATATGAAACTTTTCGTACAAACTATAAGGCAAAGGATAAAGGTAGTGAACCGGGTCCATGGTCTGATGGAAAGAGGTATCAAAAACAGCGACATTTTTGATGCTCGGAAAATGAGTTTTAAACGACTTGATGACAGATAGACTGATCGGATTATGACTCGGGGCCAAATCCCCTAAATCTGAAATGATCTCCTCATTTTTTTTATCTACCAATACAGATCCCTTAAAACTCTCCCCACCATGAGCCACCCGATGTCCAACTCCAACAATCTCTTCTATTGACTGAATTTCTCCACTCTCAACAAGAGTCCCTAGCAAAACTTGGACTGCAAATTCATGACTAGGAATACAAACATTTTTTTGAATCTGGTTTCTTTTGGTTTGGTATTTTATTTTACCATCTTTGAAACCGATTCGATCAAAAATCCCTTTCGCTATAACTGCTTCATCAGGCATTTCTAGTAACTGAAATTTTAAAGATGAGCTTCCTGCATTGATTGCTAATATTTTATCCGACATTTTTTCACCTTCTTAAACAAAGAAGTAGGACAGACCTGATTTCAATAGCTTCTGTCCTACTATCTATTATGTACAACTTTTCAAACAATCATGCTTGTTCTCATCAAGTTGTATATTTTTCTGTCTTTTTCCGTATTCCACGATTACATGATATTGACAAGTAAGACTGCTAAGATCGCTCCAATAGTAGGACCTACGATTGGAATCCAGGCATAAGACCAATTTGCATCCCCTTTATTTGGAATCGGCAAAATAGCATATGCTAAACGAGGACCGAAATCACGTGCTGGATTTAGGGCAAATCCTGTAGTTGAACCCAAAGATAGACCCACTGCCATGATTAATAAACCAACTAGTACAGGTGTCAAGCCAGGTGTTATTTCACCATGAGTAATCATCAGCAATGCAAAGATAAAGAAGAAAGTCGCAATAATTTCACTTAGTAAATTATAGAAAGGATTTGGAATAGCTGGACCTGTTGCAAAAATGCCCACTGAATTTCCTTCTTCCTGACTGGTTTCTTTAAAGTGTGTATGGTACATGACCGTTATAATCGCTGCACCAACAAAAGCTCCTGCTACTTGCGCAATGATGTAACCAAATACTTGATCCCAAGGGAATGATCCGCCAATAGCAAATGCAATGGTAACTGATGGATTTAAATGACCACCTGAGTTATAAAATCCTGCCGTATAAACGCCTAGAGTAACTGCTAAGCCCCAAGCAAAGACAGCTGTAAACCAACTAGGAGCAAAATTTTTAGCAATTGCCTTGTTCAAATTGAGAGATGCTCCAAGACCATTACCAAAGACTATCAGGACCATTGTCCCTAAGAATTCACCTAAATATTTTTCCATTATGATACCTCTAATGATTATCTATCGATGGCATATAACGCAATTTCTTGGTCTTGTATAGAATTTCCACCACTGACTCCAATGGAGCCCAGTAGCTGTTCTCCCTCAAAAATTGGAACCCCACCAGAAAGACTGACAATTTTATTGTCCAACATCATTTCCAATTGATATAACCATTGTCCTGGTTGAGTTAATGGTTTTAAATCTTTTGATTCCATTTTCATTCCTACAGCAGTATATGCTTTTTTATAAGCCATCTCATCACTAACTAATAACGCATTTTCCATTCTATAAGTCATGATAACGCGAGCACTTGAATCAAGAAGTGTAATGACTACATCAACTTGTAAATCTTTCGCTTTTTTCACTGCTCTTTGTACAATATCCCATGCCTTTTGATAGAGTGGATTGGAATAATTCGACTGATTTGATTCAACAGGATAACGATTCAAAATTTCTTTAAGGATCTTTAAAGTCATTTTTTCAATTTTATCCTCATTAATCGTCACTTTAACCACCTCCTGCTAATCTTGAACTAAAATGTAACATCAAAAACCGAACTTGTGTTAAAGGGGACGCCTTTGACTAAGCGAGCGGCATTTGTGCCCAATAAACGTAACTCCCGATTTCCAACACCGTCATATTGTTTAATTCTATAAACATATTTTTCTTTAGGTAAATTCCTATAATGAAGGACGATGTCCTGTTTATTGGCCGCTATGCCAACTAGTAAGGAGGATTCATGAGAAGCACGATGGGCCGTTAAAACAACGTCTTCAACTGTTTCTGCCTGAATATATTCAAACGGTATCCCTTCTTCTTCAATACCAAAACCAACTTGATCAAAAACAGTTGTTTCACTATCCTTTGGGATATAGAAAATGATCTTTGGTTTGTTAGATAATTGAATAATCATAACGGCCACCCTCTGCCTCTCTAGCATACGTCAAGATTAACCCAGTGGCTACAGCATTCCTTGGTCCTTCATTTCCTCGTACATTTCCGCGACCTGCTACGATGGCATGTTGTGACAAAGCTTCTGTCACTAGCTGTGGAATTTCAAAGTCTAATGCAGAACCACCAACGATGACTACAAAAGGAATATCCCGAATATTTTCGGTAGGACTCACCCGTTTCAGAGCACGAATCGCATTGGTGACAAATACACGCTCTTTAGCAGATTGCCGAACGAGGCGAATCTTCTCAATGGAATAGTCCTGGTTGTTCAATGGAACAAACTCTTCTTCACCTTTTACAATAACCACACGTGCAAATAAATCACTCGATAAGGGTTGATCAAAGAATTGAACAGTTCCGTCTTCATGACGAATATGGAAAAGACTCTCAACTTTAGCTAAAGGATATTTTTTGATATCTTCCGCCAAATGACGATTCTCAAGACCGAGCTCTGAGTTAATCAGCATAGTCACCATATCCCCTGCTCCTGCCAAGTGAATGGCATGGATCTCACCCTGCTTATTAATGATGGAAGCATCTGTAGAACCGGCACCCAAATCCAAAATAGCAAGTGGCGTGTCAGATCCTGGAGTCGTTAAAGCCCCTAAAATGGCCGCTTCTGCTTCAGATCCTCCTATTTCAACTGGGATGCCCAACTCATGCTCAATTTCTTTAGCTATGATAGACATTTGAAGTCTATCAGAATTAACCATAGAAGCAATACCAACCGCTTGTTCCATAGAAAATTCACCAGCCAAGCCCCCTTGAACAGAGATCGGAACAAAAGTATTCACAGCCAATAAATCTTGAATAGCTATCTGATCTTGACTTTTATCTGTCAGTTTGGCCATGGTTTGCCGTACTTTTTCAAGCATGCCACCAACGTTTGTTCCAGCTTCTCCAATTACATTTTGGATATTTTTGGCAAGGACCACCTGCTCCATGATCGCTTCAGATCCCTTAGAAACATCCACACGTAAAATTTGATTTTCACCAATAATTTGTATGGTCCCAGCTGGAATTTTGCGGGCTTTGACATCACCTTTTGGCGTTTTAATGACGACAGCTGACCGATTTCCAATCAGTGCACGCGCGATTGGCACAATGCTCTTTGTTTCATCCGGATTCAGTTCAAAAACAGTCGCAATCCCATAAGGATTAGATAACTGTGTAATGACTTTACCCTGCTCTACAACTTCTACCGCCGCTAACATGCCCAAGGGCACCTTATCAATGTATAGAATCTCATCTACGATCGGGATTTTAGATGTTAAACGATTATTGACCAAGACACCATCATCTGCTTGGAGCACAGCTCCTTGAATATTGTAACCGTTTTCAAAATAAGCATTGATCAACTTCGCTACTAAATCAAAATCAATATCCTTTGGAACAACTACAATATAAGGCTCCGTTTTCACTTGATTAATTAAGTCAAGAATATGAACCGTTTTCCCGACACCTAAACCAAGTCCGCCTGGGGTCCGAGGATTATGACCAATCATTGTGGATTCTGTAATCACAGTTTCCGTAATGGTTTCCATAGCTACGTCCCCGATAACTGGCGTTGCTTCGTTAATGCGAATCAAACTAATATCTTTTAAATCAAGTGACGTGTTAGCCATTAATTTGCGAAGAGAATCATAGATTCCATGAACATTTTCTTTCGTTCCCTTAATACCAGTCGTATCAGAAATAGCAGATGAAAGGAAGTGAAGTTTATTTTGTGCAGTATCAAATGCTGCTAACGCAGTTTCTGTTGAGGAATTCCCAATATCAACACCAATGATATATTTCACTATTTTCCTCCAATTCTATCTCGCTGCTAGTTATCGCCTTTCAATTTCTTACGACGTTCATAATGTTCAGCAGCTTCTCTAATAAATCCTGCACAAATCTTTGCTTGATATTGTGTTTCCAATTCTTCTGCAATGGATAAGAGTTCCTCTTTAGAAGAACGATAAGGACGTAAAGCATTGTAAATTTCTAGAACACGTTTATCTGGAACACGAGTCAATTCAGCAGCCCGAGAAAAGTTATATTGAATAGCTTCACGACCAGAATTTTTGGCGATTTCACCTTGTTTAATTAGAATCTCTGGTTTAATCCGTAAGTCCTGAGATGAAATTTGACCTGAAAGAATATTTTCCAATGTAACATCTTCAAATTTCTTGTTATCTCCAATTTTAATCCAGTCTGGATGCTTTTTAGCAATTGGATAATCATTAGCTGTTGCTTCGTCTTGATTGCTACTTGAAAAGCTTGGAGCACTTGTCTCAGAACGATTCATTTGTTCCAAGATTTGTTTTACTAATAATTCAACTGATTCTGCCATTGTGGACCTCCTACTTTAAATTAACACACACTCATCTGCAGGCTTACCTTTTACGACCAATTTTGTTTCTTTAATGTGAAGCAAAGCTGAGTAAGCCTGATATTTTGGACGTGCCATTTGATCATTCAAGGTAGGAACAGGATTTGGTGTTTCACCTTTTGCATATTTGGCAGCATTTTTGCCGATTAAACGATAGGTTTCAGGAGTCAAGAGTGGTGCTTGAGGGAAGAGTTCTAGATTACTCAATGGTGGTAAATCACGTTGGTGAATCACAGTTGTTCCTTTGGACTGTACACCAATAGAAATTCCAGAACCAGAAAGGTGGTCCCCTTCAACAGCCACGAAAGCCACGTCAGATGAACGATATACTTTCACAATCCGAGCTTTCAAGCCTTCTTCTTCAATTCCTGCAACTAATTGTCTCAGTACTTCAGTGTGCGGTATGTCAACCATTGTTTTAACTTGTTGTTCCCCAAAAGCTGGACCAACCGCAATAACAACTTCATCAACAGATTGACTTGGCTGAGCAACCCCAACTTTTCGAATAACTGTTCCCTCATTGACGGATGCCGTAGTTGTAGCATCTACATGATGAGTTGGTTCTACATGATCGTTCGATTCTGCTTTAACTTCTTTTAACACACTCTCGATGATCGAGCGCAACAACGTTTCATTTATTTCTGTCATCGTTATGTCCTCCTATATATCACGAGGGTCGATCGCACGTGGAATATCTTTAACCTTTTCCCATTCTTCTCCCAATAGGCGATGTCCAGTTCCGACACCAACATAATCGTTCGGAGAGTTAATAGCTGATATAACATTCCAATCTTTATCGAAAATAGCAGACGTTTGTAAAAAGTCACCTGCAGCACGTTGTTTAAACAAATTCAAGAGTTCATTGGCAATTTCTGGGAAGCCATTGTTTGCCAAAGCCTTAATAAGATCCACACCTTGAACACCACGTTCAAGGATACCTTGAGCCGCTTTGATATCTTCAACCTTATCACGGTCAGGCATATCTTTTGAACCGTGTGCATAAGTCGCCGCTTCCACTTCTTCATCTGTGATAGCAGGTAAACCTAAACCTTTAAATAGAGCTTGCATCACGCGGGCAGCTTTATTCCGTACTTTGATAACTTCTTCTTCACGAACAGGGCGCAAACCACCATCTACACGTAAGTCACGTTGCAGAACATTGTAGTCGTCAAAATCTTCAGCATCCCAGTTAGATCCAGCAAACATATTGTCATAGTTTGGAGTTGCAGAATATCCAGAGTTAATAAAATCGGTACCAGGTGCAAACTGCATCAAAGTCCGTACAGAACGACGCAAATCTGAGTGAGTAAATGTTTGGTCGTTAGAAGACGCACATTCGAGGTCCAGCATCGTCGCAATTAGGTTTTCAGCAACTACTGCACGAATACCACTTGGAACTGCTGCAGGAATACCAATACAACTAACAGATCCATTTTGTGTTCCCTGAACACCTGCTGCTTTTGTAATATATAGACAGCGAGCTTCCAAGTAAAGCATGGACTTGCCTTCTGCTTGTCCCATTTGAACTTCTGAACCAGTACCTGAAGTAAAGCGCATCTTCAATCCACGAGAAGCGTAAGCAGACGCCAAAAAGGCTTTTGACCAAGGAGTATCATCACCATCTGTAAATACATCTTCTGTACCATAAACGGAGATAGTTTCAGCATAAGCTGTGAAGCCACGCATACCAAATTCAAGTTCTGTTGCTTCTTCCAATGAACACTGAGTGAGAACTCCAGGACGACCAACTTGCGAACCAATCATAAGAGACAAGGCATTGAAAGGTGCATAACGAACAACGGCTACTGTGGTTTCTTGTTCAGCAAATCCACGCAGAGCCCCTTCTGCAGCATCCGCAGCAATCTGTACCGGATTATCATTCACGTTTGTAACGTGCGCTTGTGTTGCTGTTTGTTTCCGTGTCCGCATTTTTTGCAAACACATCATGATTTCAACAACATTCATGTGATTCACAACTTCACAAATTTTTGCAGGAGTCATTGCTTTGGTCAATCGAACAATTTCAGAACGTGGTACATTCGGAGTTAAAATTTTGTTAGCGATCTCTTTAGAATCCATTCGAACAACTTCTTCTGCATGTTTCAAATCAATTCCATAAGTAGCGATAAACTGATCGATTAAATCAAATTCTTCTCTTGATTTTCCATCTAATTCAACTACGACGCCATTTTCAATACGAATACTAGGCTTTGGATCATTAGGGCTATCCATAGCCACTAAACCTTCTTCAACCCACTCTGTTACGAATCCATCCTGATTAATTGGTCGTTTACTGAGAACTTCAAAACGTTTTGATTTTGTCATCTTTCATTCCCCCATTCTCTAAATGTAGGATGGCTGACCATTCACTGGTGTGTCACCGAGACTTCCAAGCAATTGAAGCCCGATTTCTCTTGCAGAAACGACAGCTTGTCTCACTGCTCCAGAGTCACCACTGATAAACAAAATGACCTCGTTTGAATGGCTTGTTCCACCATTACCTGGTGAAGCATAACCAACAACATCAACTGTAGCTGATTTAACTGCAGTATCCGCCATAACAACTCCGATGGCTGCAGGCGCACCTACAATGAGACCAAAGGCACGACCAACTTCAGCACCAAAAGCTGTTTCGATGGCATGGCTTGCTCTCGCAGTGTATTGCAATTCGATATGGCCTGCTTCATTGGCATAGACATCTCCAAATGTACGATTGACTTCGCCTAAAGTTACTTCTACTGCACGGCGTACATCTGATACATCTTCTCCACCAAAGATAATTAAGTTACCATGTCCTGCTCCACCTTTTGTATCACGAGGTAATTCGATGCTAACGATCTCTGTATTTGTAGCTTTTACAGCTTCATCTGCAGCCATAATATGAGGTCCAGCTCCTGTACGAGCACCTATAATACCAATAGACCGATAGTATTTTTTCAACTTCATAGCATCCAACAACTGTTGATCGACATTGGCAATCACGAGACCAATGGTATCTCCTGTTGGATTTGAACCAACAAATTCAGTAACATTACAATTATTAGCCATTTTATTACTCCTTTATGTATGATAAAAACGACTGTAATATTTTTAAAAAGCCTGTTCTACAACTTTCAACAATTCTTCAACTGTAGGAACTCTTGGATTCGTAATTGTACACTTATCCACTAAGGCCGCTTCTGCAATCTCACGCTTATTTGCATTAAAATCTTCAAGTCCTACTCCATAAGCGCTCAATGAAGTTGGATGATCTAATTTCTTCTGAAGTTTCCGAACAGCATCGACTAGTTGTCTTACACCAAGAACAGGTGTAGAAGCACTCAAGCCTAATAAACGAGCAATCTGTTGATAGCGTTCAGCAGTTTCTTTATTCAAATTACCTGTGCGAGCACCATTAGTTGTCACATTGGCATTATACTGGATAATATGTGGCATTAAGATGCTGTTGAGACGTCCATGTGGGATATGGAATTTTGCTCCTGCAGCATGGGCGATACTATGATTGATCCCCAATGAAGCTGAGTTGAAGGCCATTCCTGCCAAGGTAGAGGCCACATGCATTTTTTCACGCGCTTCTAAATCATGCCCATCTTTGTATGCACGAGGTAAGTATTCAAAAACTAATTTAATAGCTTTTTCAGCCAGAGCGTCAGAAAAATCAGTCGCTTTATTAGAAACATAAGCCTCGATTGCATGCGTCAACACATCCATACCAGTGTCAGCTGTGATATTAGCTGGTAAAGTTTCTACCAAATTCGAATCCAAAATTGCGACATCCGGTAAAATATCCCAATCGACAATCGGATACTTCTGTTCTTTCTCAGCATCGGTAATCACGGCAAAACTCGTCACTTCAGAGCCTGTTCCACTAGTCGTCGGGATAGAGATGAGTTTCACATCTTTAAAAACACCTTGTTTCTTAGCAAAGTAATACATGGCTTTAGAAGCATCGATTGCAGATCCTCCACCAACTGATAAGACAATGTCGATTGATTTTCCTTCCGTAGCTTTAATCCCTGCCACAATGACATCAATAGGCGGATCTGGAACGATATCCGTAAAGATCACAAGATCGTTACTTTCATCTAAGAATTCAAGAATGCGATCCAACTGGCCAGATTCTTTTAAAAATGGATCAGCAACAACCAATATCGATTGGTTGTGATAGTCGCCCAAGTGAGCCAAGGCACCCTTGCCGACATAAATTTGTGTTTTGTAGTATATGTTATACATTCGTTCTCCTTTCTTTCTTGAGTTTCATTATTTAACCTCCTTTACTAGATGAAACTCTTCAGAATACATAAAAAGAAGCCACATGAAATACAGCCAAACCACATAAAGTTTTGGCATATTTCATATAGCTTCGTTGCTTAAATTTGTACTCCTTTGTACTTTACAAAGAGTATACCATAAAAACGTTTTCAACGCAAAAGAAAAAGCATATATTTTTATATTTTTTAAGCATAATACTTGCGGTTTCTTCCAGATCGTGATATTATGTAGTTACTAGAAATGATTTTGGTACTTTTAAGGGTATGGAAGTTTGGTGAAAATCCAACACGGTCCCGCCACTGTGATAAGCTTTGCTTTAAGTCAGGTCTTTATTCTTAAATTTTAGTAGATTTCACGCCTCGATGTAAGGTGGTGATGTCAGTTAGGAAATACACCAAAATAGTGCTTTCCCCTATTGACTCTACGTTTAAGTACGTATCATTTTCTAAGGATGGTTTTTCCATCATCTGCGATGAAGCAGAGTCAATATTTGGAGAGCTATTGTTAACCAACGATGCTTAACACGAAGTTTGTACACTGATGTACATATGGCTTTCGAATGTGAACCTTGCCTTTCCCTCTGGGGAGGTAAGGTTTTTTATTTTCTCCTAAAGGATGCTCTATTCCAAAACTTTAGTCTCGGTATCAATAGAAAAGCACTACCCTAATTTTAGTTTGGGTAGTGCTTTTTCTATTAGCTATTATTCTTCTGTGCCCAACGCTCCACATCTGCTTTTGTAATATTGTGGAACACCTTTGCTCCTCTTTCATAAGGAATATCTTGGCAGTGTTTACGATAGTTAATGACACGTGCAAGCGCAAAGAAATAATCAGATAAACGGTTGATAAAAATCAAGACTTGGTTATTGATTTCATTCGTCCACATGGTTGCTACCACAAGGCGCTCCGCACGCCGAGCAATGGTTCTTGCCACATGAATCATTGAAGCAATTTCATCACCACCAGGTAAAATAAATCTTTCCAGAGCTGGTGGAATATCCGCATAAGTATCAATTCGTTCTTCAATCCATTTAACGAGGCTTTCATCTACTTTATATGGGTATACACCATGAGGAGTAGACAAATCAGAACCACAATCAAACAGATAATTCTGTAACTGATACAATTCGTCTCTCAATTCATCATCTGGATCCATTTTACTAATTGTATAACCGACCCAAGTGTTTAATTCATCTACGGTACCATAAGCATTGACACGATCTGAATCTTTTGCAACGCTTTGGCCACCTACTAATTTTGTAAGACCTTTATCTCCAGTCTTTGTATATAGTTGCATATTTTCCTCCTTTATAACTCTTTATCTAATGTCGACGTAGTCATCCCGGTCCAGTTTTCCCTCCTCAAAAGTCGGCATACGCTCTATCGTGTACACGGAACTTTCCATTAAAAAGAAAGCTAAAGGACAACCAGATCCTTCCCCTAAGCGCATATCCATTTGAAGCATCGGGGATAAGCCTAAATAATCCGAAACAATTTGATAGCCCGGTTCTGTAGAACAATGGGATGGGAAGCAATAGTCAACCACTTCTTTCTTTAACTGTGAAGCAATTAAGAGTCCTGTCAAAGAAATCAATCCATCAATGACACAAGGAAGTTGGTACTGGGCACAAGCTAAATAGGTGCCAACCATCCCCAACATGTCTAAGCCACCAACTTTGGAGACGAGATCGATGATATCACTAAAGGGAGCGTGATTGGTTACCGCTTCTTGAATGACAGCTGTTTTATGAGCCTTCATATCTTCCGTCACTCCAGCTCCGTATCCGGTTACCTTTTGGGCAGGAATTCCCAAAGTGGCAGCAATAACTGCTGCGGAAGTTGTGGTATTTCCAACCCCCATCTCTCCTGTTCCAAATAAGGTATAGCCCTGATTGATCTTTTCAACTGTTCTTCTATACCCAACTAAAATGGCTTCAATGGCTTGCTCTCGAGTCATGGCAGCTTCTTTTAGCATATTGCGAGTTCCATGTAACACATGGTCCGGGTTATCGGAATAAATTTGACGCTTACAACCAATATCAATGACACAAATATCAGACCCAGCATGTTCTGCAATATTACAAACCCCTGCTTTACCATTTCTGATATTATTGGCAACAATAAAGGTTGTTTCGATAGGATTTGAGGAAATTCCTTCTTCACAAATTCCATTATCCGCTACATAGATCATGACGATTTTTTTTGATAGCTGGATTTTGTTAGGAAACATCGCATATAGCTTGGCATACATTTTTTCCATTTTACCTAATGCACCCAGAGGTTTTGCTAAGCGATCACACACCTTTACCCCCTCTTCTAATGCTGTAGCATTAATAGGTACAATTTTATCTAGGATTTGATTTAATTCTTCTTGCCTATTCAAGGATCTCCTCCACCTTCTTTACCTGGAGCCCGTCGTATATAATCTTGCTTAGATTTCTGAGAGAATAATAGCTTGCTAAAGGATGATGAGACAGTCGTTCTTCTAACTCAGCCATGTGCATCAGTTGCTCTTCTGTCAGCAGAATACCAACAATACTACCACTATGGGCAACATTAACCCCTAGTAAACCTAATTCATTTACTAGGTCGATAATATCGTTTAAATAGGGTTTGGGTAGTCGTTTGTTATTCAACAAGGCACTTCTAGTCGCAACGGCGCCTAATAGCTGCACATTTTGCTTGTCACAAGCTATTTTAAAATCAGTCAATAATGTTTTTGATTGCTCAGCAGGATATAAGGGACTATCCGTCATTCTTATGAAACTCGTCGTATCAACAATTTGATCTGGCTCTAGAATGTATACATAAAGCTTTGGTTTCCACCATGTCTGCCATTGAATCGCACCATTAAGAGGATTCATCACGGTCCAGTCTGAAAATCCTACGGAGTCACTTGGTTCAATCTTTGAACAAAGACTTGTTAATAAGGGAACCGATACTTTTCCATGTTTATAGGCAGAATAAGCTCCTAAGATCGAAAGCATATCCGCTGTACTGCTAGAATAGCCCTTCCCAACAGAAATATCTGTTTGAAAAGTATAGTCAAAATCTATCTGATCTGTTAGTTCATTGATGACTTGCAGCATTTTAGGCCGCAACCCTTCTTTCATGACACCTGTTTGAGGGCCAATCACTACTTGACTTTTCTTTTCAATGCCATAAGACATCAAAAACTCTTCACCATCTACCACACATTGAAACAATTCTCCGCAAGAGCCTGGACAAGATGCTTTTACTGCCCCCATCACTCTTCTTTTCCTCCAAGAATCGCTTCCAAAGCAGCTAATAAACAGCTATTCTCCTCTCTACTACGAACCGCAATGCGGTAGTAATCACTCGTCAAATTGCGATAGTTCGCACAGGAGCGGATAAAAATGTCATGGCGCCATAATTCTTCACGTAAATCCTTAGATCCCGTATACTGAAAGAAAATATAATTGACACTTGGTTTTAGAACCCTTAATGCAGAAAAAGATTTCAAGGATTGATAAAGGAAGTCTTTCTCCTTCTGTAACCATTTTAAAGTTTGAGTTTGATAATCTCGATCCTTTAAAATCACCGGCAAGGCTTGAAGAGCCAATGCATTGATCGTCCATGGAGCCCGTCGTTCATTAATTTTTGCTAAACAAGGATGAATCCCTAGAGCGTAGCCTAAGCGTAAGCCTGGAATAGCGTAAAATTTCGTTAGAGAGCGAACGACAATCGCATTTGCAAAATCACTCAAGTACGGAACAAAACTATATGCTTCCTCGTCTTCTAAAAAGTCAATAAAAGCTTCATCTAGAATAAAATGAATATTCTGTTCCAGCAATTTTTTTCCGATTTCTAGCAAGTGACCAACTGGAGCAAGGGAGCCAGTTGGATTGTTAGGATTACACAATAGGACAACATCTCCAGCTTCCAATTGGTCTATATCGGATAATAGACCTTCCACAGTCCACGTAAAATGAGGAGCTGTTAAATGATGGTACAGAATTTCTGTCCCTTCTTGATGAAAAGCTTTTTCATATTCCATGAAGGTGGGACTTAAAATCAATAATCTCTTCGGCTTTAAGGTTTGAGCTAGTTCGTAAAATAAACCAACTGCACCATTTGACAAAAGGATTTCTAGATCTTGATTTCCATGATGCTCCCTCAGTAAATCCTTTTCATATTGGTTGGTGATATCCGGATATTCCGTAATTCTATCAATACTGTCCACTAAGACTTGGCGGAGGCTTGTAGAAACTCCAAGCGGATTGATATTGGCACTAAAATCAATCCACTTTTCAGAAGAATTCCCATTTTTTTCAGCTAATAGACGTCCATTCCCTCCGTGTTCAACAATCATACACATCTCCTTCTTGAAAGATAAAGTAGTCCTTTTAGATTATATCATGTTTACTCACTCTCAAGAAAGTCCTTTAAAGCATCGATTCCAGTATTCTCTGTTGAAGAAATTTCAAAAATCCGTTTCACACCTGCATCTAACAACTGCTTGCGCGCGAATTCTAATTGCTCCTCAGAGTCTACCAAATCAATTTTGCTAATGATTCCGATCACATCTTGGTTGAATAATGAAGAAAATCCTTGAGGAAAAGTTTGCATGGTCGAATTTCCTGCGATTAAGAGTCCAATGATTTCAGCTTCTGCTGCAGTCACTGTTAACGCATTGTAATACCGTCTATGCTGTAAAAATTCCCCTGGCGTATCAATAATACTATCATGGAATTGAACAGCCTGCGTTTTAAAATACTCAATATCTAATCCTTTTAACCGTTGGGTTAGCGTTGTTTTACCCACTCCAACAGAACCAACAAACATGATTTTCTTCATATATGTCCCCTATTTTTTAATTAACTGTGCCTCATCCGTTCCTAACTTAATTGTTTCACGGCTCTTGACCAAAACACCCTTGTTTTCATCACGACCTTGTAGGAAGTATTTAGCATCCTTACTATCATATGTATCTACTGCAGTCTGTGATAACAAGCCGATTCCTTTAGAAGGATCACGCAAAAGATTGAAGATAATACCAATTTGTAAACCATCAAAGTCTTTCAACATTGCGTAGTCCCCGTTACTATCTCCAGCGATTAAGATAGGATCTTGGTTGCCATGTTTATCTGCAATAAATTTCTTGATTGTTTTTGTTTTTCCTTCACCTTGTGTTTGGAAGTAGTCGTTATTGTATTCTGATTGAATCACACCAGAATCATTTTTAACAAGTTCCATTCCATACACATGGTCTTCCGTAATATTATAACCGAATTTATCCAGAGTAGCAAAAGGAACAATGACATCACGGAAGGAAGCAGAGACAACATAAACATCAATGCCGTTATCTTGAAGAGTCTTATAAAGATTTTGCATCTCTTTTACAGCACGGACACCACGTTTAAATTTGATTTCCACTTGACCAGCTTCGCCTTTCAAGCTTTCTGGACTTTCCCATGTTTCAAAAACCAAATCTTCTTTCAAAGCACGTTCAATTGATTTTTCAGATACCGCTTGAACTTCTTCAGATGTCATACCAGTAAACAAGTAAGTTACCCATGGATAAGAAATGTCTGAGCTGAAGGTTCCACCGATGGCTTCGTAAAGATAACGTAATTTAGCACTGAAATCTTTATATTCGTCTAATTTTTTTACTTCTTCGAGGCTCTTAGAACCCTTGAATTCTTTGTACTCATTATAAATCACAGTGTAATCAGAAACAATATCTTTGGCGATCTTATCAATATTAACAGGGTTTCCTTCCTTGTTGTTGTGATCTTCTGTGAAGTTGTCTTCTGGAATATTTGTACGAATCGCCTTATCCAACTCTTCTGGAGTCATCTTAAATTCCAAGTTTTCGATCTGATAAGTGAAGGTTGCTTCACCGATATCATTGATGACGGTTGTGTTATCCCAGTCAAATACAGCATATGGTTTTGCTGATTCATCATATTTTGAACTAGATTTGCCATTTTCTTTAATGACATTACTTAATTTCTTATATAGTTTGTCCTCCCACTGACCACGTTCAAGGACTTGATCTTCTTTCTTCACGCTTGTTTCCTGACTAGTTTTACTAGACTCAGTTGTTTTAGACGACTGAGAAGCCTGACAACCAACCATAAATAAGGCTAGACCACAAACTAAAAAGAGACGATGTTTCTTCATGAGAAAACCTCCAAAAAAAATTTTTAATTAGAAAAAAGGCAACAAAGAACCTATGATTTGAAACGGTTGCGCCATTGCAATCATAGGCCTCATTGCCTTTTATATTATTCCACACCCATTATACTAATTAGCTGATTGAATGTCAACCGAAAACGGTTACATTTTTCATTTGTTTGTAAAATTCTTTCATTTTATTGAAAGAAATATAAGAAACTATTTAACGACGATTACTAATATAATATAACTCCTTTTCGAATCCTACTTTCCTAGCTTTCAGAAAAGACATTTTCATTGTCTTCTCCTCTAAGCTCTGTTATACTTGGAGGAACAAAGAAAGGAGACATGCCAATGACATTGTCCAAAAAACTCACACTTTCTCTTGCCTCAATGGCAGTTCTTGGTCTTTTAGCAGCCTGCTCTAACCAGACAGCTCAAACACCTGCAAGCTCTGCTAGTCCCCAAAAGGTTTCTTCGAGTACTTCAAGCTCTAAAGGTTCACAAACGGCTAGCCAAGCTGAAAATCTAGACGGTACATACAAAGGGACTGATGAAAATGATCAGATCACTCTGACCCTGTCTGGTACGACGGGCACATGGGAAGAGGTTGAAAGGGATGGCGAGAGAGAAAGCAAGCCTGTAACCGTTCACGCTGACAATCATACTCTCACTGTGGGAGATGATCTCAAATATTACACACTTGAAGGCAATCAACTGACCATCGAAGATGATGATCGAGATCCTTCTGATACCATTGTATTAACGAAATAGCATAAAAAATCAGAGGTTAGGATGTTTATCCCAACCTCTATTTATTATCTTAATGGAACTGCATCCCACCATCCACGATGATGGTTTGTCCTGTAATGTAGTTTGAATCAGGACCAGCAAGGAAGCTAACCGCTGAAGCGACATCTTCGGGTTCTGACAAACGTTTGAGGGTAATATCTTTAGCGAAAGTTTGCATACCCCATTCGTCATCTTTACCAGCGTTCTTACCAACTTCATGAGCGATATCATACATCATTGGAGTCTTAACGATACCAGGTGCATACGCATTGACAGTAATACCTGAATCAGCCAAGTCACGTGCCAATGTTTGAGTGATACCACGAACTGCAAATTTAGTACCACCATAGACAGTCAAGTTAGGGTTACCTACAACACCTGCTTGTGAAGTTGCATTGATGATTTTTCCGCCATGGCCAAGCGCTTTGAATTGAGCTTGTGCTGCTTGAGCACCCCAGATGACACCACCAACGTTGATGGCAAAAGTACGTTCAAATTGTTCTTCTGTAATCGTATCAAGTGGTGTAGTTGGTGCAACACCAGCGTTGTTAACGACGACGTTTAAGTCTCCGAAATGATCCACAACTTTTTGGAAAGCTGCAGTCACTTCAGCTTGTTTAGAGACATCCGCAACAACCGCAAAAGCATTTTCTGCTGATAACTCAGCTACTGCTTTTTCTGCTGTTTCAGCATTGTAGTCTAAGACTCCGACCTTGAAGCCATCTTGTACCAATCGTTTTGCAATCGCAAAACCGATCCCTTGACCTGCACCTGTGACAATAGCTACTTTAGACATATGATTCCTCCTTGGTATCCCCGATACCAGCAAACGTTCATAAAAGAACAGCATAGGTTGACAGTCAGTTTTGTATGAATCTATTATAAGTTCCTTCCAAAACTATGCTAACAGTATACTCCTTTGTGAAAAAAGTGTCAAACTCTGGCCTGTTATTTTCTAAAGTAATTTACAATCTATCTTATCTTTATTTAGTAATAGATTAACTGATCAAATTAATTTTGAAAAGGGTTTTATATCTTGACAAAAACACTCATATTGCCTTTGTTTTGCGACTTATTTCATGCTACACTAATTATAAGAAAATCAAACAATAAGGAGGTCAAACAATGAAAGAATTCATGGATAAATTGAATAACCTACCTAAGCCAGTTCAATACATTATTGCGATCATTGTTTTCTTTATTGCGTTTTACATTTCTTATAGCTTGTTTTAAGTTAGAACGTACAAAGCTCTCTTTAGCTAATACAGTATTTTAAAAGAGAGTGGGACAGAAATCGGTAATTCATTAGAATTCGATTTCGTCGTCCCACCTCCGCACAGTTGAGTAGGGCTGTAAAAGCTGATGAAATCAGCGCAGTAGAGCCCACTCAACCACTGCGTCTTACTCGATAATCCAAAGACAATTGAGAGGCTAGGACTTTTGTGTCCCAGCCTCTTTCATTTTTTAAAACATTTTAAAGACTGCTACTGCAAGTACTGCACCGATGATTGGACCAACTACTGGGATCCAAGCGTAACCCCAGTCACCATCTCCTTTGTTAGGAATAGGAAGGAGGCTGTGCATGATACGAGGTCCTAGGTCACGAGCTGGGTTGAGAGCGTAGCCTGTAGTTCCACCGAGAGACAAACCAATCCCTACAATCAAGGTACCAACGGCAAAAGTACCGAGTCCTGCTTGAAGGTCATAAAGACCAAGTGCAAAGATAGTCAGAAGCAAGACAAAGGTTCCAAGGATTTCACTGATGACGTTTGAAGTAGTATCCTTAATAGCTGGACCAGTACTAAAGGTTGCAAGGATATTTCCAGGATTTTCTTCTGCTAGGTAATGCGGTTTGAACTGTAACCAAACAAGGACTTGCCCTACCATGGCTCCTGCGAATTGAGCAAGGATATAAGGAATCACAGATGCCCAAGCTAGCCCACCATTAAGGGCAACCCCAATTGTTACTGCAGGGTTCAAATGTGCTGGACTTAACTTGCCAGAGATAAAGGCTGCCACTGCAACCGCAATCCCCCAACCAAGGGTAATGACGATCCAACCTGAGTTGTGGCTTTTTGTTTTTGGAAGAACCACTCCTGCTACAACCCCATTCCCTAATAGAATCAGGATTAGAGTTCCTAAAAATTCACCAAATATTTCTTTCATATACGTTATTTCTCCATCAAAAAGAGGGGCCGGTCAGATATTCTTCTTTCCAACCCCTTTTTTGTTTTTCTTAGTTTTTTAATGCTGCCAAGTCATTGTTTTCCAAAGCGACTTGCAAGTCTTTGCGGTAGCCAACTTTTTCATCTTCTGACCATTCATAGAAGCGTCCCATTTCATCCAAAACGGGTTCGATCATCGCATCTAAGCTATCCCGCATGAAGAGCATGTGGTTTGTCCTACGAAGAAGGAAGTCAACTGGGCTAAGTGCCAATTCATTGCGCATTGCATAGTGAAGTGATAAGGTATCTGCTAGGCTCAATCCAGGTGCTTGTTCCACGCTATGAGCAAGGGCGAAGACCTTAGGTGCATTAGAACCGTATAGGTTAGCTAGGTAGTGAGCTTCCTTGCTATCCAAGCCACGAGATACGCCAAGTTGAGCAAAGGCTTCGATTTCAGAATCCACGTTCGTTGGGTTAATTTCTCCACCTGATACTGGGTAGGTCTTAGAGTTAATCAATTTGAACTGACGGTCGAACTCTTCCTTAAGAATGTTCAAGACACGCTCCATCGCTCCTTCAGCCATCTTACGGTAGTCTGTAATCTTACCACCAGCCAGGGTCAAAAGACCATTGTCATCGCGGTCTAAGCTTGATCCACGAGAAACAGCAGATGGATCCAAATGTTTTTCAGAAGTGCTACCTTCCAAGTGGCTGATTGCTGATTCAACATCTTCACGCGATTTTTCTTTAGAAAGATAGCCTTCAACTGTTGCAATCAAAGCATTAAAGCTCTCATCACTGATAGTGCCGTTGTTTCCACCATTGTAGTCAGAAGCACTGTTTCCTGAGATCAAGGGACGAAGACCAGCCCAGCTACTTTCGATATCATCGATGGTGATGTGAGCTTCTGGGAAGCGGTTATTCACGATTCCTAACAAGTAGTCGACATCTTCTTGAGTTACTATTGGATGCTCTAAGTCGCCAGTGTAGTCCGTGTCAGTCGTTCCGAAGTAGGTTTTGTTTTCACGTGGCAAGACGAAGACCATACGACCGTCTCCAAGACCAGTATCGAAGTAGACTGGTTGAGAAACCTTAATCTTGCTAGAATCCACGACCAAGTGAACACCCTTGGTTGGACGCATTTGTGAATGCTGCTCTCCATTATTTGAGAGATTACGCACTTTATCGCTCCAAGGTCCAGTTGTATTAATCACCAAACGAGCCTTGATTTCAAAGACTTCATCAGTCAAGAGATCACGCGCCACTACACCTGTGATCTTGCCAGATTCATCAAAGAGGAATCCTTCTGCTTTTACGTGGTTGGCAATGAGGGCTCCATCTTGGTTGGCACGTTTGATATTTTCAATCACCAAACGAGCATCGTTGTTACGGAAGTCTAGGTAGACCCCACCACCGACAAGACCTTCTTGTTTCAACTCAGGCTCCCGAGCCAACACTTCTTCCTTGGTCAAGACCTTGTTGGCAGCTGGTGTATTGCTGACGCCTGCCAAGAGGTCATAGAGGTCCATGGCTACCTTGAGACGGAAGAGGCTAAAAGTTGCCCCATCTTCATCATAGACTGGTAAGAGCATTGGGTCTGGTTTTGGAATATGAGGAGCAATTTGTTGAACTACTGCACGTTCTGATACCGTATCTGATACCACTTCTACGTCAAATTGTTTGAGGTAACGAAGTCCACCGTGGACCAATTTTGTTGAACGGCTTGATGTCCCTTCCGCAAAGTCCTGCATTTCAATCAAACCTGTTTCAAGACCACTTGCTGCTGCCTGCAAGGCTACCCCAGCACCTGTGATCCCTCCCCCGATAATCAAAAGATCCAGGGTGCGTTCTTGCATTTTCTTAATCGATAATTCACGAGTTTTCTTTGAAAATTCCATCATTCTTCACTTTCTATCCTACTGGACTCTTGACTAGTCTTCAATTTCTGCAAAGAGTTGGGTAGCTTTAACAGCTTTCTTCCATCCCTTGTAGAGTTGTTCTTTACGAGATTCGTTCATAGAAGGCTCGAAGAGTTCACCAGTTGCATTGAGTTCTTTCAATTCATCCAGGTCTTTCCAGTAGCCGACAGATAGACCTGCAAGGAAGGCTGCCCCTAAAGCAGTTGTTTCCAAGTTTTTAGCACGAGCGATATCAATACCGAGAATATCCGCTTGGAACTGCATCAAGAAGTTATTCATAGCTGCACCACCGTCCACTTTAAGGACTTGAATAGCCGTCTTGGCATCAACTTGCATGGTATCAATGATATCCCGTACTTGATAAGCAATGGATTGAAGAGTCGCTTTGATAAAGTCTTCTTTGGTTGTTCCACGAGTCAAGCCAAAGACCGAACCACGAGCATTTTGATTCCAGTATGGTGCTCCTAGACCTGTAAAGGCTGGTACTACATAGACTTCATCGTTGTTGTGAGAATCACGCGCATATTGTTCAGATTCAGGTGAGTTTTCCACCATACGAAGACCATCACGAAGCCATTGAATGGCACTACCCGCGATAAAGATAGATCCTTCTAAGGCATAGTATACTTTCCCGTTAATTCCATATCCAATGGTAGTTAGCAAGTTATTTTCAGATAGCTGCATCTCTTCACCTGTATTCATGATGATGAAAGATCCAGTACCATAAGTATTTTTGACCATACCTGGTTCAAAGGCCAACTGTCCAAAGAGGGCTGCTTGTTGGTCACCCGCCATACCTGAGATAGGAACTTCTCCACCGTAGAAATGGAAAGGAGCTGTTTTCCCATAGATTTCAGAGTTTGAACGCACTTCTGGAAGCATAGCCTTAGGAATATTGAGGATTTCCAAGATCTCATCGTCCCATTTTAGGTCTTTGATATTGTAGAGCATGGTACGAGCAGCATTTGAATAGTCTGTTACGTGAGAAGCTCCGTCTGTCAACTTCCAAACCAACCAAGTATCGATGGTTCCAAAGAGCAATTCTCCTTTTTCAGCACGTTCTTGTGCTCCTTCTACATGGTCCAAGATCCAGCGAATCTTAGTTGCTGAGAAGTAGGCATCAATGACCAAACCTGTTTTTTGGTGGAATTTTTCGATATAACCTTGGCTCTTAAGCTGTTCAGCTAAAGGAGCTGTTTGGCGAGACTGCCAGACAATGGCATTGTAGATTGGAAGTCCAGTATTCTTATCCCAAACAACGGTTGTTTCCCGTTGGTTAGTAATTCCGATAGCTTCGATTTGTCCTGGTTTGATGCCACTCTCGATAAAGGCACCAGCGATAACAGACTGAACAGAATTCCAGATTTCATTTGGATTGTGTTCAACCCAACCAGCTTGAGGGAAAATTTGCGTGAACTCTTTTTGACTTGAGCTTACTTTTTCTCCTTTTTTATTAAAAATGATGGCTCTAGAACTTGTTGTTCCTTGATCAATGGCCATAATGTATTTTTCTTGTGACATGAACTGTCCTCCTGGGAAAAGAAATATTCTTTAGGAGATGTACTCCTTACAATCTCTAGTATACAAAATAAATCGCTTTCATGATCATCATTTTTTTTTAAAATTTAAAAAAATATGAGGAGCGTCTCTTGAATCGCTTGAGCCAGAAGAGATTTCCACACTTCTGTTATATTAAATTTCCAGACAAATCTAAGCAATTTCCAGCAAAAAAAGAGAGTGGGAGAGAAATCGGCAATTCGTTAGAATTCGATTTCGTCGTCCCACCTCCGCACAGTTGAGTAGGGCTGTAAAAGCTGATGAAATCAGCGTAGTAGAGCCCACTCAACCACTGCGTCTTGCTCTACAATTCAAAGACAATTGAGAGGCTAGGACTTTTATCCCAGCCTCTCTTCTGACATACTAAGTATTGGTATCCCCATAGATCATCTGGCGAATATTGGCTAGATCAATTAGATCTAGGTCATATTTCAAATAATAGACAGGAATCCGCTGGGTATGGCTAATAGGATTGTTGGTCACAATCAAATCGTAATCTGAAGCTGGATCAAAGGCTTCAATGGTAATAAAACGATTGTACTCTAAGTAGCGCTTGAGGACTTCTGTCATCCGTGTATAGCCTAAATAGCCCACTGTTAAGTCTAAGCCGATCTTAATTTGTCTCCCACTATTTTCTGCGATATAATCCATTAACTGGAGCCACTCCCACTTGATTTTTTTATCCAGAGTTGTCCCTTGGCAAAAGATCGGAAGTTTGCTAAAGATAGTGTCTGCTACTTCTCTATAATCATAACTACTAAAGACATAAGGATTGTGGCTTTCAAGTTGGTACTTATACTTGTCTTGAAGAAGGTAGCCTGTAAAAAGATAGACCTGTCCACAAATTTGGCTTAATTCATAGGTCACAGGGCCTTCGATATAATCCCCTAATAACTTCTGCGTTTTCATCTCTTGAATGAGTTGCGTTGTCAAATTACCAATCTCTCCCCCAAATCCTAAGATGTACTCCATAGTATGAAGCGGGAGGATCCGATGGGTTACAAGGAAAGCAAAGAGGACTAACATCTCTCCATCTTCATGGCTAAGAGCGATGTGTTTCCCAGAAAAGAACTGGTTTACCCGACGAAACAAGCGTTGGTAAAAAATATTGTCCGTATAGCCCTTCATCTTCTGTTCAATTTCTTGAAACTGACAGGCATTGACCTTAAGTCGTTGCTGGCTAATGTGGGACCAGAGAACAAAATCCAAGCGTTGGCCTTGAGACAACTGGGCACCACAGAGCTCTTCTAAGGTTTCAATTTCGGTTTGTCTTTCTTTCTTGGCAAGTTCTTGTTTCCAGTCTTCACTAGCCCAAACCTTTCGTAGCAAGCCAAAATAAAAATAACGAATTTTATGTTCAGGACCCTTGAGGCGCCCATTGTGGATGGAAAATTGAAACTCAGCTAATAATTTGTTTAAGACCGAAATATGTCGCCCTAATGTCGCTTCACTAATCAAGAGCTCCTGAGCTAATTGTTGAGCTTGAAATTGACCATGATAAAGCAAATAGATCAATAGTTGGTACTTGATAGCATTGTCCAAAAAAGCCCGTCGAATGTCACGCCCCTTTGTATCCGAACCCACAAGAAGGCGAAGATTTTCATCTTCTAGTTCAATGGAAAGGGCCAGTTGATTCTCTTTGGCCTTGTCATTGATCAGTGCAAGATATTTGTTCAAGGTTGCTTTGGAAAAATCTGTCTCCGCCATCACTTCTGACAGACTGCTTGGAGAATGTTGCTGCAGATGAGACAGGATTAAAAACTGCCCACCCTCACTTTTTTCCATTAAATCAGCTAAATGCATTTTCAGAAAACCCTTCCATTATTCTATCTTTAGAGTACCATAATTTGGCCAAAAGAAAAAACAATCTGTTTCTATCCTCGTCAGCAAGAGAAAAAAGAGCCTAAGGCTCTTCCTAGTATTTCAAATGCTTATCAAGATCTGCTTTAATCCAACCGATTTAAGAATTCCATGGTCGGACTGTTCTGGTAAAGTTCTTTGAGAGGAATCTTATGATAGGCAGAAATCTCTTCCGATGTCACACCGTAACGAATCAAGAGATCATAAATACGATTTAAATCATGACGTAATTCATCCGTAATGAGGACATTATCGCTCGTTTCTTTTGTTTTCCAATAATAAGATGGCAGAACTTCCTTGGTTTCTATTAAAATAGTTTGCAATAAAGTTCCGCCATGACTATCCTTCTGAGAGATATCTGCTCCAAGTTCTAACATTTTTTTAAAAACCTTGAAGGATTGGTCGGACTTTTCCTTAGACGAATACATCTCATATTGACCATTCCAACGTTTGATCATGCGCCTGCAGTCAAATACAGCTCTTCCACCGGCAGTTTGGATGACCGGTTGACAAAATGGATTCAGCTCTGTCGGTTCTTCAATAAAGTTAAGATCTGCCCCTCTATCAATGAGTAGGTCCGCAATATCTAAATGTCCCGATTTAATAGCGACTTGAAGAAGGGATTGGCCTTGATCTCTTTTAGGTTTGTCACCCGAAACAGCATTGACTTCTTCAGGCTTTTTATCCAATATCTGACGGACTCCTTCGATATCTCCTCTTCGCAATAACTGAAAAGTTTTTTGCATGGCCTTTTCTCCTTAAATGATCGATAATCCTATTTCTGAGTTCTTCGTTAAACTGATTATACCATTTTACAGACTTCTTTATGAAGTCCTATATGCTGGAATGCGTCATTAGCTAAAAAGTTTTATTTTATCACCATATAAAAAAACCTCCCACTGAAATTGGATGAGAGATTGAAGGCTTTTTTATGATTTTCGTATAGCCACTAGCCAAGAGGATAATAGGATTTCGAAAATAACCAGGAGGATAATCTGAATGAGTGAACTCTGAACCAGCATAAGGACAGCCAGACTATCGATCAGCATGTGAGCGAGGATACAAGGAACAGCTCCTTTCGAGTACTCCTTGAGCGCTCCAAATAGGAAGGTATTCCCTAAAATCATCAGGTAAAAGATGAGATAGTTGGACGAACCTGCTGTAATCCAAGGAAGTCGATAGATAGGGATGCGCCAGAGGAACCAGACAAGGGAAAGAACCATCATTTTAGTTATAAAGTGCTTGCTAAAGGAAAGATGCTCTTGTAAAAACCAACGCCAACCGACTTCTTCCAGACCTCCATATAAAAATGTCCAGGGGAAATAGAGGAAGAAGGCCAAGAGGGAGTTTCCAGTAAAGCGAACATTCATGAGCAGGATGGAGATCCCATAATAAATGATGGGGATGAAGAAAGCTAGCATCCAAGACAGGTTACTTTCTTTTTGAAGAAAGACCTTTTTGAAAAATTCTCCCAGGGATTTAGTTTCACCTAAGACGATGGAAAAGCAAAGAGCCGTTATCATGGGAATCAAGTTCATTAGGATAAACAGGAGTGAGGCCCCCATACTACTCCTATCTGAGAAACACCAAAGGATAACTTGCCCTACTAGAAAAGTAGCAAGGAGGGCTGTCAGTGCATACCAGATAGTGACTGATTGTTTTGAAATAGATTTGCTCAAACCTTTCTCGATTTCCTCCTGTTCATTTTCTGTAAAATCTTTTAAGTCCATAACCTACTCCTCTTTATCTTTATATAGTAGATTTTACACTCTTACATGAGAATATACAACTAATTGGGATGGGATGTTGCTAGCTGTGAACAATCATAGAATAAGGAAAATCATGATTTCTTTTTTCCTAAAATACCGTACAAAACGATCTGATGGATTTGCTTAACGTCTGTTTCTAAATTATCACTATGGGCTAACTGATTTCCTACACTATTGAGAGCATCCATGACATTTAAAATAAGCTCTGTTGACAAGTCTCTAGCAATCAGCCCCTCTTCTTTCCCGAGATTAATATAAGTGCTATAAATATCCCGTTTTTTTGCGGTTATCGCTTTCGTTAGGAGACTTGAGAAAGCGGAATCTCTCACCGTTTTATCTTGAAAATAGTCCGAGATTTGCTGACTCATTTTCTCCTGACATAGGTCTAAAGCCTGGTCTAATTTTGTATTAAAAGCTAGATTACTTTTTAAAATATCCTCGGCTTGCTGGGTTATTTCTTCAAACAAGTCATTAACACAGAGAGCCACCAAATTATCTTTGCTCCCAAAATAATTGTAGATAGAAACAGGTGATACTTCTGCTACCTCTGCAATAGATTTTATACTCGTTTCCTTAAAACCTTTTTCTTTGAATAGATGCAAAGCTGCTTGAATAATCGCTTGCTTCTTTTTCTCAGTCGTCTTTTGATATTGATTCATGTGAACACCTCAGTTACTACCAATTGTAGCATAAGTTTGAAATATATACCTGTATATTTCATTTTTTCTTGCTATTCTGACTACTTTTCTCTATAATAAAGTTTGAAATTTAATTATAGATATTTCAAACTTTATTTGCAAAAAGGGGAGGAACATGCTCATTCAATATCTTATAAAACAGTCTAAAAATCCTAGTGGTCTTATCGGGCGATTAATTACCAACATCTGGTCGTCCTATTTTAAGAAATTCAGTCTTTGGGCAATCAAACAGACTACCATTTCAGATAATAGTCGGATTTTAGAAATCGGTTATGGCGGTGGTAGCACTATCAAAAACCTACTTGCTTTAGATAAAAATCTTGACATTCATGGCATTGATATTTCCAAGGAGTCTTATCAAACTGCTAAACGGATGCTTTTAAAGTCAATAGAAAACGATAGTGTCCAGCTGATGGTTGGTAATGTTGAAAACCTTCCCTACCAAAATCATTATTTTGATCTGGTCTTTGCCATTCAGACCCATATTTTCTGGAAAAAATTAAAACAAAGCTTTCAGGAAATCTATCGAGTCATGTCCAATCATTCTACTCTGATTATTGCTTCCGAAAAAGAAAAAATTAAGTATCATATGACAGATTATGGAACAAGTTCTGAATTGAGTCAGTTATTAACAAGTATTGGCTTTTCAAAGATTGAAGAAAGGCAAAATCACAAATGGGTTTTATATATTGTCACGAAAAGTGAAAAAAATAAGAGTCAAATGGCGACCAAATAGCTCTTACTCTACTTGTTGAGCTTGAATTCACCCTAAAAGTATTTAGGGCAAAGGAAAAGATGACGAGTTCATTAGATTTTTACTAAAACCTTAAAGCCATATCAAAAGAGCAGTTCAAAATAACTGCTCTTTTGATTTATAACTATATGAAGCAATGGAAATCAAGTCAGCTTAGGATTTAGCTTTCTCCATACTGCTACTAGCAATTCTCATGGCAAGAAGGATTATCAACACCTTAATCACAAGTGATAGCCATACGCTCTCAGTTGATGACAGTTGCGATAAAGCATTGATCAACGCATGGGTCATGACACAGATCCATAAATTTTGCGTTTTATGATACAAGGCCGATAAGATAAAACAGTTAGTTAGCAGTCCAACTAGAAACGGAAGCAACTGAATGACAGCTAAAGAACCATCAATGTAAAAGTAAAAAAGATGCCAGCTAGACCAGGCTAAAAAGGTGATCAAAGTAGCTGAAAGATAAGGTATTCTTTCCTCCAAAGTTGGTTGAAAGAAATAACGCCAGCCAATTTCTTCAATCCCACCAAAAAGAAGGGCCTTGAAAAAGAGCACCACTGGCAAGACCAACGATTGAGTGGTAATCTTACCACCTAAGATAAAGGGGAAAAAGTCGAGTAGCAAGAAAACAAGCACCAAACAATAATTTGCTAAACTGTCTTTGACTTGAAAAAAATCTTTGAGAACTTGTTTAAAACTAGATTGATGGTAACTAATGCTTGCAATACTGCCCCACAAAGCTGATGACAAACCACCTACAATAACAGCGATGCTCCCCATTGGTGATGTAAAATCAACCTTGACTCCTCCTACTCTTAAAAACCAAACCAGAAGGCTGACTCCTAATACTTGACCAAAGGTTCCTAACAAATACATAGATAGGGCTTGCTTTCTACTCATTCGTGATTCCTTTTCTATTCTTTCATCAAGTTCATGACTCTATTAGATTTGGACCATCGCTCTAATCCGCATCAACCCAAAGATGGTATTGTTCACAATGGAGACAACGAAAGAGATAGCCACACATAGAACCATCCTTGACTAAGTATTCAGCCACATCCTGAAATTCATCACGTGACTCGTATTCTACCAAGACTTGCTCAGCATTGCCCATTTCTTCCAGTTCACGAGTGCCAACTGTCCCCAGATAGGCACAGTAGTCTTGGCAACAAGAGAGCCAATATTCGCCCTGCCAGCTACTATAGCCTGGAGTTTGACAGAAGAGGATCTGGTCTTTTTCCTTATCCATGACCCCTTGCCAATCTGCATCTTGGATAAACTCTGCTTCAAATTTCTGGGCAGCACGACCAGTAGAGATACAAGTTGGACAGAGATGTCTTAGCTCCTCCAGACAATAGGGTCTCAAAGCATAATAGATGGTGTGGTCTTCCCCACACGAAGGGCAGGTCTCAGGCTCCCCTTCCTTAAAGGCACCCGTCGCTAGTGGATCCGGATGATAGCGGAAGGTTGGCAATTCACTGACTTTCTCCTTATGAGCCTCTTTTTCCTTTTCGGTCAAGGGACGAGGGAGAGCAAAGCGATCTCCATGACTTAGACTCATCTTTTCTAAGGTAAAAAGTTTCTTAACTTGCTTGCGATCAGACTTGTCTACTAACTCTGAGAAGAGAGCATAGGCACTGGCATATAATCCCAACTCTTGGTAAACATCCACCAAGACCTGCTTAGCTTCTGGAGTTTCCAGTAAGGTCAGCCGATCTGCAAATTCATAGAGAGCAAGCACGCTGGATGAATCCTTATCTTGCGCTTGGAACTGCTTTTTTAAGTGGATATATTCTTTCATAGAATCGTTCATAGAATTGCTCACTTTCGTTTTTACAGAGAATCAAATCCTAGTTTTGTTTCCTTCAGGTGATTGTATTCTAGCGTTGAAAATGTACTTTAAACCCATACTTACCAGCATTTTGCTTGAGTTTTTCAACCAACAGTTCATTCTGTTTACTTTTACCAAAAAAGAAGGGAATGGTCTTCCCATTTCTGAGTTCGATATAGAAAGCGTAGCGACTCCCACCACCAGCGCGACCACGGAGCAATAAGTAGGTTATCTGCTTCATCTCTTTCAATGGGATCATACGACGGCTGAAACACAAAGGCACATGAATGTAAAAGATTCCATGGTTAATATGGAAGGGCGCAAAGAAGGGACCACCACTACGTCTCGCGATTGCCCTTCTTCTCAGGATAAGGAAAAAATTGAAAATGAGCAAGAAAACTAGCACATATAGAATTGGAGCATATAGTTGCATTCCTTCAAACTCTATCGCATGACTAGCCATTCTCGCTCTCCTTCCTATTTTTACTTGGTAATGTCAGTCCTTAAACAGTATTTTCCCCGCTCTTTTTTGCCTTAAAGATTCATTGCATGATCAATACGCTGATCGATGCGATTGCTCCATTCTCTTAATTCTTTTAACGTCTCCACTTTACAAATAAATAGGACGTAACTATCGCTATCAATGTCTATTCCACCTACACAGAAACCTTCTATTTCCCATCTCCTATCGAGAATAGAGCACCAATTCGTAATAGTGTCCTCTTCATCAAACCAATCATCTTCCATCTGAAGATTCTTCTTATCAGCCAGAGATTTCATGAAGTAGCTAAAATCTTCTAATTCAGGATTCCAGTCTAATTCAACAGCTTCATTCGCATCGAGCAGTTCATCTGCAATACCAAGCCAAATAATGTTTTCCTCTGTTTCATCCTCGTCAATTCCACGCTCGTCATAGCGATCAATATTTTCCTCAAAATAAGACCAAGGTGATTCTAAGCAATTTTCAATAGCATCATGGATAGAGCCGTCCTCAGTCAGTAACTGAACGATACGAGTATACACTTCTTTCGTTGTTTGATTCATTATTTGTTATCCTCACTTTTCTAAAGTTTCCTTTGTTACTAAAATTCTAATTTTTATGCTTAAGTTTGCTCTTTAATCAGTATTCTTTTTAGTCTTTGTTAATAAGATGATGACACCCACTAAGAGAAGAATTCCAAATTCGAAAGCAACTAGTTCTAAATCTTTTAATCCTTCAATGTAGGGTAGGACATACATACTTGATTCTACTAATAGAAAACCGATAAGAATAAGGGCTAGAGCAAAGTAGCTTCGTTTTTTATTCATCTTTAGATCCTTTCCTTAGCTGAAGTTCACTCCAACCTCAAATAGCTGGAAATTCTATTTGGTTTCAACCCATTTTTCATTGTCCATGATGAAGGGCTTAGCTAGACCTTCACCAGTGTAATCTTGGTATTTGGTCTCCAAGTATTTGTAGACATCTTCCTTGGTCGCAAACTTGATCGCTTGATAGGGCTCTTCAAAGGTCAGCTTTTCGACAAAGAGATAGCCATCCTTGGCAGGAACTAAGACACCGACGTGCCCGACAAAAAGCGTGTTGCCATCTAGGTTATCATGAACGATGACAGAAAGCATGCGGGCATTTTCATTAAATTTGAAATTAGAAAAATACTCTTCCATCTTCTTAGCATGGACCTTGACATCCGTTGTAGCCTCTGTCGGAACTCGTGAATAGAGAATGTTAAAGGCTTCCTTGTCTGCCTCATCGAAGACCTTTCCTTTGTCAATAGCATCATTGTCCACGAATAAGAGTTCACTATCCGCCTGTTGATTAGGAATCTCGATGCGGTTCTTCAGCAAGGTATAACTATTGATCCGGCAGTTGGTCCCGACGAAATCGCCCTTCTGCTTGGTCCACAAGTCACTGATCTTCTCGACATTGTAGTCTGTTTTCTTGAACTTGCTGAAGTCACCCGTCAAGCCAACAGATCCAACGATGTTATCATAGTCCGTTACTAGACCCAGAAACTTGTCTACACTTTCCTGATCCAAATAAGCAGACAAGAGCGTCCGCACTTCTTCGACACTAGCCTTGCTATTGAGGTTACTGTAAGTTCCCTTGTAGTGCTCCTTGTCTGAACTGGCCTTTTTGACAGTGGAGCTCTCCTGCTTTTCCTTGGATTGCTTTTGGTTGGTCCCACAAGCCGCTAAAGCAAAGATCGCCAAGGCACAGCTAGTAAGGAGCATGATTTTTTTAGATGGTTTCATAAACTGGTTCCTTTTCTATATACTAAGATGTTTTGTAACATGATACCTTTCTTTTTCCTATCGAATCTCCTTATCCTATATTATAGTTTAAAACTAGCTTTGCTCCAACTATTTTTCACGAAATGAGGAAACTTTATAAGTAGCAAAAAAAGAGCTGGCAGACTATCCAGCTCTTCAATATGTTACATTGGACTTATTTTATAGTCATCACTGTTCAACTAGCAATTAAAGATAGAAAATGTGTTTGATAAACACTATGCCTCTTTTCATCATTTTCTATCGTAGCTTTTGTTGGGTTCAGTTGCCTCTTTTAAGGTCTTCAGATCAACACTAGAACGATTGTTTAATCCGGCCTATCTATTTTGGCATGTTCTATTGCGTACTCAGCTTCCTCTTGAGTAAATTTTCTTATATCAACAAGTTTTTCTAATAATCTTTCTTTCGAATAGTTGCCACCGCTTCCAAAAGATTCCACTTCTTTCACAGCGTTCTCCTCCCAATCGAAATGACCTTGTTCTATGGCATAGTCAGCCTCTTCTTGAGTAAATAGATCAACATTTATTAGTCTCCCGAGTAAATATTCTTTTGAAAAATGAAACGTTTGATATGATTTTGCTTTTAAAAGTGCTTGCTCTTTCCAGTCTATATTAAGCTTATTGATAGCATACAGGGAAGCATCTTCTGAATACCTGTCATTCTTAGTAAGATCATTTTTAATTTGCTGCATCGATAAAGGAGATTTCTTTAAAAATTCTTTAGCTGTTGCATATGCACTTGTATATTCTGCATCTAGTAAAGGTAAAGGATAAACTCTTTTCTTAAACATATTCATTAATGATTCTAAATCTTCCTTATTTTTTCTATCACTTGAAGAAGCGTAGTTTTCTACAGGATAAGTTACTTTTGATCCTGAACGTGAATTTTTCCATTCATTATAACTTCTTTCATAACTATATACCATAAAAGCTATCCATACTACTATCATTCCAACCATCGCAAAAATAAATGTAAAAAATTTTCTCATAATGACTACCTTTACTTGTTTTTCTCCAATGGAATCTTTCATTCCTCTGGAACTACATTCATTAGTATTATACCATGAAAAATTGTTCATTTTTATTTACTAGTGTAAAAGTCTTCATACTAGTAAACAAAAAAGCGACCGCAATATTTCAACTGCAATCACTCGTTCAATGTGAGATAAAATAACAAAGTACTATAAAGGATTATTTAATCTTGTGTTTGTTCATCTTTTCTTCAAAGACTTCCGTTTCTATCCTAGCTATTTTGGATGCAGTAGACTCTTTTAAGGGCTTCAGAACCGCACTAGAATGATTGTTTAATTCGACCAATCTATTTTGGCATGTTCTATTGCGTACTCGGCTTCCTCTTGAGTAAATTTTTTGTTTTCAACAAGTACTTCTAACATCTTTTCTTTCGTAATCTTGCCACCGTTTGCATAAGATTCCGCTTCTTTCACAGCGTCCTCCTTCCAATCGAAATTAACATGTTCTACAGCATAATCAGCCTCTTCTTGAGTAAATAGTTCAACATTTATAAGTTGCTCAACTAACTTTTCTTTTGAATAACGATACTTTTGAAGTGATTTTGCTTTTAAAAGTGATTGCTCTTTCCAGTCTATATTAAGCTTATATACAGCGTACTGGTTAGCGCCTTCTGAATAATTATAGATCTTTATTTTATTTTTGATAGCCTGCATCGAAATAGGAGAATCCGCTGACAGATTTTTAGCTGTTTCATATGCCCTTTTAAATTCTTTTTCTACTAAAGTTGGAGAAAAAAGTTTTTCAACAAGCAAATTAAATAATAATTCGAAATTATCATTATATTCATCAATTGGACTAGAGTATTTTTTATAATCATAATTCTTCGTACTAGAACTTGAAGTAGCGTATTCTTGTTTTGATGATTCAAAATCATCCTTATTTCCATCACTTGAAGTAGAGTATTTTTCTTCAGAATTAGTTACTATTTTTCCCGTATATGAACTTTTCCATTTATTATAACTTATTTGATACTCAATTGCCATCAAAGCTAACATTCCTACCATCAATCCAAAAATCGAAAAAATAACTATCAAAAATTTTTTCATCATGAATACCTTTACTTGTTTTTCTCCAATGGAATCTTTCATTCCTCTGGAACTACATTCATTAGTATTATACCATGAAAAATTGTTCATTTTTATTTACTAGTGTAAAAGTCTTCATACTAGTAAACAAAAAAGCGACCGCAATATTTCAACTGCAATAACTCGTTCAATGTGAGATAAAATAATAAAGTATTATTTTATCTTATGTTTGTTCATCTTTTCTTCAAAGACTTCTGTCATGATGACACGCAATTCCTCCCGTTCTTTTTCAGGAAGGTCTCCTTGGCGCTTGGCCACGGCATAGAGTTCAGGATAGCGCATAGCCACACGTTCGATCGTCTTTGTTGTCGCATGCCCCCTGACAAAAAAAGGAATACGCTTGATCCATTCTTGCGGTACAAGAGCGAGCAACTTCTTTGCCGCTTCTTTATCAGAAATCTCAGCTGTACTCAAACCTTGGTTGATCTGTTCTTGTTCTTTTTCTGTAAAATCTTTTAATTCCATAGTAAACTCCTCATTTGTTTATCTAAGGACACATTATACACCTATGGAGAGGAATGTACAACTAAAGAAACTGAAAACAGAGCAAGGGCAAGTCAATACCTATTTGTACTTTTCTATCTCCGTTTTTAATAGACTGAGCATGCTAGCATGGTGCTCTTTGGCACAATCATTATCCCATTTTCGATCATATTTCTTGACTAAGTCACTCATCACTTTTAATTTGGTACTTTGCTCTATTACACTTGGATCAGGTTATTTTTTTCAGAATCAGCGTTCAATTTTACTTTAAATCGTACTTCCAGTCTTCTCCATCTTGGTAGTAAAAAAATTCAGACAGTTCTTCTTCAAGAAAGATACGAAGCATATCCTCCATATCTAGAGAGAGGTCTAGATTTGGCAATTCTTTCAGGTCCTCCCACCAGACTTCCCCCTCTTCAGAGGATATTAAGTCTCCTTCAAACTTTTCTGTCTTATAAAAGAGAACTACATAACGAATGCCGTCTTCTACCCAATCTTTCATTCCACAGATCTGGGGAGAAGCAATCTTTAAGCCAGTTTCTTCCTTCACTTCACGGATTACTGCTTCCGTAAATGATTCTCCCGCTTCGACATGACCACCAGGAAAGGTTATGCCTGGCCAGTCCTCTTTTTTACGATCAATAACAAGAACTCTATCGCCGTCTCTTACCATACAAAGATTTGTAAACTCAACGGTCTCATTCATACAGATACTTCCTAACTATGTTTGTCTTATTCTTTAAGGATAGGATAAACAATTTCTACCCTATTCTTCTTTTAGTTGCACTTGCGTATGGGCTAGCAGGTCACCTAGATGCCTCTTATCTTTTCTAAACAGCGTCATTGCCAGTAGCAAAACTGCGAGGAGAGTCGCCGAAATAGAGAGGCTAATGGATAATCCGTCAAAATTACTATAGAAACCATGAATCGTGCCCATATGACCGAGTTGCCAAGGTAAAAATTTAATGGTATTTCTGATCAAGCTAGCCTGAACTGTTTTTTTCTGGTAGACCAGTTGAAGTCCCGCTTTTCCCTTCCCCAAGCTCCCATTTTTTGCATAATCCAAGAATGTGAACAGGAGCGTGATTGGTAGAATAGAGGTGAAAAATATAAGCCACTGCGACTGAATTTCTGTAAACTCTGGGACGCCATTAAAAAAGATAATGTAAATAAGCATCGAACCTAAAAACAGAAATACTAAATAAGCTAGAATGAAAAGATAATCGAATAGAAATTCCATCATTCTTTTTTTAAACAAAATAGGATTGATTGCTAACATCTTCATCACCGTCTCCCCCTTTCTCATCTCCTATTATAATATAAGGGTACGAATAAAGAAACTATTATAAAAGAAAGACTGCAATCTTTCGATTCCAGTCTACTTCATTCCTAATCTTCCCTATAAATAACAAATCCATTTGGCTGAATGATCAAGCGATCATCGGATATATTCCCAAGACTGATCAGATCTGCCTGTACTCTTTCTAAGACAACGTCTTTCTTCGACTGGTTAAAGTAGGCTTTGAGCATGTCACCTTCATGCTGCCATTCTACTGCCACCACATCCGGCTCTACTTCTTCCAGATTCACTTGACCATACTGAATCATGCCTGCTACTTCTTTTCGGAGCTGGATCAAGTTCTTCATAAAGTTCAGCATGTCATTGTCTGCTGTCACGCGCTCCCATGGCATGACACGGCGGCAATCTGGGTCTGGGCCACCGATAAGGGCTAGCTCCGTTCCATAATAGATACACGGCGTTCCTCGTTGCAGATAAAGGAAGGCGAGAGCAGACTTGACAGACTGAAGATCGCCTTTAGCCGTCGTCAAAATACGCTCTGTATCATGCGAGTCCAAGAGGTTAAACATAACCTCAGAAATCTGCTGTCTGTAGTACATGGACTGGCTATTGATCTCCCAAATGAAGCGTTGCGTCTCCTTATGCCCCCGCAGGAAATAATCCTTGATACTTTCAGAGAGGGGATAGTTCATAACAGCATGGAACTCATCGCCCTTGAGCCATGGTTGGGACGAATGCCAGATTTCTCCGAGGATATAGAGGTCCGGTTTCTTGGCCAAGACCGCCTTACGGAAATCCCGCCAAAATTGATGGTCGATCTCATTAGCCACATCCAGTCGCCAAGCATCAATATCAAACTCTTCAATCCAGTAAGTCGCAACCTTCAAAAGATAGGCCTTCACCTCAGGATTAGCTGTATTGAGCTTAGGCATATAGCCCGCAAAAGCAAAAGCATGGTAAGACAAGTCGCGACTATTCCACAGATTTTCTGAGGAGACAGGGAACTCTTTGATATGGAACCAGTCCTTGTAAATCGAATCCTCCCCGTATTTGACCACATCCTGCCATTGGGGTGAATCATAACCAATATGGTTAAAGACGGCATCCAGCATAATCTTCATCCCACGCGCATGAGCCTCTTTCACTAGCTGGCGGAAGGTTTCCTTATCACCAAAATGGCGATCAATTTCATAATAGTCAATGGTATCGTACTTGTGGTTGCTCGGAGATTCAAAAATCGGGCAAAGGTAGAGCCCCGTAATCCCTAACTCCTGCAAGTAATCTAGGTGATCGATGATCCCTTGTAAATCTCCACCAAAGAAATCCAATACTTGAGGAGCAATAGAGGCATCCCAAGGACGAACACCTTCTGGCGAAATGGCTGGATTCCCATTGGCAAAGCGCTCAGGAAAAATCTGATACCAAACCGTCTGCGCCACCCAATCCGGAACAGCACACCCATCAATCTCATGGATAAAGGGAAGCTTAAAACCGTTCATGACGAAGTCCAGGTTCTCCTCGGTGTAGGCTGCCACACCCCGATCTCCGTACAAGACCTTCTCTCCCGCTGTGTCCTCTAATTCAAAGAGGTACTGGATCCGGGCATGGCGGACAGATACCGACACTTGCCAATAATCAAAGAGGTCGTCTGTCGTCACCTTGTCCATTTCCTTAGTTGCCTCATAAAGATCTTCTATAAAAATAAAGGGATCCCCATAGTGTAAGACAATCCGTTTGATATCTTCTTTCTTGGTCCGGATGCGAATGTGGAGCTGGCCATCCTTATAAAGATAGGCGTACTCTGATTCAGGCCGATGATAAATAGCTGTTAATTCCATCTGACTAGTCTCCTACTATACTCTCTTTTCATCATTTACCGTTTTATGCAAACGATTCCATAAACTATTTCTAGTATACTACTTTATAAAAACCTTTGCAAGATGCTGAGAGATCATTTTAGATTACTAGATTTTTAAGATTGTAATGCAACACAAAAAGCCCAGCAATTGGGCTTAAAGATTTTTGTTGAAGCAATGACTTTACCTTATAAGCATCACTTTATACTGTTTCCTACTAAAATATACTACAGATCTATATTTCTGTTAATAGTTTATTGAACAGTTGTTCGAGCTTACTAGTATCTCCATAAACTGTTCCATCCATATATAAGTGATAGATATCATCATCTAAACCAATTGAAATTTCACATTCATAGCCTTTCATCAAAGCTAAAGAACGGATAACTTCTCGTTGAGTACGACCATTTCCTTCTCGAAATGGGTGAAAATAATTTAGATTATCTAATATCTCAGCTAAACTTTTACAAATCTCAATTTTATTATTTGCGTTAAGTAAATAGTTTGAAAGCAAAGTATTTAAAAATTTTTCTGCCATATCAAAAGATTGAACTGGCATAAAAGCATTTCCACTTTTAGAGATATTTACTTGACGGTATTGACCTGCCCAAGTATACATTCCTTCAAAAAGAAACTTATGAATCTTTAAAATATCTGAAACAGTATTTACTTCAATTGGATTAATAAACAGTTTTAAACTTTGGCTTGCTACTAAACGATATTCTAATTCTCGTGCTTTATTATCATTTTTCTCATTAAATTTATTTATGAGAACAGATGAATGGGGATAGGTGTATAAATTATCAGGGTCTATATAATCATACCCATCATATATTTTTCTGACCATTATCCAACTCCTAATGCAACTGCCTCTTCTCTCAGTCGCTCCACGTCTTCTACCGTGGGATGCCATCCTTCAATCATATTGGTGCTCAGAGCAAACCAGACGCTCTTAAAAACCTTTTTGTTGTCAAAAATCACACCCATAATCATCATTTTTTCTTTATCTACATCTAAGGTCATATTCTACCTCCGTCCTATTATTATAGCATATTTTCAATCATTTTAGTTCTCCTATTTAGTACTTACCCTACACAAAAAGCCCAACAATTGGGCTTTCTCATTATCAAAATAACTTTTACTCATTCCTTACTTGTATGCCGCTTTCCAAGATTTAGCGCTTGCTCTTCTGACATTTGAACAACCTTAGAAAAATTAGTATTGCGAGGCATACTGTCCAAAGAATACCAATAAACATCCGCACTCCCATTTCTGGCCACATAAACAACTGGCGCTAGTTGAGGAGTTGGTTCTGCAGGCTCGACAGGTTGGACTGCCTGAACTGGCTCTACAGGTTGAACTGGCTGTGCAGGCACTGCTGGCTGACTCGGTTGAGGGGCTTGACTTGGTTGCGTCTCTACAGAAGGACTAGCAGGTTGAGGTTGACTACTAGGTTCTGTCGGCACTAAAGATGGCTTGACAGTCCCCTTCAGATAGTCAATGGTTGCATTCTTAGAGTAGTTGTCCAAGGTAACAGTGGTAATCCCATAAGCATCTACTGACTCTTTGGGACTACTTAAATTGATGGGTAGAAGGTTGCCATCTCGATCAATTCCTACATATTGCAAGGTCACCTGCCGAGGAATTAATTCATCTCCAGTATAGACCGGAGTCACCTTATAGTCTAACCAATAATTTGGATGGGTGGCTAGCCAGCTATCTAGTCGTTTCTCGTAGTAGAGCATGCCCTCCACATTGCTATCCGCTGTCCCTTTATAATTCCCCGTATTGGTCCAAGCAGTTAGAGGAACCAGATTTTTCCCTTCATTGGTCAGACCACTAAACTGATAGCCAATCAAATGCCCTCTATGGAACAACCAGGCCTTCCTTCCCTTGTTTCCATAAGCAATCTTATAATTGTGCCAGCCAACCGGATTATAGCTGAGACGTGGTTCTCTTTTTTTCTTTGGCTCATCCTTGTCCTGCAGCTGAATATGAGCGGAGGTCGCACGACCTAAATGGTCAAACTCCCCTAGAACGAGTTGTTTGTTACCAGTAAAAGGTAGCAGGTTAAGACTTTGATAGTCGAGTCCAGTTTGCTGGGCTTGAACCCCTTGAACAACGGCCATGGACATAAAAACCGAGATGATCGCAACAATAACATTTTTCAAAAACCGTTTTGTAACCATGATTGAAACTCCCACATTTCTATCTAGTGATATTATAGCAGAAAAAAGCGATTACAAATAAATAGCTTTTAGAAATTATTTTATGCTATTTTTTATTACTACCAGACTATCTGGGATTTCAAAATATATTTTTAAATTCTATTCATCATTCAATTTGAATGTATGATAAAATAACTAAAATAATGCTAAAAATCAACGTTAAAACGATAAATGCCACGCAAAGTAGCAAAAAAAATGAGAATGCAACCTCTACTTGCTTGTGCTATAATAATCGTTTATTCTATACTAAAATCAGTCATATTGCTACTTTATGACAAATTACATCATAAAATATAGAGGAGGTCATAGAACATGACATTTGCTGAAAAATTAAAATCCATACGTAAACAAGTAGGGATGTCACAAGAACTTTTAGCTGAAAAAATCGGTGTATCAAGACAAGCTGTAACAAAGTGGGAAACTGGTGCTGGAATTCCAGATATCGAAAATATGATATCAATCTCAAACCTATTTAACATCTCTATCGATGAGCTAATCTGTAATGAAAGAACTAGTCTTAAGACAAGCGAATATCTTTTTGAGAGTATCACAGAGTATGATATCGATAAGATCAAAAGCTATGATATGAAATTTGGAGGCGCAGAAAAGTTTGTATTGTCTGGATACAAGGGAGAAAAAATTCGAGTTCGTCTGGTATCTAACCTTCTTCCTACACTTCAAAATGATTTTAAAGTAAAAATTGATGATAGTAGAAAAAGAATTGACGTAGATGTAAAACGTTATAATGGTGTAACAGAGGCAACTGCTAAAGAAACTGTCAGTATCTTTGTGCAAATCCCAACTCCTTATATTAGTCACATTGAATGTGCGGTTCGTGCAGAGTCTGTAGAAATTCACTCCCTAGAATGTGACAATATCGAACTTGACGTTAAGACATCTCGTATTGCCCTAGAAGATATTTCAGGTAAAGTAAAAATAAACTGTAATCTTGATATGGAAGTATTATGTAATTCATTAAACGGTGAAGTTAACATTAACCAGATTTCAGCAACATCTAGAATGCGTATTCCTGAAAAAAGCCTATTTACAGCTATTACCAAAGGGATTGGTACAAACATTTATTATGAAAAAAATGGACAAAAAACTAAACCATTCGATTCACCCGATTCAGATAATATAATTGAATTGAATGGTATTAAGAGTGAACTGGTTATCTATACAGCTGAAGAAAGAGGGTAACTAAATGAATGTAAATTATTTAAAAAGATACATCATCAGTTCTTATGTACTTGTTTGGGCACTCATTATTTTCGTAGCAGCTCCTGCAAGTTTAGTATTTAAGGTTCCACCAGTTATCATGTGGATTGTACGAAATATCGTCGCATGGTCTCCATCATACCTGCTTTTATTCGGATGGAAGTATTTCAGGACTGATGAGAAAAGAACAACTTTCCTTAAGCGGTGTTTCTCTGCTAAAGTGTCGTTACTCCCACTTCTATCTTCATTTGGTCTTACATTTGGGCTCAGTATTTTATCACTCTTCATCTACTCACTTATGACCCAAAAAACAATGCTCTCCTACATCAATCTAGGAACCGTATCATTGCCACTAAGTATTTTCTTATCATTTACATCAGGTCCGACAGGTGAAGAATTAGGGTGGCGAGGTTATATGAGAGAAGAATTTAATAAAAAATATCATTTTTTAAAATCCTCTATATACCAAGGCCTAGTCTGGTGTTTCTGGCATACACTTCTGTGGGTTGTAGATTCAAAATTTACGGACTGGCGTGCCATTCCTTATATTATTGCTAACATAGTTGTGATTACATCTATTACTATTTGTATGAATATTATTTTGGAAAAATATAATAATCTGATTTATTCTATTTTCATGCATTTTGGCTTTAATATCGTTTATGTATTTTTGGATGCCGATATCGGATTTTTTATCATTTTGACCTTGCTATACCTGCTCATCACACCGATTGCAATGCATATGCGAAATAGAACTGCGGACAGATTATAATGGGTAAAAGCTTTCATTAACTGTACAGAATTTTGAGTTTAAATGTTCTCCTACAAATTGTCTGTCTAACTGGTTGAAAACATAAAAAAGCGAGATAGATTGTAAAATCAAATGAAGAGAACACCAACAAAAAATCATCTTTTGGTGTTCTCTTCATTTTTAGATTTCTGAAAAAACCTCTTGTCCATGTATCAGTAGATACCCTTTATCTCTATTTTTCATGAACATTGTCTTATAAACCGCAGATTACAGTCCTAATATATATGGAGAAATACAACTTTTCTAAATCAACTTATATTCATACCACTCTTCATCTACTATCTGAAATCCCAAAGCCAAAAACATTCTTTGACTTTGAGTATTAAAAGTATAAATTTGAGCAGTTACCTTAACCATTTCTTTCTCTTTGGCTAACTGTATCATTTCAGAAATACATCGTCTTCCGATCTGTAAATTCTGATACTCTTTGCTGATCACTATAGAAAGCTCTGTATTATCTTGAAGTGTCACATCTCCAACTAACACTCCTTTATATTGGATATAATAGCATGAACCATGTGAAGTTAGGTAATCATACATTTTATGAAGTTTTGTTAGACTGTAAATCTGATCAGTATTATCCACTTGTTTGCAAACCTCACTATCTTGATACCAAAGAAGGGAAATGTCATCATTCCTATAATAAGGAATAAGAGTGATCTGTTCGTCTACTATTCTATTCATTATGACTTGTTCTTATTTCTATTTAGAGGTTTCTTCCGATACTTCAATATTCCCCATCAACCAATTGGACATCTTTTTGCCCTTGTCTTTATAAGGGTTGGGAGGAAACAAGGTGAAAGGTGGAATACTGGCATCTGGGAAGAATAGTTCTACGCTTATCGTTCGCTCGCGATTATGATTGACGTAGGCTGTAAAATAGATATGGTAATGTCCACTCACATCACCACCATTATCATACTCTCCTCTAGCAGTATTTGGCAATAAGGTAACAGATTCTATGTCCTGCTTTTCCCGGGCTAAGTTTGCGATGATCTCACGCTTAATAGCAGTCTCATGATTTCTGACGAAATTCCCATCATCACTATATCCAGGATGCTCACTAAGAGAATAGAAAACAAGGACCATCAGAAAGGGTAGAGAAATTAATAAAATGATTAGCTTATTTGATTTTAACATGGAGGTTCCTCATTCCATTTTTCTTTTGAAAACTCCTCAATTTTAATCAACGATAAGGTTTTATAGTACTCTGGGATTTGTGGCATTCTCATGATCACAAAACCGAACCACGATATAAGGCCATTCACAATCAATAATGCTCCTTCAGTTCCATTACTAGTTCCGATAAAAAAACTCAAACAAACAATATTGGCCACTACTGTGATATACCAGTCGATCATTCGTTTCCCTTTTGGTTCAAAAACAAGACAGTATGATTTGCTATCTTTAGGAATTCTCGAATCAAATGTCCGTTTGGCACGTTTTCCATACCAAACCGCCATTAGATAGGATAAAAGCATCGAGAAAGCAAATATTCCTAATTTCAAAATAATTTGTTGACTGACTCCCCAGCTGATAAACGCCTTTTTCATGAACCTGTAGGAAATACCGACAAGGGGTTGAACCATAATGGCCACAGTAGATGTTCCTAACCGAGTTTTAGATTTTATTTCAAAACTATCGTTGGAAGGAGATAACTCAACCATCTTTTCAGTAACTTTCTTAGGAAGCCAACCTAAGAAATAGGATTTTCCTTTTATTGAAGTAGAATCTAAAATAAATTTTTTATTGTTATACTCAACGATTCTAAAAACTGCTATATTCGAATATTTAAATTTTAAATCCAAAATAATGCTCCAAAAATTTGCTCTGTTGTAAAATGAAGTGCAACACAAAGTTCCTCATTCTACTTATAAAAAATCTTGACCCAATCCTGCTTTGCACTGAGGATACGAGCAACATACACTGTATGCTTCTCAATATAATAAAATGCGAGATAGTTCTCTATTGGCATATAACGATAGGGTTTTCCATCATTCGTCATCTCACCATAGCCCCGGCTTGATACCAGAGGACAGGGTTCTGGAAACAGTTCTAGGGTCTCAAGAGCACTCAATAGCAAATCGACTTTTCCATCTGCAGCTTGCTGGCTATAAAAATTCACAAGAATATAGTTGTGAATGTCACGCAAGTCCTGCTTAGAACGATCTGAAAGAAAGACCTGATAGCGTTTCAATTTAGTCAAGACCAAATTCCTTTCTCACATCGGCTACAGAAGTAACTTTTCCTTGAGCAATTTCCTGGTGCCCCACTAAAATCTCCTTTTTTAAGTCCTCAAAGGCTACTTGATACTGTTTGTCCTGCAAATCACTCGAAACAAATTCTTCTGGATCCACAGTCCCGTTGGCAACTTTTCGAAGTGCTGCATTTAGGACATCTGACACAGAAATTTTTTGATCTGCAAGCACCTCTTTTGTTTTCTGGTAAAACATCGCATCTGCTCGAAAATTCACTGCTTTCGTGTTTGCCATTTCTACCTCTCCTTTGTACATACAATTTGTATATACATTCTACCATGAGATAGAGAAGGGATTCAAGTGAAAAATGGATTCCTCTTTCACTAAATAAAAGTTGTAAGAGATAAGAAAGCTGGGTTTAAAACTGGTGACAAATAGTTTTAAACTAAAAAAAGTGATAGATTGTTCTGTCTATCACCTTGTGTTTTGTATTTACGAAGTTCCTTATTTCCCCTATTATACGACTTTCCAAAAAGAAAAGCCTACGATAGGCTTTTTCATCTGACAATATCTTTATACATATCTGGTCTTCTGTCTCTAAAGAGACCCCAATTCAGGCGCTCATTCGCTCCCTTGTCAAGGTCATAAGTAGTTAACAGAACAGCTTCAGCTTGTCTTTCAGCTTGCTCTAGAATAGCTCCTGTTTCATCAATCATAAAGGATGAACCGTAGAAATTAAGACTAGAACTTTGCCCCCCATTTTCCTCACAAGGAGTGACTTCTTCTAAACCATAACGATTGGCTGCAATAACTGGCACAATATTTGCTGCTGCGTGTCCTTGCATGGTACGTTGCCAATGACCACAACTATCTGTATCCAAAATAGGCTCTGAACCAATGGCTGTTGGATAAAAAAGCAATTCTGCGCCATTTAGTGCCAGGCAACGGGCTGTTTCTGGGAACCACTGATCCCAACAAATGCCAATACCAATCTTGGCATAGCGAGTATCCCAGACCTTGAAACCTGTGTTTCCAGGAGTAAAGAAGAATTTTTCTTGATAATAATGGTCATCTGGTATGTGTGTCTTCCGATAAACGCCTAGTACTTCTCCATCTGCATCAATGACAGCAATGGAATTGTATAATACATTACCATCTTTTTCATAGAAACTGATCGGTAAAACGACCTTTAGTTCCTTGGCAATCACTTTAAAATGCTGAATAGCCGTATTTTCTGTCACCGACTGGGCATACTGGTAGTAGTCATACTGACGTTCCTGACAGAAATAGGGACGTTCAAATAATTCAGGCAAGAGAATAATTTGGGCTCCTTTGTCTGCAGCTTGTCGAACTAAGCGTTCAGCTGTTTGGATATTGGTTTCCACATCCTTAGCGCATTGCATCTGAATAGCTGCAACCGTTACATTTCTCATCTTTTTCTCCTATTCTGGAATTTGTTGGGTAATACAGTGGATATTTCCACCACCTAAAAGAATATCTCTTGCAGGAATTCCGACAACTTCACGGTCTGGGAAACACTGGCTCAGGATATTCAAGGCTACTTGGTCGTTTACATCCTGAAATTGTGGCACTAATACAGACTTATTAGCAATGTAAAAATTTACATAGGAAGCTGCTAAACGTTCACCTGCATAGCGTTCTTCTTCGCCTTCTTCATAAGTATAGCCCGGCAAATCCTCCTCTGTAACTACTTGATGAATAGCTGGGATTGGAAGTTTATGAATAGTGAAACTTCGACCTTTTGCATCGGTTTCCTTCTCTAAAAGAGCTAGATCTGCTGTAGACATGGCATACTGAGGATCGTCTTGGTCGTCCGTCCAAGCTAAAACAAGCTCTGCAGGACCAACAAAGGCTGCAACATTGTCGACGTGTTCATTTGTTTCGTCTTGATAAATACCATAAGGCAACCAAATGACTTTTTCGGCACCGAGGCTCTCTAGTAAGGTCTTTTCAATCTCTTCTTTAGTCAGCTGAGGATTGCGACCCGGACTGAGCAAGCAGCTTTCTGTGACAAGAATAGTTCCTTGACCGTCACTGTGTATAGCTCCACCTTCCAGTACAAATGGTTTGGCATCGTAAACAGGTATATCTAAGACTTCTGCAAAGCGACTGGCTACTTGGTCATCTGCTTCATAGTCTTGGTAAAGACCGTCAACAGCACCACCCCAGGCATTGAAAGACCAATCTACCGCTAACTTTTCCCTTTGATCATTGAGGAGAATAGTTGGACCAGTATCACGTGCCCAGGCATCATTTGTCTGAATATCTAGATAAACAACATTGTCTCCAAGATAGGATTGTGCTTCAGATAGATAGTCCTCCTCAACCAAAAGGTAGACTGTTTCCCCCTGAGCAATCGTTTTGATAATCTTGCTAAAAGCTGCTTTAACAGCCTTTCCTTGAAAAGACCAAGAACCTGGTCGAGTAGGCCATATCATGAGAGTCCCATGATGGGGTTCATACTCTGCAGGCATCCGATAACCTAATTTCTTTGGGCTGTCCATCATGATAATCTCTCCTTAAAGTCTTGGTAGCCAAATGCTTTGACTAGACTGCACTCACCCTCTTTATCCATGAGATACAAACTTGGAAGCCCAATGCCGTTAAAGGTATTATTTTTGACAAAGGAGTAAATAGCCATGTCTTCAAAATAGAGGCGGTCACCGATTTCAATCGGTTTTTCAAAGCTGTAATCCCCAATGATATCCCCTGTAAGACAAGTATTTGAAGAGAGTCTATAAGTATAAGGTTTTTCTTGCGCTTCAAAACCATCTCTCAATGGAGGGCGATAAGGCATCTCAAGAACATCTGGCATATGGCAGCTTGCTGAAGCATCTAACACCAAGGTCTCAATCCCGTTTTCAACAATATCTAAGACTTCTGTCGCTAGATAGCCCGCATTAAGGGCAATAGCTTCTCCTGGCTCGATATAGATGTCAAGGTTATAAGTTTCTCGAATGCGTTTAATCTCAGAAATCAGTAAGTCCACATCATAGTCATCTCTCGTAATATGATGACCACCACCCATATTGAGCCATTTAACTTGATGCAAATAGGCTCCAAACTGCTCTTCTACTGCTTTCAAGGTTGTCTCTAAATCATCTGCCCCCTGCTCACAAAGAGTATGAAAATGAAGCCCGTCAACCAAGTCCAGCAAATCACTAGGTATCTTGTCTGAAGTCACTCCAAAACGAGAGCCAGGAGCACAAGGATCATAAAGCGCGTGGTCACCCTGCGTTGAACATTTAGGATTGAGGCGTAGACCGACACTGATACCAGCTTCACGACAACGTTGACCATATTTTCGTAATTGTCTCTCTGAGTTAAAGACAATATGATCAGATATTTTAAGCAACTCTTCCATATCTGATTCCTTGAAAGCTGGCGCAAAAACATGGACTTCCCCAGGGAACTCTTCTCTAGCTAACTTAGCCTCATAGAGTCCACTAGCCGTCGTACCTGACAGATACTGACTAATCAAAGGATAGGTTTTATAGAGGGAATAAGCCTTTTGAGCCAGTAGAACCTTACAGCCAGTTTTTTCTTGAACCTCTTGTAAAATGCGGCAATTCTCTTCTAATTTTCCTAAGTCAATGATATAAGAAGGTGTTGGTACTTGTTCTAACTTCATTAGTCCACCATTTGTGGATTTTCAAGCACAACCCATGGCAAACCGTATTTATTCAAAGCTTCCATGAATGGGTCTGGATCCAATTCTTCAAGGTTATAAACTCCTGGTTGTTTCCAAGTACCATCCATAACTAATTTTGTCCCAATCATGGCTGGAACACCTGTTGTGTAAGAAATGGCTTGTGAACCAACTTCTGCGTAACATTCTTGATGGTCGCAAACATTGTAGATGTAGATGGTCTTTTCAACGCCATCTTTGACACCTGTAAAGATACATCCAATATTAGTTTTACCAACAGTACGTGGGCCAAGGCTGGCAGGATCTGGAAGCAAGGCTTTCAAGAATTGGATTGGTACGATTTCTTGTCCGTTAAAATTAATTGCATCTGTACGAAGGAGACCAACGTTTTCCAAGCATTTCATGTGAGTTAGATAAGATTGACCAAAAGTCATAAAGAAGCGAATTCGTTTAACACCTGGAATGTTCTTTGCTAATGATTCGATTTCTTCATGGTGGAGGAGATACATGTCTTTTTGACCAACTTGAGGGAAGTCATACTCACGTTTGATAGACATGGCTTCGACTTCTACCCATTTTCCATCTTCCCAGTAAGAACCTGGTGCAGAAACCTCACGTAGATTGATTTCTGGGTTAAAGTTTGTCGCAAATGGATAACCGTGGTCACCACCATTACAGTCTAAAATATCGATATAGTGGATTTCGTCAAAGTAATGTTTGAGTGCATAAGCTGAAAAGACGCTGGTTACCCCTGGATCAAAACCAGATCCAAGCAAGGCAGTCAGACCTGCTTCCTTGAATTTCTCTTGGTAAGCCCATTGCCATGAGTAGTCAAAGTAAGCTGTAAAACCAAGTTCCTTACAACGTTTCTCATAAATAGCACGCCATTCAGGGTCTTCTGTGTCCTCAGCCTCATAGTTGGCAGTATCGATATAGTGGACACCTGTTGCCAAACAAGCATCCATAATAGTTAAATCTTGGTATGGTAGAGCTACGTTCAAAACAGCTTGTGGTTTGTAGCTTTCAATCAAGGCAATCACTTCTTCTACCTTGTCAGCATCAAGAGCAGCTGTCTCAATCTTAGTATTTGTTTTGCCTTCTAATTTAGCCTTCAAGTCATCACATTTTGACTTGGTACGGCTTGCAATCATAATCTCTTTAAAAGTTTCGCTGTCTTGACAAATCTTTGAAATAGCAACCTGGGCAACGCCCCCACATCCGATAACTAATAAACGACTCATTTTCTTCCTTCCTCTTCTTCTAAAATGTCTTCTACATACTTAGGCAACATAAAGGCACCAATATGTAGGTTTGCAGTGTAGTATTCTGTGAAAAGCTGGCGTTTTTTCCAACCTTCCTTGTCAAAATCTTTGACAGGGTGGTATTTTTTAGATGCAAATCCAAATAACCAATAGCCTGCAGGACTGGTAGGGATATGTGCCTGATAAACTCGACTGATTGGAAAGGCTTGATTAACCTTACGGTGCATGCTTCGACAAGCTGACTCATCTTCGTCAAAGAAGGGACTACCATGCTGATAAATCATGATTCCGTCCTCTTTCAAGGCTCTATAGCTATTGCCGTAAAATTCCTTGGTAAAGAGCCCTTCCGTATGGCCAAATGGATCAGTCGCATCGTTAATGATAATGTCGTAATCATTTTCACAGTTTCTCAAAAACCTTAGTCCATTTTGGTAGTAAATAGTAACACGAGGATCATCTAGCCCAGCAGCAAAATCTGGAAAATATTCTCGACAAACCTCAACCAGCATCTCATCTGGTTCCACGATATCGATTTGTTCCAATTCTGGATAGAGTGTTAATACTTGGGCAACACCACCGTCACCGCCCCCAATAACCAAGACTTTCTTTGGATTGGGATGAACAGCCATAGGAACGTGGACGGTCATTTCGTTGTAGACAAAATCATCTGCATCTGAAAACAAGACATGCCCATTTAAAATCAAAATCTTCCCAAAAGCTGGTGTATCTAATACTTCTATATCCTGCCATTCACTTTTTCCAGCGTAGAGTTGTTTGGCAGTTCTCAATGATAATTTCACATCTGGAGTATAAACTTCAGAAAACCATAAATCCATCTAGTTCTCCTTTCTCTTAATAACGTTGATATGATTGACCTCTGGGTCTTCCGTTCCTTGGAGGGAACAACCACGTTCTTTTGCGAATTGGATATAATCGACAAGACCTTGTGTAATTCGTTCACCAGGTGCTAGGATAGGAATCCCAGGAGGGTAACACATGACAAATTCCCCACAGACTTGTCCAACGGACTCGTCCAAGGTTAAGCTTCTTCTCTCTGAGTAGAAGGCTTCCTGTGGAGATAGCACCAACTCTGGTTGGATATATTCGCCAGCGATCAAGTCCTTCCCATCTCGCGAGTAGAGTCTCTTGATATCAGCCAAAGCACCTACCAAGCGTTCAATGTCTTGAATGCGGTCACCAATTGAAATGTAGGCCAAGATATTGCCGATATCACCAAACTCAATTTGAATGTCATATTCATCCCGTAAGAGATCATAAACTTCAATCCCTGTTAGACCAATACCCTGAGTGTAAACTGACAGCTTGGTTACATCAAAATCACAAACCGATACACCATCTACTAGCTCTTTTGAGTAGGCATAGTAGCCACCGATGGCATTGATTTCACGACGAGCGTACTCAGATAGCTCAATGACCTTCTCAAATGACTCTTTACCACGAAGAGCCAAATTGCGGCGTGAAATATCCAAACTAGACATTAACAAATAGGATGCTGATGTTGATTGGGTCAGGTTAATGATTTGACGCACGTACTCAGGATTCATCTGATCGCCAACTAAAAGAAGCGAACTTTGAGTCAAGCTGCCACCAGACTTATGCATAGATACGGCTGACATATCTGCTCCAGCGTCCATAGCAGATAGAGGAAGTTTATCTGTAAAGTGGAGATGAGCACCGTGTGCCTCGTCTACTAAGACTTTCATTCCTGCAGCGTGGGCCATCTCTGTTAGCCCCTTTAAGTCTGAACAAATCCCATAGTAGGTAGGATTGTTGATTAAGATAGCCTTGGCATCCGGATGGTCATTAATAGCTTGTGCCACACGATCATTTTCAAGCCCCAAAGCAATACCGATTTTGGGATCCACACTCATCTCAATATAGATGGGAATAGCTCCACATAAAACGAGTGCATTGATGGCTGATTTATGGACATTTCGTGGTAGGATGATTTTATCACCTGCTTTACAGGTGGAAAGAATCATGGTTTGCACGGATGAGGTTGTCCCGCCAATCATTAAAAAGGCATGGGCAGCTCCAAAAGCCTCTGCTGCTAGCTCTTCTGCATCTCTGATAATCGAAATAGGATGCCCAAGATTGTCCAAGGGCTTCATAGAATTGACATCAATACCAACGCATTTTTCCCCTAAAAGTTCAACTAACTCTGGATTCCCACGGCCACGCTTATGACCTGGTACATCGAAAGGAACAATCCTTTTCTTTCGTAACTTAACTAACCCCTCATAAATGGGAGCTTGGTTCTGATTTAACATTATGAAGACATACTCCTTTACTTTATTTTCTACACCTGAGCTAAAATCAGGTGTTATAGGAAACTTATGAAAAAAGAGCAGGTTGGCACCTGCTCTACAATCTACTGACGTGTTTATGCTTGTTTCTTTTGAGTATGTCTGTTCCTGATGTTTCCTAACTCTCTAGTAGCAAATATTACGTACTTTATTGATCGTTTCACAAGATGACGTGTGCTTTCACCACACTAACAAATGTATACGAATTAGAACTAATGTCCTAACATCAACTTATAAAAGTAGGCTTTTAACCCTATCAATAATGTGGCTTTTCAACCACGCTTCGGCATTCAACCCTGCCTGTCCGTAGGCATTTTTTACTCGGGTTTATATTTGCTAGAAAACATCATCTCATTTTCTAAGCTTCATCAATATATCATGTTTTCAGAGACTTGTAAAGTATTTTTCGAACTTTTTTTAAAACTATTTAATATTTAGTTCGTGTAATTTATTCAACCCAGAATTAGAAATCGTTTTAAATTTAAATCAAAAACAAAAAAACGAACTAAATAAATTAATTCCTTTAGATAGGCATAAGCGAATTCAACTATTCAAAATCGTATTTACTCATCACGCGCTACTTTGGCAGCTAGTTTAAAATCAGTCATCAAATAATTTTCATCTAGACGGATAAGACTATAATACTCATTCCAAAATAGAGAGTCACTGTTACTTGACCACTGTAATCCATACCATAATTGAGTGACATCACTTGTATTTGATGGTGGGATTGACCATAGATGCTTTTTGAAAGTTTCTTGAACGCGTGGAACATCAAGTCGACTAGTCAAGTCGAGTTCATCCAATTTCAAAGTGATAGCCGGTAGATTTTTTGGATTAAAATACTCCACATCAAAACTATCTTCTTTTTCTAAAGTATATCCCGGGATTTGCGCTACAAAGGCTCTTCCCTCTTCTAAAGAATCAAACACGACTAAATCTTTTTTATAATCACCTTGATACAATTCCAATATAACCATTGATACCCCTCCGTCATTCAGTATCGGTCCGCATAACCCCTATCTATTATTTTATTACAACCGTTTCTTCCCATCGTCTGAGCACATCTTTCAAAGGCTCATCGAGATAGCTATAGGCCTTGTCTTTGATCCAATCAGGGATTCCATAAGCTGCTTCGGCGATACTTCCTGTGATAGCAGCAAGAGTATCACTATCCCCACCAAGAGAAATCGCATTTCGAATAGCATCTTCAAAATCTGTACTTTCAAGAAAGGCAATGATGGCCTGAGGTACCGTATTCTGGCAAGTTTCATTAAAACGATAAGTAGGACGAATTTCATCTAGTGTTTGAGAAAGATTATATCCATACTCTTGTTCTATGTGTTCCTTGATGAGTCTCTTACACTCTGTAGGATTATCGTTGATCGGTTTTCCATAGTCGCCACTGTAACCTCCAAAGTAATAACGACACATAAAGATAGCATCAGACGTCGCCATAGCTCCTTTGACTCCCTCTGGATGGTTATGAGTCACCTCTGCAGAAAGTCGTGCAACTGCTCTTTTGGACGGCCAGGCTCCCGTTCGTGCACAGAAACTACAATCCATGGTCCAGGCACATGGAGAAACACGCATTGCTGAGCCATTGCCAAAGCTATTATAAGGTTCTCGATCGTCGCCATCAACCCAATTCCCAAATCTTGCACCGTAACCTGCATCGGGATACATCCTACCATATTTTTTCATGGCATCAATAAAGTCATCCTTCTGACCGCCATTCATAATGGCTTCAGCAACAGCACAGGTCATAACCGTATCATCAGTGAAAAAACAATCCTCACGAAATAATGGAAAGTCTTTCGTTTTAATATTGTCCCATTCGTAAACAGAACCAACAATGTCTCCAACTATTGCTCCTAACATCAGATTCCTCCTTACAGCATATCAGATTTCCAATGGGTCGCTCTTTAAAAATGGTACCACCAACTCAATCCACTCTTGAGGCAGATAAGCTGATAAATAGCCGTGGTTATAGCCTTTCGCTTCATACAGGATCGTATTGGGATGGAGCTGCTGAAATAATTTAGCCGATGCTTTCACACAGTTTAATTCTTTTTCACCGTAGATATACAGAACCTGCGCCTTGCTAGCAGAAATCGTGTCCTTGAGCTTGTAACGCCCCATATAGGTTTTGTAAATAGTCACTAATGTTTTGATAGGCGTCCTTGGCAGATCCTCCAAATAATAAGCTTTTATCTCCTCTGGATAAGCCAGTTTAGGATAGAGCTTGTTCATCATGCTTAACTGGAGTTTACAAGAGAATTTACTGAACATCAGTTTACCAAATAGGGATACTAGAAAGATGCTGAGTTTAGCTAACCCTGGTTGAGGAATACAGAGGCTTCCGTCTATAATGGCCTTCTCAGCTATCTCGCTATCTAAGGACAAAAGCTCCATAGCAATTTGACCGCCAAGCGAAACGCCACCGATCGCAAACACCTTTCCACCACAGTTTGCTTTGATATAGTCTAGGATCTCCAAAGCGGAATCTTCCGTAGAAACATAATCGAGTGGATATTCTTCGCCGTGGCCATTCAAAGTAGGTAAAATAACACGGTATTCTTCTGATAAGATCCTTGCTTGACGAAGATAATTCCACCAAGAACTGCCACCACCGTGTATGAGCAAGATAGGAGGTGAATTCTTATCCCCAAATTCATGGAATTTCATGTTTAAACTCCTTACTGTAGGACTTTAACTCGTAGTGATAAAAATCATCTGTTTTAAAGATAGTTAGACATATTTGAAATTGAGCAAATAATCCCGACATTTCTTCAAATTGATATTCCAACGTTTACATTATTCAGTCTTCTTCTTGTTCGAATACCAACTAGGAATGATTTGCTTCATATCATCATACCATTCTAAAATCTCCTTAGCTTGATGTTGCATTACTGCTATTTCTTCAACTCCGTATGGTACAGACCATGACAGAGCACCAACTATGTTATTTAGAATATAGATAGCGAGAAGCTTCCAAAATAAATCCGGAACCTTATGATCAAAATATCCATCTATCATACCAGACGCAAAAAAGGGAGAGACTTGAGCAGACCATACAATACGATTGAATTCCTCCCAAGGATCTCCAAGATCAAATCGATCAAAGTCAATGACATAAATTTTACGATCTACACCAATCATGAAATTTCCTATATGATAATCTCCATGTTGGAAAACCTGAGGTCTATCTTTTAACAATTCTCGATTTGCATTTAAAAAATCAATAAAGATCTGACCATTTTCATATTGAACGGGACATTCTTTGTATTTGGAGATTTTGTCATCAATTTTTCGATTATAAAAGACCTCCCAATCTTCACGAACTTCTGTAACAGGAAGTGAATGAATTTTTCGAAGTATACTTCCTGCTTCTACTCCATAAGTATATTGTTGTTCTTTCGAAACAGTTAAAATGGTTTCTCGAGCATCTTTCCCGTCTATCCATTCGTGTAAAGAATGTACTTCGTCATCGCAGAGTTCTATGCTAATTGGCTTACACATCGGAATTCCAAGAGAAGCCACTTTCTCCATCATATCAAATTCAAATTTTTTAGAATCTAACTTCTCCTTATCAGAAACACGCAAGAAATATTTTTGCTGATTTTGATCTGTCACACAATATTTTTTATCATCTGACCAGCCTTTATTTATGGCTATCTTACTACTAAAATTCATCACGCACTCTCCGATTCACTTTCCAACACTTCTTGCAGTTTTCACTAGTAACCCATCCAGTTTGTCTACACTTTAGTTACCTAGATCAAGATTTAGATAATGAAAACTAGTCAATTTTCTCAATAATGTTTCCAAGTTTATCCAATACAAGACATGAATGATCATTTAGTGGAATTATGGGAACATGAACGAGTTCTTCAGCTCTATCCTTATTAGCTTTATCATTCCAGGAATCATAATGGACACTAATTAAAAACTGACTAAAGAGTCCTAATCCATTTTTTATCTTTATCTGATGATCTGAATGATCATTAGGTGAAACATAGACTTTTTCTCCTAATAATAGGGCTCCTGCAGAAAATCCCATAACTTTCGCCCCTTTATTCAGCATATGAACGATATAATTTTTGAACTCCTGATTGACATAAGTAGCTAGATACTTTTCCGTATTTCCACCACCGATGATGATGACATCAGCATCTAGATAGCTATCAAAATCAATCTGCTCAGTGTCCAAGAGTAAGTAATCAGTGTTTAGGTTAGAAAAATGGCTTCGGAAAACTTCCGTGTACTTTTTCATATACGGTTCCCAATTTTCTCGATAAACTGTAAAAATGACAATTCTTTCGATCTTCCTTGATGACACAATTCTATTAACAATCGTATGGTTCTTTATCGGTGGATTTCCACCCATCAAAAAAATTTGTGCTTCCATTTTTTCTTTGTCCTTTCTCAAAAACGAGGCAAAGATGGTACTCCAACTTTTAATCTGTCCATACAAGTTTTACCGATAGCTCTCAGAAACTCTTCGCATCTACCGAATTTCAGAACAAAGGCAGCTCATTCTGATTTCTTATCAGCCTCTCGTAATAGCCTGTCTTCTATTTGCTTTTACCTATCTTTTTCCTCTGCTAGATTCTCTAGTTCCTCGATAGAATGACGATGCCTGTGCTTCTCTTCTGTTAGATAATGCTTGTGGACATGCGAATGCCTTACCGTATGCGTGTGGGTACTTCCGCCATGGGTATGCGTGAATGCATGCTGGTGTTCATGGTCATGTTGGCGAATAAGCGTATCGACTACCACTAAAGCAGAACCAATGACCATCACGATCAAGGCGATCACATACATCCAGGATAAGGATTCACTTAAAAATACAAAAGCAAGGAGAGCTCCGATCAAGGGATTGACAGCATAATAGGCACTAGTTTTAGCTGCTCCGAGAACATTCTGGGCTCTCACATACATGAAAATGCTGAGTCCGTAAGCTACAAAACCTAAAGCCAAGGCAATGGCGATATAGCCGATTCCTGGAAAGGACTCTCTTTTTATCAGAGCAATGACCAGAGCGCCAAGACCAGAGCATAGGCCTTTTAGCATCACAATTTGATAGGTGCTCTTTGATGATAGTTCTCTAGTGCAGTTATTTTCAAGTCCCCAGCAAACGGTAGCCATGATCACCAGCAAAGAACCATAAGAGAAATGAAAGCTGTCTGTTCCTTCAAACGACAGCAAGATACTTGACAGGGTGATTAGTCCAATGGCCAGCCATAATCTTTTGGTTACAGCTTCTTTGAAGAGAATCAAGGCAATGACTGTCGTCGCTACAATTTCAAAATTCCCGAGAAGCGAGGCATTGGCAGAGGAACCATAGCTGATTCCAAGCATCAGAAAAATCGGTGCAGCAATATCGAGAACAATCATTCCGACAATATAGGGAAGTTTCGCTTTTGTCAGGCTCTCAGCTTTCTCCCTGTCCTTCTTATTAAAGAGTGACATTATCCCAATACCAATCCCAGCACCGAGATACAGCAATGCTGCCATTGTAGTCGGGCCCACATGCTGCAAAAGAACCTTTGATATCGGTACATTTATGGCATAAAAAACAGCTGCCAGAAAGGCAAACATAATTGCTTTGAGCTTATTTTTCTCCATCAATTTTACTCCTCTATTTCATTATTTCTGGTCATGACCTCTATATCACAGCCCAGATCCAAACCAAAGTATCACTCCATCCAAACAGGTATTTCGCTTAGAACTCAAAAGGTTTGGGGAGTTCAAAGCTCCAGTGGAGCTTTGAAACCTCTCGCCTTGAAATGTCAAAGCGAGAGGTTTAACTGCGTTTTATTAACAAACTTACACACTCAACATGCGCAGTCATCGAGAACATATTCACATACTTTTTAACGATCGCATAAGGTTATCGTTAAATGGTATTACCTAGATAAACTGAGATTTTATTATTTCTTTTTCTTTGGTTTTGGTGCAGGTAACTCATCATACATTGAATTAAATAAGCCGGTTAAATATTCTTTGTTGTCAACATCATCTACCAATAGCATTTCCTTTGCACCTTCATAAGGCAATTCGTATTCTACATTCGGCATATACGCTATTACAGATTTGACAGGCTTCACTAAAAATCTATCATCATAAATTCCACCCATGATTTTCCCTCGATAATAAATTATATACTCACCCATCATTGCTCTATATGATATTTCTTCCAACTCGGACAATTGTTCTAAAATGAAATCTAAATATTCTTTACTTGAAGCCATTTTTGCTATCTCCCTTAATTACTAAAATTTCAATAGTCCATTTTCATCAAATTGAAAATTGGGTCCCCAAGAAACTTCCCAATAATATCCATCTAAATCCGAAAAATATGCGTGATATCCACCCCAGAAAAGTACCTTTGGCTCTTTTACAGTTTTTCCACCTGCTTTTCATTACTAATTCTATTACTAGCCAATATAGTATAAATTAAATGACCAATAAAAATGAAGATAAAAATAACATAGCAGCCAGTATTACAACTTACTACTTTTCAAATGATAATTTATAAATGTCTTTCCAGCCACTCGATCTTCTTAAAATCCTTATTGTTATTGTTATCATTTCGATAGGAGTCTTGAGAAGAAGCTTTGTAAATACTTAGATACTGCTCCAGACTTGGAAGACGAAAAGTGATACCTTCAGTGTGAATAAGCTCTATATCCGATTCCGAAACTCCTGCAAAATCAGGTAAGGAATCGATACTTCCAAATTCAACACTCACTCGATCCTTTTGGAATTCATGCTCATGAATATCTATTAAGACGTAGCCTAAGTCTTTCATTACTTTCATTATCTTGTCCCAATCATAAATTCTGAGATGATCAGGTGCTTCCCAACCTCTAGGGTCACCAGGCACATGAATGTCAATGTCAGACGGCCCCCAATTTTCTTTCGTTCTAAACTCCAATCCCAAAGACCCCATCAGTGTCGGTGTAATTCCGACTCGATTTAAATGGAAACAAATGGTTTTAAATTCTTCAAATAAGAGACTCATGTTTACTCTATGCCTTTCATCTAAATGTTCGTTATTTCTACTTTATTACCTTGAACAAAATCATCTTCATTTTCTAGAGTATATCCAGTTATTTTGGATACATATTCTTTTCCTTACTAATTCTATTACTCGCCAATATTGTATAAATTAAATAAGCAATAAAAATGATAATAAAAATAACATTAATTTTTAACACAAAATAGAGATTTAACAAATTTGCGAACGCATGAAATAATATACAGTATCCCACAGATTTCGTTTGACGGTAAAGAAGCCCTAAAACAAAACTTAAAAATAATGTATATATAAAAAATAAAATAAAAGGAAATCCTTGATGACTTTCTCCAACTATAAACCATAAAGGAAGATGCCAAATTCCCCAGATTGATCCTACAATCAAATTAGATTGCCAATAAGTATATTTTTTATCAAGTAACGGCTGTAATATTCCTCTCCATCCTAATTCTTCATGTCCACCACCAAAAAAAATTAGTTGTATAAAGAATAATGGCATCAGATAAATGGATACTTCATTTAATTCTAAGGAAGATACAGAAAATAGTATCAAAATTGCTAACAAATGAATAATGAAATAAATACTACTATTTCCTTTCTTACTAAATAGAAAATGTTGAAATTTTATATTATTCCTTTTCAAATAAAAGCCACTTGCAATAGCTGGACCAAGTGCACCTACTATATGTAATGTTCTTCCTATAATTGTTTCTAATCCAAAAATATGAGATTGCGTAAAGATGGCAAGAATCCCCCAAGCTATATAAGTAATTCCAAATGTAATATAAAGATAATTTTTTAAATTCCTTTTATCAATTTCTGTCATTTTATCTTCCTTATTTTGATTATTTTAAATGTAATATTTGTTACTGCTTCTTAGTTGCTCTCGATTATAACTACCTATATTCTATCACAAAAACACAAAAAAAGCCTTACAATCAAGGCTTTTCATTATTGATTCATACCAAGCTTTCTAGGCTTTTACAAGCAAAGCTACACACTCGGCGGTTCGCTGTAACCGTATCGTTTCGTCGTAAACTCCTTACTCTACGACAGCTATCGCATGGGCGGAACATCTCCTTCTACTTCGCTGATACCTCAGCTCGTACAAGCAGTGATACTGCCTCAACGTGTGCTGAGAGCTTTCTTCTATACTAATAGACGAAAGGGTGTGAAAATGATTTTTAAATGATACTGTGGAACGGAACAGTAGCCCTAGTATTGACTACTGTCGTTTCTATTCATATTGGCTATTCTAGGACTGAGATGAAAAAATCTATAAATGCTCAGAATAAAATTGAACCCGCAAATCTCCCCAAAACAATGGTGAGTCATGTACTTGTATTATTCCGAAAAAATACACCTCTGGTGCAGTGAGACAAATTGGTGTATCTTATAGTGGCTTCGTAGATGAAAGCTATACTCTACTATCACTCTTTGATGATGTAGAACAAATTGAAAAAGATAATAGACTTCAGACAGCTATTGATGTTGTCAGAGAACAGTTTGGTTTTTTAGCCATACAAAAAGGAACCGTCCTAACTGAAGGTTCCAGAAATATTGAACGCAGTAAACTTATCGGTGGTCATTCCGCGGGTGGATTGGAGGGATTAAAATGAAACAAGAAAAAAATACAGTACAATTTTCAGAAATCCGTAGCAAAGGATGTAATGATATTGAAATGCTTGAAAGATTTTTACATGGAATCGTTGAAACAGCAACTTCAAAACTTCGTCAGAGAAAACTCAAAACAACTGAAATATCGATACGACTAGTACATGCTAAATCTGAAAACCGATTACCATTGGAATTTACATTTAGCATTAAGCCAACAAGCTCATCTGTGATAATCTATACTGAGGTAATCAATCGCTTTAAAGAATGTTACACAGGTGGGGGAATTCAAGGTTTTACGATTCAATTTGATAAAAATACCCTTGCCTCTGCATAGAAAGGATTTGATATGATTGACCGTTCATATTTACCATTTCAATCAGCAAGAGAGTACCAGGATACAAAGATGCAAAAATGGATGGGCTTTTTCCTATCTGAACATGCATCAGCACTCTCTGATGATACAAACAAAGTAACGTACATGTCTGACTTATCACTAGAGAAGAAATTATTACTCCTCAGTCAAGTATACGCCGGGCAGCTACGCACACGCATTCAAGTGATTGAAAAAAACAAGCGTGTTTCCTACACTGGAACAATACCAAGTCTGACCAAAGATTTCATTTTGATAAAAACTACAACAGGTCACATCAATTTGAAATTAAAAGACATTATTAGTATTGAACTTGTCGAGGAGGTGCTCTATGAATCAGCTTGAGTTTCAGCGTAATCACCTACAAATGGACTATTATAGCGAGAGCTACCAAGATTTTGAACGTGACTTCTACCGCTACTCTAACATGAATATTCCATTGACCTTCCTAACTGATGATATCCTAAAAACAATGGCGACTTCACGTAAGAATTACTTTGTCCTCAATAAGGAAAAGTCCAGAGATAACCGCGATCACTTCTTCATATTTGAAGTAAGTACCGTAGATGAGAATCCGCTAATCTATCATTATACATATAAGAAAACTACAATATATTTAGCAGAAAAATAGGAGCAGTTCAATTGACTGTTCCTATTTTTAATATTCATAAAATCTAAAGTCTTTATACTCTTTAACAATGGAGTCGCCAACCAGAACAGACTATACTGACCAGCGACTACCTTAAATTTAATGTTTCAGATTTATTTTCTTATCTCTAATTTCATAAACTACATCTGCTACATTTTCGAGTAATCGTTTATCGTGGGTGATAAACACGATAGTTCCGGTGTACTCCTTCATTAGTATTTCCAAAGCCTCTAAACTTGGTATGTCAAGGAAGTTACTGGGTTCATCCATTATTAGGATGTTATATCTACCCATGAGCATTTTAGCAAGCAACAATTTTATAATTTCTCCACCGCTTAAAACAGATAAACTTTTTCCAATATCGTTCTGTTTGAACCCCATAGATGCTAGCACTGAACGAATTTCTGATATATTGTAGTCACAATCCTTCTGCATAAACTCCATAACATTCTGATTACTGTTGTACTTGTAACCATTCTGTGCAAAGTAACCTATTTTTGCCTTAGGCGAAATAGAAATTCCTTCTTCATGGTTTAAGATCATTTGGATTAAAGTTGTTTTTCCGATTCCATTACCACCAGTTAACGCCACTTTTGCTCCTAACGGAATTTGAAAAGATGCATTTTCAAACAGAGCCTTATCCCCAAATACTTTATTAATTTCTGCACCGACTATAGGGTATGGATTATGGAGCTCCAATGCTTTACTTTGCCTGAAACGAATTCTGCGAATGCCTTCCGGAGCTTCTACTTTTCCTAAGGCCGCAATCCTGTGCTCTAGGGTTTTAGCAGCATTATACATCTTTTTTTCCTTACTTCCTATTGATTTTTGATGAGCTAAACGCCCTCCGTCTTCAGTACTTTTTTTCTTTGAAGAACCTTTTGCCTTCTGTTCTATTTTACGAGCCTGTTTTCGCTTTTCCTCCGCAGCCCTTTCCAATCGGGCACGTTCCGCAATAAATTGTTCGTATTCTGCAGCTTGGCTCTTACGTTCTTCCTCTTTCTGACGAAGATAATCAGAATAGTTTCCCCAATACTCAGTGATTTTGCCATCTTTCAGTTCCCATATTTTATCTACTATTTCATCAAGAAAATAGCGGTCATGGCTAATAACTAACAGTGCACCTGTAAAATATTTTAGCTGTCCTATTAGAAAATCAATTCCTTCACGGTCTAAATGGCTCGTAGGTTCATCCGCTAAAATACCATGAACCTGTGCCGATAAGGCCTGTGCTATTTTAAGCCTTGTTTCTTCACCACCGCTCATAGTCTGTATATTTAATTGCTCAACACCTAGCTTGCCTACAAGTGCAAAATCTTTTTCCTCCTGCAGAGTTACTTCGTCCAACTGGGGAATATAGGCAAGTTCACCCAGACGATTCATTTTACATCCTGGGGGAGTTAATTCTCCTAAAAGTACCCTGAGTAAAGTGCTTTTTCCAGCACCATTTGCTCCTACTAAACCAATACGGTCATAATCATATACTTCTAATTCATTTATATCTAAAACATCGCGTCCTTTGAATTCCACACGAATGTCTTTTGCTTTTAATATTAATTCCATAACATTTCCTCCTGTCTATAATCGCATGCTTTCATTTGCTTGTATGCAGGGAAAACCCTGCGATTTTAGCAGGAAGAGTTACATGAAAATAAGATACATAAATATTCCTCCAATATTGTTTATTTTAAATCTAATTTTCTAACCTCAGTTATCATTTGGCAAACTATAGCAATGCCAATAATTAAAATACCTGATAGTAAAAACCAATGATTTACACCGATTTTATCAGCAAAGAATCCAGAAAGAATTAACCCAATTGGCATAGCAAGTGACATGATACTTCCGATCAAAGAAAATACACGTCCTAAATATTCAGGCTTAATTTTCTCCTGAAAAAGAGCTGTTTGCACACCGCTATAAAATGGCACCGAAAGCCCCATTATTGCACAGCAAACTACGAATATTACAAATCCATTTGGAGGAAGTATTCCCGAAACGGCTAAACTGGTCCCCATTATAAAAAATGAACTTGTTATTAGTAATACATGCTTTTCGAAGCCCCCTAATCTTCCTAATAATAAGCCTCCTGCTAGCATCCCAAATGCAAAGGAAATTTCCGTAATAGAAATATGCACAGGCGTTCCATTAAAGTGTTCCATGCTTATTAAAGGAAATAGTGCATTGATTGGCATATAAACAAAAGTATATAGTGTTCCTAAGAGTAATAAGGCAAACAATCCTTTGTTTTGTCTCAGAACCACAACTCCTTCTTTCATCTCCCTTATGAAATTTGGTTCTAAACTTTGCACTTGATTACCCAGCTTAGGTATACGTACAATTGCTACCGTAATAGATGCAATCACAGCACCCAATACGTCGATGGCAATAATAGCATTTAAATCCCAAACGGAGTATAAGAGTGCTGCAACTGCCGGACTAACAATATAGCTTATAGACTGCAAAGACTGACTATAGCCTGCGCATTTCGTTAGCTGTTCTTCTGGTACTAAAAGTGGTGTAACCGCATTGAGTGCTGGGGTATGAAAAGCTGTTCCAATGCTACGGATAAACAATACTATCATAATCATCCAGACAGGTAGCTCCATACAGAATGCAACAATAGCAAGCACTGCACCAGCTGCTGCGATAATTAAATCGGCACCAATCATTATCTTCTTCCTATCATGACGATCCACTAGCACACCAATGGCAGGTCCCAAAATCGCATAGGGTAAAAAACCTACTAATGAAGCCATAGACAAGACCATCGCAGATCCTGTTTTTTCTGTAAGGTAAAAAATAATCGCCATTTGCAGGATGGCACTAGTGATTAATGATACTGCTTGCCCTGCCCATATTGCATAAAATTTTCGTTTCCAATTGTTGTATTTTTCCATTTATATTATCTCCTGCATATTATTTTGCTTGAATTTCTATTTTGAATAGCATTCTAGGCAATAAAAAATGCAGGCCAAACCCCACAATGTGGCTTTTGGTCTGCATACATACAATTTGGAAACATTCATATTAAAGACATAGTTAAATAAAGGTATAGTTAAATAACCAATATCCTCACCGTAACTAATGAATGCTCAATATCGTATAAATAAGCACAACAAAAAAGCCTATCATCGGGTATAGATTCTGCTTTTTTTATTGCCAGCTTATCTTAAACGCATTGAGGCTGTCATAGTTTCGGTTCCTCCTACATCTTTGTTTATATCAATTTATAGTATAACACAACAAGATGATATGTTCAATATAAAAGTTATGGAATGAGACTCATACTTCCAATTCGATGCCAGATTTAAAGGATATGACGAAGTTTTCTTCATAGACTGTAACGCTCTGGATTATCTTCCTTAGTAGCAAGCGATTAGCTTTCACAAAATCTTCTGTTTGTAGTTTTAAAAATTCATCAGGATTTTCTAACTCAACCTCAAAATATTTCATTTTACATTCCCTCATTTCATTTATTGATAAATTGAGTTTGCAAAAAAGAGTGGACAATTTTTGTCTACTCTTAACCTTTAAAATAGTTTTTTTTAATCGATTTGAAGTTGCCTAAATTATTACTTATTCGGTAAAATGAAGTATTGCTTTCAACAGATTTCCTTCAACTACACTTCACTTGATTCAAACAAGGTGGGTACATTTCTATTCCCACAAACTCCTTGTCAATGGAAACAAACACGTACCCACAGGGTAAATGGAAATAGAAACTGATAATTTCTAGCTATCACTTCTACTCATTCCAAAAATTTTCTCACTCTGATACTTACCCACCATAAAGCAAAAAGCCTTGCAATCAAGGCTTTCATTATCCCTTTCGTTCAAAGGTTTCTAAGCTTTTACGAGCAGAGCGACACACTCAGCGGTTCGCTATCTCCGTTCTGTCTGCGTGCTAGCACTTGTCAATCACGGACAGCTATCGCATGGGCGGAAGTAAATGCTAATCTTCGTCGTTTTACTCCTTGACTAGCAAACTTACCGCCTCAACATGTGGTGCTAGCAAACTTCTATATTATAGAACGAAAGTGATTGAGTTGTTGTTTAAAATTATACTATAGAATGAAAATATTTTATAGTTAGGCATTTTTCAAACTTTATAGCTGATAATTGTCACTTAATAAATTTACTTGCTAACTTGTAAACTTTTTGAATCTCTTTACTATTAATATCCCAACCATCAAGCTCAATTTTAATCAACTCTGGAAATTTTTTGCTAATATCCCTCAAAGAATTGCCAACTGATTTTCTAACATATTCACTGGAATCATCTTTTAATGCTGCAATTCGTCTGATAGCTTCGTTTGGATTATCTTTAAAATATGGTCTGCTTGTCCATATTCTTAATCCTTCTGTTACTGCTCTCCTTGTATTAGGATTATTATTTATTAACCATTCATCAATAATTGGAAGGGATTTTTCATAGCCTGTTTGCTTACAAAATTCATCAAATGCCTTTGCTAATACTTCCTGAACTCTCCAATTATCATCTTTAGAAACTTCATCTCGCATAAATCTCAAGATTTCTTCATCTGATGATAAATAACCAAAGAGAAATACACTGAACATTCTAACTTGGTATACATTTGATTTAAAGGCTAAAAATGCTAACTCTTTATTATATGCATTGTCGTTTGATTTATAATCAACAAGTGCTCTATTCTCTTCTACTTTAAACCCATTTTCTATTAAAGAAAATTCTTTTTCCAAACTTAAAATATATTCTTTCATGCAATTTTACCCCTCAGAATATTCTAAGTTTCAAAATCTGAAACTACTAAATTCTGTACAAGTATTTATAGTGATTTAAATTCGAAATAATATTATCAAGTAATCGTAATATGCTTTTCCCCAAATTGAAATTCCAACGTTTATATTATTCAGTCTTCTTGTTCAAGTACCAACTAGGAATGATTTGCTTCATACCATCATACCATTCTAAAATTTCCTTAGCTTGATTTTGCATTACTGCTATTTCTTCGATTCCGTAAGGAACAGACCATGGCAAAGCACCAACTATGTTATTTATAATATAGATGGCGAGAAGCTTCCAAAATAAATCCGGAACCTTATGATCAAAATATCCATCTATCATACCAGAGGCAAAAGAGGGAGAGACTTGAGCAGACCATACAATACGATTGAATTCCTCCCAAGGATCTCCAAGATCAAATCGATCAAAGTCAATGACATAAATTTTACGATCTTCACCAATCATGAAATTTCCGATATGATAATCTCCATGTTGGAAAACCTGAGGTCTATCTTTTAACAATTCTCGATTTGCATTTAAAAAATCAATAAGGATCTGACCATTTTCATATTGAACGGGACATTCTTTGTATTTGGAGATTTTGTCATCAATTTTACGATTAAAAAAGGATTCCCAATCTTCACGAACTTCTGTAACAGGAAGAGAATGAATTTTTCTAAGGATTCTTCCTGCTTCTACTCCGTAAGTGTATTGTTGTTCTTTCGAAACAGTTAAAATGGTTTCTCTTGCATCTTTCCCTTCTATCCATTCGTGTAAAGAATATACTTCGTCACCGCAGAGTTCAATGCTAATTGGTTTACACATCGGAACTCCAAGAGAAGCTACTTTCTCCATCATATCAAATTCATATTTTTTAGAATCTAACTTCTCCTTATCAGAAACACGCAAGAAATATTTTTGCTGATTTTGATCTGTCACACAATATTTTTTATCATCTGACCAGCCTTTATTTATGGCTATCTTACTACTAAAATCCATCAAACACTCTCCGATTCATTTCACAACACGTTTTGCAGTTTTCACTAGTAACCTATCCAGTTCGTCTACACTTTAGTTACCTAGATCAAGATTTAGATAATGGAAACTAGTCAATTTTCTCTGTTATGTTTCCAAGTTTATCCAATACAAGACAGGAATGATCATTTAGTGGAATTATGGGAACATTAACGAGTTCTTCAGCTCTATCCTTATTAGCTTTATCATTCCATGAATCATAATGAACACTAATTAAAAACTGACTAAAGAGTCCTAATCCATTTTTTATCTTTATCTGATGATCTGAATTATCATTAGGTGAAACATAGACTTTTTCTCCTAATAATAGGGCTCCTGCAGAAAATCCCATAACTTTCGCCCCTTTATTCAGCATGCGATCGATATAATTTTTGAACTGCTGATTGACGTAAGTAGCTAAATACTTTTCCGTATTTCCACCACCGATAATAATTAGATCAGCATCTAGATAGCTATCAAAATTAATTTGCTCAGTATCCAAGAGTAAGTAATCAGTGTTTAGGTTAGAAAAATGGCTTCGGAAAACTTCCGTGTACTTTTTCATATACGGTTCCCAATTTTCTCGATAAACTGTAAAAATGACAATTCTTTCGATCTTCCTTGATGACACAATTTTATTAACAATCGTATGGTTCTTTATCGGCGGATTTCCACCCATCAAAAAAATTTGTTCGTCCAATCTTTCACACTTTCTAAAGATACATAAATTTTGACCACGTTCTGAAATTATAATTTCTTCTTAAAATGAATAATTCTATTTGCCTCCTGAAATCCAATATTGAGATGAAATCTTATAGAATCCGTATTTGTTAAAGTACAGTCACTTGCAAATTCCTTACATCCTTTATTTTTCGCCCATTCCTCACATTTTGTACAGAGATTTTTAGCAATATCCTTTAAACGATATTCCTCGTCGACAATAATCCCTTCTAAGAATCCAACAGGACTATATTTACAACCTTCAACATAATCAAATCTGAGTGAACATAGTGCTAGACCTACAATTGTGTCACCTTCAACTTCAGTAAAGATTGCAGTATTTTTGCCATTCGTATATCTTTTTACTTCATCAATAGCTTCTTTATCGGTCAATTGGGGCCATAATTGTTTCATTAGTTTAGCCGTTTTTATAGAATCTTTTGTTATTCCATCCATATTGATGTTCCTCCGCAAATTACAAGAAAATGTTTCGAATCATGCCGTTACTTTGTTACTCATTGATTGATACCAATACCATCCCCTTCTACTTTTCGACTGTCTCAGATCGGAAGAGCAAAGCTACACACTCGGCGCTTCGCTGTTGCCGTATCATTTCGTCGGTTTCCTTCCTCATTCTGCGAGTCATATCGCATGGGCAGATCATCTACTTCTGCTTCGCTGATGCCTCAGCTCGTACAAGTAGTGATACGACCTCAACATGGTGCGTTTGTGGACTCAAAAGGTTTGGGGAACCTTTTGAGGATTAGCTACGTTTCACTAACAAACTTACACATTCGACGTGATGTGTTTGTGGGACTCAAAAGGTTCAGTGAACCTTTTGAGGTTTAGTTGCGTTTTACTAACAAGCTTACACATTCTACGTGATGCGTTTGCGGAAATAAATCCACCGGCTGGACTTTCTTCAATTCGTATCCCAACTCTTGATAGAGTTTGATATCACGCGCCATGGTTGCGACGTTACAGGAGATATAGGCGATACGGTCAGCTCCTGTTTGGGCGCTTGCTTTGATAAAGCTTTCGGTCAAGCCCTTGCGTGGTGGATCGACCAGGATGGCGGTTGGTTGTATGCCTTCCTTGAGCCAATTCTTCATGGCATTTTCTGCTGTATCACAGACATAGTGGGCATTGGTGATGCCATTTAAGCTGGCATTCTTCTGGCTATTCTCCACGGCTTCTGTGATGACTTCGACACCATAAACTTCCTTGACATGCTTAGCGACAGATAATCCAATGGTTCCAATTCCTGAATAAGCATCAATGACCACATCCTCTTCTTTTAACTCCGCAAAGTCAATGGCTGTCTGGTAGAGTTTCTCTGCCATTTCGGTATTAACCTGGTAAAAGGCTGGTCCAGAGATTTGGAAGCTATTGCCCAACATTTGATCCGTAATATAGTCTTGACCATAGAGAACCCGCCATTCTTTCCCAAAAATGGCATTGGTATTCTGGTCATTGATATTTTGCATAACAGATTTGATAGCTGGGAATTGCTTGATCAGCTGCTCGATCAACTGGTCTACACGGAAAACCTTGGGACGAGTAGTGACCAAAATGACCATAATTTCTCCAGAATGGTGACCTCGACGAACGACAAGGTTACGAATCAAGCCAGACTGTTCCTTCTCATCATAAGGCTTGAGGTCAAAACGACGAATCAAATCCCGAAGCGCCAAGACCACTTGGTCAATGACGGGATCTTGGATGTAGAAATCTTCGATCGGCATCAAATCATGAGAGTTCTTCCGAAAGAAGCCTGTCTCTACCTGACCATTGACGCGACGGACAGGGACTTGGGCCTTGTTGCGATACTGGACAGGATGCTCCATCCCCAAGGTCAGGGGCACTTCCATATCAGTGATTCCCGCCATCTTGTAGAGGCTATCCTTGACCTGCTTGGTCTTGAATTTCAGTTGCTCGGGATAAGCCAGGTGACCCAAGTCGGCGATTCCGCTTCGTAAATAGGCAAGATCGAGCTCTTCATTTCGGTGAGGCGATTTTTCTAAGTACTCCTCTACTTTTCCGTAGCCAATCTTTTTGTTGACTTTAAGCACGCGCATGCGGATGATTTCTCCAGGCAAGGTATTCTCCACAAAAAAGACCAGGCCATCGACCTTAGCCACTCCTGCTCCTTCGTGGGTCAAATCGACAATCTCAACGGTTACAATTTCATTTTTCTTTAACATGGTGTTCTATCTTTCTACAAATTAAAAGGGATGGAGTCCAAAACTCCTATCCCCTTATTATATCATCTCAGTCCCATTTGGTACAATTTCTTTTTATAAGCATCGAAATCGACCAGCAAGCCTTGGCCCCCATACATATCGTAGGCATCGACCCAATCCCCGTTTTCTGGGATGGTCACTCGTTCAATTCCTTTTCCAGCACTTCCAACCAGGCCAAGTCCATTGGTCAATAGGAAGGAGAAAGGTACATTGGTAGACGTCATAGCAAAGACTTTCCCAAGGGCTTCTGATCCCGTAAAGAGTTTGGTTGGATCCTTGATCTGGTGCATAATGGCAGACATGACCTCTTGTTGGCGACGGGTCCGACCAAAGTCCCCTTCATCATCCTTACGGAAACGCGAGTAATTGAGAAGAGTCCGGCCATCCATCCGTTGTTTTCCAACCTTGATGGTTTGTTGCGGAACGACACCGTCTTTCATGTTCAAATCATCTGGTACTTCTACTTCACTGACCTTTTCGCCATCAACCGTTGAAAACTGCGCATTCATCTCGACCCCATTTGGGAAGAGGGTATCGATCGCTGTCGCAAAGGTCTTGAAATCGACCATTGCATAATATTGGATGTCAATGTCAAAGTTATCTTTGAGCATCTGACGCACCAATTCAGCCCCTTGGTTGTTATTTTGCTCCCCGATGGTGAAGGCAGTATTGAGCTTCTGGTCATAGTAGCCATCATATTCAGGAATATTTTGCTGGCTCACTCCATCAATATGGACCAGTGTATCCCGCATGAAGCTGACCATCTTGATCTTGCCTTCTTTGTTATTGACATTGACCACCATGATGGAGTCTGTCCGAGTCTCATCTGATTTCTCACCGATCCGACCATCTGTCCCCAAGATCAGGATATTGACCCCATCTCGCGACTTCTTGCCGTTAAATTTCTCGACGACAGCAGGCTTGGCATCTTTACCAGCTGGTTTACTGTTGAGGCCTTTCACAAACATAAAGACCATGCCACCGATAATGAGCAAGAAAAAGAGAGCTATCCACTTGAGGATCCGCTTGACGCGGATCTTTTTCCGTGGTTTCTTAGGTAGATCGCTCGTCGCAGCAACTGCTTTTTTCTTTGTTTTTTTGCTACGTGATTGGTAAACAGGAAGGTCACCAATCGGTTCAGTAATCTCCCCTTGCACTTCTTCAGTAGCAGCTACTTCAGGCTGTTGAAGGGCTTCTGTTTCCTCATAAACTCCTTGGCTTTTTTGGAGCAAATAATTGTATTCTAGTTGTTCTCGTTCATTCAAATAATGAAAATTTGAGTATAAGTACTCTAATCGCTTTCGCTCATGGTGAGATAGAAAGTTGGATTCGTTACTCATCTTTTCTCCATTCCGTTATCTTTTATAGTATAGACCTGATACTGACCCAAGACTTTTGTCTGAATGCCCAGACTGTCTAATTCTTGATAGGCAAAGTGCACAAGATCAGGCGCTTCATTTAGGAGGTCAATAATGAAAAAGTACTCTCCTAAAGCTGTTTTTAGGGGACGACTTTCAATCTTGGTTAAATTGATTCCCCGCCAAGCAAAGGTGGACAAACCCTTATAGAGGGCTCCTGCCAGATTACTTGGCAAGGTTAAAGCCAAGCTAATCTTTTGACTCGAAAGATTCAAAGTTTCTGAAATCAAGGGCTCTTTTGCCCCTAAAATCCAAAACCGCGTGTAGTTGTCCTCGATTTCTTGGATGTCTTTGGCCTGGACTTCCAAACCGTACTCACTGGCTGCTGCCAGAGGGGCAATAGCTGCAATCTCCAATTCTGGATGTTCTGCTACATAGCGGGCTGCATAGGCTGTTGAAGCCGTCATTTCCATGGCCACATCTGGATAATGGGCCCTTAGAAAAGCCTTCCCTTGGGCCAAGGCCTGTGGATGCGAATAGACCGTTCGAATAGGCCGATCTTTTCTAGCCACCAAGAGCTGTTGCTTGATGGGATAGACCACTTCTGCAACGGCCTGGATGGTCCCTTGGTGAAAGAGGTAATCGATGGTCTCGTGGACACTGCCTTCGATAGAGTTTTCAACTGGGACGACTGCAAAATCAATTTCTTGATTCTTATAGGCCTTAATGACATCTGTGATCGTCTTATAGGCGACGCGTTCAGAAGTTGGAAAACTATGAGTGGCCACATCATGGGTAAAGGATCCTTTCGGACCGAGGTAGCCTACAAGCATCGAATGATCTCCGCAATTTCTTCAGGTGTTTTGTCCTTAACATCCACAATATGGGTAGCAATGTCCTCATACAAGGGTAAGCGTCCCTCAAAGATCTTCTTGAATTCTTCTTTAGTATGGTTTAAAAAGAGAGGGCGTTGCATAGCTTTGTCATTTTGAATGCGACTGTACAAGGTTTCAAAATCCACGCGCAAATAAATGTTGTGTGGATTTTTTTCCAATAGGGCACGGTTATGAGGGTTGACAACAATCCCACCTCCAGGAGAGATAATAGCCGCTTCATTTTCCAATAAGCGCTCCAGCATCTCAGCCTCACGGCGACGAAAGGCAGCTTCTCCTTCCACTGCGAAATAGTCATTGATTGACATGCCAATCTCTTCAACAATTAATTCATCCATATCATGGAATTTTGGATCAAGAATGCGACCAACGGTCGTTTTCCCAGCTCCCATAAAACCAAGTAAAATTTTAGCCATGTAGTAAGGTCTCCAAATCTTCAAAAAAACTAGGGTAACTAGTGTTGATGGCTTCTGCCCGATCCAACACCACATTTTCATCTCTCACCAATAAGGCAGCAATGGCAGCCATCATGCCAATCCGGTGGTCCCCAAAGGTCTCTAAGTCAGCTCCATGTAGGGGAGTCGGTCCGGTGATGACCATGCCGTCTTCCGTTGGCACAACATTGGCTCCCATAGCATTGAGGCTATCTGCTACGACCTGGATACGGTCTGTTTCTTTCACACGAAGCTCTTCAGCATCCGCAATCACAGTTTGACCATTTGCTTGTGTCGCAAGTAAGGCAATAATCGGCAATTCATCAATCAAGCGTGGAATCAACTCCCCATCAATCCGAATCCCTTTTAAGGACGAAGTCTTAACAGTAAGACTTGCCGAGACAGCTTTTTCATCCCGATCCTCAACAGTGAGATCTCCCCCCATTTCCTGGATGACATCGAGAATCCCTGTCCGCGTTTGGTTGATGCCAACATTTTCAATCTTAATCTCACTCTCTGGAAGGATGAGTCCAGCCACTAACCAAAAGGCCGCACTGGAAATATCTCCAGGAACGATGACTGTTTGACCCTGGAACTCTTGGCCACCCTGGATGTGGATAGTTTTTCCGTCTACCTGGATCTCCCCACCAAATTGGCGAATCATATCCTCTGTATGGTCACGTGTCTTTTCCTTCTCGATAATCGTCGATTCACCCTCAGCCTGTAGAGCAGCAAAGATGAGAGCCGACTTGACTTGAGCCGATGCGACTGGCAAACGGTAATGAATGGCTTGAAGCTGATGGGTTCCTTTTTCATGCAAAGGCGGGCAATCACGCTCTCCCTGACCAGCAATTTCTACTCCCATTTGACGCAGTGGAATCGCTACACGATCCATAGGCCGTTTGGAAAGACTATCGTCTCCGACCATGGTCACTGAAAAATCCTGGCCCGCTAGGACACCTGATATCAAACGAATAGAAGTTCCTGAATTGCCCATATCAAGGGGTGCGGTCGGAGCTTGAAGGCCCTGAAAACCTACCCCTTGAATCCGAATCACATCCCCATCATCCTGGATGGAAACTCCTAAATCTCGAAACACCTGAATTGTAGAAAGCACATCTTCGCCACGCAAGATATCATAAACCTTGGTTTCGCCTGTTGCGAGACTTCCAAAAATAATGGATCGGTGACTAATGGATTTGTCACCCGGTACACGAATGGTTCCTCGTAGGCCCTTGCTATTGGTTCTTAATTTCATACCGTTCTCCAGAGTGCTTTTCCACATATTCTATCATAAATAGGGCATGAATTCAATTTTTGATCAAAAACTTGGAACAAAAAACGAATGTTTCCTAGCATTTTTTGAGCTTCTTTTGATCTAGTGGCGAACGAAAATACCAGAGTCGAAATTACAACTCTGGTAGTCTTTTTATTTGTATAAATCTTGAATCGGCTCAAAAATAATCTTTTCGAGATCCGCAAGATAAATAGATAATTGTTGTTGTTTGGTGAAAAATTCATTCACAATTGGACTTGCTTGGATCTTCTCCATATAGTCTTTCATTTCTTGTTGCACAGCTTCTGTTGGAAGTTGACCGGATTGCATCAAACCTTGCAGTTGATTTTGAAAAGCGACGTATTCGTCAAACAGCGTTTTCGCTTCTGGATTTGCTTCGATCGCTTGCTTGCTTTCTACGACAGCCTTGTATTCAGGAAGGTCTCGAAGAGTCCGAGAAAGTTCATTTGCGACATCATAAATATTTGCCATGAGATAGGCTCCTTTACTGATAAGATACTTCTATTATACTGCTTTTTCCTATAAATTCCTAAAATGAAGCAGGTACTTTGACGCAAATCCTACTTTAGACCTAGCGAGCAAGGACGGTATAAGACGTTGCTTGGCTGATCAATGCTTGGGCCCGCTCCTGATCTTCTGCATTTTTGAAGGTCAGCTGCAAAATCCCGTGGATATCTTCACGATTCTCTTCATTGATGTGAATATTAACCAAGGAAATTCCTTGTAGGATTTGCAGGATCTCAAGAATGACACCTTCCTGATCGGGGACATCGATAAAGAGATCATAGGCACTATCGCGTCCAGCACTCTGATGGATCTGCATTTCTTGTCGGTGCTTACGTCCCTCATGGAAAAATGACCAAATGGCCTCTTCGTTATCTGCTTGAATGGTTTCAGCCACTTGGTCCAAGCGCTCTTTAAAATCTGCAATCCGCTCTAATATAGCTTGAGGATTGGACAAGAGAATAGAGGTCCACATGCCTGGCTCACTTTCTGCAATCCTTGTCATATCACGAAAACCACCAGCCGCAAAACGACGGGTCATTTCATGCTCTTCCCCATAAGCTACGGCCTGCTCGACCAGAGTCGATGCTAAAATATGGGGGAAATGACTGATCTGGGAGGTTACCCGATCGTGTTCCTCGGCATCGATTTCGATAAAGCGGGATCCCAATCCACTCAAAAGCTCTTTCAACTCTTCCATGGCACTTCCTGTGGTCAAGCTGGAAGGGGTAAAAATATAATAAGCGTTCTCAAATAAGGTGGCATCCGCTGAAGCTGCACCTGTCTTATGACTCCCCGCCATGGGATGTCCCCCCACAAAGCGTACGGCCTTGTCTTTAAACACCTTTTCAGCTTGTGCGACAATTTTTGCCTTGGTAGAGCCTGCATCTGTCACTAGTACCTGGTCTTTCAAATTCAGACCAGCTAAAGTTTCTAAGTAAGACTTGGTTTGCTTAATCGGAAGTGCCAAAATAATCACATCCGCTAAAGGGGTAAAGGCAGCGAAATCATCCGTCACCTGATCCACCATTCCTCTTTCAAGGGCGATGGTTCGAGAGGCTTCACTACGATTGTAACCAAGAATGGTCACATTTGGGTAGGCCCTTTTAATCCCTAGCGCGAGGGAAGTACCAATCAAGCCCAACCCTGCAATATATACAACTTTCTTCTCCAAAGGAAAACTCTTTCTCTTAAAAATTCTTAGTAAAGTCCCGGTGCTTGGCAACGGCCTCTTTCAATTCTTCCAAGTTATCGGATGAGAATTTTTCAAGCACTTCTGTAGCAAGAACCGTTGCGACCACTGCTTCCATCACGACACCTGCAGCTGGTAGAGCTGTTGGATCGCTACGCTCAACTGTTGCCTTATAAGGCTCATGGGTTTCAATATCCACACTCATCAAGGGTTTGTAGAGGGTTGGAATAGGCTTCATAACACCTCGAACCAGAATGGGCTCACCATTGGTCATGCCCCCTTCAAAACCACCAAGATTATTAGTACGACGGGTATAGCCAGCTTCTTCAGACCAGACGATTTCATCCATGACTTGACTCCCTTTTAGGCGACCTGCTTCAAAACCAAGACCGAACTCAACTCCCTTAAAGGCATTGATAGAGACCACTCCTTGAGCGATTTTGGCATCCAATTTCTTGTCCCATTGCACGTAGGATCCTAGTCCAACAGGCACACCGCCAACCAAGGTTTCCACAATTCCCCCAATGGTATCACCATCTTTTTTCACCTGGTCAATGTAAGCCTTAACGGCTTCTTCTTGTTCTGGGACAACAATCGAAACTTCCGACTTAGATGCCTTTTCCTTGATTTCGGAAACGGTTAGATTCTCGGGAATTGCAATCTCGATTCCCCCAAAATTGACAATGTGGCTGGCCACTTCCACGTCAATCTCTTCTAAAATTCGTTTAGCAACTGCACCAACGGCTACACGCATGGTCGTCTCACGGGCAGAAGAACGTTCGAGCGAATTACGAAGATCGTCAAAACGGTATTTGATTCCTCCGACTAGATCAGCATGGCCAGGACGTGGCTTGGTGATCTTGCGCAGATCTTTCTTTTTCTCTTCGACCGGTGCTACATTCATGATTTCCAGCCATTTTTGGTGATCCAGATTGGTCACGTTCAGAGTAATCGGACCTCCTATGGTCAAGCCATGACGGACACCTGATGTGATCTCAACACGGTCACTCTCGATTTTCATCCGAGCCCCACGACCATATCCACCTTGTCGACGTTTGAGCTCTTTATTAATATCCTCTTCAGATAAAGGAAGGCCTGCCGGGACCCCCTCGATGATGGCTGTTAATCGAGGACCATGGGACTCTCCTGCTGTTAAATATCTCATACGACCTTATTCCTTTCTTTCTAAAAAGTCCTTCATTTCTTGAAGAGGGATTTGATGAATCGCAGCTTGCCCCAACTCTGGAACAATCACTAATTTCAAGCTAGTCCCACGCGCTTTTTTGTCATGGGTCAAGGCTTGATAAAGGGCTTCTTTATCCCAGTTCTCATAGGCCACCGGAAGTCCAAATTTCCGACACATTTCTTCGATTTGTTGGCTGATTCCCTTTGGCATCAAGTCCTTATCTTCTGCAACTCGTGACAGCTGCACCATGCCCATACTAACGGCTTCCCCATGCATGACCCGTCCATATCCCGCTGTCGCTTCAATGGCATGACCAATAGTATGTCCAAAATTGAGATACAGTCGAATCCCATTGTCCAGCTCATCTGCTACCACATGGTCACGCTTCACTAGACAAGAATGAGAAATAATGCTCTCTGCATGCTCTAATATACTTTCGACAGAGCCATCCATAGCTTCCAACTCTTGCCAAAGTTCCGTATCTTGGATGAGACCGTACTTGATGACCTCCCCCATTCCTTCGATTAATTCACGGTGTCCCAAAGTGCTCAACACTTCAGGATCAATGAACACACCGTCCGGTTGGGCAAAGGTGCCCACCATGTTTTTGGCAAATGCTGTGTTGACTCCAGTCTTTCCACCGATAGAAGAGTCCACCTGGGCGGTTAAGCTAGTCGGAATCTGAACAAAGGAAATTCCCCGCATATAAGTCGAGGCCGTAAAACCAGCCAAATCACCGACTACGCCACCACCAAGGGCAACGATCCCATCACTGCGCGTCATGCCCTGGGTAGCTAGAAATTCATAGACTTTCGAAACAGTGGTCAAATTCTTACTGGCTTCGCCTTCAAGAAACTCAAAGCGCACCACTTGAAAACCAGCTTTCTGCAAGCTTTTCTCTACGATAGATGCATACAACTTAGCCACTCGGTTATCGGAAATGATCGCGACTTTTTTCTCAGGCCAAAGAGAGTGTAACCAGTCTCCAACCTGGTTGAGCCCACCTCTTTCAATCACAATATCATAGGAATGTCCTGGAATAGGTACCGATAGGTTCATAGGAATCTCCTTCGTGTTATTCTTTCATTCTATCTTATCATGAAATAGGGCACATGTCTCAATCGAAACGAAAAAGAGACTAGAGCAAGACTGATTTTTTAAAAATCAGTTCCTACTCTAATCTCATAAGGCTTATTCAATAGTGATAAGGTAACAAACTCTCTTAATCACATACAAATTGTTGGTATTCTGTTGTCAATGCTTTCCATACAGACTCCGTAGGAAATGGTTTCCCAGTCATCAATTCAAAGGCTGCCTCAGCTTGATAAAAGAGCATTCCTAACCCATTTACCCTTTGGTTTCCTTGATTCACCGCTAATTGCAGAAAGGGGGTCACTGCTGGATAGTAGGCCATCTCTACGATTAAGGCATGTGGGGGAAAGGTCAAGTGACTCGCTATCGGAAGAGACTGACCATCCATCCCTACACCAGTGGCATTTAAGATAAGATCAGCTTGATGAAAAGAGTTTTGAACATCTTCATTTTTCTCAATCGCATACAATTCTATCAAAAAATCAAAGCCATCTTCAATCAACTGAACAATTGAACGATAATGAACCAATCTCTCCTCTCTCACAAAGACAAGGATACGTTTCACACCTAGATGAATGGCCTGCGCAATAATCGCTAGAGCTGCACCACCTGCCCCTAAGAGAACCATTGTTTTTCCCTTAATAGAGAAAGCAGGAGGTAAACTACGAAAGAAACCAATCCCATCCGTATTATAGCCCTTAAGCTTGCCATCACGGTGAACGATGGTATTGACAGAGCCGATCTTTAGAGCCATCTCATCCACTTCATCTAAGTAAGGAAAGACCTTTTGCTTAAAAGGCATGGAAATATTGGCCCCAATCATCTCTAACTTACGAATTTGGCTGACAGTGCTTTCTAAATCTTCTTCAGCAATATCCCAAGCCAGGTAAGCAGCATTGGTCGCTGTTAATTCATAGGCTAGATTATGAATGAAAGGAGAGATACTATGGCGGATAGGATGGGCAATGACTGCTGCCATCCGAGTGTAGCCATCAATCTTCATTTAATAACTCCCGAATTCTTCGCATATTTTCAAGAGGGATTTGACCAGGCGCACTTCCTTCTCCGACTCTAGCATAAGACCAGGAAGAGCCTGTCAAATCAGCTGTCAAGCGCGAAATCTTCCCGACCTTACCTATGGAAATCGTTACATATTCTTGCTCAGGATTCAGCGTCTTGAAACCACGCGTATAATTCATCAAGTCAAGGACATCTTGTTCATTGTGGGCCATGACCGATACCTTGACCAATTTTGGAGAAAAGCTAGTTAATTCCGATAAGATCTCCATCATATTTTCCGGTGTCTCTTGGAAATTATGGTAGCTGAGCACAAGATTTGAAAATTCCAACATCTCTTCAAAGACGTCACGATGGCTATAAAACTCGAAATCGATATAATCTGGATGATAGATAGATTGAATATCTTTCAGGATCCCAACATACTCCTCATTGGTCAGCTCCATCTCTCCACCTTCAGCTCGAGTCCGTAAGGTGAATAAAATTTCGCGTCCAGCAAATTTTTCAAATACTGCTGGAGCAACAGTTAAGATCTCGTTTTTTTCTAGAAAGTCCGCACGCCACTCAATGACATCCGCATCCTCGTAACGCGAACCATCTAGTTGTTGCGCCTCTTCTAAGGAGCGAGGCATAATCGACACAACTAACTTCATACATCCACCCTAATCGTAAATACTTTTAAGTAATTACTACTTTCTTCTTTCTTATTCCATCGAAAATCTCCCGGAAGGCCGTATTCTGCTACATAACGATGTTTACGCCCTTGAAATCCCTTTTCGATTTGTTTTTTAAATTTTTCTTTGGTCACATTTGCCGCATTAGTACTGAGAATCAAGGTCCCACCTGGATTTAAAATCTCGAGGGCCTCGCTGACCAACCGATGGTAATCTTTAGCGACTGAAAAGGTCCGTTTTTTATTCCGCGCAAAGCTAGGCGGATCGAGTACGATCACATCATAGCTTAGCTCATGGCGTTTGGCATATTTGTAATAATCAAAGACATCCATCACGACAAAACGATGATCATCCAGCGCCAAGCCATTTGCTACAAAATGCGCTTCTGATAATTCTCTACTTCTCTTAGCCAGATCGACCGAAGTGGTTTCAACTGCTCCACCCATTGCCGCAGCAACAGAAAAGGCCGCCGTATAAGAGAACATATTGAGCAAGGACTGTCCAGCAGCGAGCCCCTCCACTAAACTTCCTCGAACCTCATGCTGGTCCAAAAAGATTCCCGTCATCAAGCCATCATTGAGAAAGACCTGATAAGAGACGCCATTTTCCAGAATCAAAAATTCTTGCGGAGCTTCTTCACCATACACATGAGCCGACTCATAATCCAATCCCTTAAAACGAATTTTTTCATAGCCTCCCCTCACCTCAGGAAAGACTTCTTGAAAAGCAGTTAGAATCGTTTCCTTGATCTGGAATACGAAAGGGTTATACCAAGAAAAGACAACAAACTCACCATACAAGTCAATCGTGAAACCACCAAAACCATCTCCCTCTTGGTTAAAGAGACGAAAGGCTGTCGTTGTCGCATCGGCATAATAAGAACGTCGGTATTGCTTGGCCTTCATAAATCGTTCCCGAAAAAAGGCTTGATCAAAAACGACCAACTCTTGTGAAACAAACCAACCGATCCCTTTATTTTGTTCAGATAAGTATCCGACTCCGAGGGATTGTCCATCACCTGAAAGCAATTGAATCGCTTGATCCAAGGTAGGAAGCGAATCAAAGTCTTGCTTTTCAAGGAGCGATTGTCCTTGTTTGATTTTTGTTGCGACTTGTCGACTGACTGTAAGTTTTTTCATACCACCTATTATAGCAAAAGTCTGCTATTTTCACAAAGGGATGATCTATTTGTCAGACTTTTTTCACAATTTTATTTCAGCTCTGTTTCTTATCACCCAAGTGTTTGAGTATCACAGCTTTCCTCTTATTCTTTCGTCTGGTTCACAGTCATTCTTTTCTTTCTCCTTAAAAATGTGGTATACTTGTATATGAAAATTTTTAGGAAATAAGACAAGGAAGTTACATTTTGTGAAAAAAATTACGAATTCGATACTCAATTTCATGAGTACCAGACTAGGATTTGTCTTGACCCTTCTGTTGCTCTACTGGTTTAAAACCATGTGGGCCTACACAGTTGATTTTAACTTAGATATTCAGGGACCTTATCAGATTTTTCTGGCAGTCATCAACCCATTCCCAATCAGCCTGCTCTTTATTGGTCTAGCTCTCTATATCAAACGGACCAAGCTCTTTTATAGTTTGGCCTTTGGGATCTATCTCCTCTTATTTGTTTGGTTGATCTCCAACTCCATCTATTATAGAGAATTTACAGACTTCGTAACGGTCAATACCATGTTGGCTTCCAGTAAGGTTTCTGCTGGCCTCGGAGCTGCAGCTCTAGAATTGTTCCGTCCATGGGATGTGATATACATTCTGGATTTCCCAATTCTAGCCTTCTTCTTTTTTAAGAAATGGATTCGAATGGACAAGCGTCCCTTCAATAAACGAGCTAGTTTTGCGGTCACATCCTTATCTGCTATGCTCTTTTCGGCCAACCTTTTCCTTGCAGAAATTGACCGACCTGAGCTTTTGACTCGTGGGTTCTCGAACTACTATGTCGTTCGTGCCTTAGGTTTACCGGCCTTTCTAGGATACAGTGCCAATCAGACCTACGCTGCCAACAAAGAACGTTCCAAAGCTTCTGAAGCTGATCTAACACCGGTTGAAGAATATGTCCAGCAACATTATGCCAAGGCTAATCCGGAATACTTCGGAATGGCAAAAGGTCGAAATGTCATCTACATTCACTTGGAAAGTTTCCAACAATTCCTTATCGACTACAAGTTGAAAGTGGACGATAAAGAATATGAAGTGACGCCTTTCTTAAACTCACTCTACCATTCAAAGGAAACCTTTGCATTTTCAAATGTGTTTAACCAAGTCAAGGCAGGGAAAACATCTGATGCTGAGACTATGATTGAAACTGGACTCTTTGGACTCAACCAAGGTTCCTTTATGGTCAACTATGGTGGAACTAATACCCAACAGGCTGCTCCATTTATTCTCTCTAAAAACGGCTACAATTCGAGCGCTGTTTTCCACGGGAATGCTGGAAGTTTCTGGAACCGAAATACAGCCTATAAACAATGGGGCTACAATTATTTCTTTGATGCCAGCTACTTCACCAAACAAGACAGTAGTAATTCCTTCCAGTATGGTCTCAATGACAAATACATGCTCAAGGATTCCATCAAATACCTGGAAAGAATGCAACAGCCTTTCTATACCAAGTTCATTACGGTTTCCAACCACTACCCTTATACAACGAGTTTATCAGGAGATGATCTTGGGTTCCCACTGGCTAAGACACAGGACGAAACCATCAATGGCTATTTTGCGACCGCTAACTACCTAGATTCTTCGATCAAGGCCTTCTTTGATTACCTAAAAGAATCGGGTCTTTACAAAAATTCAATCATCGTTCTATACGGTGACCACTACGGAATTTCCAACTCCCGCAACCCAGCTCTCGCCCCACTACTTGGCAAGAACTCTGAGACCTGGTCTAGTTATGACAATGCCATGTTGCAACGAGTCCCGTATATGGTAGTCATTCCAGGTATGGATAAGGGAGGCATCATCGATACCTATGGAGGTGAAATAGATATGCTCCCAACCTTGGAACACTTGCTAGGTATTGAAGCCAACAAGTTCCTCCAAGTTGGTCAGGATATGCTCTCACCAGATCATGATCAAATTGTAGCTTTCCGCTCGGCGAACTACTTTGTGACTCCTGAGTACACGAGCTACAGCGGTCGGACCTATTACACCAAAACAGGAGAGGAGATCACCAACCCGGATGAAAAAACCAAGGAGCAGCTAGATAAGATCCGAGAAGCTGCCAACCTCCAATTGAAGATTAGCGATAGCATCCAGACGGGTGATCTCCTTCGTTTCTTCAAGGGCAATGACCTTGGTAAAGTCAATCCAGATGATTATTCCTACACCAATTCCTTCAAGGCATTGAAGAAGATTGAAAAGGAAAAAGGCGATAAATCAACCAGCCTTTACAACCAACGTGGAAATGAATCCACTGTGGATCTCTTCAAAGCACCAAGCTATAAAGAATTGCACCCAGAAGAGACTAGCTCTTCTTCAACCGAAACCAGTAGCAGTTCTTCAAAATAAAAAGAATCCCTGAGTTTTTAACTCAGGGATTTTACATTGTCATCAAAAGGAAGATGATCTTCATTGGTCTAGAACTTCAAAAACAGAAGCTGTTAAGTTCTCCACATAGAATGGTCGTTTATGACGGCTATTGCCAACTATCAATTCTAATTGATTTGAATTTTGGAGGTAATAAGGAAGTCCGCTAGCATTAAAGATGACTTGGTACTTCTTGTCTCCTGTTAATTCATAGATAACCAAGCCACTGGTATCTGTTGCAGATTGGATAAAGACTTGTTGGTAAATCTTATCATAGCCTTCAAGCGATAAGATAGGTAGACTGGTCTTCAAGGCAATCAGACTGCGAATATAGTCAATTGATTCCTTGTGTTCACTCACCAAATTCCAATCGACCTGATTGACAAAATCTGGAGCATTATAGGAATTCATGGCCCGTTCACGATCCAAAGGAGTGATCTCTCCTTCTGGGCCCGTAGGAACCAATTTTGTCCGCATAAACTCTTGTCCCACCTGCATAAAAGTCATTCCTTGGAAAAGTAGATTCATGGCTGTAGCCAATTCTGAGCGCTTGACCAGTCCTGCTACTTCTTCATTTGGATGGAGGGTCTGAAGCAAGTCATAGAGGTTATAGTTGTCATGAGCTTCCACATAATTTAAGACCTGGCTAGGCGTCAAATAATTCCCAAGTTCCGCACTACCTAAAACAGCACGCGCAACAATATTCTCCGTTGATTTACGGCTGACAAACCCTCTCTTGATAGAACCATAAACCTCAGCCCCTTTAATAGCATCGCGCTCCGTGTCGTTAAAGAATCCAATACGTGGCAATTGCGCCGCATTGTCTTTCTTGGCTTTATCCTCTGGCGCGAGACCGGTTCCCATATCCCAACCTTCTCCATAAAGGAGAATCCGAGGATCCAGAGCATCCATCGCCTCCCGAATAGCATTCATTGTCGTCACATCGTGAATGCCCATCAAATCAAAGCGGAAACCATCGATCTGGTACTCTTTGACCCAGTGCGTAAGGGAATCAATCATGTACTTGCGGTACATTTCATGCTCACTCGCCGTCTCATTACCGACACCTGTCCCATTTTGGAAGCGCCCATCTGGCTCCATCCGGTAATAATAATCCGGAACTGTATTTTGGAAGGGACCATTATCAGTTGAGTAGATATGATTGTAGATCACATCTATGACTACAGAAATCCCAGCGTCATGATAAGCCCGGATCATGGTTTTAAGCTCTTTCATGGTTTGTTTGGGATTGGATGGATCCGTTGAAAAACTGGTTTCTGGTGCAGAATAATTCTGAACGTCGTAACCCCAATTGTAGGTCACACGACCTTCTTCATCGTACTGTTTATAGCGATCCGAAATCGGCTGTAATTGCACGACATTGACCCCTAACTGACGGATATAATCAAAAGCAGTCGCATCGCCATGGCTATTGACGGTTCCTTCTTGGCAAGCCCCCAGATAGGTCCCACGCAAAGACTCGTCCACACCTGATGTCGGTGACTTGGTTAAATCCCGAAGGTGCATCTCATAGATCACTGCTTGACAAGGATTGTCCAAGCGCCAAGGAGTCGCATCGGCGCCTTTTTTAGTGCCCCAATCAAACTGACGATCTGCTCTTGAGAGAATGGCTGAGCGCATTCCATCGGCTGTCGTTGCAATGCTATAAGGATCGCGCGTCACTTGAGTCTGGTGTTCAAAATGCACACGATATTGATAAGCCATGCCACTTAAATTTCCTAGAAAATCTAGAATCCAAACACCTTGGGTGTTTTCTGGATGGTAGCTAGACTCTTGTTTGCCTCGCATCATCGGAATGGTTTTCCAAACTGGGGCATCCGGTTCAGTTGACTGATAGAGCACCAATTCAACTTTCTTAGCCGTAGGAGCCCATAACTTAAAGCAATACTCACCATCTTCATCTCGACAGCCGAGCCAACCTTGATAAGCCCACTTAGCATCAAAGTTCTTTGCATGGGTAGCCATATCATAGGCATGAGGCTGACGATGACTGTAGGCATGACTAGTCAAAGCAGCTTGTAGAGAATAGTAGACTGTATCATCTCCATCGAGAATCCAGACTTCTCTTACAAATCCCTCTGGTAAGAGTTCGATTTCAAAATCTCGGGTCTTGGTAAACCAATCCCCTTCTTTGACCAAGACATGTCCTCGGTTTAGCGGTCCTTCGCTCTCATAAACCAGATTCCCCTCTACTCCAAAATAATCCAACTTGGAGAAAGAGACTGATTTTCCTTCTACTTGGTCTTGCCACTGCCACATATCATAGGCAAAATAATTTCCTTTTTGCTTATGAAAATGAAGCTTTACATGGTATTGTCGCATAACATTTTCCTATTTCCAATTTGATACTGACGGAACCATTCGCCCATCCATCAGGCGAATAACCCCATTGTTTGTCTTTATTCCTCAGAGGTGTGTACTAAAGCATCGGTGTTGATTTCATCGATATTTGCAAAGAATTCCAAGTGATTATGGAAGACTTCCAATTCAACCGGAGTATCTCCACCATATTCTCCATCTAGATTAATGCGGAATGGTTGATCATTCTTGCCAATCATATCAATCGTCAGCTTCTTAGTTTTGAGATATTCTACATTGTCATCATGCACATGCTTGCCCCCGTTAATCGCCTGAATCATCAAGGATAACATGTTAAAAAGCTTAGCAGTTTTTACGATAATCAAGGTAAAATTCCCATCATCAAGCTTGGCATCTGGCGCCACACTTTCAAAACCAGCGATTGAGTTGGTCAAGGCCACAAAAATCATAGAGGCTGGTCCTTCAAAAACACCATTGTCATGCTCGATTCGCACCTTACGAGCCTTATTACGTGGCAACATTTTCGCTGCTTCTGCAACATAGGCAAAGTAACCCAAACGAGATTTGACACTACTTGGAACACTGAAGGTCAACTCTGTCAGGGTCCCTGCAGCAGCAATATTGATAAAGTATTTGCTGCCATAAGCACGACCAATATCCATTTGAATGATTTGATTCTTTTCAATAATGCGAGCCGCTGCCACCGGATCTCCCATCGGGATCTTCAAGGCACGCGCATAATCATTGGTTGTCCCTGTTGGAATAAAGGCCATCTGGGGACGATGTTCTAGTCCAGCAACCCCATTAACTACTTCGTTAATCGTACCATCACCACCAGCGGCAATGATCAAATCAAAGCCAGCTTTGGCCGCTCTTTCTGCTTCATTTTGAGCAGAAAATGGTTCGGGAGTGGTTTGATAAGCACTGGTCTCATAGCCCACGTCTTCCAGTACGTCCAAAACTTCCGCAATGTTTTTCTTGATAATTTCTTGCCCAGAGGTAGGATTATAAATTAAACGGGCTTTTTTGATTCGTTCTACCATAAACATCCTCTACAAACTTTCAAGCCAGGACTCATCTTCTACCTGGATTCCTAATTCTTGTGCTTTGGATAACTTGCTACCTGCGTCTGCCCCAGCAACGACCAAATCTGTTTTCTTAGAAACAGAACCAGTTACCTTAGCACCCAGACTCTCTAATTTGGCCTTTGCTTCTGAACGTGTGAGCCGTTCCAGCTTACCAGTCAAAACAACCGTCATCCCTGAAAGGGCTGCATCGGCAGCAACTTTTTCACCAAGATAGGTCAGATTGACTCCTGCTTCTTTCAATTCCTGCAGGAGACGCTTGGATCCCTCTTGTGCGAAATAAGACTTGAGGCTTTCAGCCACAACCATACCGAGACTGTCAATACCTGCAATCCGCTCTGGATCAGCGGTAGCCAATTGATCGAGGTCATGGAATTCTTGAAGCAAGATTTGACTAACCTTGCTTCCGACATGTCGGATTCCCAAACCAAAGAGTAACTTTTCAGCTGAATTCTCTTTTGAAGCTTGAATGGCTTCATAAAGTTTTTCAGCAGATTTTTCTTTGAAGCCTTCTAAGGTCAATAGATCCTCTACAGTGAGCCGGTAGATCCCCGCTACATCCTCTACCAACTGAGCTGCGAAGAGTTTCTCTACAACAGCTGGACCCAAGCCTGTGATATTCATAGCATCCCGACTTGCAAAGTGGTTCAATCCTTCCTTAATCTGAGCTGGACAGAGCGGATTGATACAGCGAAGGGCCACCTCATCCTCAAAATGAAGCAACTCACTCTGGCAGCTCGGACAATGAGTTGGAATGGCTAATGCTTGATCAGATACCCGTTTATCTTTGACAACACGCAAGACCGCAGGAATGATATCACCCGCCTTGTAGACAATGACGGTATCATCCTGATGAATATCCTTTTCGGCAATATAGTCCACATTGTGTAAGGTTGCCCGACTAACAGTGGTTCCTGCTAGCTGGACTGGAGTTAGATTGGCAGTTGGGGTCACCACACCGGTCCGTCCAACCGTCCAATCCACCGATAGGATTTTCGCTTCTTTTTCTTCAGCTGGAAACTTATAGGCGACAGCCCATTTAGGAGCTTTTACGGTAAAGCCTAGTTCTTCTTGAACAGCTAGGTCATTGACCTTGATGACGATCCCATCGATATCGTAGGGAAGGTCCTCTCGAAGCTGAGCTACTTTTTGGATAAAGTTCCAGATTTGATCCATATCCTCAGCCAGCACTCGCTCCTGGTTTACAACAAATCCTAACCGGGCCAATTTTTCAAGCACGCCTTCCTGACTGCTCTGGTCGGTTGGACTCACTTCTTGGTACAAGAAGGTGGAAAGATTCCGCTTAGCCACAATTTTCGTATCCAATTGGCGGAGCGTTCCTGCCGCAGCATTTCGTGGATTGGCAAATTCCGGTTCACCATTTTCCTGACGGATCTGATTGACCCGATCAAAAGAAGCCCGTGGCATATAGCACTCGCCTCTTACCGTGATGTTAATTGGCTCTGGTAGAACCAAAGGAATGTCCTTGACCCGTTTTAGGTTCTCGGTGATATCCTCACCGACAGAACCATCCCCACGTGTTGCTCCTGTTACAAGGACACCATTTTCATAGGTAAGGGAAATGGACAAGCCATCGATCTTCAACTCGCATACATAGCTGACAGAAGGAAATTCTTTGCGGACCCGTTGGTCAAAAGCCTCTAGTTCTTCCCGCGAAAACGCATCCTGCAAACTATAAAGGGGATACTGGTGCTGGTATTTAGTAAAGCCTTTTAAAACCACACCACCCACACGGTGAGTTGGACTCTCTGGCAAAACATCTTCCGGATGGCTTGCCTCTAGTTCCACTAACTCCCGATATAATTGATCGTATTCACTATCAGAGACTGATGGAGCGTCTTTTGTATAATATTCATAGGCATAGCGGTTAAGTAATTCCACTAATTCTTTCATTCTGGTTTTCATGTTCTTATTTTATCATAAAATCTTAATTTAGCCTTGAATTTACTGCATTCTTAGCATGAAAAAAAGGAGCTCAGGCTCCTTTTTTTATTTTGTAAAATCGATCCGTTTGGATAGTTGATTGATCACAATCGCTCCAAAAATCAAGGATGCAAATTCACCCAATCCCATGGTCAACCAATTGTAGAAGAATGGTTGGCCTTGCAGGTAATAAAGCTCCAAGGCAATCGTAAACATAGAGATGGAAAAGAAAATCGCAAACAAGAAATGGTCTAACCGAATAAGACCGTCGAATAAGAACTTGTTTTTGAAACGTCCAAATAGAATAAGTCCAAGACCTAGGAAGACAAAGGTTGAACCTCCACCGACAAAGACATCGATCCATCCAAAACTAAATAAGTTGGCAATCATACAACCGATGGTTACCCCAATCAAGTATTTCTTATTGTAAAAGGCTAAGAAATTCATCATTTCCGAAACACGGAATTGATAGCCATAGTAGGCCATAGCATTGAGAGGGGGGGTAATGGTCAATACGATATAAATCGCAGCAACGATGGCAATTTGTGCCATATCACGAGCAGTTAACTGTTTCATCTATTCTCCTTTAGCGGTATTCCCGCGTCTAATATGCTTGGCGAAAGGATCTTAAGCACCAAGGGTTGAAGTCTTGATTTCTTCAACCTTTCAAGTATAGCATATTTTCAGGTTTTATGGTAGACTGATTTTATGAAAAAACTGATTAAAAAATTTTTTGATAATGAAATTTTATCCTATCTCTTTTTTGGAGTAGCCACAACCCTTGTCTCTGTCTGTACCCGTCTTTTCATCTACCAAATCACTAGCGATGAACGATTGGCAACAGCAATCGGGAATCTCGCGGGGATCCTCTTTGCCTTTGTCACCAATGATACCATCGTCTTTAAGCAAGAAAGAAAGGGATGGTTTCAGCGCTTGATCCGTTTTGCGATTGCCCGCTCGGGTACCTTTATACTAGATATGGCCTTGACTGAGATTTTTGTCAAGCAGTTCCCCGGAATTATCGGTCAATTTGTCCACAACAACAAGAATCAAATCAATCTAATTGAAACCCTCTTTGCACAAGTAGCCATTATAGTCCTCAATTATCTCTTTAGTAAACTCTTTGTCTTTAAAAATAAAAACAAGGCTTGAAACGATTGTACTGACCCCAAAAGTTAGATTTTTTCTGTCTAACTTTTGGGGTCAGTTCATATTGTTTCAGCCTTATTATTTTAAACTTCTATACTTGCTTGCTCTGCACTTAATTGATAGATCGTTCCTTCGACCCCAAAATAATCCTTGGCTAGGTCTTTCAATTCCTGCATAGCTGTTTGTGCACGTTTGGCCTGCTCTTCATTGATGGCTTCAATGACTAGGATAGCATCTTTAGTCTCTTCCGTCAGCATGGTTCTTTGAGCTTCCCGCCAATTCAAACAACGACATACTGCACCTTCTTGGTCGTAGTAAATGATCTCCCCTTCCAAAGCTGGAGCATCCTCTTCAGCCCCTAGTGGAAAGAACGGTTCGCCTCCTTTTGCTTGTCCCAGAGAGAGTCCTCCAACCAATTTGCTCATGTCTTCACCTCCACAAGGAAGGGCGTAAGCCATTGACACACTATTGTAAAGATCCACCAAAGGATTAATCGGGTAGAATTCACGTCCTTGGTGTACTCTTTTTAAGAGGGCTTCGATCGAAGATCTAGCTCCTTTTTTTGTTTTAAACTTGCTAAAAGCCTGACGCCACTCTTGGACAAATTCACTCTGGGTATAGTTGTCTTCATCAATAAAGTCCCAAGCTCGCTTAGCACCCTTGTCTAACAATTCTTTGAAATAAGGATCCTTGGCTTCATCTACTGTATTATCAATGCCATACAAAGACATAACCGTAATCCGAGCTGTTGGAAATAAATCCCAAAACGCTTGATCGACTGTTACTTTCATTGTTTTACCTCACTATAATTTCTTTTTTGACCTTTTTTGACAAGCTCCCAATCCAAGGTAATATTCTCACGTACCCGGACCAGATACTCCTCTAACTGTGCGACTTCTTCTTTTGAAAAGCCTTTTAAGGCGGTTTTCTCAGAGTAAAGATGCTCCCCTAAAATGAAGGGGTATATCTCCTGACCTTTTTCAGTTAATTCCCATTCCTTGATTTTGAGGTTTTCCCCCAGGGGACGTTGCTGAATCAGACCACGCTCTTCTAGTTTTTTTACGGATCTAGCAACCGTGGACCGATCGACTTTTAAGAGATCAGAGAGTTCTTCCTGGATGATCCCTGGTTGTTCTGCAATTCGGACCAGGTAGAGATATTGACCACGTGCCAAGTCAATATCACGAAATTCGATATTCGCAATGGAATCAAGAGCACGCGCGATGATGCCAATCTCGCGTAAAATACTCATCCTACTCCTCCTTTTTTGATAATCCTATCCTAACACATTTTTATTGCAAATGCAATAAAAATAAATCAAAAAAAGAAACCAGATCAAATCTGATTTCCTTTATTTAGTTTTATGAGTATGTTTGAGACGCAAACGCTGCTTTAATTTGAGAGATGCTTCCCTGTGTCGGAAAGCCACTTGTTCCGTTTTTAATTTGGAGACAATTTCTCCACTACGCGTTTGAAACTTGGCTTCTCTCGCAAATTGGATACTGGCGTTTAAAATACAACCAATAATCATGATTTTCGCTACTAAGACAAACCAGAACATAATAACGGCAAGGACGACCGAACCAAAGAAGCGGGCATCTAAGAAATGACTCACATAGCGGTCTACGTATTTCCAAAAGATATTCAAAATAGCATACAAGACAATGACTACAAAGAAGGCCCCTGGAAAGACATATCTAAATTTAGGAATCTTTACATTTGGTAGAGTGTAATAGAGCAGGACCAGACTGACAAAGAGCAAAAGGTAAATGGTCGGTTCCGTCAAATTCAACAAGCGGATATAGATGGTTCTGTCAAATGAAAAAGTTTGATAGAGATAGCGGACGATCATCTTGCCAAACATCGAGAGGATGAGCGAGAGGCCAAATAAGCCCTGCAAGGCAAAACTGATCAGAAAGCTAAAGAGTCGTCCCCAGATAATGCCACGTTCCTTCTCAACCCCATAACTTTTATTATAGGCCTTTTGAAGGTAGGCAATGCTCTGAGAGAAAATCCACAAGGCGGAAATAATCGAGAAACTCAGTAAGCCCGTAGAAGGCTTGGTCAATACACTCGAGATCATCTGGGCCACTGTCCGATACAAGGTAGTTGGCAAGACCTTTTCTAAGCTCAACAAAATCTGAGTGGGACGAATATGAAAGTAGGGCAGAATATTGGCCGCAATCAGCATCAAAGGGAAAATCGAAATCAGCAAATAATAAGCCACTGCAATGCTCGTGATATCCGATTCTGAACTTTGATAAAACCGCACAAATCCCTTTATAAATGGCTGATCAAACATTTTTTGTAGGACCTTTTTCATCCGTCACCTCCCCGTTTTACTAAAAAAGAGCAAAGAGCGAAACCAGACACTTGCCTTCAGCTCCATTCTTCCCTCTTCATCTTTTAGTAAGTTCCTTCTTCACCTTGACTAGTTAAAATCACTGGACCATCTTTTGTAATGACAAATTGATGCTCATATTGACAAGACAGACCACCATCAAGGGTCTTATGAGCCCATCCAGTTTTCAAATCTGTATCAATTTCCCAGGTACCTGTATTAATCATTGGTTCAATCGTCAAGACCATTCCCTCACGCAAGCGAAGACCACGTCCAGCACGTCCATAATGCGGTACCATTGGTTCTTCGTGCATCGTTGGACCTACTCCGTGCCCAACCAAATCGCGCACGACGCCATAACCTTTGCTTTCAGCATATTCTTGAATCGCTGCACCAATATCTCCTAAACGATTGCCAACGACCGCTTTCTCAATCCCTTTATAGAGACATTCTTTGGTCACATCCATCAAATCTTTGACTTCTTGAGAAACATTTCCGACAGCATAGGCCCAGCATGAATCAGCTAAACCACCAGTGTAAGACTCTGTGTATTTTTTGACTTGCGCAACATTATCAAAATCTAATTTTGATACATCCAAAACAGATTTATCAAGCGGTTCAGATAAAACCATATCCACCTTGAGGAGATCGCCATCTTTTAGGATGACATGACGGGGAAAAGCATGGGCTACTTCATCATTCAAGCCACAACAAGTCGCATATGGGTAATCCATAAGACTACCTTCTACACCGATCTGAAGCGGCAAGACATTGGCTTCTTTACAGCGACGACGGACATATTCTTCTACTTCCCATAGGTCAAGCCCTGGCTTGATCAAGTCACGTAATCCAATATGGATGCTTGCAAGGAAATCTCCTGCACGATCCATGGCTTCAATTTCACGTTGTGATTTTAATGTAATCATTGTCTCCTCATTTCTTTTGTTTAATTAATCTTAATCGTAATGGTTGCTTTCGCGACTAGCTGCAGATCTAAATACAAGCTAAAATCAACCAAGGCCGAACGTCTGGTTCGTCGAACTAGTTGTGGTTCAATGCGGATCACATCATCCACCTGCACAGCCTGTAAAAAATTGATGATCAACTGTTCGACAATCAAGCTACGCCCACTGTGTTGCATCATCTTGCGTACAACCTTCATCAGCACTTCGATCATAACCCCATTGGCCAAAACACCGCTTTTCTCCAGCATACTCGGTTCCACTGTAAATTGGTAACGGTCGTTCTCCGTTTGAATCTTTTGACCAATTTGCTCACTAAAGGTTGGTAAGCTCGAAAACTGCACCTTGCTAATCCGATCCATGACATCCCGACGCGTGATCACACCAAGCAAGGTCTGGTTATTGCGAACAACAGGAATCATTTCATAGTCTTCAGCGATCATCCGTTGGCTAATCGTTGCAATACTAGTGGACAAATTAGTGGTAAAAATGGTCCGTGACATCACCTTATCGAGGGTCGTCTGAGGCGCTTTATCTCCAGCATCTCTCATGGTCACAACCCCAACCACCATCTGGTGTTGATTGACAACTGGAAAGCGGCTAAAGCGATTTTTCCGGACTAAATCCAAATAATCCCTTACCGTATCGGTTTCAGAAAGATAACCATACTCATGAAAAGGCCGATAAACCTGCTCCACTGTCAAGATATCCGTCTTGATTTGCATATTGGACAAGGCCTTATTGATCATGGTAGCGACGGTATAGGTATCATGAGCCGTCCGAATCACTGGGATCTGCACCCGATTCGCAAGCGAAATCACATCCTCGTCAACTTCAAAACCTCCCGTGACCAAGACTGCATTGTCGTGTTTTAAGGCGAGACGTTGGATATTGGTTCTGTCTCCAACAATTAGGAGTCCTCCCTCAGACACATAGTCTAAGACATGCTCTTCCGTCATGGCCCCAATGTAAAATTTATTAAATTCTTTTTCGAGACCCGCTTCCCCAGCTAAAATCTCCGAAGCGGTGATCTCTAAAATTTCCCGATAGGTCAGATGCTCTAGTACAGACTTTTGCGATTTGACACGGATGGTCCCACTTCTAGGCCTTGTTTCTACAATCCCTTGATTTTCAGCCTCTTTAATGGCCCGATAGGCCGTCCCATCACTGACATTCAAAAAATTTGAGATGCTCCGAACACTGACCCGTTTCCCAATCGGTAATTTTTCGAGATAATCTAAAATCTCTTGGTGTTTACTCATAAAAGTCCCCTCTACCTATGCGGAAATCATAATAATCGCGCATTTTACGCGTATATCGGTCGCTCCCTTTAAATTGACGAAAGAGACGAAATCCAGCCTTTAGAGCGACTCTTTGACTCCCTGTATTTTCAACATGAGTGATGACCCTGATTTCTTTTAGTTGAAATTTCTCAAATGATAGATAAACCAACTCTTTGACCGCTTCTGTCATCAGGCCCTTTCCCCAAAAATCTTTGCGTAAAAAGTAGCCTAACTCAGCTTCTCCCTTGATTTCATCCAACTTTTCAAACTTGATGGAACCGATCATTTGATTTGTTTTCTTATCACAGATGGCCCACACTCCTAAAGGATTTTTCATGAAATAGTTAGCCAGAACATACTGGGTCTCGGTAAGATCTGCTTGAACAGGAAAGATAAACTGTAGATTTTCAGGATTCGAAGCAATCTTATAAAAATCTTCGGCATCCCCAAAGAGAAAAGGTCGTAAATACAACCTTTTTGTTTCAATCAGTGAATAGGCAGCTAAGTGCGTCCAAATATTCATTTTCAACTCCAATGCTCTGTTATCCTGGTCGCTCTTACCAGATCCCCACCACTGTCGCTAATCCTCTACTAATTGGATCTCTGCTCCAAGTTGGGTCAACTTATCAATAATATCTGAATATCCGCGAAGGATGTATTCCACATTTGTAATCTCTGTTGTTCCAGAAGCCATAAGACCCGCAATCACCAAGGCAGCACCAGCTCGAAGATCCGTCGCTTTCACACTGGATCCAGTTAATTGATTTGGTCCTTCATAGATAATGTGGTCGTTCAAGGTCGAAATAGTAGCACCCATTTTAGCCAATTCTGGCACATGGTTGACCCGTTTTTCATAAATCGTATCGACAATTCGTCCACGTCCTGTAGCAGTTAAAAGCAAAGGCGTGATCGGTTGTTGTAAATCAGTCGCAAAACCAGGATAAGGAGACGTTTTGATCTGGATGGTCTTCAAGCCTGTTTGCTTTTCTACAAAGATGCTATCTTCAGAAATGGTCATGCGCACACCCATCTCCTCCAACTTAGCAATAAAGCTCTCCAAATGCTCATACAAGACATTATTGATCTGAATACCTTCGCCAATAGCAGCTGCAAGCGCAATATAAGTTCCTGCCTCGATCCGATCCGGTATGACCTGGTGTCTCGTCCCATGTAAATGGGCAACACCGTCAATGATAATCATATCTGTTCCTGCTCCACGAATACGGGCTCCCATGTTGTTGAGCAAGGTTACTACATCAATAATTTCAGGTTCCCGAGCAGCATTCTCAATCACTGTACGACCTTCAGCCTTGACGGCCGCCAAAATCGTATTGATTGTTGCACCGACACTAACAGTGTCCATGTAGATGTTGGCTCCTTGGAGAGGCCTGCCATCAGTCGCAAGCTTCATACTTGAACCATCCATGGTCATGGCTGCTCCCATCGCTTCAAAGGCCTTCAAATGCAAATCAATGGGACGTGGACCAAGATCGCATCCACCAGGCAAGCCAACAGTTGCTTGACCATAGCGGCCTAGTAAGCTTCCATAGAAATAATAGGAGGCTCGCAGACTATTGATCTTACCAAACGGCATAGGCATATCCTTGACCCCACGTGGATCAATGATCAAACTGTCCTCATTACGCTCAATCTTAGCCCCCATGATGGTCATGATCTCAATCAAACTTGCGACATCTGAGATATCCGGTACTCCGTCCAGGGTTACCACATCATCTGCCAGAATAGTCGCAGGAATAAGGGCCACTACACTATTTTTTGCACCACTAATGGTCACCTCTCCTTTTAGAGGGCGACCACCATTTATTACAATTTTTTTCATTTTAATAATTCATTAGCTCTTTCAAGTCTTTTTCCTTTTACTATCGTTTTTTGCAACGGAAATAAAAGGGACAACGTATGTAACATACTGCATCTATTATACCACAGATGGGCCTATTTTTCCATCTGTAGAAATTTTCAAAATGAAAAAAAGCTAGGATCAGCTTAACCCTAACTTTTATATTTCAACGAATTATTTTACAGCTTCTTTCAAGGCTTCTACCTTGTCTAAACGTTCCCATGGAAGGTCAATGTCTGTCCGTCCCATATGGCCATAAGCCGCTGTTTGACGGTAGATTGGACGTTTAAGGTCCAGCATTTGGATAATTCCTGCAGGACGAAGGTCAAAGATTTGACGCGCTGCTTGTTCCAGCTTACTTTCGGCTACGGTTCCAGTCCCAAAGGTATCGATCCGAACAGAGACAGGTTGAGCTACCCCGATCGCGTAAGCCAATTGAACTTCTGCTTTCTTAGCAAGCCCTGCTGCCACAATGTTTTTGGCAATGTAGCGAGCTGCATAAGAAGCGGAACGGTCTACCTTAGTGGCATCCTTACCAGAGAAGGCACCACCACCATGACGTGAATAACCACCATAGGTGTCCACGATGATCTTCCGACCCGTCAAACCTGAGTCACCTTGAGGTCCACCGATAACGAAACGACCAGTTGGATTGATGAAGAATTTTGTCTCATCATCTAGGTAAGAAGCTGGAATCACTTCTTTGATGACCTTGTTAATCACATCTTGGTGGATTTGTTCATTGCTCACTTCTGGATCGTGTTGAGTTGAAATAACAACCGTATCCACGCGCACTGGCTGGTCATTTTCATCATACTCAACAGTGACTTGAGATTTGGCATCTGGACGAAGATAGCTGATTTCACCAGACTTACGTAGCTCTGCCAAACGACGAACCAACTTGTGGCTGAGTGAAATTGGCAATGGCATGAGTTCTTCTGTTTCATCCACCGCAAAACCAAACATGAGACCTTGGTCTCCTGCACCGATCAAATCGAGTGGATCTTGATCCGCATTCCCACGTACTTCTAGGGCTTCGTTTACCCCTTGAGCGATATCAGGAGATTGTTCCACCAATGATGGGTGAACTCCCACCGTCTCCGCAGAAAAACCGTACTCTGTATTGGTATAACCAATCTCTGCAATAGTATCCCGAACCACACGGTTAATATCGACATAAGCATTGGTTGAAATTTCACCAAAAACATGCACTGAACCAGTATAAACAGCTGTTTCAGCCGCAACGTGTGCTTCTGGATCTTGCTCTAAAATAGCATCCAAAATAGCATCTGAAATTTGGTCTGCAATCTTATCTGGATGCCCCTCAGATACCGATTCAGACGTGAATAATTTACGTTCTGACATAAAAAATGTCCCCCCTTAAAAAATTAGTGTTATAGAGTTACAAAGTACTGATAGACAGTCTATCATCTTATCGGGACCATATAACACTTCATTATAACACATTACCAATAATATGGAAAATTATTTTCAAAAAAGCCCATTAAATCAGCTTTTTTGGGCTCAATTAAACAAACTTAAGCAATCCTCAAAGTTCCTAAAAAGTTCACAAAAAAATACCCCGTAGGGTATCTATCAATTTACGAGTTCAGCAGGCAAGATCTAGCACCCTCACACGGTGCTTTTTTTATCTTCAAAAATGGTAGGCTACCGCGCACCTATGGGTACTCGATGACCTACCATCTACTTAAATGATAACATATCTTTAAAAATTTTCAACCCTATCTACTTTAATCAGTCTCCATTTTTAAATAATATAGTTCCAATAAATACCAAGACTCCCAGAATAAAGGATAAAATATTTGGACCTATCCAATAAGTATCTGGCGTACCTATAATGGAAATAACAAATAAGATAGCTGCCGCATTTAGGAGTCCTTTACTTCCTTTTCTCATACCAATGAAAAGTAATATAGTCGCAATCATAAAACAAATATAATGGATGGCACCAATATATAAGATCAGTAGATACATGGGGTTTCCTAAAAATAAAGGAAAAATCATAATACCAAGGTGACAGACTGCTATTATAAGGGCGCTCCATAACCAAGACGACTGAAGAATAATTCTTTTTGGCGAATTTTCTTTATCATTGTTTGATCGTATCTCAGCATTCAACTGATCGTTTACATCTATCTCTCCTTCTACTTGAGAGTCTGCCATCTCTGGTTTAGTTTCAATAGATGATAGATCTTGTACTTTCACCTTGGACTCCCAGCTATCTGCAACTCTATCAAACAAACCAAAAACACGACAAACAATATAAATAGATAAGAGAAGATAAAAGAGACCGTAGAAGCTTATACGAGAGATGAAAGAGTATACTACACCTATCTCAACAAGAGAAGATAAAATTATCAAAAGAGAAAATACTTTCTGAAGTTTATCACTTGTACTTGTGATCATAACATTAATCAGAAGTAGAAACATTAACTCCATTACAGTGTATCGCAGTGTAAAAGCGTAAATGTCACTCGTTCTATCCATACCAATCAATATAAATAGTGGAGAAATATTTGTAGAGGCAACAAATAGTACTAAATAAGCTATCGATGATTTCCAACCATCTTTACTTTTCCAATTGTTTAAAAGCTCCCTCATTTCTACATTCTTTATAAGCAACCAAATCCATATTAAACAAATGATATTTAGCACAAAGGAAATGTTCAGCAGATTTGTTGGGGAAAAAGGTGGTAAAAAAAACATAAGTAGTTGAGTAATTGAGAGGAGAAGAACAGCTATCAATCCTTCAACATTTAAACGTTGCTTCATGATTCTCCAAATTACCCAGCAAATAATCATTCCATTCCAGATAGAAAAAATACTAGAGGCAGTGAACAGTGGTGTATTTCCATTTAGATTTCGGGAACTATAGCTCACTACTAGACTACTACCATAAGAAACAAGATAAAGAATTGCTTCAAGAATTAGCAGTATATAATACCTTTTTTTTCTAGACATAGATTCTCCTCTACTTTCTAAGAAAAGTATTTAACTATTCATTTATTTAAATTATAACACAGTTTGTAATCGCTTTCTCTGGGTGTAATCAGTATTTAGCAAAAAAGATAGGACTTTTGGCCCTATCTCCTATCATCATTATTCATTTGGAAGCAATAACGTTCCAATAAAAACCATTCCAGCCATTAAAAGTGATGAAAACAGATTAAAATGCCACTTCGGATCATTGGCAGCAATTACAGCAATAAAATAAAAAATTGTCGCTGCATATAGAGTTGTTTTATCTCCCTTGTTTTTCCCATTCCGTAGTAGGATGGTTGCAAGAATAAAACAAACCATATGAGGCAATATGTTAAGTAGGTACAAAATTACCCATGGTCCTACTGCGATAGCACCACATAAAACAAAGCCAAGATAGCCGAGAGCTAGGTAATATGCAAGAGTTAGAATAGCTGAAGTAGGGACAGATTTTTGTTGATCTTGCTCAACAATTGGTTGCTGAACAGGATTTTCTTGGCCTTGTTCCGCCATTGGTGGCTGAACATATTCTTCTGGCATTCCCTCTTTTTCTTGGTTTGTTTCAGAATGTAGATGTTTATCTGTCATAACTTTCTCCTAACATTTTTAGTTATCCTTTAAAATAATAGCACTCAAAAATCGACAAAAAGAATTGATTTAACTATCGCTTTGATCGACCCGAATACTTTTTATTAAGTAAAGTGGCCCATACCTATCTTTTAATTAAAAGCTTTTCTCTTCTTTAACCAGGAGTGTTCCGATTAAATCCAGAACACCTAAACATAAGGGAGCAATTCGAAATATTTCCCAGTCTGGATCAAAAGCCAAGATGATTGACAGCAGATAGAGTCCAATACTCGCATAAAGAAGGCTTTTATTCCCCTTCTTCATCCCTAGTCGAATTAGAAAAGCCCCAATCGCAAGACTTAATAAGTTTGGACCAAGGAAAATCAAAACGACAAATCCCCATCCATAACCCGAAAGTGCAAATAAAGAGACAAACAATACAAGATAGATAATGGATAAGTAAAAGGTCACTGAAAGAAGAATAGAATGTAAGCTATTTTCTTTTGGAGGATTCTGAACAAACATTGAATTGGGATGATCTTCACTGATCTTACTATGTTCCTTATTTTCTTCAAAATGTTTCTCTTGGTCTGTCATAGCTTCCCCTATCCTTTTCTTATTATTTTATTTATGTTTTCTTTTAACACCATTATACATGATTCCATCATTCTTTTCATGATTCCATCTATTCAATGCTATTTCTTAGAAATTAATTTGGACGGATTTCCAATTAGATTGCTGACATATCATGAAATAGACGGGAAAACTTCCTTAAATAAAATCTGCCTCTGCAATAGCTGCTTTGACCACTGCCAATGGGAGGTGAACCAGTTCCACTTCCTTTTCACGGTAGAGATACTGCGCATAGTCATCGATGCGGTATTGATGGATATAAACCACCCGCTTGCAACCAACTTGAAGCAACTGCTTGGTACAATTCAGGCAGGGAAAGTGAGTCACATAGGCTGTGAACCCTTTAGGAATCCCCCGCTCAGCTCCCTGTAAAATAGCATTGACTTCCGCATGGAGAGTTCGGACACAGTGCCCTTCCACCATGAGACAGTCATGATCCAAGCAATGTTCTGTACCAGAGACAGAGCCATTGTAGCCCGTTGCAACTACCTTATGATCCTTGACCAATACAGCACCTACCTTGGCCCGCTTACAGGTTGCTCGATTTGATATTAACAAAGCCTGTGCAGCAAAATATTCATCCCAGGCTAACCGTTTGTGTCTCACAGTCTTTTCCTCCTTCAAAAACCTTCTAATTTTTTTCATTATAGCACGAAATTGGGTGAAATAAAAGAAGTCTTTGTCACAGCCGATTCCTTCACTCAAAAAAGAGACCCAAATGGATCTCTTTATCAATTATTTACCAAGTTTTGCTTTTGCTGCGTCTGCAAGAGCTGTGAAAGCTGCTGCATCGTTAACAGCCAAGTCAGCAAGCATTTTACGGTTTACTTCGATCTCAGCCAATTTCAAACCATGCATCAATTGTGAGTATGAAAGTCCGTTCATACGAGCTGCCGCATTGATACGTGTGATCCACAATTTGCGGAAGTCACGTTTCTTTTGACGACGGTCACGGTATGCATAGTAGTAAGAGTTCATTACTTGTTCTTTTGCAGTACGGAACAAGATGTGTTTAGCTCCATAGTAACCTTTAGCTAATTTAAGAATACGTTTACGACGTTTGCGTGATACAACGCCACCTTTAACACGTGCCATTTATATTTCCTCCAATATTTCCTAGAATTCTTTACTTACAAATACGCGATTATTTCAAGCGAGTAAGCATTGCTTTGATACGTTTGAAATCTCCTGAATGCACCATAGATGCTTTACGAAGATGACGACGTTGTTTCTTAGTTTTTCCGTGGAAACGGTGAGAAGTGTAAGCACGGAAACGTTTAAGTCCACCAGAACCTGTACGTTTGAAACGTTTAGCTGATGCGCGGTGTGTTTTTTGTTTTGGCATGATATTTTCTCCTTTTTTTAACTTTCTGACAGATTATTTCTTGTCAGTTGCTGGTGCCAACTGCATGAACATTTGACGACCATCCATTTTAGCACGTTGTTCGATGATAGCAATATCTTGAGTTGCTTCAGCGAAGTCGGCTAAAACTTTTGCCCCAATCTCTTTATGAGTGATCATACGACCCTTAAAGCGAATGGAAACCTTCACTTTGTTTCCTTTTTCAAGGAACTTGCGAGCACTGCGAAGTTTTGTATCGAAATCACCCTTGTCAATAACTGGGCTTAAACGAACTTCTTTCACGGTCACAACGCTTTGTTTTTTGCGCTGTTCTTTTTGTTTCTTCTGGTACTCAAATTTGAACTTACCGTAGTCCATAATTTTCGCAACAGGAGGTTTAGCTTGAGGTTGAATGAGAACCAAGTCCACATTAGCGTCGTCCGCAAGTGCTTGCGCTTCACCAAGTGGTTTGATACCCAATTGTTCGCCCTCAAGACCGATTAAGCGAACTTCACGTACACGAATTTCATCATTGATGAATAAGTCTTGCTTTGCTATGGTTTTCACCTCTTTTTTTATTTTAGAGAAAAACAAGAGCGGACTTGCTAACGCAAACCCGCACTACATGATTATAGTTCATTTCTGAAACTTGATCCGTAGGGGCCAGACAACGTTAGTCGCAAGGCGAGAAGTTCTCACTTCTGCTTTTCTCAACTTTTATATGATATCAAGTTTATGATGGATTGTCAAGGATTTTTTTTGCTTTTTCTTCAATAAATGCAACCACGTCTGCAATTCCGACACCCGTAGTGTCAAAATGAATGGCATCTGCTGCTGGTTTCAATGGGGAAACGGCACGGTGACTGTCTTTGTAATCACGCTCAGCAATTTCTTTCTTCAGCAATTCAAGATCTGCTGTGATCCCCTTCTCCAGATTTTCCTTGTAGCGACGTTCTGCACGTTCTTCCACGGATGCCACTAAGAAGACCTTCAACTCGGCATTTGGCAAGACAACCGTTCCAATATCGCGCCCATCCATGACAATCCCACCTTGGGACGCAATTGCTTGCTGTAGAGCGACAAGTTTTTCACGAACAGGAGCGAGAGCTGCAACCCAAGAAACATTATTGGTTACTTGATTATCACGAATCGGATGGGTAATATCCACGTCTGCTACATAAACAAGTTGCTCACCTTCTTCTGATCGTCCAAAACTAATCGGATACTGATCTAAAAGGTCTAGCAAGTCGTCAACCTGTTCAGCGGTCACATTATGTTGCAAGGCTAAATAGGTCGCTGCACGGTACATAGCCCCTGTATCCAAATAGGTATAATCCAGATCTTTGGCAATGATCTTTGCAACTGTTGATTTTCCGCTAGAAGCCGGCCCATCAATGGCAATTTGAATCTGTTTCATGCTGCGCTCAACTCCTACTGAATCTTAACGACATCACCAGGATTGGCATACCATGATCCTGTAGACATGTGAGATGGATTTAATTGTTCCAATTGTGCAATGGAAATACCAGCACGCGCAGCGATAGCTGCTTCGCCTTCACCTGCTTGAACAGTGATCGTACCTTCCTCAGATTCTTCGTCTGTTGAACTTTCTTCTGTTTTTGCAGTTTGTGCAGGTGCTGATGATTTCTGTTCGACCTTGGTTTCTCCATTGTAGAAGCCAGACATTTGTTTGGATTTGTTGCTACCCCCTGTCGAAAGGAAAATCAACAAGCAGACCATAGCCACTACTACTACAAAGAAAATAATCGCTAAAATCGTCAACAGACGATCTGCCTTAATGCCGTTTAACTTACTTGTACGTTTCAATGTTTCTTCTCCATCATCATAAATATCTTCTTCCCATGGTTCTTTTGCCATGACTTCCTCCTTGTTTTTTCTCGTAAAAATCATTACAATAGAAGTATGAAAGTTACGTTAATTCCAGATCGTTGCATCGCCTGCGGTCTCTGTCAGACCTATTCTGAATTATTCGATTACCATGACAATGGCATCGTCAAATTTTCTGAAGAGGACGACCTCCTTGAAAAGGAAGTTCCTGTCACAAACGATGTTCTCGAGGCCATCAAAGAATGCCCCACTCATGCTCTCTTAAAAGATTAAGAGAGCTTTTTTATTTATCTGCATAATACATCTCGTAATAATCCACATGGATAAAGTTGTCCGTCAAGACCACTTCTCCTTTGAAAGATGAATTTAAGGCAAGTGCATTGATAAAGTATTTTTTCGGCCATTTGCGCATGCAGAAAGTCCGACTACGCGAACCATCATTAAAAATGAGCTTGATCGACTTCTTATTCACTTCTATCTTTTCAATCGAGTCAATCTTCACCCTGATTGGAGTAAAAGGATTGGCTGTAATAATCCGTAAGATCCCATCCTCATAGATGGTGAAGTAGCGATGGACCCCAATCGCAAGCAAGACCATAAATAAAAAGAAGGAAAACAAAACTAGCGTTGGAACACTAGAGCTCTCATACATCAAAGCCAGTCCAATAAAGACCGGAATCACTGCAATGGACCAATAGGTCACAAGAATTGATAGGTCCGGCTGCCAATGATAATGGACCTTTCCAAATATCTTAATCATGAGCATACCCCCATCTAATAGTTTAGCATAAAAAACAAAAAAAAGGGAGCCAGACAGCCAAAATCACAAAGATTTTTAACTGCTAGCGCTCCTTTTATTTGGATTTATTGGTTGGGACTTTAAAGAAGTCTTTAGAAAGGTAACCTTTCCCACTAATCAGGTCATATTCAACCATTTTTAAATCATCCGCAATCTCTAAGGCTTCTCCTTCTAAAGCCTTTTTATCGATACTAGCTTTTTTCAAAACTTCAGTCAACAAAGCATAATAAGGTGAAACTTTTGAATTGGTCTGTTCAAAGACCATAGCAGAGAAATCGCTTGAATTAACCAAAGGATAATTTAACTTCGGTGCATCAAAATTACTCCAAATGAAATAGTCTGTCTGGTACTGACCTTCTGGGTTGTTCTTAAAGGCTGACTCCGGATAGAGCCCCGGCAAGTGATCTCCATAGAATACCACTGTAATTTTCTTATCTATTTTAGAAAGACTTTCCAGGAAGGATTGGGTAGCGGTGTCTGTTTGAGCAAGCAAACGACTATAGAAAGTCAGTTTTGAATTTTCTTCGTCACTAAATCCTTTACCTTTTGCATCCAGAGTTTCTGGATTGGCTTCTAACCACGGGGTGTGGTTTTGCATGGTCATCACTGAAAAGAATTGTCCGGTTTTATCATTTAAGTTGTCTAAAACAATATTATAGGTGGATTCGTCACTCGGACTAATCCCTTCTTTTCTATATTTGATTCCTTTTGTATCGGTCGTAATGAAATCTTTGAAATCCAAGCGGGAATAAACGATATCCCGTGAATAATTCGATTTACCTGCCAAGTGAACAGCAATCTTATTCTGTTTTGAGTAGGTATTACTGATAGAAGGAACATCATGAATTTTAGGAAGGACTTCCGTATACAAGACCGAAACGGTTTGGGATAAATTGTAGAAAGGTAATCCAGTCAGCGTCTGGAACTCCATATTTGCAGTTCCGCCCCCATAACCATCCGATTGCATTTGCCCACTCGTATGTGTCTTCATGATGTTCTCAATATTGGGGATCGGATTCTGCGTCAGTTCTACTCCCTCAACTTTTCTAGGGTCAGAAAAACTCTCACTCAGAATATAGATGACCGTTTGATCGTTTAAGTAGTTGCTTCTCCCCTTATTCATCACATTTGACAAGTTGGTATATTTTTGAGCTATTTTTTCAAGACGTTCTTTTGAGTAGCCTTCCGGTTTTGGAACCACCTCCGTCGTTAATTGATTCATCCAAACATAGGACAAGCCCTTATAACGAGCATTGGTCGTATTTCCTAACCAGTTAATATCTTGGTAATTGTTGAGTGTACTAATAATTGGTACTTGGGCCTTGATCTTCCCGTTTTCTTTATCACTAAATACCCCATTGACACCCTTAAAACAAAGGAGCATCAAGACAATCCCTCCAACTTGAATTTTCCAGGAGGAAATAATTCGTCCCTTAAAGAAGTATTTCTTCCCAACAATCAGGATACAAAGAAGAAAAACCACTAATAAAAAGATATAAAATAGTTGCGCCTTGTCAATAAAGCTTAAAAGCGTCATTGGTTTGGTCAACCAGGTTAAATCACTCGGTAAAACAGGTTCATTCCGCATTCCAAACTTAATAGAATTTGCGACCACAAAAGCTATGGAAACAATGGAAATGAGACAGGTAGCGATCCAATATTGATTTATACACAGATAAACAAGGATGAAGCTCGCTGTCAGGATCAGGATCTGAAATAAGATGGCATCGGGAATTGTGAAATGAACTCCTAAGAATGGTTCTGTTCGCCCTAAACTGAATTGAATGAAGTAATTCAATACAATTGCAATGGTGGTACTAGTGAAGAACACCAAAGAAAAGCTCGGTTTGTTCTTGACTAAATCTCGTTGGCCTTTGGTATATAAAAATCCAAACAAGGAAATCAACGGGAATAGAATGTATAAGAATTCGTTGGTTAACCAGAATTGCTGAGCTGAGTATTTACCGATTTCTAAGGACTTATACAAAAAATTATCTGTCCTATAAATAAGGGTGGAAAAATTTTTGTCTGTTACAATAAAGGTAATTAAAAGTTGTGACAAGACTAGATACTGGTAGTTCTCTCCAATCTCTTCTTCTCCTTTTTTCCTAGTAGGTAACTTATCATAATGCTGGCGTAATAAAACCAGGCCACCTGTTAGAACAAAGAGGAGGAAAATAACAAGAAAGGAGTCTGTTCTAAAAAATGGATTCTTAGCAAAATTCCAAACCTTGTATTTGGGATTATTCAGGTAGATCGTTATTTCCGTCAAATAAGACAGTGTATTGTAGACCAAATAACTGACAATCAGTTTTAAAGGGAACCACTTTTTAAAATTAAACTGAGACAATATGGGAATCAGTAGCAGAAAACTAATTCCAAATAGAAGTCCTAAAGAATTAACATACTGAAGAACCGTTCCAGTCGCTTTATTGTGGACCGCAAGATTATTTTGGGCCAGATAAAAATTAAAAAGGGAAAACAGAACGAAAGTAACCCCATAATACCACTGGGTTTTCGAAACTTTTGATAAAGCTGAAAAAATAAATTCTTTAAAATTAAACTCTTTTTTCCGTTTCATTATTTCACTTTCTTAATGATTCTTTTCACTATATATTTCACAGCTCTGGCTGGCCCAATCACGATATACTTCAAGGCTCCTTTAATTCCACCGATTTGATTAAAGTCCACGAAGGTATGTGGTTGGAGATCCTCCCGATTGTTCAACTGCTTATTATCGATAAATGGTGTGAGAACATGTGGGTTTTGGGAGATCCTAAAGTCATACTTTTGATCCCAAGCAATATAGACCAACAAACGTTCGATCGCATGAAGAATTGAATTCTGTGGTAAGGGTTCAGCTGGTACATCTGCTGCTGTCAAATTCAAATCAAAGAGTGGTTTCAAAGCATCGTATTTAAACCAAACAAAGGTCCCATAACTCATAACAAAAGTATTGAGATTTTTGAAATCAATTGTCTTGGTAGCATTCATCTGTTCCCAGAGCTTGTTCATCTCTGGTGAAATGAGGGCTTCATTCCAGGCAACGACTATTCGATTGTAACGGAAGAAGGTTGGAATATCGGCGATGGTGATTCCGACTTTTGGATTGGCCTCCATATTACCAAGGATTTGATCCGCTGGCTTCACCAGCATCTCAATCAATTCTTTGCGCCAAGATTCACCCGCCCAAAAATCTGCTTCTTTGGATTTCTTGGTATGAAAATGGCCGACATAATCATAGTGAGAGAGTTCCTCTTTTAAGAGGAGCATTGGTAACACATCTCGTCCAATGTTTCCAGTCACCACTACCGTCGCATCTTGTGCTCGATTGGAAAGAATTTGCTCAATAGCCTGCTTCTTCTCTTCTACATCCGTCGTGATCCACAAATCGTAAGAGAACTGAAAGGCTTGAAAAGCATCTAGAAATTCTTCCAAGAGGTCCACATAAAAGACATGGAGATGAACCGCAACTTTTTTACCGAAATCTCCAGCCAATTCTTGGTTTTTCAAGTACTTACGCGATAACAAATACGGATAGTCCGGACGATCAATCATAGACATGTGGTTGAGAATCAAATCTAATGGATAGTCTGATATACGTTCTAATTCGTCAAAAATGTAAGGCATGATTCCTTCATTATTGGCAATGGTTTTGACTTTGATAAAAGGAACCTTATGATTGAGAATCGCTGTAGGATTGTAGTATGAAAAGTCCGGATAGAGCATCCCTGTTGTGTCTTCATGGATGGTATCAAAAACAGTTTTATAGCGAAAACCAGCATCCAAGAAATTCGTTGTGACCTTGGTTTCATAGTTATCAATCACATCTTGAACATTGGTGAAGTCTTGAACCCCCTGCCAAAATTCTAGAAAGGCGCTTGATGTCAGCACCTGTTTTTTAAAATTGAGATAATAACTTTGAATATGCTCGTTAAAATCCTTGTCTTTCCGGTAATTGGTCATCCCCCAGAAATCCACTTCAGCATCATTTTCGAACTGTTGATAGATTGGTTCTAGATCCCAAAGAGGTCCAAAGCAGGTATCATTCATGAGGGTAACCGAATCAAAATGAGCCAGATGGTCAAAGCCGACCGTCTGCATTCCATCCCGCCAAGCAGCGAAGTCAAAGCCACTATTCTGACGTTCTAGAATATCATCCACCAACTGTTGGGAAGACAAATGATCCTTCACATCGTCTGGTAGCTGACTATTAGAGATAAAGACCACCCGCGAATACAAGGGGCGAATTTTTTCTAATTGGTAGAGTACATGCCCACTGATAAAATTAAACTTATTGTAGTGAACATATAAAAGTAAACGTTGCATATTATTTCCTTATTCTTAAGAATTTCAAGATCTTTGTTGGAATGGTCCAACGGCGAGAATGGATGACGGAATTGTATTCATGAGATAATTTTTTATGATTCTCATGTAAGTTGAATAGGTGTCTGCTAAATTCTTCGTCACTTTCTTTTTCATAGGAGAATTGAAATTGATTACCTGAACTATTCGAAAGATCAAAAAGAATATGTGGGTGGGTATTAAAGAAAACCAAAACATTCTCGAAATCAATTCCATTTGAAGTTACAAGAGGAATTTCTCTTTGATCCTCCAATGCAATCAATGACAATCTTTTATAGGATCCCGGAAATTCTGAAAGTAATATTTTTAGACTCTTTTCATTTTCAAGCTGAAAGATAATGGAGCCTTTATTTTCCATTCTCTCTTTGATTATTTCATGGTAAGCTGAATGGAGCCCATCATTAGAAGCTGAAACTACCACTTGAGATTTACCAATCACTTCGATATCACGATTCTTGTATTTCATCCCCAAAAATCGATCATACTTAGAGGATAGCTTTTGGTTCACAATTGGTGTTTCTACTTCAATGTTATCTTTAAAAATAGCATAGATCGTCTTAAGATTATATTTCTTTCGAGCGCGTTCTTGATCCAGTAATTGTTTTTCTTTATAGCTATCAAAATGATCAATCACTGTAGCCATTTGTTTACTTAGCAAATCTTTATCCCCTAGTGGATATAAATTCCCAGATTCTAAAAATTTACTCGAAGACAAATGACCTAAATTATTAGAAATGATTGTCGGAACACCATTTAAGACTGATTCCACAAATACCAAAGAAAATGTTTCTAATGTAGCAGGCAAGACGAGGATATCTTTATCTGTCACCAAGGACCATGGATCCGAGTGAAACCCAACAAACGTCACACGATCTAGATGATGCGTTTGAATATAGGCATCCATCAACTTTTTGTACTGCTCATCCCATCCTCCGATAAAGACCAGTTCGATCTCCTTCCGATTTAAGTGATTATAGGCTTCGAGCAACTCAAGCTGATTTTTTCGTTCGTTAATTCCACCGATTGATACAAAACGAGAAATGGCAGAATTCTTGAGCGGACGCTCTTGAACTTCTGTATAGGGAATAAACGGAATCAATTTATCAGTCGTAAAATAATTCGTAAGAGTGTGATACAATTCCCCTTCGACTACAAAAATTTTATCAGACAAATCATCAATTAAGGGAATTAGGTCCTTATAATAGCCAAACTCACCAAAAGGGAATTCATGAATAATATAAATATGTCTCACCTTTTCACATGCAGCTGCCATAGCTCCCTGAAACACATTTACTGTATTCGAAATAACCAGTTCAATCTGTTCATTCTGAATGATTTCTCTTACTTCATCAATATTCTTTTGTTGAGAAGCTTGAATTTCTAAATCCGAAATATCCAGTGTTTTAGACTCAGGCCACCACCACTGATTCGTTTTTAACTGAAATAGTTTAATCCCAGTGGTATCCATATGACGGAGGTAGTCTTTATCGATATGTGGAGCATTATCCGGTATTACATTGTAAACTTCATGACCTTGCTGAACCAACAATTTCATCAGGTTCACAATCGATACTTCTGCTCCACTAAATATAGCTCCAACAGGAGAAACAAATAAAATTTTCATAGCCTACACCAAAGGTATTATTCCCACTTGCCTTGACGGATTAACAATCCAGTAGAAGAATCCAACTCTGAACGATTGGTCCGATCAACAACCCGATCAATTGAAAAGACTGGAGGGTTCGTTGTCGACAATATTGCTAAGTTTTCTTGATTTTCGTCTCTTAAAAATGCTACTAATCTTAATTTCACATGATTAAAGTACGGTAGTTTACATTTATAGGTGATTTTTTTAGATCCGACACCAGATAATGGAATATCCATGGAATTATCGTTATAAAGCCCATTCCCAGTAGAAATATCAACAAATGAAAAGGCTATATGAGGATTCACAGAATCATCTAATAAATCAAATGAAAACTCAATAACAACCTCATCATCAGGAGTTACTTTCTTAGGAGAAAGCAATCTAGCTGCAAAATCTTTAACTTCCGCTGTGACCAAGCCCTCATCTTCATTTCCATTAGGATGGGAGCTCGATTCCAAATTGTCAAAACTATATTGATCAGAAACATCAAAGGGATCACCAATGGCCTTCACTAAACCATTTTCAATCAAAACGGCCTTGTTACAATACTTCTTGACGGCTCCCATATCATGGGTAACCAGGATAGTGGTTTTCCCTGACTTCTTCCGCTCTTGGAAGTAATCGTTACACTTGCGCTGGAAGGCTTCGTCTCCTACTGCAAGGACCTCGTCCAAAATCAAGATATCCCCTTGGGCCTTAATGGCGACCGAAAAGGCCAGACGAACCTGCATCCCTGAAGAGTAGTTTTTGAGCTTCTGGTTCATGAAGTCATGCAACTCAGCAAAGTCTACGATGTCATCATACATGGCATCAATTTCAGCTGTTGAGAAGCCCAGCATGGCACCGTTCATATAGACATTTTCTCGACCAGTCAGTTCAGGGTTGAAACCGACGCCAAGCTCGATAAAGGATACCAACTTCCCATCGATGGTGACGGAACCTTTTTCCGGCACATAGATTTCAGAAATGATTTTTAAGAGGGTTGATTTTCCAGAACCATTTCGACCGAGGATCCCGAAAAAGTCTCCTTTTTCTACTTCAAAAGAAATATCCTTAAGAACGTGCTGTTCTTTGTAGCCTTTGATCCCTTTGAAGCGATTGACCAGGGCAGTTCGAAGACTATTGGTTGCTTCTGTTGGCAACTTAAAGTACTTGCTGACATGGTCTACTTTTACTGCAATTTCTTTATCTGTCATTAGAGAATCTCCGCAAATTTCTTAGCATGTTTGTTAAAGTAAGCAAAGCCAGCGATAAAAATAAGAATTGGCAAGACATAAGGAATCAGTACCAAGAACTTATTCTCCACCAAAAGCCAGACTGGGGTGTTGGCCTTATCAATCAAGAAATAACGCATGTCTTGAATAATTTGAGCCAAGGGATTCATCATGACCAACTTAGCAGCCCATGGATTGCGATCTGCAATAAAGGTAATCGGGTAGATAATTGGCGTTGCATACAATCCGGCTTGCAAGAGCACTTCCCAGACTTGTCCAAGATCGCGGAAACGAACAAAAAATGTCGCTAAGATCAAAGCGCATCCTGTCGCCATCAAGAATAACTCAAAGAATAGCGGAATGACCATCAAGGCTGTCCAAGAAAATGTCACCCCATTAAAGAATGAAAAAATCAAGACCACAACCAGGTTAATGACAAAGTTAATCGCTGCTCCTGAAATTGCGGACAAGACAATGATGTGTTTGGAGAAGTTCAACTTCCGCAACAAGTCGCCTCGACTAACAATCGACACCATCCCCATGGAAGTTGCTTCTGAGAAGAAGCCCCAAATTACATTGGCCAACAAGAGGGCAACTGGGAAATGGGGCACATCTCCACCCAAGCGTAAAAATCGGATGAAGACAATATACATAATACTAAAGGTCATCAAGGGCTTTAAAATCGACCAAAGATAACCAATTGCTGATCCTTGGTAGCGTAATTTAAAGTCTGTTTTAATTAACTCTCGTAATAAAATTCGATTTTTCTGACTTAAAACGTCAAACATTATTTTTTACCTCGATATGCAAACTTTGTCAGAATCAAGCTAGTAAACACAAAGGTGTGAAAGGCTCGGTTCTTACGGTAACCATACTGACGAATCCGTCTCAAACGTTCTCTTAGCGGTACGTCCATGATGGTCACAAAGTTTTCAATGATTTCTTTATTTTGGGGGCTGACTGGCAGATCCAATAGATTTTTTGCTTGTTCTTGACTGGATTCAATAAGCTTCCAATATTTAGCAAAAAGAATATGAGGGCGAACCCAGTTTTTAACCCGTTTTCTAAGGGTACGAGCCCCAAGAACGTTGCTACTGTGCTGACGGTACAATTCTGTCGGCTGATCAATATAAATGAGCTTTCCAAAGCTAGCTACCAACAATGCTAGGTACCAATCATGCATGAGAAGCGCATGCTTTTCTTGACCTGTCCATAAGTCAGCCAGGGCATGATTAATCATGGCTACTCCGCCAGTTACTGTATTTTCTGTCAATTCTTGAATCAGTTCCGTATTGGCATGATCAGACTGGGTGCGAATCATACTTTCGTGCTGCACATTCAAGTTTTCATCAACCACTTTTAAATCCGTGTAGACCAGCAAAGGCACTTCCTGAGGATGCTTGGATGCTGCTTCCACTTGTAGGGCAATCTTTTCAGGAAGCCAGACATCATCTTGGTCACTAAAACAATAAAGATCAGCCTTTTCATATTTTAAGAGTGTGTGAAAACTCTTGATAACACCGAGATTTTCGATAGCTTCTTGGTTGATAAAGCGAATGCGCTCATCCTGGGCTACCAACTCTTGAATGATCTCCACCGTACCATCTGTCGACCCATCATCTCGGATCAAGAGTTGCCAATCCTGATAAGTCTGGTCTTGGATACTTTTGACCTGCTCTTTTAGATACTGTTCACCATTATAGGTGGACAACAAGATATTTACTTTCATGATAAGAATAATTCCTCGTATTCACCTACAATTTTTTCCCAGGTAAAGTTTTGCTTCATATTGTCCTTGGCACGTTGACCCCATTCAGATACATCTTCTAAAGGATCTATCTGGTCAATCAAATACGCCAAATTTCCAGTTTCTTTAGTCCAATATTGAGCCGAATCCTTTGCAACCGTTTGGTTAAAGGAGACTCCTAATACTAAATTCAGATCCGTCTGAGCGAGAGCCTCTAGAAGACCTGGATTGGTTCCACCCACTTCATGACCATGGATATAGGCAAAGGCTTCTTTACGGATATACTTCAAGAGGTCTTGGTCATAAACCGTTCCTACAAACTTAATACGAGGATCCTGATCAAAGCCTGTTCGAGTTCGAAGCTCTTCAAAATAGGGATTGCCTTCATGGTTACAAATGATCACCAAATCCCGATTGGTAGAAGAGGCCATAAATTCACGAATGGCAGTCTCATAATTATTTTCTGGGACAAAGCGACCCAAGATCAAATAATAGTTCTTCTCTTGTGTCTGCCACTTGTGATAGAGTTCTCTGACCTTCCTATCCTGACTGGTCAGGTTGGTCGAAGACAAGTCAGTTCCATAGGCAATATAGGTCGTCTTGGACCAAGGGTAGGCTTCCTTGATATAGGACTCAATACCAGGGTTGTCAGAAATTACCAAATCCGCATGGCGCGTCATGATCTTTTCAGAATACTTGAGATAGGCTTGAATCGGTTTGGCCCACTTGGCCCTCTTCCACTCCAGTCCATCTGGATTGATATAGAATTTCCCACCCATCTTATGAATCTTATGCGCAAAGGGTGCTACGAAGGCCCCAATCGTATTTCCCAAAACATAAAAAATAGGTTTTTCAATTCCCTGCTTTTTAATGATCTTCAAGGCATAGTTGATGGCCATCATATCATAGGCGATGACACGCGCAGGCCCAAGCTTGGGGGCTTTAATCGTAAAACAATCGACACCCTTATAATCAAAATGATGATAGGCTTGATCATTAGAAAGGCAAGCAACATGGTACTGAATATCTGGAGACACTTGATGCGTCACCAATTGGTCAACAAAAGTCTCAAAACCGCCGTATTGAGCCGGAAGCCCACGACTTCCGATAATAAAAACGTGTTGCATAATATTCCCTTTCTAATAATTTACAGTCTACTCAATTATACCATTTTCTAGGCTTTTTGCCTAATCCAAACAGAAAAGCGACCCTAGGGTCGCTTCTCTTTACACTTATTTCACTTCTTGTTTATAGAACTCTTTCAAGGCATCTTGCCAAGTTGGAATAACGAATCCTGTAGCTTTCGCTTTTGCCAAGCTCATCGTTGAGTTAAGCGGACGTTTTGCCTTAGCAGGGAATTGGCTGGAATCAACTGGCTTCACTTCTACATCCGTATCTTTGAGGATCTCAACTGCAAAGTCATACCAGGTTGTATCTTCTTTTGCATCGTTAGACAAGTGGTAATAACCAAATTCTTTACGATTTTCAGCCAAATAAGTCATGAACTCAGCAAGAGTACGTGTCCAGGTTGGACGACCATGTTGGTCGTTGACGACTGTAAGTGTTTTATGAGTCTTGGCAAGGTTTTGCATGGTGAAGACAAAGTTCTTACCGTAGTTCCCGAAGACCCAAGCTGTACGGATGATGTAGAAGTTCGAAACATGCTTCTCAACCAATTCTTCTCCCATACGTTTTGTACGGCCGTACTCTGTTTGGGGATCTGGTTGATCGTCTACTTCCCATTCTTGCCCCACTGGTTTTTTCCCATCAAAAACGTAGTCGGTTGAGATATAAACCAAAGTTGCACCATGTTTTTCAGACGCTTTTGCTACATTTTCCGTACCGGTCACGTTGATGGCATAGTCCAACTCTTTTCCTTCATCTTCAGCAGCATCAACAGCTGTGTAAGCAGCACAGTGATATACCAAGGTTGGTTTTACTTCCGCAAATACCTCGTCAACTTTCTCTGCATTTGTGATGTCCATTTCAGCTACATCGACAGCTACATATTCTTCATTTCGTTCATCTAACAAATGGCGAAGCTCTGTTCCAAGTTGACCATTTGCTCCTGTAATTAAAATCATGTTACGTTCCTTTCGAATGCTTTTTCCCTATCATTATAGCAAAAAAAGCAGAAGTTTTCTGCTTTTTAGGATGGGAAGTGCTCCTTATTTTTTGAAAACTTCTGTTTAAAAATGAAGAACACTAGTATCCAAGAGATCCATTCTATCATGAAACCAAGATACTGTATAAATGTCTTGTGATAAGAAATTTTTACATGACCAGAATTTCTAATAGATAAATAAATTTTACCATTATTTAAAACTTTTTCTGAAACAGTTGGTCTCCGAGCTTTTTTATTTTCTTTTAATTCCGATTCGGTAAAAGCACGCTGTTTCAGTACAGGTTGAGATCCTTCAGCTCCCCTAGAATATTCTGCGCGATATCCTTTGTACCATACCATTGGTATAGAAACGCTAGTTTCTTTTTTGTCATCAGGAACTTTTATATCAAATTCTAAAAGATTGTATCTCTTTTTAATATTTGATATTTTTACATCCTTCCCTGTTTGAAATACTGTAAATTGTGGTAAGCGTATATCTTGGTTATTGATATCGAGATTATAATATTCATCACCTACAGGATCAATATATTTGGATTTATCACCTTTATAAACCGATTTTAGTAATTTATCATTCTTTTTATTATCCTCACGCATCTGTTTGTAATTTTTTGAAGATGAATCAAATTGAGGAACTACGTGATTGAAATAAAAAGATAAACTCAAGATACATAAAACAATCGAGAAGAAACCATTTCTATTTGTAACAGCAAGAAAGAATAGGAACAACAGGGGAATGAAAAATAGTAAACGCCCTGAATACTGCATACTCCCTATAAAACTGTATTTCAATATCGAATTCCAAGGCAAAAGACTTGTCGCAGAAAAATATAAAATCCAACAAGTCCAAAACATGGTCTTACTTAATCTACCTAGACGACGATAGAATAAGAATACGATCATACTCGCATAAAATAGTCCATCTCGTACAAATTGATGGATCGGCCACTCTAATGGTGTGAAAGGCTTATAAAAACCATATCGATCTGCTTGGAATGGGAAAGGAACCCAAAAGGTATCTTTCACGTTGACAGGAAAACTTCTCGCTGTCCATGTGAAGAAAAACTTTTGTGATGAAACCTGTTCAAGATATTGAAAAATGTATCCTGCCGACAAGCATAAGGCAAACAAGATTGAAAATACAAAAGAGATAATCTTTTCAAGTGTGAGCCTTTTATAATTTAATAACAATAATACCGCAGAAAAAATTGCTAATATAATAGTTGATAAAATATGGGTTTGAATTAAAAGTGCTACTACAATCCCCAAATAGAGAGGGTTCTTTTTATTTAAGTAGAGCACACGATAAATAGAATATATAAGAATTGGGACTAGCGGCACTACCATGGTCATTCCAAAACCAAATAAGGTATAATAACACGGTATTGTCAGTGCCACTACTAAGCCAGTTATCTTATTATTTACTATTTTCAAAACAACAATATAACTTGATAGAATTGTACAAAGAGTGATCAGGAAGGCAAAAATACTATAAGCAAGATTTCCATCGTTCGTCATCATATAAACGATAGCTGACGGATAAAACTGCCAATTACCATAAAACATGGGAGAAGCATATCCTGTACCAAATGCAAATAAAAAATTCAGATTGGGAAGGATATCCCAATGTTCAATAGACTCCGCTAAGCCGACAATGCGTGATAAATGAAACACATAGTCATATGAGCGACTTTGAAAATTGATCAGATTGAAAGATACAAATGTAAAAATGAGCGCATAGGAAGTTAAAAATAAATAGATCAACTTATTACTAATTTGGTTGAAAACCTCTATAAGCCGGTCAATATGACTACGGATCCCTTTTACCATATCCAACTGATTGATTTTATCGAGGAGACGATCAATTTCCTTGTAAAATCTATCTATCTTTTGCTTAACAGCAAGAATCATACTTAGGATATTGTTCATTCTTCACTTTTCTCTTTGATGACATAAATTGGACGTTTCTTGGTTTCCATGAAGATCTTACCGATATATTTACCTAAAATGCCGATGGTTAGTAATTGGAACCCTCCTAGGAAAAGAATCACTGTCATGAGGGATGGCCATCCAGAAGTAGGATCTCCAAACACTAAGGTCCGGATTACGATCAGAATCACCATGATAAAGGCCAAGATCCAAGATAAAAGTCCACCAATAAAGGCAATATTTAGTGGGGCATCCGAGAAATTAACAATCCCTTCAATCGAGTATTTAAAGAGGGACCAAAAATTCCAAGACGTCTCTCCTGCCACGCGCTCTACATTTTTATATTCGAGGTATTCTGTCTCAAATCCAACCCAGGCGAAAATTCCCTTAGAAAATCGATTGTACTCAGATAGTTCAAGTATGGCATTGACCATAGGACGGCGCATCAAACGGAAATCACGCGCCCCGTCGACCATTTCCACTTGGCTAATATGATTGATCAATTTATAAAACATCCGTGCAAAGAAAGAGCGAATCGGTGGTTCCCCATCACGGGTTACGCGTCTCGTTCCGACACAGTCTAAATCCGGCTCTTCCTCCAACTTCTGCTTCATTTCGATCAATAGTTCTGGAGGATCCTGTAGATCCACGTCCATGACTGTTACATAATTACCTGTGGCATGTTGGAGACCAGCATAAAGAGCTGCTTCCTTCCCAAAGTTCCGTGAAAAGGAAAGATAGTGCACATTCGAATCTGTAACATGTAGCTTACGTAGAACAGATAGCGTCCTGTCTGACGAACCATCATTTATAAAAATATATTCAAACTTTTCTCCCATCTCTATCCGAACACGTTCCATTTCCCTATAAAATAACGGAATTGATTCTTCTTCATTAAAACATGGGACTACAACTGATAGTGTCATATCTTACTCCTTGACTTATTCACTCTCTATTGTAACAAAAAACTAGGGTTTCCCCTAGTAATAACTTATTTTAGTCTTTCAATTATACAACAGCATATAAAACAGAGATTGTTTGTAGTATAGTTAAACCTATAATAATGAGACTACTTTCTACTACAAAATGATCCGTAAACTTTTGTTCATCTGAAATTCTTTGCTTAAACAAACTGCAAATAACTGGTAGAGACAGAGCGACAACTCCTAAATAGTATCTACCTTGAACTCCTAAAACTTCAAAATTTCCAACTGGTGTCCAGGTTAAATACAAGGTTAAAGAGATTAACCCAACAATCGCAAAAGAAACCAAACTTGCTCCTACTACTGATACTTTTGGAAGTTTGATCTTCCCAAAATTTGAAAAAGTAATCAAGCTATATAGAGCATAAATTGGAATAAGAACCTCTGACATGGATAAATCCAACCAACCAAAGGTATAGAGCTGATTTAAATGACTGACTGATAATAACATCTCCTTCAAAATCACTGGAAGATACCAATGAGGTTTTGAAATGATGCTACTAATTTGGCCTTTTACATCTGCGCCCTCCAGTTTAAAGTTCTCAATTCGAACTTGCTGGGTAAGAACGTACCAAAAAATCGTAAAGACAAAGACTGCGATAATCAAGGCGAGAGAGATGAGATAGTAGTTTTTACACTTCGTTTTCTTTCTCGGTATAAAGAGCAATAGTCCTACTAGCAAGACATAAGGAAGTTTCATTGTAACAAGGATGATACAAAGCAAAGCATACAGCAATAAATCCTTGATGCTAACAACTTTTTCATCATCTGTTACATAGTTCAAGAACAATCCAATAATGAGGTAGGTAAACCCTAATGCTACACTATCTTGATTGTATGAAGCAGCAAGTACCAGATTCATTGGAAACATCGCAACCATTGTCATCAACTGATTCGCTTTTCCACTTAATTTAATGGCAATAAGAGCTAAAATACAGTAAGCGATCACATTAAAAATTCGACCTAAGTAATAGGAGACTCCTACACTCAAGTTCAAAAATTTTCCAATCCCGAATCCAAGAGCCTGAGGAATGTAACCAATAAACCAATATGAGTTTGTTGCCCTGTAATCAGTTTCTTTACCAAACTTCACTTGTTTGGTCGTCTGTTTTTCTTCAAACAAAGAAGATTTGGTAAACGGCTTTTTGAAGTTCTTATATACATCAAAGTAATCTTCCGTAATATGGATATTTTTATTTCCCATATTTACGTCACCTTCAACAATATGAATGGTTCTTGATAGGTGAACTTGTTCATCGGGCGTATTCAAAACAGGTGTAATGAAAGCAAAGGAAAGACCGCCAATGAGCATAGCAATAAAGGTCCCTATATTTTTCTTCGGTAAAAGAAAAATGAGAAAAGCAAATACTACAAATAGCAGCACACCAATTTTAGGAAAATCTACTAAACGCTTTGTATAAATGACTGTCATACAAAAGGCCAGAACCGCGAAAGCTCCTAAATACTTTTTATTTCGCTCATAACTATCAACAAAAAATCCCATTAGTTTCTCCTACTTATTTGAAAGTTGACTCTTCACATATTGTCTCATTAGCAACTTAGCAATCCATTTGGGCCAGAAGAGTTCGTACATATATAGATCTTCTTTACTTCGAGTGTTGTCTGCAATCGTTTTTGATGTTTCAGACTCTCCATGGATACGGTGGCACATAAGCTTATCAGATACATAAGCAAAACGACCTTTATACTCACTGATCTTATACCATGCGTACCAATCCAAACTCACTCTCATTCCTTCATCAAAAAAGAAATTCTTCAGATTTTCAAGATGATAGGTTACAGCTGGACAACAAATCGGATTTCCAAAAGCCATCACACGGTTGCGCCAGAAATGACTTGCTGGAAAAAGATTCATGGTTTTTAACATCAAGGTTTTGATCTTAAGATTTGTATTCGCAGGAATTTTATGGCCGTCTTTTTCTTCAAAATAATCAGAATAGCCAATTAACACATCTGGATGTTTCTCCATCTTAGCCAATACTTTCTCAGCATATTCCGGCTCATAATAATCATCCTGATGGGCAATGGTTGCATATTTTGTCTCTACAAAAGACAGGGCATTGTTCCAATCCTTGCCAATTCCCCCACCTTGCTTCGTATAAAATGGAATATCATAACGCTGGCAAAGTTCTTTGATCGAATCCAATGGTGTTGAACTATAACAAATAATCTGCGATTGGAGAGTTTGTTTTTTCAAGGATTGAATACAATCATCTAAATATTCACTCTCTCCATAAGCACAAATCACCCAGGTGTGTTTTTGATTAACGAGCATAGCTCATCCTTTCTACTTTTCTTGCAACAAAATAAACAAGTAAACTTCCACTAAAATAAACGAACATCACGATTAAAAAGCTTAAAGAAGCTCCCAAAAGCCCTAATCTATGTACAAAATAGTCATTTGTCAGTTTGGAAGTTATGAACATGAACAAATATACAGGCAATAAATAAGTTTGTTTGCGAATAACTGTCATGACATCGCCAAAAACGATCCCAAGAGAATACAAGATACCAGAGAAAACAAGGATAGCTAGCGTACTGCTATGTTGATATAAAGGTAAGCCAAAAACAAGACTTAAAATTGGAGTCCCAATCAAATAGGCTAGTACAGTCAAAATCAAGCCAACTCCCAAGACAATCACAAACAATTTCTTAATAATGGCATCGAATTTTTTCAAGTCTTTATTCTTCCATAAGATCGCTAACTGAGTTGTTAAGGGTCTAAGGATTAAAATAAAGAGACTCATAAAAAAGACAGGCATAAACAAAATATTATAATCCCGTTGTGTACCTGCAATAAAATGTCCCAGTCTGATTTCAGAGTCAATGGCGATTCTAGGTTCATTGAAAATATAAGCAAGTAAAAATCCACTAATAAAGAGAGGAATACAATTTTTTAAAATAGCAATCGCATCGAACAAGTTCCTTTTGAGATTGTTTACTGAAATATCAATGGATTCAAATTCTTTTGATTTTACGTAATCATAAGAGAATACAAAAATAAAATTTAAAAGGACTAAATAAAGCAAGGACTGGGTCAAGGATTTTGTGACAAGTAAAAATACCAATAAAAGGATTGTGCTAATAGAATAACGAATCGTCATTGATTTGCCAGCAATATCCAATCGTTCATGACGCTGAAACATCCCTTGGAAAAGATCAGAAATTGCCTCACACATTCGAAAGAGAACATATAAGGCGATAATGGTAATTTTTGAACTCTCATGAAGATCAATCCCCGAAATAAATAAATAAGGAAAGAAGATAGCCACCATAAGTAGGAGAGAGAGACCTCTGGCAATACTATAGCTTGTAAAGGAATGTCTATAATGGACATCTGTCCCCTGGTAGCTTCGAACCTGAAACATTCCTACCACCACAAGAATCGCAGCAATTCCATAAGCCAGACTAAAGGAATCTGCTTCCATTGGAGAGGTCATTCGTGTAACGATTAATGTAAATAGCACAGATGATCCAGCGAATGCCAAGTTTCCTAACAGATTCCAAAAATATACCTTCTCAGTTGAAATAGGCTGATTATTCTTCATGCTCTTTAACCTGTAATGCAATTTTCTGAGACAACTGTCGGATTTGAACGGATTGTTTTGAGGTAATCCGAGTCAAAGAGAAGTTTAAATAAACAAGTAAACAGAAACCTAAGAAGAAGACTAGATTGCTTGGAACTTGAATTCCTAACATCTTTGAAAGTTGTCCAATCAAATTAGGAAACCAAATGACTGGCAACGAGACGATACAAAGAATAAGCCAAGAGATGACATTTCTCATTTCAACAACTTTCTTTGCAACTAGTCGCAGAATATAAACCATAAAAATAATTACAATAAGGGTTAACCAAATATTTAGCATCTTATTTCTTATATCCTCCACCTATTCTAGCCACTAACATAGCCATTGTCACCTTAATCATATAATAGACTGATTTACTTAAGGTAATAGACGATTCACCATGTTCTCGTTCATTCATCAAGACAGGTACTTCTGCAACGGAATAACCCGAGGTCAAGAGGGATACAATCGTCTCTGGTTCTGGATAATCACTTGGATATTGCTTGGCGAATTCCTCAATCACTTTTCGGTCAGCAACTCGTAAACCAGAAGTTGGATCTGTTACCTTTTGACCCGTCAAAACCTTGATTAATTTTTCAAAAAATGAGATTCCAATCCGCCGCGCGAATGAGGATTGGAAACCTTGATTTTCAATGAAACGAGAGCCAATCACCATATTCACATCTTTCTCTTGTAGAACTTGAAGCATCATTCTAATAAATTCAGGATTATGTTGGCCATCTCCATCCACTTGAACCGCATACTGGTATCCTTCTTTAACTGCGTATTGATATCCTGTTTGCACAGCACCACCAATACCTAAATTGATGGGTAAATCAATGACGTTATAGCGATGATTGCGACAAATTTCAAGTGTATGATCTGTAGAACAATCATTGATAATGACATAATCAAATTCGGGCGTATGATCTTCAATCATCTTGATTGTTTTTTCAATATTTCCACTTTCATTATAAGCTGGAATAATGATCAGTAATTCTGAATTTCTCACTCCTATTGTTTTCCCTTCTATGCATATCACTTCATTATACAATAATCAGTGCATATTTTCTACTTTATACTGCCCCCTCCACCTTTTCATGGTATAATAGAGTGAATCGATTGCGGGAGGACATCTGATGCTAAGGCTTGGAATTATTGGAACGAGTTGGATTTCACATGAATTTATAATTGCGGCTCACCAGACGGGTCACTATCGTTTGCAGGCTTTGTATTCGAGAAAAATGAAGACAGCTCGAGATTTTTGTGACCCATATGAAGCGATCTCCTGCTACACTGACTTAGTGGACTTCTTAGATAGCGAACTGGATGTAGTCTACATTGCCAGCCCCAACTCTCTTCACTACGCTCAGGCCAAGCTTGCTATTCTAGCCAAGAAGCATGTCATCATTGAAAAACCAGCTGTGACGAGTCCTGCTGAATGGAAAGAACTAGTGAAGCTTGCTAAAGACCACCATGTTTTTCTCTTTGAAGCTGCTAGAAATTACCAAGAAGCTGCCTTTCAAGTCGTTAAAGACTTCCTTTCAGGCCAGGAGATACTAGGCGCCAACTTTACCTTTGCCAAGTATTCTTCCAAGTTACCTGCCCTCCTTGCTGATGAGATGCCTAATATTTTCTCAGATCTCTATGCAGGTGGCGCTCTAATGGATCTGGGAGTCTACTGCCTCTATCTGGCCATTGGCTTTTTTGGAGCGCCAGACTCTAGTCACTACACCGCTCACCAATTACCTAACTCAGTTGATCTCTATGGGCAAGGGATCTTGATCTATCCTGAGTTTCAGGTTGCTATTCAGGCGGGAAAAAACATTACCAGTCATCTCCCTGCTGAAATCTACACCAAGACTGGAACCCTAACCCTAAATGCTGTAGCTGCAATGGACCAGGCTCATTTCGTCAGCCATTCTGGAGAGGTTATCGACCTTCCTATTGAGTCCTGCAGTCATGTCATGCAAGAAGAGGCCGAGGCCTTTGCTCTTGCCATAGCTGGGCAAAAAGAGACGGCTTACCTCGAGTGGTTAAAAACGGCTGAGCAGGTCCATGAAACCCTCTACCAAATGCGCCAAAGCGCTGGAATACAATTTAAGGATAAAAAAGAATGAAAGAACAATTTCCACAAAGCTGGATAGACCAGCTAGAAACACTTGGATTTGATACCTTCACTGACATTCAGGAGCAAATCTTCTCCCCTATCTACGAAGGCGGAAATGTCCTCGGGATCAGTCCCACTGGTACGGGAAAGACCCTGGCCTACCTCTTTCCTAGCTTGCTCAAAGTCAAACCTAAGAAGGCCCAACAGCTCTTGATCTTGGCTCCTAATACGGAGTTGGCGGGACAAATTTTTGATGTCACCAAACAATGGGCAGAGCCTCTTGGGCTCCAGACCCAACTCTTCCTTTCTGGATCCAGTCAAAAACGTCAGATTGAACGCCTCAAAAAAGGACCCGAAATCCTGGTTGGGACCCCTGGTCGGATCTTTGAACTGATCAAGCTGAAAAAGATCAAAATGATGAATGTAGATACCATCATTTTAGATGAATTTGACCAATTACTGAGCGATTCTCAGTACCACTTTGTCGATAAGATCAGCCACTATGCTCCCCGCGACCATCAATATGTCTACATGAGTGCTACAGCCAAGGTCGATCCAGACCAGCTAGAAGAAAATACCCTTCGCATTGCGGTTGATGGGGTTTCTTTGGATAATATCCAACATTTTTACATGCAAGTGGATAAGCGGGACAAGGTCGAATTGCTCCGCAAACTCGCCCATGTTGAAGATTTCCGTGGCTTGGTTTTTTTCAATAGCTTATCCGATCTCGGAAGCGCAGAAGAAAAACTGCAATATAGAGATATCGATGCTGTTTCTCTAGCCAGTGATGTCAATGTCAAATACCGCAAGGTCATTCTGGAACGCTTCAAAGACCATCAGCTAACCCTCTTGCTTGCTACCGATTTGGTGGCACGCGGAATTGATATTGAACATCTCGAATGTGTGATTAACTACGATCTCCCCCGTGATGTGGAGACCTATACCCACCGTGCCGGTCGGACAGGACGGATGGGGCGTGATGGCTACGTGGTCACCTTTATCACCCACCCAGAAGAACTGAAATCCTTGAAAAAATACGCCTCTGTACGTGAAATCGTCTTAAAAGATTCTCAACTCTTTTTAAATGAATAAGAAAATCCTCTGCTAGTGAATGGAACTGCAGAGGATTTTTACGTTAATTTCCATTGTAATAAATGCGATGACTTTCAAGTTGATAGTTCAATAATTCATCGACCGTTACAAAGGTATAGCCTTGGGCTTTGAGATAGTCAAGCAGTGCTGGCAGAGCATCAATCGTGGTTTGATGGATATCATGCATGAGGATAATCGAACCTGGTTTGACAGCTTTTTTTACTTCATTCAGAATGGCTGTTGTATTGTGGCTCTTCCAGTCTAAACTATCCACATCCCACATAATATAGGATTGGTCCACCCCGTATTGGATGGCACTATTAATTGCTCCGTATGGTGGACGCATGATCTTCGTTTGGACGCCTGTCGCTTTTTGGATGGCTTCTTGAGTATCTAGAATCTCTTTTTTAGCACCGTCTAAGCTCAATTTTGGTAATTGAGGGTGATTCCAGGTATGGTTTCCAATCTGATGCCCTTCCTTACGAACTTGCTTGGCAATATCTGGGTAAGCATTGACATTTTTTCCAACCATAAAGAAAGTTGCTTTGGCATTGTATTTCTTTAAGATAGAAAGAGCTTGAGGAGTCGTCGTTGGATCCGGCCCATCATCAAAGGTCAGTGCAATCATCTTGCGATGACGCTCTTCAATATAAGAATGATAGGAGGCCAAATCTTCAGAAAGCAACCGTTCAGTATCGATCACATCATAGAATTTAGACAAGGGAACAGTAAAGGTATCATCTCCCTTAACCTCAGTTGGAAAGGGAATGGTGAAATTTCCTTTTTCATATTGAAATTCCCATTGGCTCAGATCTAACTCTGCAAAATGAGCGACCATTTTCTCAATGCTCTCTTCATCCAGCTGACGAAAGGCTAGATTGCCTTGCAACTCTTCCAAAAAGATCTGCTTAGCTCCATCTGGATCCGCAAAAACCTGGCTGAGGGTCAGAGGATTGTTCTCATCATCCAAGTAAAAGAGAGGCAGCTTCACCGTCTCATCTTTGATGAATTTTCCTTTTCTGTACTGATACTCAGCCCGCTTGATCTGAATGGGATGATAGCCGACAAAAGGAGCTGCTGCTTCTTCACTATGGTAGAAAGTTAAATGCTTGGGTTCCTTGGTTTTCTCATCCGATCCTAAATGATTCAGATCTTCTTGGATTTTTTCTTTAATAATCGCAACGGGTTGCCCATCTTTTGTAGGATAATAAGCCGTCACATAGGAGGTCCCTATTATTCCTTCTTGAAGCTGAACATTTTTTCCTTTCTCCACCTCTCCTTCTAGCTGGGTTACCTTAGAAAATTGGTCCTGATAGGCCTTGTTTTCTCGTGCTTTTTGAATCTTTTGGTAACCAATATACAAAAGACCAACTAAAAGAAGATTTATAAGGATTAATAAAATAATTTTTGTGTGTTTGAATCGCATAACTTTATTATAGCAAATTTCTCTCCAAAAAACAGTCCTTTTTTGTAAATGTTTTCATAAAAAAAGAGGGCGACAGTCGCCCTGGTTATTATCAAATTGATTTTTCGCGAATGACTTCTACTTTATAGCCATCTGGATCTACTACGAAATAGTAATTCGGTTGAGTTCCTGGAAGACCTTTTGGTTCGGTCACTTCATAGCCTTTAGCCTTATGCTCTGCATGTAAACCTTCTAGATCTGGTGTACTCAAGGCTACGTGGGCATAGCCATCTCCAATGACATAAGGACCATGATCATAGTTGTAGGTTAATTCCAACTCGTAGTCATCCCCAGGCAAGGCCAAATACACAATGGTGAATTGGTAGTCTGGGAAATCCTTCCGACGTTTTTCCTCAAAACCAAATGCATCTTGGTAAAAAGCGATTGATTTTTCCAAGTTTTCTACACGAAGGCAAGTATGCAACATTTTTGAACTCATAAGATTTCCTCTTTTCTTTTTTAAAAATTTATGAACGATTTTTTTTACGACTTTCCGTCTTAGTGGATAACTTCACTTCAAAGACAGTCCCCTTGGGTTTGTTATCTTTAACTTGAATAGTCCCTTTAAAGGCTTCAACGATCTGCTTGGCAAGCGATAAACCCAAACCAAATCCACCTTTTTGACGAGTTCTGGCCTTGTCCACCCGGTAAAAACGATCAAAGATTCGTTTCTTATCCTCATCACGAATACCCGGACCATTATCCACCACTCTTAGAAAGAGATTCTTGTCCTTTAACTGGACTTCAAACTGGATCTCACCGTCTTCATCGGTGTATTTCAAGGCGTTGTCATAGAGAATAGTCATCAACTGCTTGAGCAATGTCTTATCCGAACAAATGACTTTATCCACCTGATTGTCACCACGAAAAATCTTATCATTTTCTTCAGCAACAATCTCAAAATTCGAGAAAGTCTGATCGAAAAAGCTTGGCTCAATATCTTCAATCTCTGGCTTCAAGCCATCATCTCTTCGGGCAATGTTCAGAAGATTGGTGGTCAAGAGTTTCATATTTCGCACTTCATCCAAGCTGGACGCAATACTCTCGCTCGATTCCATAATAGTCGCTTCTGGCTTTCTAAAAAGCGATTCAAGGCGATTTTGCAAAACTGCTAGAGGTGTCCGTAACTCATGAGAAGCATTCTCTACAAAAGCCTTTTGCTTTTGCATACCCTCAAGAAGGGGCTTAACGCTAAGACGGGCAAGGAAGAGACTCGCAAATAAGGAGATTCCCCAGAAGCAAATCATGACGAGTGCGATCTGACTCTCGTGCTCTTCACTGGTCTGTTCTAGCTGACTGATATTGGTCATGACAACCGCATACTTGACGTCGCTATCTCCGTCATCAGACAAGCCCAAATCCGTCATGTAAGCCCGGTAACTTTCTTTTTTCCCGTAACTATTTGTGATTTGGAGTTGAGAAACCTTGTTAAGCAATTTACGACCAAAAGTTACAGTTTTGAAGTTTAAAAACCCATTTCCCGTTGTTAAGTTTTGATATTTTTTGTTCAGTAGAACAACAGTCGTATTGGAAGTAACGTCTCCTTTTGGTTCCGATTTATCAGGATCAGGCATCATCATCTCATGTTCATCACCCTCTTTGGAATTAGACTGTTTCTGATCCCGGTTGGCAATAGCTATAATGGAATAGGGATCCTGACTCAGGGTCTTGAGATTCTCATCGACCGTTGTATAGAGACTCGAGCGCATGACCTGGATGATAATCAGGGTCATGGCTGAGAATATCAAGGTGAAGAGACCAAAATATCGGATGAAGTAGGAAAAATCATCTTCCCCGACGGTTTTCTTAATCCTTGTTAACATCTTTTAAGATATACCCCACACTGCGCAATGTTTGCAAGTTCTCAACAAAATCTGTTCCTTTTAATTTCTTACGGATTTTTGAAACATAGACTTCAACCACTGAGATAGTTGTGTCACTGTCAAAGCCCCAGAGACGATCGAAGATCTGGGTCTTTGGAAGGATGACATTTTGGTTTTGAAGGAAATAGACCAAAAGATCAAATTCCTTCCCAAGAAGTTCCACTTCCTTATCGTCCACGTAAGTCGAATTAGTGGATAAATTAACCTTTAAATTGCCATAATTGAGGGTATTTTCATTGACCTTCCCTGAACGTTTCAAGAGAGCTTGAATCCGCATCTTAAGCTCTTCAAGATAGAAAGGCTTGGTGAGGTAATCGTCTGCTCCTAGCTCAAATCCATGCCCTTTGTCATCCAGACTTTCTTTAGCTGTCATGATCAAAACAGGGGTTGTCACGCCTTTTTCACGCAACTCTTTTAAGACATGGAATCCGTCTTTTTCAGGAAGCATGAGGTCCAGCAGAATCAAATCATAGATACCGCTCTCTGCTTCGTAAAGACCTTCTTCTCCGTCAAAGACCTGCATGACGTCCGCAAAATCATCTAAAAAATCAAATACTGAATTTGATAAACCAAGGTCATCTTCGACCAATAGAATTTTAATCATCGTGGCTTCCTCTTCTCTTTCCTGAGTGAGTCTTTCTAATCTATTCTTAATCATTATAACACGACTTTACTTCATTTCCTATAGTTTCGAATCTTGTTTTACTAGCAAATTCAGTCTGCCTGAGGAAGATTATTTTATGAGTTTGTCGTGTTTTCCTTGTTACTTTGACTGTCACTTGTCTTGTTTTTATTCTTCGCTTTCTTTTTGTTGGACTTGTTAGAGGAATCCTGGTGCCCTTCTTGTTGTCCGCCAAATTGGTTCATGCCATTTTCTGGACCATTTCCTTGAGGGCCACCATTGCCTTCCTGTGGCATCTGACCAGGACCACCGCCTTGTGGACCACCATGTCCTTGGCCACCACCTTGAGGACCACTGCCTTGAGGACCGCCGTCCTGTAGGCCACCATTTTGCTGGTTTCCTTGTGAAGCATGGCCATTTTGACTATTTTGTTGCTGATTGGTTCCTTGGTTTTGACCCGTTTGAACCGGTTGAGAAAATTGTTGAGAATTGGAAGATTGTGAGGCGATGACACCGACCCCAAAGCCACTTCCAGCACCGACCAATAATCCACCAACTGCTGCCATACCGATCCACCACTTAGGACTTCGTTTGAGGACGACCATTTTTTCTTTGGATTCTTGCGTTTCGACTACTTGTTTTGTTTCTTTTTGATTCATCTTTTTACCTTTTATCTTTTTTACAAGTACTTGTATTTTAAATTTTAAAGGGAGCTCGATCCTTTAAGTAAGGCGATTATACTTTAGAAGGCTTAAACAGGCCTAAATTTTTACTTAAAAAATTCTAAACTAGCCTGTTCTTTCTCGTATGGGCTAAATCTTTCTCTTCTAGACATAAAAATACCTCTTAAGTAGACTTTGGTTATTTACCATGTCTACTTAAGAGGTATCATATAAAAATTTTGTATCGATTATTTTCTTATTTCATGGATAGAAGCGCTGCTTCAACAGCTGCTTTCTCCCGCCCGATAAGATCGATTCGAGCCGCGATTTCTTTAATTCCCATCTTGATATTACGGCTGATCGCCATATCATCCAATTGAGGCTCAAAGAAGGCCTTGTATTCATTTAAGCGTTCACGGGTCTGGAAACAGTTAGCTGGGTAGATGACAAACTTATCAAAGCTCATATCACCACCGAGGGCTTTCTTGATCCAATCCCAGTTTTCACGCGCCCAATTCCAAGTTCTTCCTTGGGTAAAGTCATCGTGCAAGAAGTTGTAGTACCAGCTCATAGCCAAGTCCTGAGGTTTCACCACATCCTTGTTCTTCCACTCCTTCAATAGAGCTTCCAAAGTTTCCTCATCCTTAGTGTAAGAAAGTGCAGCCGCCAACTGGCGTTTAAAGTTTCCATCTACTGTCTTAACATAAGTATCCAGGTATTGTTGGCTAAGCTCCTTGGTTTCCTGGTGCTTGATTTGGTTGACCAAGATTTGCAGGCGGATGGCAGCTGGAAGTTTTTCCAAATCATCTGCATGCGCTTCAAAGATAGCGCTCGCTTGAGCTTTTGCAGCTTCATCATTGGCCTTGATCATATTAGCAATCATTAGCTGACGAACTTTTTCGTCTTCTTCTGTTTCACCAGGCTTAGCTTCTAGACCCAAGCGTTCAAAGTTGTAACGGTTCAAGCGTTTCAACAACTCATGGAAGGCCGCTTCTGTTTCAGTTCCTTCATCCACAAAGAGACTGATTCCAGCTAAGACGCTCGAAACAGCTGAAACAACCAAGTAGGAACTTTCTTCTGTCAAGTGTTCAATCACTGGCAAGAGGCTTGCATAAGAAATTTGACCACTTTCCGCTAAGAGACGGCGTTCTTGAACCACTTGTAGTTTCGAAGTGCTATCCAAGCTAGCAAGGTCAGCAAGGATGTCTTCCAACAATTCCCCACGGTAGTCACTGATATAGTGAGCTGTATTTTCTGTATTGAAGCGAAGAGCACCATTGTTAGCCGCTTTCAAGGCACTATAGTTTGGGATTTCTAAGACTTCAGTTTCCAAGGTATCTGGAATACCCGTCCAGTTGCTATTTAACGGAACAACCCACTTGCGGCCTTTTTCTTCTCTTTCTCCGATATAGAACTGCTCTTGACGGATGATCAAGGTATCGTTTTCCACAGAAGCTGAAACAACAGGGTATCCTGGTTGCTCCAACCAAGAATCCATAAAGGCTGCAACATCACGACCTGAAGCTTGCCCAAGAGCATCCCAAAGGTCACGACCGATAGTATTGCCGTATTGGTGTTTTTCAAAGTAGATCTTCAACCCTTTACGGAAGGCGTCATCGCCTAACCAACGGCGAAGCATGTGCATGAGACGGCTACCCTTGGCGTAAACGATTGCTGGGTCAAAGAGGGTGTTGATCTCATCAGGGTGTTTGACTTCCACATGGACGGATTGAACGCCATCTGTAGCATCGCGTTTCAAGGCAGCAGGCACTCCAGTTGTTTGGAAGTCTTCAAAGATATTCCAGCTTGGTTCAATGGCATCCAAGCTGACATATTCCATCATATTGGCAAAGCTTTCATTCAACCAGAGATCATCCCACCATTTCATGGTCACGAGGTTTCCGAACCATTGGTGGGCCAATTCGTGAGCCACCACCAAGGCTACTGTTTGACGGCTTTGGGCCGTAGAGTTTTCATCTACTAGAAGGTAGACTTCACGGTAGGTTACCAAGCCCCAGTTTTCCATCGCTCCTGAAGAGAAGTCTGGAAGGGCGATATGAAGGGATTGAGGGATTGGATACTTCACGCCATAGTAGTCTTCATAAAATTCAATAGCACGAACGGCAATATCCAATGAGAAGCCCAAGTTTTCTAATGGGTGAGCTTTGGTAGAGTAGACACCGACTAGGGTTCCATTCTTGGTCTTAGCTGTCACTCCTTGAAGATCTCCAGCAGCAAAGGCAAGGAGGTAAGAAGACATCCGTGGAGTCGTTGCAAATTTCCAAATGCCTGTTTCTTTGCGGTTTTCCACGTCGATTTCAGGCATATTTGAGAGGGCAATTTCACCTTCTGCTTGGTCAAATTTCAAAGAAAGATCGAAAGTTGCTTTGGCTTCAGGCTCGTCCACACTTGGAAAAGCTTCACGCGCAAAATGGCTCTCAAACTGAGTAGAGAGGACTTCCTTCTTCACGCCATCAATTCTGTAGTAAGATGGGTAAATCCCTGTCATATTGTCTGTAATCTTACCAGAATAGGTCAGGGTAACTGTCACTTGACCTGTTCCTTCCAATTCAACATAGACTGCTTCATTGGCATCATCAACCGTAAATGGACGGGCTTGACCGGCTACTTCTACTGTTTCTATGGTCAAATCCTTTTGGTGAAGCGAGATTTTATTGGTCTTAGCCTGACCTGTAATGACCACACGACCACTAAAAGTCTTTGTTTTACGACTTAAATCCAAAAACACTTCGTAATGTTCTGGAACGAATGTTTCTACAAAATGTGCAACTGCTTGCATAATTTCCTCCTTTAAATTTCTTTGCTTTTCAACTAAAAGCCCTAATAAAACTATTTTATCACAAAGTCAAGATAAAAGAAAAGACAAGCATTGGAATGCCTGTCTGAGATCGAAAAGATTCAATACTCCTACATTTCGATAATTTTACCTGTTTCGAAGTAAACTACCCACTCACAAATGTTTTTTGCATAATCTCCGATGCGTTCCAAGAAGTTGATCACTTGGAAATAATCCCGTCCGGTCACGATGGACTCTGGATTCTTCCGGATTTCTTCTGTCGCCAATTCTTGAATGCTATCAAAGTAATGGTTGATCACTTCGTCCCGTGTAGCAACGTCATAAGCCAAATCCACATCACCTTTGAGGTAAACATCCAGTGTCGCTTCAACAAAGTCTTTAACTTCACGACCCATCTTGCTGATCTCTTCTTCAACAGATTGGATGCGGACTTCACCTTTCATGCGAATGGTTGCTTTGGCGATTGAAACCGCATGGTCACCCATCCGCTCTAAGTCTGATACCGCTTTTAAGACCGTCATAACCACACGAAGGTCTTGTGAAACTGGCTGTTGAAGGGCAATAATCTCAAAGGATTTGCGCTCTAATTTCACTTCGTACTCGTTGATCTCCGCATCATCTTCGATGACCTGGCGGGCCAATTCACGGTCATGGGTCACGAAAGCACGAACCGTACGATTGATTTGGGTCAACACTTCATTTCCCATTGCATAAAATTGGTTATGCAATTTTTCTAAATCTTCTTCAAATTGAACTCGTAACATTTTATTTTCTTCCTATCCAAATTTACCAGAGACATAGTCTTCTGTTTCTTTCTTAGCTGGGTTCAAGAACATTTCATTGGTGTCATTGTACTCAATCAAATCGCCATCCAAGAAAAAGGCTGTTTTATCGGAAATCCGACTCGCTTGCTGCATGGAGCGTGTCACCAAGAGCATGGTGTAGCGGTCTTTTAGTCCATACAGGGTTTCTTCAATCTTACCAGCTGAAATCGGGTCCAGCGCTGAAGTTGGTTCATCCAAAAGAATAATCTTTGGACTGGTCGCAAGGACCCGCGCTACACAGACCCTCTGCTGTTGACCACCAGAAAGTCCGATCGCTGAATCATGCAGGCGATCCTTGACCTCATCCCAGATGGAAGCGCGTTTCAGTGAGGTTTCAACCGCCTCATCCAAGACAGCCTTGTCCTTGACACCATTGATCATCAAGCCGTAGGTCACGTTATCATAAATGGACATTGGAAAGGGATTGGGCTGTTGAAAGACCATTCCGATTTCCTTACGCAATTCGACCGTATCGGTCCGTGGTCCGTAGATATTGTGACCGTTGTAGAGGATGGTGCCTGTGGTTGTAACCTCATGGTTAAGGTCCCCCATGCGGTTAATGGCTTTTAAAAGGGTAGATTTCCCTGATCCTGAAGGACCAATCAAGGCTGTAATCTCTTTTGGAGCAAAGTCCAAGGAGACACTATTTAAAGCCTTCTTTTTATTGTAATAAACCGACAAGTCCTTGACTTGCAAAATTGGTTCTGTCATTCTATTTTCCTTTTTATTGTCATATTACTTTATCCAAAGTGACCTGATACATAATCGTTGGTCGATTGCAATTTCGCGTTTTGGAAAATATTCGAAGTCTTATCGTACTCGATGAGGTTTCCAAGATAAAAGAAACCGGTATAATCACTAGCACGGGCTGCTTGTTGCATGCTGTGGGTCACGATGACAATCGTGTAATCCTTCTTCAACTCCAGCATGGTTTCTTCTAATTGCGCTGTCGCAATCGGGTCAAGTGCTGATGCTGGCTCATCCATGAGTAAGATATCTGGCTTCACAGAGATGGCCCGCGCGATACAAAGTCGTTGCTGTTGGCCACCTGAAAGTGTCAGTGCTGATTTATGAAGATCATCCTTGACCTGATCCCATAGAGCTGCCTGTCTCAAAGAAGTTTCGACCAATTCGTCCAAGACTTTCTTGTCTTTCACACCAGCACGTTCATGCGGGAAGGTAATATTTTTGTAAATCGATTTGGCAAAAGGATTTGGTCGTTGGAAAACCATTCCGATATGCTTGCGCATTTCATAGACATTGATATCTGGGCGATTGACATCGATTCCTTCATACCAAATTTCACCCGTTACACGCGCAATATCGATGGTATCATTCATCCGGTTCAAACTACGAAGGTAGGTTGATTTCCCCGATCCTGAAGGACCGATCAAGGCTGTAATCTTATTCTTTTCAAACTGCATGTCAACGCCTTTGATGGACTCGTTCGTTCCATAATAGACATGCAAATCTTTAGTCGATAGGACCACCTTTTCTTCAGGAAAAGTAATGATGTGTCTCTCATCCCAATTGTATTTTGACATTTCTTCTCCTTTAAGCAGATGTTAGTTTTTTATGAAGGTAACTTCCGAGTTTGCGGGCTCCAAAGTTAAAGATCAAGATAAAGATCAAAAGAACCGCAGCAGAACCAGCTGAGACTTCAATGGAATCAGGAATGGTTCCTTCGCTATTGACCTTCCAGATATGGACGGCCAAGGTTTCAGCTTGACGGAAGATCGAAATCGGACTCGTCACACTAAAGATATTCCAGTTTGACCAATCGAGAGCTGGAGCTGATTGGCCTGCTGTATAGATCAAGGCAGCAGCTTCTCCAAAGATCCGTCCTGAGGCCAAGACAACCCCAGTGATAATGCTTGGAAGAGCCTCAGGAACCACGACATGCATCACGGTTTCCCAGCGAGACAAGCCCAGAGCTAGACCTGCTTCACGCTGCGTATGATGGACGTGCTGCAAGCTATCTTCGATATTGCGGGTCATCTGGGGCAGGTTAAAGACGGTCAAGGCCAAGGCACCTGAAATGATCGAAAATCCATATTTGAACTGGACAACAAAGACCAAGTAACCAAAGAGACCTACAACAACAGATGGCAAGGAAGACAAGATCTCAATACAGGTACGAACCAAATTGGTCAAGCGCCCTTTTTTAGCGTACTCAGAAAGGTAAATCCCAGCCCCAAGAGAAAGTGGGAAGGAAATCACCAAGGTAATGACTAAGAGGAAAAAGGAATTATACAATTGAATTCCGATCCCTCCTCCTGCTTGATAAGAAGAGGATTTCCCAGTCAAGAAGTGCCAGGATACATGGGGCAAGCCACGGACCAAGATATAAAGGATCAATGAGGCAAGAATCGCAACGATGATCCCTGAAATAGCATACAGTACTCCTGTTGCAATTTTATCCATTCGTTTAGCGTGCATAGTTCTTCTTACCTCTTTCTTTCGTAATCAGTTTAATCACACTGTTAAAGGCAAGACTCATGAAGAGCAATACCAAGGCAAGTGACCAAAGAACATTGTTATTGACCGTACCCATGACGGTATTTCCGATTCCCATGGTCAAAATAGAGGTGAGGGTGGAAGCTGGTGTCGTGAGCGAGGTTGGTACCACTGCCGAGTTTCCGACCACCATCTGGATAGCCAAAGCTTCCCCGAAGGCACGCGCCATACCAAAGACAACTGCTGTAAAGATTCCAGAGCGGGCTGCCTTGAGGGTGACATGCCAAATGGTTTGCCAGCGGGTCGCTCCCATGGCCATACTAGCTTCCCGGTAATGACGGGGAACAGCTCGGAGGCTATCGGTCGTCATAAAGGTGACTGTTGGCAGGATCATAACAAAGAGGACAAAGACCCCGGAGAGGATCCCAAAACCAGTCCCTCCAAAGAGACTACGGGTGAAAGGGACAACGACTTGAAGACCAATGAATCCATAAACAACGGAAGGAATTCCCACCAAAAGCTCAATCGCTGGTTGCAAGAAACGAGCTCCTTTGGGAGAAACTTCTGTCATAAAAACAGCTGCTCCAATGGCAAATGGCGTTGCCAAAAGGGCAGAAAGCAAGGTTACAATAAAGGAACCTAGAATCATTGGTAGGGCTCCGAATTCCTTTGCGGCAGGATTCCAAGAGCTCCCAAATAGAAAACTAAAGATATTGACTTTATTGACAAAGAAAGTCGATAAGCCTTTTTGAGCCACAAAAATCAAAATCATGGCTACAACGACAACAATCAAACTCATACATAGAAAGGTAATGGTCTTCCCAAATTTTTCTAGGCGGGAGTTTTTTGATTTCGTCAGCATTTTTTTTGCTACTTCGTTCATTTTTTACCTAATTCTTTTATTTTTTTGTCACATTCCCTTTTAAATCACGGGTGACTTTCATATCATTGATTGGGATATAGCCCATCTTACCAACAACCTTTTGCTGGATCTCATCGGTCATCATGTAGTCAATGAATTTTTTAGACAACTCATTGGGTTTTCCTTTGGTATACATGTGTTCATAAGACCAGATTGGCCAGTTATTGTTGATAACATTGGCTTTGGTTGGTTGATAACCATTGAGCTTCATGGTTTTGACACTGCTATCCAAGTAGGTAAAGGCCAGATAAGAGATGGCTCCTGGAGTCTGGGAAACGATATTTTTCACCATTCCATTAGAATCTTGCTCTTGGGCCTGCTTAGGTTGTTTGCCATCCATGATAATGGCATCAAAGACTGCACGGCTACCAGAACCAACAGCCCGGTTCACAATCGTGATCTCAAGATTTGGTCCTCCCAATTGCTTCCAGTTGGTATATTCACCCGTAAAAATCTTTCGCAATTGCTCAGTTGTCAAATTATCGACTGAGATATTTTTATTGGCAATGATCGCTGTCCCTGCTACGGCTACCTGGTGATCGACAAGACTAGAAGCATCAATCCCAGATTTTTCTTCGGCAAAGAGGTCACTATTTCCGATATCAACTGCGCCTGATTGAACTTGAGAAAGTCCTGTACCAGATCCTCCTCCTTGCACATTCACAATTTTACCTGGATGTTCCTCAATGTAACGGTCCACTACTCCCTCAACTAGAGGTTGTAGGGCAGTCGAGCCAACAGCTGTAATAGACTCTCCACGATTGATCCAAGAAGCACAAGCAGATAAGCTTCCTGCTAATGCGATCGTCGCTAATCCTAAGACTAACTTTTTAGACGTTTTCAAATCATGTCTCCTTGATATTTCACTATTTCACTTTCGATTTTTTGTCAATTTTTTTCAAAAAAACCTTTACTTCCACTATATCATAGAACCAGTTCTTTGCCTAGCATTTTACCTAAAACGTAGGCCCTTGGGATAGAAATTTTTCAGGGTCTGTCCAGTGACTTTGGCAAAGCCCAAACCATTGCCTTCAACGAGGACCTGGTACCAACCATTTGGATGTGTTTCCTTCAATTGGATGGTCTCTCCCGCCACATAATGGACAAAGTCCTCTGGTGTGATGGCAACGGTCTCTTTAACTTCTCTCGGTCTTAGAGCTAGGCCAAGGGCAAAACTAGGTTCAAAACGATTTTTCTTGAAGGTTCCGAGGTGCAAACCATTTCGAGCAATTTTTACTTTGCGCAAATCTGGTAAACCTAAAGGAACCAAATACAGCTCGTCACCAAAGGTTTCGAGAACCCCTTCCAGTGTGACTTTAAAATGTTTCTTAGCAAATTCCTGCCACCATTTCTTTTGTTCTGCAGATAATTGGTCCTTCTTCGAAGGGACTTTGGCAGGTCGATTCTCTCCTAGATAGCGGAACTTAGCAACAAATTGTCCCTCCCCTTTAAAGAGATGAGGATACATGCGCGCCGTTTCTGGATAGTCAATGCCTTCTGCCATACCATTGATCTTCTCGATAGTTTCCAATTCCAGATCATAGTTTTCCAGAAGCCAGGATACGATCTCTTCATTCTCCTCAGGAGCCCAAGTACAGGTTGAATAAACCAAGAAACCACCCGGAACCAACATCTTGAGAGCATCCTCTAGAATCTCTCTTTGAAGGAGACTGCACTCTCGAGGATAATCGATGGACCAATAGTCCATGGCATCTGGTTGCTTGCGGAACATCCCCTCACCTGAACAAGGGGCGTCTAGTACAATCAGATCAAAAAAGCCTGAGAAGACTTTGGCCAGACGATCGGCAGACTCATTGGTTACTAGCACATTTCGCGCACCAAAGCGTTCGACATTCTCTACGAGAATTTTCGAGCGTCCCTTGTGGATTTCATTGGAGACCAAGAGTCCTTGATTGTCCAAATAAGACAAGAGTTGCGTCGTCTTACCACCAGGTGCTGCGGCTAGGTCTAGGACCTTCATCCCAGGTTTCGGCTGGGCGACTTGGGCCACTATCTGAGCTGCTGGCTCTTGCGAATAGACCAAGCCTGTTGCGTGCTCGATGGATTTCCCTGAGACCTTTCCGTAGTGCCCCCAAGGCGTATTAGGAATGGGATCGTCAAATACTTTTTGCGCTTCTTTCAAGGGATTGGTGCGAAAGGCTGCTAACGCTTCTTGATCAAAGGTCGCAAAAAAAGCAGCAGCATCCTCACCTAGAAGATGCTGGTATTTTTCTTTAAAACCATTGGGAAAATTCATTTAACTTCTCCCTTTCTTAAGATAGGTTTGAATTTCTGTTAGCTTAGTTTTTGGAACCATCATAATGGGTTCCACTGTCTGGTAATTGGGTTTATCCCCATTTAGATTTAAGACTATGTATCCTAACCGTTCGCCCATGATCGCCGCTGCTGCATAGTCCCATGGCCAGATATAGCTAAAGTAAGCCAAAATACCGCCTGAGAGAATTTTTGCAAAACTAATGCCGGCACTCCCATAGACTCGAATTCCTAGTGAATCCATTCCAAGATCGGCCATCCCCCAGTCATTTTTCTCAAGCATACCGACATTTGACGCAATCAGGAAGTTCTCCAAAGGCTGATCCACAAAGGGCGTCAGTTCAACCTCATTGCGATAAACTGGGAATTCCCCACCACCATAAAAGAGGTGGTCCCGCATGACATCGTAGATCAAACCAAACTGACCAATCCCGTCTTCAAAATAGGCTACCATGACCGCAAAGTCTTCCTTTTGGGTCACAAAATTATTGGTCCCATCAATGGGATCGATTACCCAAACCGCTCCTTCTGAAATCGGGGATCGAAGACCATCTTCCTCCGCAAAAATCCGATCTTCGGGATAGCGACGATTGATTTTTTCAACCAAATCCTGTTGAACTTGTTGGTCCATTTGGGTGACCAAGTCCGTTGGCCCCGTCTTTTTCGTAATCATTAAGGAATCATTGAGATGAAGACGTAAATACTCCCCTGCTTCCAAAACGATCTGTTTTGCATACTCTAATTTATTCTTCAAGAGAAAACCATCCTTCCTCTTTTTGCTTTGCAGCCTGGGTCGCGCGATAGAGAGAATAACCACTCACTTCTTCGAACTCCCGTCCAAGTCGTTTTTCTTCTCCGATACTTGGCACAACCTTTTTAAAAGCCCGGTAGGCATCCATGTATTCTTTAGCCTCTACCTTACTTTCATAGGCTTCTTCGACTTTATTGAAAAAAGAAAGCACTGAAGCAAGCTCTTCAGTGCTCCACGATAAGTCCAGTGGGTAACTATAATTTTTTTGCATTCGACATACTTCTTAGTTTATTTCTGCTCTTAGAGTGGCAGAGCGTAACTCTTGTTTGCGATAACTGCGCGGCAAGAAGGCGCGAATTTCATCTTCGTTAAAGCCAATCTGCATGCGTTTGTTATCTAAAATAATCGGTCTCCTCAAGAGACTTGGATTTTCCTCAATCAGATGAATCAAGGCTGAGATCGATAAATCTTCGACATCAACATCCAATTTTTGAAAAATTTTTGAACGAGTTGAAATAATGTCGTCTGTTCCGTTTTCGGTCAAGGCCAATATACTTGTCAACTCCTGTTTGCTCAAAGGACTTGTCATAATATTGTGTTCTTTAAATGGAACATCGTGCTTTTTTAACCAAGCCCGAGCTTTTCGACATGATGTACAACTCGGTGATAAAAATAATGTAATCATGTGGTTCACTTCTTTTTTTATATATAACTATCTAACTCTATTATACAAAAAAATTAGGTGCTTGAAAAGCGCTTTTTTGATTTCTAGTCGATTTTTCTGAATTTCTTTGGAAATCAGAAAGCACTTCCATTTTTCTTCTAAAAAACCTAGAAAAAAGGATTAGGAGAACTCCTAATCCTTGGTCCATTTTCGTGCGACCACTTCGTCCTCTTCTAATTGAGCCACTAATTGGGGAATGCTATCAAATTTGATCATCTCCCGAATCTTGTCCAACCAATGAACCGTCAGCGTATGGCCGTATATGTCTCCTGAAAAGTCAAAAAGATTGACTTCAAACCGAAGCTCCTTCCCATCAAAGGTAATATTCTTCCCGACAGAAGCCATGCCCCGATAGGTATGCCCTTTAAAATCGACATCAACCACATAGACCCCGTCTGATGGCAGATAGGTCCGATCGATTGGTGCTAGATTTGCTGTAGGGTAACCAATAGTCCGGCCACGCGCATCTCCATGGACAACAATTCCCCGACTGGACAAGGGATGACCAAGCAACCGTGCAGCTTCCTTGACACGCCCTTTTATGACATCTTGACGTATGCGGGTTGAGCTAATTTTTTCGCCCTGATCCAATACAGGTGGAATGACTTCAACCTGGCCATCAAAATAAGTAGCTAAATGAGAGACATTATTTTTATCTGAACCAAAACTGTAATCAAATCCAGCAATTAAGACCCGAGCTCTCAAGGCTTTCACGTACTGTTCGACAAATTCTTTTGCTGTTTTTGAAGCAAAATCAGTCGTAAAATCAATGAGGAAGAGTTCATCAACACCTAGTTCTTTTAATTTTTGGAACCGATCCTCAGGGCTCTGCAAATGAAGGAGTAATTCCGGTCGGTAGCGAACAAAGGCTAACTTAGGAGATTCAGGGAAGGTTAGCAAAGCAACCTTTAATCCCTTTTCATCTGCCATTTGACGGGCTTTTTTAAAGAGTTCTTGATGTCCCAGATGCAGGCCATCAAAATAGCCTAGGACTAAAACAGTATCACTGTCTACATGGATCTGATGAGCAGTAGTTATCAAACGAATATTCATAAATTTATTGTAACACACTTTCTGTCAGAAAAACCTTGCGAGGTTTGTAAAGTTCTTCCCTTTTTTCCAAAATAGCTACCAATTTCCCTTGGTAAAAAGCAGCTAACTCTCTGGCTTCGCTCTCAACTGGAATAAAGCGTCCCACTTGGACTTCGCCAACCTCTTCAACTGTCAGCTCTACTTTTTCCAGATCCCCGGTTCCAATCTCAAGTGGATGAAGGAAGCTCAAATCTCCTTGCGCTACTTTTTCAGCAACCTCTTCCAGGGTCAGGGCATCATCCAGTGACAAACCGGCAGCACTGGTTCGGGTCAGATGAGACATATGGGCTGCATAGCCTAGCTTTTGGCCCAAATCCACCGACAAGGTCCGGATATAGGTACCCTTGCTGCATTTGACCCGGAAGCGAAAACGGGCCAGGCCTTCCTCGTAGCCAATATCACTGGTACGCGTAAAGTCATAAATGGTCACCTGTCGAACCGGCCGTTCCACTTCTTCACCTGCACGCGCATATTCATAGAGCTTACGCCCATTGACCTTGACTGCTGAGTACATTGGTGGAATCTGGGTGATAGGCCCTGTCAGACTGGCAATGGCTTCATCAACAAGCTTTTCATCCAGTGGAAACAAAACAGGAGTCTCTGCGACAACTTCCCCACTAGCATCCTCGGTCGTGGTAGAAAAGCCCAGAGTGATTTCTCCTTCATAGACCTTGCCCTCATCCTGCATGAACTCTACCATGCGAGTCGCCTTCCCTACAGCAATGGGTAAAACGCCCACAACATCCGGATCCAAGGTCCCACCATGGCCAATCTTCTTTGTTCCTAAAATTTTCCGCAGTTTAAAGACCACATCATGTGAAGTCATGCCTGCTTCTTTTTTTACATTAATAATTCCGTCCATCTGATTTGCTCTTTCTATCTCATGTGTGACCATGACGGTCACCGACCCTTTATTATACCATGAAATGAGACTTCTTGTCCCTGTTTCCTCGTTCTGATGAGCCTTTTAAAAATCCCGTAGCAGATTTCAGACTTTTTAAAATGGGTTTGATACAATAGAAAGCGAAAGAAGGTGTAACATATGTTAATGTATGATGTTATTGTTATTGGATTTGGTAAAGCTGGTAAAACTCTTGCAGCGAAATTATCAAGCCAAGGTAAAAAAGTTGCTCTGATTGAAAAGAGCAAGTCTATGTATGGTGGTACTTGTATCAATATCGCTTGTATTCCCACCAAGACCTTGATTGTTGCCGCGGAAAAAGGCTTGGATTTTGAACAAGCTATGAGCGAAAAAAATGCGGTCACTACTCGTCTCAATGGCAAGAACTACGCAACCATTGCTGGAACGGGTGTAGACATCATCGATGCGGAAGCTCGTTTCCTTTCCAACAAGGTCATCGAAATTCAAGCTGGTGAGGAAAAGGAAGAATTGACAGCTGAGACCATTATTATTAATACTGGTGCGGTGCCAACTATCCTTCCAATCCCAGGACTGTCTGAAAGCAAGTTTGCAGTGGATTCAACCGGTATTCAACGTTTGGAAAATCTACCTAAACGCTTGGGTGTCCTTGGTGGTGGACCAATCGGATTGGAATTTGCCCATCTCTACAATACCCTGGGTAGCCAAGTAACGGTACTAGACGCTTCTGAAGCATTCTTGCCACGGATCGAGCCAAGCATTGCTGCTCTTGCAAAAGGCTACCTTGAAGAAGATGGCTTTCAATTCTTGCAAGGCGTTCATACCCAAGAAATCAAAGATGGTGAAGCTAGCTTAACCCTTGTAACCGATAAAGGCGACTTCGAGTTCGATATCCTCCTCTACGCAACAGGACGTAAGCCAAATACAGCTGGTCTTGGTCTTGAGAACACAGATATCCAAGTTACTGATCGTGGAGCGATTCAAGTCAACCGTCATTTGGAAACCAGCGTCCCTGGTGTCTTTGCAGTTGGGGATGTCAATGGTGGGCCTCAGTTCACCTATATGTCCCTCGATGACTTCCGCATCGTCTTCAACTACCTCACAGGCGATGGTAGCTACAATCTCGAAACACGCGGAAACTATGCGACAACACTATTCATTGCTCCTCCATTGGCCCAAGTCGGCTTGACTGAGCAAGAAGCACGTGACAAAGGGCTTCCAGTCGCTGTCAAAGAATTGCCAGTTGCTGCCATGCCACGTGGCCATGTCAATGCAGATCTTCGAGGTGCTTTCAAAGCTGTGGTCAACCCAGAAACCAAAGAAATCCTTGGAGCAACTCTCTTTGGAGAAGCCGCAGGTGAACTCATCAACCTGATCACCATGGCCATGGACAACAAGATCCCTTACACTTACATCGCAAAACAAATCTTTACCCACCCAACCATGGCAGAAAACCTAAACGATCTCTTTGCGATTTAAATAGAATAAAAACGCTGGAAAAATTTTCCAGCGTTTTTTAATGTAAAAATCCACAGATAGCCTCTTGAAATACTTTATTTTCTTCATACAGAGCATGCCCTGAATGCTTAAGAATAAGGAGCTGACAACCCGAAATCGCTTTTTCCAGTTCCTTGGATCCCTTCACACCAATCACATCATCTTCAAGGGCACCAAGGATCAGGGTCGGACAATGAATGTCCTTTAAGACCTCAAGGCTATTGTGAGTAAGGCAAGACTGAGATTGAATGGCAATTCGTTTCTTATCCTTAATTCGTCCCAAGCGACCCATGATATTATAAAGCAACCGCCACTTTTGATAGCTCTTTTGCGTGTAGGAGTGCTGTGCAATATCCAGCATGAGATCTCTAAAAGTTCCAGATTGACTAAGCTTTTGCCAATGCTCAATTCGCTCTCTAGCAAGTTGACTAGGCTTCGCTGTTGTCACAGCTAGGATGAGCTTTTGAACACTTTCTGGAAAATCTGCAGCTAGCCATTGAGCAATCATTCCACCTTGTGAAATCCCTATGACATAAGCGGTATCTAAGTTTAGTGTCTCCATTGCTTCTGCTACATCTGCTGCCATATCCCGCGTCGTATAGCCCTGCTTCAACTCATTGATTCGAGAAAAAACATAGATTTTATAGTACTTAGCAAGTAGACGATAAGAAAGGGAAAAGAGCTGGGCCTTTCCTTTAACCGTCTGTAGTCCATCCCCCAAGCCTGGTATTATTACTAGAGGGTCCTTTCCTTTTCCAAATGTCACATAGTCCATGGTTTTCCCATTCATGGACAAGGTAGCGTTCTTAGCTGAATACAAAGATTATTCTCCTTTCAGAGCATCAAACTTGGCCTTCATGGTTGGATTCTTCCGAGTCAATTTTTTAACGGAAACATCATCCAGCTTATTGTTTGCGAGGCGAAGTTGGTTTTCTGATGTGGTGAGGAATTTCTTGACTTCTTCCATCCGCTTGATGGCTTTGTCGATTTCATCGATGGCCTTACCGAAGTTGACCGAAGCTGAATTGTAGTTCTTAGCAAATGCAACCTTGAAGGCGTCCAGGTCTTCTTCAAAGTGGGTGATGTCAATATTTTGCTCACGGATAAGTGCTAGTTCTTGCTTGTATTTAAGAGAGTTAAGAGCCGCATTACGCAAGAGGGTAATCATGGGCAAGAAGAACTGAGGCCGGATAACATACATCTTCTCATAGGCGTAGGACACATCGACAATACCCGAATTATAGAGCTCGCTGTCAGCCTCAAGAAGTGTCACCAGAATAGCATACTCGCAGCCTTTCTCACGCCGGTCCTTATCCAGCTCTTTGAAGAAATGCTCGTTTTTCTTCTTGGTCGCTGTCTCATCGCCTTCATTTTTCATCTCAAACATGATAGAGAGGATTTCTACACCATTTTCATCCACCTCACGGTAAATGTAGTCACCCTTGCTGCCGGTTCTGACATCATTGTCCTTGCCAAACTCAGCTCGTGGAAACATAGCCATACGATTCTTGTTAAACTCATACTCGCAGTGCTGTTCCAAACTCTCACCAATCATCTTAGTAGACTGCTTAGCTTTGAAATCCTTGTAGAACTCTATGGTCTCGTCTTTCTGCCGCAGCTCTACCTCATAGCGCTCTTTGAGAGAAGTCTGGGCGAGTGCTGCTTCCTTTTCTTGCAAGGCTAGCTGATTCTTAACCTCGTCTCGCTCTTTTTCCAGTGCAGATAAAGTCTTTTGAAGTTGATTCTCATGCTCCAAGCGTAAGGTAGCCAGCTGATTCTCCAGTGCTTGAACTTCTTTTTCTTTCTCTAGCAGACTTTGACTAGCACTTTGCTCTACTTCCTTTTTGGCCAATTCTTTTTCGGTATCAAACTGTTGAATCTGGTTTTGTAACTGGGCAATTTCTTGGTCCTTCTTGGCTAACTTCTCTTGCTGCTCATTAAGGGCCTTTTGCTCAGCCAAAGCCAACTCTTGCCGAATCCGCTCATGAATTTCCTTGTCAAACTCCGCTGTCCGTACCTGTGACAAGAGTTCGCTGTATTGACTTTCATTGACTGTAAATACTTCCCCACAATTGGGGCACTTGATTTCGTTCATAGCATGCCTCTTTCTCTATTCTTAGTATATTATATCATGCTACCAGTAAAATCAAAACCAGCAAACGAGGCTTGCTGGTTTTAACTGAAAATTCATTTCTCTATTGAACTAGTTCCAAAATACTTTTTCAATAGTCTCATTCAGTAACAACTTTAGATTTCTGAAAAGATGTTGCTTGTTTATAATCTTAAACAGTGGACTTAGCTTACTGGTCTCCACTTATTTCTTCTCAATCGGCGCGACACTTGCCAAGAGTTTCTTGAGACCCACTTCTGGGAAATTGATCTTGAGCTCTTGGGTATTGCCACTACCAGAGACTTCAAGCACAGTTCCTTCGCCCCACTTCTTGTGAATAGCAATGTCGCCAATGGACCAAGCGACGGTTTCTTTGGCACCCGCTCGGTTACTATTGCCAAAGGGGAGGCTTGATGACGTGAGAGCACTTGGAGCTGCTTGTCTCTTGCGCTCTTGAAGTGCTTGTGACAGACTCATTCCTTTTCCAAAGGTCGTTCCGCCACCATTGCTATAAGAAGCCTTAAAGCTAGTGTTTGCTGGACGGGCCAAGCCCTGGTAGGTCAATAAATCCGAGCTAATTTCATTGATAAAGCGCGTCGGACGGTTGTAGCTGGTCCGCCCAAAGAGCAAACGTGAGTTGGCATTGGTCAAGAAGAGAACCTTCTCTGCCCGCGTGATCCCCACGTAAGCCAAACGACGTTCTTCTTCCAACTCATCCGGATCCTCTGCTGCACGACTAAGTGGAAAGACATTTTCTTCCATCCCAATCAAGAAGACAACTGGAAACTCCAAGCCTTTGGCCGCGTGAAGGGTCATCAGTGTTACTTCTGAAGTTTCTTGGGCCCCATCATCTGTATCGGCAATCAAGGCCAAGTCGTTCAAGAAACGACTCAAGGTCTCCACACCTGTTTCGTCTTCAACAGAATCGCCATTTTCATCAAAATTCTTGGTAACAGACAGGAACTCTTGGATATTCTCGATGCGGGCCTGACTTTCCAAATTTCCCTGATTGGTTAGGGCCGTCATGTAACCTGTCTTGTCAAGGACTTCTTCGACCAACTCTGTAATGGTCAGCTGGTCCAATCTTTCTCTCAAATCAAGAATGAGATTGGCAAAGTCCCAGATGGCTTGGGCTGCTTTTCCTTTGATGCCAGAGAGCATGATATTGGCCGATGCATCTAGGAGTGAGGACCCTTGCATTTGGGCAAAATCACGAATCTTATCCACTGTACCTGGCCCAATTCCCCGCTTAGGTTCATTGATGATGCGCTCAAAACTGATATTGTCACTGAGGTTAGCAATCAAGTTCAGATAAGCAATGACATCCCGAATTTCCTTCCGGCTGTAGAACTTGGTACCCCCTACCATAGTGTAAGGTATGTTGGACTTGAGTAAGGCTTCTTCAATGGTCCGTGACTGGGCATTTGTCCGGTAGAGAACCGCAAAATCACGGTGTTTGTAGCCAGCTTCGCGACTAAGCTCTTCAATGGTTTTAGCAACAAAGACCGCTTCATCCTGCTCGTCATTAGCCCGGTAATAGACAATCTCTTCCCCGTCAGCATTTTGGGTCCAAAGATTCTTCGGACGGCGGTGGCGATTGTTTTTGATAACATCGTTAGCTGCTTGTAGGATGGTTTTAGTGGAGCGATAATTTTCCTCTAACAAAACGACCTTGGCATCAGGATAATCCTTCTCAAAGTCCAGAATATTCTGCATGTCTGCTCCCCGCCAGCCATAAATAGACTGGTCAGCATCCCCAACAACACAGATATTTTTAAAGCGAGAAGCCAAGAGTTTGACCAATTGGTATTGGGCATGGTTGGTATCTTGGTACTCATCTACATGGATGTATTGGAACTTCTGCTGGTAATAGGTCAGGACATCTGGATGCTGGTCAAAGAGGCGCAAGGTCAGCATGATCAAATCATCAAAGTCCACTGCTTCTGACTGACGCAATTCCTTTTGGTAAGCCTCATAGCACTTGGCGACGATCTGGGTGTACATATCCCCCGCTTGGGCGGCATAAGCCACTTCATCGATCAAGTCATTCTTGGCATTGGAAATGGTCCCCAAAATGGTTCGTTCATTCCATTTCTTAGGATCCAAGTTTAACTGCTTGAGAATACGTTTCATCAGTGTTCGTTGCTCACCTGGATCAACAATGGTAAAGTTACGATTGTAACCAATGTGATCCGCATCGCGTCGAAGGATACGCACACACATGGAGTGGAAGGTGGCGATCAAGCAGTCTTGAGTCGCCGGATTTAGCTGATAAGCCCGCTCTTTCATCTCCCGAGCGGCTTTATTGGTAAAGGTAATGGCCAAAATGTTCCAAGGATTGACCATTTTTTCATCAATCAAGTAAGCAATCCGATGGGTCAAGACACGTGTCTTACCAGAACCCGCCCCCGCCATGATCAAGAGGGGACCTTCCGTCGTTTGGACCGCCTCCGCTTGGCGATCATTCATACCATTCAATAAAGGATTCATCTCATACTCCTCGTTCATTCAATCGTTCTATTATACCACAATTTGCCTCTTTCTCCTTGAGAAAATGGTCGGCTTCATTTGAATTTTAAGCGTAAAAAGTCTATAATGAATCTTTAAGAAGATACGTTTTTCTTTATCAAAGGAAAACGAGGAAACGAATGAAATAAAAAATGAAAAGTAAGGAGGGACTCGTGGAAAAGTCACAAAGTAATTTAAAACTAGCCGAACGTGGAGCCCTAATTAGTATTGTGGCCTACCTGCTCCTATCCGCTGCTAAGTTAGCAACCGGCCACCTCCTTCACTCCTCTAGTTTGGTTGCTGATGGTTTTAATAACTTATCAGATATTATCAGTAATGTCGCCCTTCTCATTGGCATTCGAATGGCCCGCCAGCCAGCTGACCGCGACCACAGATTTGGTCATTGGAAGATTGAAGATCTAGCTAGCCTGGTAACTTCCATCATCATGTTTTATGTGGGCTTTGATGTCCTACGAGATACGGTTCAAAAAATCCTCAGCAGGGAAACAACTGTTATTGATCCTTTAGGAGCCATTGTTGGAGTTGGGTCAGCCCTTGTCATGTTTGCGGTCTATCTTCATAACCGCAATTTAGCCAAGAAAGCCCAATCCAAGGCCCTCAATGCTGCTGCTAAAGATAACCTGTCTGATGTGGTCACTTCTTTAGGAACCTCTGTTGCGATTGGAGCTAGTGCTCTTAACTATCCGATTGTAGACCAATTAGTGGCCATCGTTATTACCTTCTTTATCCTAAAAACTGCCTACGACATTTTCATTGAATCCTCCTTCAGCCTCTCAGATGGATTTGATGAAAGTCTTCTTGATAAATACAAGGCTGCCATTCTAGAATTGCCCAAAGTCAGCCGGGTCAAATCCCAAAGGGGACGGACTTACGGAAGCAACATTTACCTAGATGTCGTCATCGAAATGAATCCAGACCTCTCTGTTTATGAGAGTCATGCCATTACCGAAGAGGTCGAGCGCCTTCTTAAGGAAAAATTTGGCGTCTTTGACATCGATGTGCATGTGGAGCCAAGTTCTATCCCAGAAGATGAGATCCTGGACAATGTCCTTCTCAAATTAAAAACTTATGAAGAACGCTTGCAGGCTCAGCAGGAATATTCAACCCTCCTAGCAGACAACTTCACCCTCATTAATGAATTCGGTCAAGAAAGCCACAAAGAGGATCTCGTTCGTTTGCAAGAAGAGCATCAAATTCCCTTTAAGAATTTCGAAATCGAATCCATCAGTCAAAAGACCAAATTGATTCGCTATGAATTACACAACCAGGTTCATACCAGTCTCTGGCGTCGCCATGAACACTGGCAAAAGGTCTTTCACCAAATCACTAGTAAACAAGAAAAATAGATCCCTCTCCCTCAATTTAACCAGAACAAAAAGCTACTGCAATTCCTTTTTGCAGTAGCTTTTTTGTAAGAAAAAATAGCCTTTCGACTATTCTTCAACTTTTATAAAACCAAATTTATTGAGGGGGTAGAGACGAAGATTGACAACTCCTTCAATCTGATTTTTATGGATATACCCAAACTCCCGACTGTCTTCTGTGTCCCCACGGTTATCATTTAAAACCAAGTAAGTATCCGATGGTACCCGGCCAGCCTTGGTTCCCTTTAACTCTGATAAGAAGAAGTCATCTGTGTAATAGCCATTACTGGTTGGAGCCGCTAGATGTTTGTTGAGCATGTTATTCAAGTAAGGTTCTGGCGTTGCCTGCCCATTCAAATAGAGAACATCATCCACATAGCTAACTTCATCATCTTCTTTAGCAATGACACGTCCAAGGTGTTCTTTTCCACCAACCTTGTATAAAACCAAATCACTGCGATCCACCTGAGCATTTCTAGTTGCCACAACGAGATCCCCATTTTTTACAGAAGCATTGGCCATTTTCTCAGTAATTGTTAATGGATGAAATACAAAAATTCGCAATAAAATCAGTGCTAATACTAGTACACCGACAATGACGATATTTCTAATTAAATCTCTCCTTGGCATGTGTGTCTCCCTTCCTTTTTATTTATTATACCATGTTTTCAATCTTTAAAAAAGAGAAAGTAAACATTAGTGAGAATTCACTTGATAACTTCCTCCGATAGACAAGTCAACGAGAAAAAGAAAAACCTTGCTTGTTGATCCTTTTCGATCAACGAGCAAGGTTTTAAGAACAATTGTCTTTATTAACGTACTGTACGGATACGCATTGTGTTTGTACGAACAGCTTCGCCAAGTGGCACACCTGCAACGATAACGATATCGTCACCAGATTCTACAAGACCTGCTTCAACTGCTTTACGTTCAGCGATTTCGAACATATCATCAGTTGATGATGGAGCTTCAGTCAACATTGGGATAACACCCCAGTTCAACATCAATCCACGCTCTGTCAATTCGTCGAATGTCAATGCCAAGATATCAGCATTTGGACGGTATTTAGAAATCAAACGTGCTGTGTGACCAGTCTTAGTAAGGGTAACAACCAATTTGATATTCATTGAGTTAGTAGCATCTTTAACAGCTGAAGCCATAACTTCTGTCTTAGAGTTACGTTCGAAAGTATCTGAGTTCAAACGTCCGTATTCGTTAAGAAGAGTTTGAGCGTTCTTGTCAATTGTAGCCATTGTTGTTACTGACTCAAGTGGGTATTTACCATTCGCAGACTCACCTGAAAGCATTGTAGCGTCAGTTCCGTCGATAACAGCGTTAAATACGTCTGATACTTCTGAACGAGTCGCACGTGGTTTTTCAGTCATTGTTTCAAGCATGTTTGTTGCAGTGATAACAACTTTACCAGCAGCGTTCACTTTAGTGATGATCATTTTTTGGTAAACTGGAACCATTTCGAATGGTACTTCGATACCCATGTCACCACGAGCGATCATGATACCGTCAGCAGCTTCAATGATTTCATCCAAGTTATCGATACCTTGTTGGTTTTCGATTTTCGCAAACAATTGAACGTGACCGTTACCAGTTTCTTCACAGATGGCACGAACTTCGTTGACGTCTTTTGCAGTACGTACGAATGAGATCGCGATGAAGTTGATACCTTGTTCCAAACCGAAGCGGATATCATCGTTATCGCGTTCAGCAAGAGCAGGGAAAGGAATTTTCGTGTTAGGGATGTTCACACCTTTTTGTTTAGCGATCACACCGTCGTTTTCAACTTCAACGACAAATTCACGAGTTGCATCATCTTTTTCTACAACACGAAGACCCAATTTACCATCGTCAACCAATACTTGGCGACCAACTTCAACGTCATCATAGATGTCAAGCGCACCTGCAACGTTCAAAGCAATCACTTCACGAGTTGATTTGATACCTTGTTTAGTTGCAACACGGATTTTTTCACCAGTTTTGTATGAGTACTCTTTAGCTTCACCTTCGAACAATTCAGTACGAATTTCTGGTCCTTTAGTATCAAGAAGGAAACCAACTTTTTTACCTGCAAGTTTTTCTGCAAGTTTAACAGTTGCCATCCGTTCACCTTGTTCTTGGTGGTCACCGTGTGAGAAGTTGAAACGGAAAGTGTTAGCTCCTGCTTCAATCAATTTAGCAATGTTTTGTGCTGAAGCTTCAACGTCAAGTTTTTCACCCCAGTATCCATCTTCACCGAATTTTTTTCCACCACGGATTTCTACCGCAGGACCCAAAGTTGCAACGATTTTTACACGTTTGTTCATGATTTATGTGACTCCTTTTTAAATATATCTGTCTTTCTAGGACCAGATTAACAAATTTATGAAATAGAATTAGATTGAAGACAAGTTACGGTTTAACTCACAAAGGTCAAGATCAGCCTTGTGGGGATTGTTCACCACAATCTTACCTTCTTCTGTCAAGCTAAAGAGCGCTCCTTCTTCTGCTTTACCAAGGATTGGGCTTTCCACCATCTTCTCATTACGGATTCCAACGGCTACACCACCGATTCCTTGTTTGAGCAATTTAACTGCGTGTGCACCCATACGTGAAGCAAGGACACGGTCACGTGCAGTTGGTGAACCACCACGTTGGATGTGACCAAGCTCCGTCACACGAAGGTCACTTGTATCTCCAGCATCTTTCAAAGCTTGACCAAATTCATCCGCAGACATCACACCCTCAGCCAAAACGATGATGTTGTGGGTACGACCTTTAGCGTAACCTTCTTTGATACTTTCAACAACTTCTTCGATCTTGAATCCTTCTTCTGGAATAATGATTTCATCTGCACCAGAAGCAATTCCTGCCCAAAGAGCAATATCTCCAGCATTGCGACCCATAACCTCGATAACAAAGGTACGACGGTGACTAGATGAAGTATCACGGATTTTGTCAATGGCGTCCATTGCAGTTGTAACTGCCGTATCAAAACCAATTGTAAAGTCAGTTCCAACAATATCATTATCAATGGTACCAGGAAGACCAACAGCTGGGAATCCAAGTTCTGTCAAGCGCATCGCTCCATGGTAAGAACCATCTCCACCAATGACAACAACACCTTCGATTCCATGTTTCTTCAATTGCTCGATCCCTTTTAATTGACCTTCGCGCTGAGCGAATTCAGGGAAACGAGCAGAGTGAAGGAAGGTCCCTCCACGGGAGATAATATCACCAACAGATGATCTATCAAGTGGCTTAATTTTACCAGCAACCATTCCGGCATATCCATCATAGATACCGAAGACTTCCATTCCTTCTGAAATTGCTTGGCGAACAACTGCACGGATAGCAGCATTCATTCCAGGGGCATCTCCACCACTGGTTAAAACAGCAATACGTTTCATTTCGATATTTGCTCCTTTTTTTCTTTTACATTCTACGTAATTATAACACAAAGAAAATCAAAATTCTCGTATTTTTAGCAGTTTTTATCGATAAATCGTTTTCATAACGAGATTCTTTAGTTCCTCTTCTAATTCTTGGTTTTTCTGAACTGTATAGCCCTTCAATTGAAGAGTTTTTTTCTCATCCTCATAGCGCAATACTACAGGATACGGCCCTGGATATTTTTTTAAAATAGACAGAATCGTTTTATCCTGACCATGATCAAACAATTGCAACCAAAATTTCTCATTGGTCGCTAGTTGAGCTTCCGCTAAAATCATCTGCAAACGACCATCTCGCTCTTGAACCTTTCCAGTCAAGTAGTAGTAACCACCTTCTTTGATCAAGGAAGAGAATCGATTGTAAGTTTCAGGAAAAAGGGTCACATCTAATTTGTTCTTAGTATCGCTGACCTGCAAAAAGGCCATCGGTTCCCCCGACTTGGTTCGAATGGTTCGAATGCTGTGTACCTCAATAAGAATGCGTGCTTGCTCCCCTTGTACAAGTTGGGCAATAGGCTGGATCTCAAAAGGACTTGTTTTCCCAATTGCAACCAGTGGATGGTTGCTAAGGCCAACTCCAATAATCGCCTCTTCCTTCTCATATTTTTCAGCCTGGCTAAAGTCTTCTGTCTCTATCCAAGAGTAATTGGAATCTGCAAACAAGCTTCCTAATTCATCAGCAAAAACAAACAAATTCGGTAAATTTTGAAGGACTTTGCGTCTATTCTTTTCAAAAATATCAAACAATCCAAGCTCCGCTAAGGGAGTCAAGAGAGGCAATTTATGGTACTGCCTTGGAAGTCTTAAGATGAAATCTTCGACACTTTCAAAGGGGCGATTGTCGATAATCCAATACGCTAAATCCCTGGGGAGTCCCTTGATATTTTTCATTCCCAAGTAAATTTTTCGATCCTGAAACTTATCTCTGTAAGGGATGGTATTGATGGATAATGGCGCGACTTTAAAATCAGACTGAAGAGCATCCGTCAGATAATCGCTACTCGAATAATTGAGCATGATATCAAAGAAAACATCGGGATAATGCACCTTGAAATAGGCCATTTGAAAAGCTAAGGCAGAATAGGCATAAGCATGGGAACGGTTAAAGCCATAACCAGCAAATTTTTCCATGATCGCAAAGACCTCTTTAGCTTTTTCTTCCGTATGACCTAAATTTTGAGCACCAAGGACAAAATCGTCTTCCATCTTATGCATTTCCGCCGCATTTTTTTTACCCATGGCACGCCGTAAAATATCGGCTTTCCCCAGGCTAAAACCTGCAAAGCGTTGGGCAACCTGCATGACCTGCTCCTGATATAGCATGATGCCATAAGTAGGTCTTAAGATTTCTTCAATGGCTGGATCCAAAATCTCCACTCTTTCTTGGCCATGCTTTCTTTTGACGAAATTATCGATGTAATCGCTGGCACCCGGACGATTGAGAGAGGTGGTCGCTACCACTTCTTCGAAATGATTGGGTTTCACCCGTCTCAAGAGGCGGATGGCTCCAGCCTGTTCAAATTGGAAAATCCCCTTGGTATCTCCTGCCGCAAACAAGGCCAAGGTTGCTGGATCTTCTAAATCAATGGCTTCAATCACAATCTCTTCTTGGTACTTTTCATGGACTGCTTCCTTCATCTTCTGAACAAAGGTTAAATTGCGCAGGCCCAAAAAGTCCATCTTTAACAGACCATTGGCTTCAACTGCATGGGCATCATACTGGGTGACGAACATATCTTCTCCGTACTTGAGAGGAATGTAGTCCGTCAAATCCTGGTCACTCATCACAACACCCGCCGCATGGATAGAGGTCTGTCTTGGTTGGCCTTCAATTCTTTTAGCAATCTCAAAACCACGCTCAAATTCTGCCCGGCTATGGATTACTTGTCGAAAAGCTAAATTCTGTTCATAAGCGGTTGTGAGTGTATCTCTAAAACCAATCCGCTTGGTAATAGAAGTCAATTCGTACTCAGGAACTCCAAAGCGTTTAAAGACGTCTCGAATGGCTTGTTTGGCTCCAAAGGTTGAAAAGGTGACAATCTGAGCCGCATGGTAACTCCCATACCGGTCTCTCACATAGCGGATAAATTCTGGACGATAAATATCAGGAATATCAATATCGATATCTGGCATGGTGTAGCGCTCCACATTTAAAAAGCGCTCAAAGAGGAGATCCTTAGCTACAGGGTCGATCCCTGTAATTTCAAGGACATAAGCTACCAGCGAGCCTACAGCTGATCCACGCCCCATTCCCATATAATATCCCTGACTCCGTCCGAAACGAAGGAGATCCCAGACAATCAAGAAATAATCATCAAAGCCCATTTGATGAATAATCTCTAACTCATGCTCTAGACGTTCTTGATAGACCGGACTGGTCAAGTTCTTTCGAAGAAGACCCGCTTGGGCTAATTCTCTGAGTTCCTCCACTGCGGGTCTTTGAGGATTGAAGCGAGGTAATTTCAATTGGGTATCCATGTCATAATGAATCCCTTGGACAAGTTTTTCAAGATTTGTGATGGCTTGCGGAAATGTTTCTGCAAAATCCTTCTCCAAGTCCTGAGGAGCTTTTAGGACAAGGGCAGGATCAATTGGTCCGGTTTCGGTCAAGGTTTGATTTTCTTTAATAGCAGCTAGCATTTGCATAGCTTCCATATCCCCAGCCTCAAAAAATCGAACAGTATGAAGAGGAATCACAGGGTGCGAAAACACTTGGGCGGGAGTATCCACAAACACCCCGATCAAGTAATCCAGACCAAGTGCTAATTCTTCGCTGGCAAAAGGAGCTGGGACAATGACTGCTACCCCTTCAGTCAAATGCTTTACATCCTCCCAATTGCTCTTCCCCATCATCTTGACGGTCGACATCTTCAGCAGATTCTGGTATCCCTTGGTAGATAAGGCCAACATCCGAAAGGGAATCGTTTCATTCCCGAGCTCCAGTTCAAGTTCCAAACCGACTAAGGGCTTAATATTTGCCTCCTGACAAGCTTCGATAAACTCATAAGCTCCATACAAATTATCCACATCCATCATTCCTAAAGCATCATAGCGCAAGCTTTTAGCCTTTTGGACATAGTCTTTTAGGGTCACAAGGCTTTCCATAAAAGTATAGACTGTTTTTGTATCCAGCTGTGCAATCACTTTTTCTCCTCCCTCACTTGTCTATTTTTGGGACTCTTTATTGTACAAAAAAACACCACTGCTACACAATGATGTCTCAACAACGGAAGACATGGGATTCGAACCCACGCACGCTTTTACACGCCTACCGCGTTTCCAACACGGCCTCTTAAGCCTCTTGAGTAATCTTCCATGAATAAAAATATGGAGCCGGTGGGAGTCGAACCCACGTCCAAACACCTGCCAGCATATTTGTCTACAACCATAGGTTATGTCTTATTTTAACAGCTACATGACACATAACTCAAGCCCTGTACCTGCGAGTCTATCACTCTCTTATCTAACTCCTAGACAAAGTTAGATCGTATCTCGCTAAAATAAAGACCTGTCATCAAACACGAGCGATTCGAATCGGGTCACGCCTGCTGGTGTTTAGGCAGCTAAAGCGTAAGAATTATTATTTTTTGCAGTTATATTTAACTGGCGTTTTACATCCGCTAGATGAGTTGCAAAATATGCCTCATAATGCCTGTCGAATCCGTAACGACCCCAAAACGAATACCATTAGTATATCAAAATCTAGTTAAAAATGCAAAAGAAAAAATTGAACAAGGAAGCCTTCTGAAGAAAGAACCTTGTCCAATTAGCTATCATTATTGAAGATTCAACTTATACTTGCTGATATAGTGAACCGTGAAGTACATAGAAACAATTTTAATCGCTTCATAGATGAGTCCTGGGATGAAGTCAATTCCAAAATCATCGGTAGTACTAGACATCGTACCGATTAGATTAAATATGTTTTCTAAATCTCTAAAAGGATTGACAATTGTACCGATGATACTTAAAACAACCCACAATAGAAAACCAAATAAAATCGCTTTAAGACCACGACGATTTTGGAAGAGTTGACCAAGCGCAATCGATACATAAAACATCAAAATTCCTGAAGCTGTTGTAACCATTATCCAGACGATTTGCCATAGGGTAAAAGAATGGCTCAAGATAGAAAGGTAGTTATCCCAAATAAGAGAAAGATCTTCACCTGTTACAGAACCCATGACTAACAAAGCCACTATACCACAGATATAGAGAAGAACAAAGCAGTAAATGCTCGCTATCCAAGCTCCCAAAAATTTAGACAAGAGAATCGCATGGGGACTGGCTGGAAGGGTCCAAGTCAAATATCCCTCACGTCCATATAAGTTCGTATAGAAACGACGGATAATAATATAGTAGTTACTGAGAAAGAGAACAATCAAAATCCCAAAAATGAGAATAAAAAGAATCCCAATAATCGTTTCCAGCATTTGGTTTTCCAAGAAGTTGGCATTTGATGCATTACTTCCACCAATGACACCTACTAGAACTGATAAACCTAGGACAATCAAAGTCATCAACAAATACCATTTCGCTGTTGATTTAAATTCGTATTTTAATAATTTACCAAACATGGGGTCCTCCTAATAAACACGGAATTGATCACGGAAGATCTCATCGATTGATTTTCCGTGTTGATTGCGTAAAACAGTCGTATTTTCATGCAAGAGGATTCTTCCTTGGTTGATGAAAATAGCCTCATCCAAAACTTGCTCAATATCAGCAATCAAGTGAGTAGAGATCAAGACAGAAGAATTTGGACGTCTATTCTGAATAATGGTCCGCAAAATATAATCACGCGCTGCTGGGTCAACCCCACCGATTGGTTCATCGAGAACATACAAGTCAGCTTCACGGCTCATCACCAAAATCAATTGCACTTTTTCCTTGTTTCCTTTTGAAAGGCTATTCAATTTTTGATTTGGAAGCAAGTGTAAGTCATTGAGCAATTGATAAGCACGTTGGACATTAAAATCAGCATAAAAATCTTGAAAATAACGAATGGCATCGTTAATTTTCATATTTTCGTTCAAATAAGTTGTATCTGGTAAATAAGAAATAACTCTTTTAGACGCTGGGGATGGCAATTGTCCATGAATATAAATATTACCAAGACTTGGTTGCAACAAACCATTAATCAATTTAATGATAGTTGTTTTGCCACTACCATTTGGGCCTAAAAGCCCAATAATACGGCCAGGTTGGATGTTCAAACTAACATCCATAAGAGCAACTTCGTGCCCATAATTCTTTGTCACATGGTCCAAGTAGACCAAAGGATATTGATTCATGTAAATCTCCTTAATGTTCTATTTATGTTATTATACCGTTCCCTTTTAATGTTTGCAACTTTATCTGAAAATTTGCAAAGAATTTGTACGCACTCATTCTGAATCAATTGCCTGTTTAAACAAACAAGAGGTTGGGAACATTCCCAACCTCTTGTTAGTCTAAAAGATAATCCCCTATCGATTGGAGAAGGTTTTAACTAATGCCGAGAGCAATCCGTGCATAACGACTCATCTTTTCAACCGTCCAAGCTGGATACCAGACGAGCTTAACATCCACTGATGTCACTTCTTCGACTTCGGTCAAAACATCATGGATTTGATCTGTTAGCAGATCAGCCAATGGGCATCCCATGGTCGTTAAGGTCATATCGATAATGGTTGCTCCGGTTTCACCATCAAAATGGATCTCGTAGACAAGACCTAAATTGACAATGTCAATCCCAAGCTCAGGATCGATTACCTCTTCCAAAGCATTTAAGATTTTATTTTTAATTTCTTCAATTTGCTCAGTTGTATAAGCCATATGACACTTCCTTTTTTACTAGTTTACTCTCGCCAGACCTAGGTCGCTTCTTCATTTCTAGGTGGCCGTTAAAAAGGTCCCTCAGACCAGCATCGCTTTTGAATTTCTTGGCTCGGATTAAAAAGGTCCACAGGACCTGGGTCGCTTTTTCATTTCTTGGCGACCGTTAAAAATGTCCCCCGGACCTAGGTCGCTTTTTCATTTCTTGGCGACCGTTAAAAATGTCCACTGGACCTGGGTCGCTTCTTCATTTCTAGGCGACCGTTAAAAAGGTCCACCGGACCTGGGTCGCTTCTTCATTTCTAGGCGACCGTTAAAAAGGTCCACCGGACCTTTTTAATCCTCAATAAAGTCACGCAATGGTTTGCTTCTGCTTGGGTGGCGGAGTTTGCGGAGGGCTTTGGCTTCGATCTGACGGATCCGTTCACGGGTCACGTTAAAGACTTTGCCCACATCTTCCAAGGTCCGCATTTTTCCATCATCCAAACCGAAACGGAGACGAAGCACGTTTTCTTCCCGATCTGTCAAAGTATCAAGGACTTCATCCAACTGTTCACGTAGTACTACACGAGTGGTGTAATCTACTGGATTTTCAATCACTTCGTCTTCGATGAAATCTCCCAAATGGCTATCGTCTTCTTCCCCGATTGGAGTTTCGAGAGACACAGGCTCTTGAGCAATCTTCAAGATTTCACGCACCTTGTCTGGTGTCATATCCATACGTTCAGCAATTTGTTCAGGTGTTGGATCTTGTCCCAATTCTTGCAAGAGATTGCGTTGTTCACGGACCAACTTGTTAATAGTTTCCACCATGTGAACAGGGATCCGAATGGTACGAGCTTGGTCTGCAATAGCACGAGTGATAGCCTGACGGATCCACCAAGTTGCATAAGTAGAGAATTTAAATCCTTTGGTATAGTCAAACTTATCAACGGCCTTCATCAAGCCCATATTTCCTTCTTGGATCAAATCTAAGAATTGCATCCCACGTCCAACATAACGTTTCGCAATGGAAACAACCAAACGAAGGTTGGCTTCTGCCAAACGTTGCTTAGCTTCCAAGTCTCCTTGTTCCACCAAGATGGCCAATTCTTGTTCTTCTTCATTGGTCAAAAGAGGAACGACCCCAATTTCTTTCAAATACATCCGTACTGGGTCATTAACCTTGGCAGAGTTGCTTCCAAGCAATTCCTCATCTGACAGTTCTGGTTCTTCTTCGTTGTTTAAGACCCGGGCACTTGGATTTCCTTCTTTATCTGTGATTGAAATCCCTGCATCCTGAATCCGTTGCAAGAGATCTTCAATTCCGTCTGCATCCAGTGTGAAAGGAATAACCAACTTGTCATTAATTTCATCATCTGTTGCAGTCCCGCTTTGCTTGTGGCTACGGATAAATTCTGCAATTTGAACGTCCAATGTTGTAATATCTTTTTGTTCTTTAGCCATTCCTACTCCATTCTTCTTTTTTGAGCGATCAAGCGCTCGAGTTCCAATAAAGCTGTTTCCGCATCCCCAGTTGAGGAAGCTTCTTTCACTTTATTTCCAATTTGTTGACTTTCTTTACGAAGGAGCTCACGAGTTCTTGTCGCTTCTACTTCTTCGAGTTCACCATCCGCTATCTCTTCTGGTAAATCTTCTTCTAACATACGGTACCAGGCATGCTGGACCCCTTCGGCTTGCTCGGACAAATCCTGCGAAGTAACTTCCCCATTTTGACAGAGCAATTGATACAAGATCTGAAGCTCCGGTGTATCGAAGGAAAAATCAGGTCGTAAACGATAATCATTCAGCACCATGGGAAAATCCTTCATCCTGCTCAACAAATGATTTTCTGCCTTGATCAAGCGCGTCATCCCACGATTCGGCAAGAAATCTACTGAAAAATTCGACGTTTTTGCTCGCCCACTCGTTTGAGCCTCTTGTCGTTGATGCAAGCGACTATTATTAACAATCTGCTCAATCTGCAAATAATCAAAATCTGGTAATAAATCAGCCAGTTTATAGATATAGGTATTTTGTGCTGTGATGGAGCGCGTCTGAGCAATCATAGGCGCCATCTTTTCAACAAATTCAATCTGTGCTTGCAGATTTTCAATATACTGGGGCTTCCAGTAATGCATCAAGAATTCCACCTTACTGATCCGAGAATTCTTTAAGAGTCCTGCTAGATCATCTGGGGAAGTCTTTTTGAGATACTCATCTGGGTCCATCTGATCCGGAATACGGACAATCTCTAGTTCCAGATCCTGCAAAAGCTCCAAGGCCTTAGTTGTCGCTTCAAGTCCAGCTTTATCTCCATCATAGGTCAGAATGACTTTTTTTGCGAAACGAGACAGATGCTGGACGTGCTCCGGTGTCAATGCTGTCCCCATAGAGGCGACTGCATTTTCAATACCAGCTCGATAAGCCGCAATGACATCCATAAAGCCTTCCATGACATACATTTCATGCTGTTTTTTTGCACTAGTCTTAGCTTGATCTAAATGATAGAGTTCATAACTTTTATTAAAGAGACGGGTACTACGACTATTCTTGTACTTGGCTTGATGACTCCCATCATCCATCTTTTTCCATAACCTACCAGAAAAAGCAATGACTCGTCCGCTATCATCCGTCAGAGGAAACATGATCCGATCCTGAAAAGCATCAAAAACTGTTCCAGCATCTGATATAGTAAACAAACCCGAATCGGTTATAACCTTTTCAGAAAACTTCTCGGATAGATTGCGATAGAGGTAGTTCCCTTCTGCTGGTGCTAGTCCCAATTGAAAATGTCGGATGACTTCATCGGTCAACCCCCGTTCATGCAGATAGCGTCTCGCTTCTTCCCCCATCTTTGTCGTCATCAGAATGGCTTGATAGAACTTGCTAGCTTCCTTATGAATGTCATAGAGTTCTTGATTGGGATTGGTTTGCACTTGTTGACTTGGCCTTGCCTGATACTGAAGCGCAATGCCTGCTTTTTCTGCTACAATCTGGACTGCATCCATAAAGGCAACTCCCCGATAGTCTTCAATAAATTTAAAGACATCCCCAGAGCGACCACAACCGAAACAATGGTAAAATTGCTTGTCTTCAACAACATTAAAGGACGGAGTCTTTTCTCCATGAAAAGGACAAAGGCCTAAAAAATTACGACCAGCCTTGGTCAGGGAAACGACCTCGCCAATCACTTCGACAATGTTTACACTGTTTTTAATCTCTGCAATTAGCTCTTTTTCAACCATAAACAGTGCCTCCATTTTACCATAGATTATCACTTTATATTTTATACTAAAAGTTAGTAAAAGTAAATTTTTTCCTACTGATTTCACACATAAAAGAAAAGATTTTCACCCTTTATCACTAATTTTTAAAAAAATTGTGCATATTTCTTGTCAGTCTAACTATTTTCCGTTATACTATCATAGTAAAAAATTATTATGAAAGGACATATTTAGGATATGTTAAAAGATTTGAAAGATTTTCTCCTTCGTGGGAATATTGTTGACCTTGCTGTTGCAGTCGTTATCGGAGCTGCATTTGGAGCTATCGTAACATCATTTGTTAACGATATCATTACTCCACTTATTTTGAACCCAGCTTTGAAAGCTGCTCGTGTTCAAAATATTGCACAATTGTCATGGAACGGTGTTGCTTACGGTAGCTTCTTGAGCGCTGTGATCAACTTCCTTGTTGTTGGTACTGTTCTTTTCTTCGTAGTGAAAGCTGCAGAGAAAGCTCAAAACCTTGGTAAAAAAGAGGAAGCTGCTGAAGAAGAAGCTGCTGCTCCTACTCAAGAAGAGTTGCTTACTGAAATCCGCGACTTGCTTGCAAACAAATAAAGAGATAAAAAATCCGATCTTCTAGAAGAAGGTCGGATTTTTTTGTCTTCAATTTTCTAGAAAAACAAAAAACAGACCGAAGTCTGTTTCTGTATTCAATTAGAATTTTTTACGTTTACGAGCTGCTTCTGATTTACGTTTACGTTTTACAGAAGGTTTTTCATAGAATTCACGTTTGCGTGTTTCTTGAAGAGTACCAGCTTTAGTAACCGCGCGTTTGAAACGACGAAGAGCATCGTCAAGAGATTCATTCTTACGTACTACTGTTTTTGACATGTTTTTCACTCCCTTCAAGCCTAAAATCTTAATTATTTTATCACACTTGAAAGATCCTGTCAATATCTTTTGAAACTTTTCTACTATCCCCATTCATTTTTTGTGCTTTCCAACTTTTTCATTCCTTGCATTTTATGTTACAATGGAAACAAAGAAAACCATGAAGGAGACAACATGTCAGAAATTTATGATATTACCATTGTTGGGGGCGGACCAGTTGGTCTCTTTGCTGCTTTTTATGGTAATTTGCGCCAAGTAAAAGTCAAACTAATTGATTCCCTGCCACAATTGGGAGGGCAACCAGCTATCCTCTATCCAGAAAAAAACATTCTTGATGTCCCTGGATTTACGAATTTAACAGGTCAAGAGTTGAGTGACCATTTGATCGAGCAAGTGAAAGGATTCGACACTCCGATCTTCCTCAATGAAACCGTAGAGGGGATTCAAAAAGAGGACGATATTTTCACTATCACTACTTCTCGCCAACAGCATCTGTCAAAAGCAATTGTGATTGCCATGGGTGGTGGAGCCTTTAAGCCACGTACCCTTGACATTGAAGGGGCTGAAAACTTTGAAAATGTTCACTACCACGTTTCAAACATCCAACAATACCAAGGACAGCAGGTAACTGTCCTTGGAGGCGGGGACTCTGCAGTCGACTGGGCCCTTGCTTTTGAAAAGATTGCTCCGACTACGATCATTCACCGAAGAGATAACTTCCGCGCCCTCGAACACAGCGTGGAGGAATTGAAACATTCTTCCGTGCAGATTAAAACACCCTTTGTTCCAAGTCGCTTGATTGGAGAAAATGGACAGGCCACTCATCTAGAAATCACCAAAGTCAAATCTGATGAAACAGAAATGATTCCAATAGATCATTTGTTTGTTAACTATGGTTTTAAATCTTCTATCGGGAACTTGAAAGAATGGGGGCTAGAATTGCAGCGGCATAAAATCAAGGTGAACCAAAAACAAGAAACTAGCCTTCCTGGAATTTATGCCTGTGGAGACTGTTGCTTCTACGAAGGAAAGATCGATCTCATCGCTACAGGTCTGGGGGAAGCTCCAACAGCTGTCAACAATGCCATCAACTACATTTATCCAGATAAGAAAGTCCAACCAACACACTCAACCAGTTTATAATAAAAAAGGCCTTTGGCCTTTTTTATTTGTCTAAATCGTCTGCGATCTTATTGATCTTACGCAAGCGGTGATTGACGCCACTTTTTGAAATAGGTTGTTGCAAACTATCTGCGATCTGCTGGATGGAATAATCTGGATGGTTCATCCGGATATAGGCAACCTCTTGCAGGTCACTTGGTAAACTTCCTAAGCCGACCGTATCCATGATTTTACTAATATTATTGATGGTTTTCATACTAGCTGTAACCGTTCGCTGGATATTGGCCATCTCAGCATTATTGGCCCGATTGAGATCATTGCGCGTCTCTCTCATGACCTTGATAGCTTCAAATTCTTGCATAGCTTCCATAGCCTCTACCACAATCAAAAAATCAATGATATCTTCCGCTCGTTGAAGATAGGTTACCACACCCTTTTTACGCTCAATGGTTTTGGCATCTAGCAGAAAGCCTTGCATAAGAAGGGCAATTCCTTCCGCGTGATCCGTGTAGACAGAATGGATTTCCAACTGGTATTTTCCTTTTTCAGGATCCATGATGGAACCACTCGACAAAAAAGCTCCCCGAAGATAAGCACGACTCGCTACTTCATCTTCTAAAACACTGGCATCAATTCCTGTCTCGATTCCAAAGAAGGCATCTGCCAAATGTAAGTCAGCTAGAATCTCTTCCACCTTTTCATCCAAGAATACCGTGTAGACACGATTTTTTTTCAAATTGGTTTTTTGGTGGTGACGAATATCCGACTTGGCTTCATAAAAATGATGCAACAACTCATAGATATGGCGAGCGATCTTGGCATTTTCTGTCGTCACTGAGAGCGTCAAGCCCCCCATTGATATGCCGAGGCTTCCAGACATTTTGATAATGGCAGCCAACTCACTCTTTTCAAATCGCTTGAGAGACAATAATTCTTCTTTGACGCGAATCGTAAAACTCATTTTATCACCTGCACGATCTGCATCAGTTCTTCTACTACTTTTTCACCATCATGAAAAGCTCCCCCGTTGACCAGCTTTAAGAAATCGGAAGAAATCACTTGAGGCACTTGCTCTCGCAAGCCTTTAAAATCATGCTCTACCTGCACCAAGTACTCATCAAATTTATTGCTATTCATATAAGTCGTAGGAACCTGATTGATATTGACAAGAACTGTATCAATAAACTTGTCTCCCAAGTGTTTGTGAAGGACAGCCACATGGTCACTATCCGTGAAGTGTTCTGTCTCCCCTCTTTGGGTCATGATATTGCAAACATAGGCTACTTGGGCTTTGGTTTCAAGGATAGCGGCTCCAATCTCATCAATCATCAAATTGGGAAGAATTGAGGTAAAGAGCGATCCAGGCCCCAAGACCACCATATCACTTTCAAGAATCGCTTCCACCACTTTTTTACTAGCTCTTGGACGCTCTTGATCAAAGGTATTGGTCACATAGACATGATCAATCATACCAGTGTAGTTGGCAATTTGACTCTCCCCTATCACTTCTTTTCCGTCTTGAAAGACGGCATGAAGGGTCAAGGGACTATCACTGGAAGGGTAGATCTTTCCCGTTGTATGGAAAAACTTGGTCAATAATTGCATGGCGTTGTAGGTTGAACCTTGCATCTCTGAAATTCCTGCAATGATCAAATTTCCCAAAGGGTGGCCAGCCAAAGGCCCATCATCGTCTGCAAAGCGGTATTGAAAGACCTTTTCATAAAAACGAGGCATATCTGACATGGCAACCAGCACATTTCGAAGATCTCCAGGTGGTGTCAATTTTTGGATATTCTTCCGCAATTCACCTGAACTCCCACCATCATCTGCAACGGTTACAATGGCCGTGATGTCGACAGGTTTCTTTCTCAGGCTATCTAAAATAACAGAAATCCCTGTCCCTCCTCCAATAACGGTTACTTTTGGTTTTCTCATGAGCGATTCACCGTTTCTTTCCGTCTGTCCTTGTCTCTATGACTGCAATTGACCTGCCAATTTTTTTCTAAATCATGCGCTAAACGTTCGGCAAAGGCAACTGAACGGTGTTGCCCTCCGGTACAGCCCATAGCGATGGTGAGAACAGATTTTCCTTCTCGTTTGTAAGACGGTAAAATAGGAAGGATCAGGTCATGGAGATGACGGTAAAAGTCCTCTGATTCAGGGTGATCCATGACATAATCATAGACAGCCGGATCTTGACCTGTTAAATTACGAAGTTCTAACTTGTAATAAGGATTGGGAAGAAAACGCACGTCAAAGACCAAGTCGGCATCAATCGGAAGGCCATATTTAAAACCAAATGACATAACCTCAACCCGAAAATCTGGCTGATTATCTTGACTGGCAAATTGTTCGGCGATGGTTTTTCTCAGATTACGGGGCGTCAACTCAGTCGTGTCCACCACATTTTGACTAATATTTTTCAAAGGAGACAAGAGCTCTCGCTCTAACGTAATCCCATCCAAGACACGACCATCTGCCGCTAGTGGGTGACTTCGACGGGTTTCCTTATACCGCGCTACCAACTCACTGTCCGTGGCATCCAAAAACAACACCTTAAAATCGAGGTCTTCTTGGTTGTCTAATTCGTCCAAAATCGTACGAATTTCATTAAAAAAGGAACGGCTGCGCATATCCACAACAACGGCTAATTTATTGTTATCTGGGCTGAGGCGCATGAGCTCAATAAATTTTAGTAACAGCGCTGGTGGCATATTGTCGATGGTAAAGTAACCTAAATCCTCAAAAGATTGGATGGCGACGGTCTTGCCTGCACCGCTCATCCCCGTTACCATAACCAGTTGAATCTTACTTTTTGTCATTTTCTACTCCCATAAATAAAACAGAGTGGCCTTACAGTTTCCTGGTCTCCACTCTGTTTTTTTGTCTTTGAATCGTTATTAGGCATTGATTTCCGCAATAACTTCAATTTCAACCTTCACATCACGTGGCAGGCGAGCTACTTCAACAGCAGATCGAGCTGGAAACTCAGTGGTAAAGACTGTTTGATACACTTCGTTAAAAGGTACAAAGTCATTCATATCACTCAGGAAACAAGTGGTTTTCACCACATGGTCAAAGTCTGTTCCGGCCTCTTCCAAAATAGCAGCAATATTTTTGAGAACTTGTTTTGTTTGCTCTTGGATGGTTTGACCAATGATTTCCCCTGTTTCAGGCGATAAGGGAACCTGACCGCTTGCGAAGAGAAGATTGCCTACAATTTTTCCTTGAACATAAGGTCCAATTGCAGCAGGTGCTTTATCCGTATGAATTGTTTTTGCCATAGTATTCTCCAAGTCTATTTACTTCTGCTGGTTTTCTTTTGCTGCTTTTTCCCTCAGTAAGCGCATTTTGCGCTTAGGATTTAGCGTATTAAAAAGTTCTTCTAGTTTTTCAGCATTCCAAACATCAGCTGCTGAAACAAAATTTCCATTTTCATCTCGAAAAGAGATCGGTTTATCTCCCACTGAAAAAGCCTCATTTCTTATTTGGAATCCTTCATTCGCTCGGGATCATCCTTAATCTACAAACTCAAATTCAAATTTACCGATTCGAACGATATCACCGTCTTTAGCTCCACGCGCGCGGAGAGCTTCATCGACACCCATTCCACGCAATTGACGCGCAAATTTCATGACAGACTCATCGCGATCAAAATTGGTCATATTGAAGAGCTTCTCTAGCTTGTCACCTGACAAGATCCAAGAAGCATCGTCATCGCGATTGATCTCGAAGGCTGGTTGGTCCTCATCAAAGCCGTAGTAAACTTCTTCTTGGGCCATGTCGTCTTCTGAATACAAGAGGAATTCTGGTGTTTTGTCTAACAATTCTGCCGTTGCATCTAACAAATTGTCTAAACCTTGATGCGCCAAACTAGAGATCGGGAAGATCTGTGGCAGATCATCAAACTCGTCGTAGTTGGCCGCCAATTTTTTCTTGAACTCTTTCAAATTTTCCTGGCTCTCTGGCATATCCATCTTATTCGCCACGATGATCTGCGGACGTTCCATCAAGCGAAGATTATAGGTTTCAAGCTCTTTATTGATTTGAACATAATCTTCATAAGGATCGCGTCCTTCACTGGCTGACATATCAATAACATGCAAGATAACACGGGTACGCTCGATATGGCGAAGGAACTGGGTGCCTAGTCCCACTCCTTGGCTAGCTCCTTCGATCAATCCAGGAAGGTCTGCAACTGCAAAGGATTCACCTGAAGGTGTCCGAACCATACCCAAGTTTGGCACGATGGTTGTAAAATGATAGGCCCCAATTTTTGGTTTGGCAGAAGTAATGACACTCAGAAGAGTTGATTTCCCGACTGATGGGAAGCCAACTAAACCAACGTCTGCTAATACCTTGAGTTCTAATTCGAGTTCTCGTTCCTGACCTGGTTCCCCATTTTCTGAAATCTCAGGAGCTGGATTCTTTGGAGTAGCAAATCGAATATTTCCACGTCCGCCACGTCCACCATGGGCTACAATATACTCCTGTCCATTTTCAACCAAGTCGGTAATGACCTTACCAGTCTCAGCATCTCGGACTGTCGTTCCTTGCGGTACTCGTACATAGAGATCTTCTGCTCCCCGTCCGTGCATCCCTTTGGTCATCCCTTTTTCCCCATTTTGGGCTTTAAAATGTCGGTTATAGCGGAAGTCCATCAGTGTGCGCAAGCCTTCGTCTACAACGAAAATGACATTCCCGCCACGGCCTCCATCACCACCCCAAGGTCCGCCATTAGGGACATATTTTTCACGGCGAAAGGCCACCATGCCATCGCCGCCATTTCCAGCCTTGACCTTAATCTTGGCTGTATCTAAAAACATACTCATAAATTAAAGATTTCCTTTATTTCTGTGCGCGCTTTAATAAGAAAGAGCGCCAATTGCTGTTGCAAAGATTGCACCAACGGTGACAATCAACATGATCACAATAACCACCATGGTGATCATTTCAAATACTGTTTTTTTACGTTTTCCGTTATCTCCAAAAGCCACTGCTACTACCTCGATTACTATAAATTCATTAGCCCTATTTTACCACGAAATAGGGGATTTTTCAAATCGAGCCTACACAAAAAGACCAGACAAACGTCTGATCTTTTATGGATAGATTTAGGAATCTTTTCTTACTCGTAAAACACTAACAGAAAGAACTGCCAGTAAGACACCCATCACAAGAACAACCGGTGTCATCTTCTCACCTGTACTTGGAAGAACTTTTTTCTTACCAGGTTTTGGAGCTTCTTCTTCTTTGACAGAAGTTGATGATGAGCTTGATGAAGAGCTAGAACTTGATGAAGATGATGAGGTTGATGATTTTGGATCTGGATTCGGACTTGGTTTTGGATCTGGTTGTGGTTTAGATGGCTCTGGATCTGGTTTTGGATCCGGTTGCGGTTTTGGATCTGGTTGTGGTTTAGATGGCTCTGGATCTGGGGTCGGTGGGGTTTGTTCTTTCTCACCTAATCCTTCGCCAGATCCTGATTCTAATCTCACTTCGCGGGTTAAACTACGTGGTGCCGGGAAATTAGTTGCTGTCCATGTTAGCGTATTATGAACAAGATCACCTACTTTTGTACCAGGAGCTACTTTGGTCGAATATTCGATATACATTGGCCAGTTGTAGTTATCTCCAAAATTAATGGTAAAGCCAGTAATTTTGCCATCTGCATTCTTTTCGAAGACCGCTTTTTTAGTAAAGTTATCAAGAACTGGAAGATTTAAAATCTGTGCTTCGTTCTTAATCCCACCTGCTACAGGATTATACCGAACAGCACGTAGGCTACCTTCAACCAATGTTAAACCATCTCCGAATTGGTCTTTAATGACCATTCCACGGAGGATATCTTGACGAGCATTTAAGAGAATACGCCATTTGACAATGGTCGGATAAGACTTATCTTGGTAGCCGTATTTCATCTCGTATTCTCCAGCTTCCCCATCTGTCTTTTCATAATTCAATGAAAAGTCCGTATTCCCTAATTTAAATTGGATTGGGGAGGTTTTAGTTACCACTTCGGAGTCTACTTTTACATCAAAATGCAAGGCAACTCGTTTATTGAGTGGATGAGATTCGAAATAATCATTAAAAGTAACTGTCACTGTTTTCTTACCTGTATCAACGACAGCTTTCCCCACAGTTTGACCATTTGATTGGCCTTCCTCAAGAACATTGAATTCCAATGCTGTGTAGAGGGTTAATTCTTTTGGTAAGCTAAGTGTTAAAGTATCACCAGCTTGAATGGCTTGCGAATCAGGGAAGGTCAAAGAAATGCTTGCTGACAATTTTTCATTCGTCAACACCTTGCTCCCATTCGTTAAAGGATTACCATCTTTCGTTAAGCTTGCTGTCTGTGTATAAGACGAGACTTCTGCGGCCTGAATGGTTTTAGTAAAAGCACTTGCAAATACAACCGTTAGCACTAAGACAAGTGACCATACAATTTGACGGACCTGTTTCATAACTTCCTCCTCTGCTCGCCTGTTTGCGAGCTATTTTTATAGATTTAAAGACCAATTTCTGCTTGAACAACTGCTGCAATGGTATCCACATAGTAATCGACTTCTTGGTCGGTAGGAGCTTCTGCCATGACACGAAGCAGTGGTTCAGTACCACTAGGGCGAACAAGGATGCGACCATTTCCTGCCATCTCCGCTTCCATTTTTTCAATGATTTCACGGATGGCTGGAACTTCCATAGCCTTGTCTTTCATACTATTTTCAACGCGAATATTAACGAGTTTTTGCGGGTAAATCGTTACTTCAGCGGCTAATTCAGATAATTTCTTACCAGTTTCTTGCATGATTTTGGTCAATTGAACGCCTGTTAATTGACCATCGCCGGTCGTGTTGTAATCCATGATGACTACATGACCGGACTGTTCCCCACCAAGGTTATACCCAGATTTTCGCATTTCTTCGACCACATAACGGTCTCCAACAGCTGTGATTTCTTTTTGAATCCCCTTCGCATCTAATGCCTTGTGGAAACCGAGATTGGACATGACAGTTGTAACGATCGTATTTTTCTCGAGTAAGCCTTTGCTTGAAAGATACGAACCGATGATGTACATGATCTTATCGCCATCTACGATCTCTCCATTTTCATCCACAGCAATCAATCGATCGCTATCTCCGTCAAAGGCAAGACCAATCGCTGCGCCCACTTCTTTCACTTTTTCTTGCAAATGCTCTGGATGTGTCGAACCGACCCCGTCATTGATATTCAAACCATCTGGATTTTCACCGATAACCGTCAAGTGAGCTCCTAAATCTGCAAAGATTTGACGAGCACTGGTAGAGGCAGCACCATTTGCTGTATCCAAGACCACGTGCATGCCTTCTAATTGCACCCCTGTCGATACAAGGAATTCTTGATACTTACGCAAGCCTTCTGGATATTCCATCACTGTTCCTAAACCGTGCGCACTTGGACGAGGAAGAGTATCTTCTGTAGCATCAAGCAAGGCTTCAATTTCTAGTTCACGATCGTCATCCAATTTGAAACCATCGCCTCCAAAGAATTTAATTCCATTATCCAATGCCGGATTGTGACTAGCAGAGATCATCACTCCAGCGCTAGCTTTTTCAGTACGAACTAAGTAGGAAACTCCTGGTGTTGCAATCACACCCAACTTATAGACGCGAATACCAACTGATAACAAGCCCGCAATCAAGGCATGCTCTAGCAATTCACCAGAAATACGGGTATCACGCCCAACAAACACTAAAGGAGTTTCTTCTTCATGTTGACTTAATACATAGCCTCCAAAACGGCCCAACTTAAAGGCCAATTCTGGTGTTAACTCTACATTCGCTTCTCCACGGACACCGTCCGTTCCAAAATATTTACCCATTCTTTTCACCTTTTTTCTTTCTAATTACTTGAACTGGAGGAAGTCGACGACGAGCTGCTGGAGCTTGACGTAGACGAACTAGTCTTTGTGGTTACTTGAATCCGTGTTTCACTCGGATTGACCAAGCCAGGTAGACCATCTCCTTGAACATCTACTGGATTTAAGGAAAGAGTTCCACTATAATTTCCACTGATGACCTCACTGGATGGGAAGACTGCTTGGACATGATCAATGCGACTCAAGGTTTCTTGATCACTCGTCACTTCTACTTTAGTGGTTTCCAGAGAAATATCCGTTACTGTGATTCCATTAACAATTTGATTTTCTGGAATCGAGGCTCTGACAGCAAATGTTTTTTTCGCTTTCTTCCCGATTTTTACAGAAACTTTCTGAGGCTCTACGGTTGCTGTCAACCCAGCCGGAAGATCTTCCACAATCAAAGGAACTTCGACAGTGCCTTCCTTGACCTTGCGAAGATCCGCTACTACCCGAAACTTCCGAGTCCCCGGTTGCATCTCACTAGCAAGAGCCACTCGATTTGACCCTTTCAGAAAGACCGTTACCTCTGATGTTAACCCGCTAACAAAGTACTTGTTGTCATTATATTTAGCATCAATCGGAATATTGGTCAAGGTATTGGTGTAGGTTTCTGAACTAACTTGCCTGGCGCTACTATTATTTTGATAATTAAAAGAAGACGCATTGATAAACAAAATAAAGGACAACAAGACGGAGGCGAAAACATAAAGAAATTCTTTTTTTGATCTCATTTTGTGACCCTCCCAAATAGACGTTCTTTCCAACTATTCGGTTTATTCTCTTCAGGAACCAAGAAGGCTCTCAATTCAGTTTCAAACTCTTCTAAGCTCAAATCATGACGGAAGGTTCCATTGTAGGTTACAGAGATGCCACCCGTTTCTTCTGATACTACAAATGTAAAGGCATCAGAAACTTCAGACAAGCCGATCGCTGCGCGGTGTCGGGTACCAAATTCTTTTGAAATTCCAGTGTTTTCTGTCAAGGGTAGGTAGGCACATGAAACGGCAATTTTGTCATTACGGACAATGACGGCTCCATCATGTAGAGGCGTATTGGGAATAAAAATATTGATTAATAACTCTCCTGAAATATCAGCTTCTAAAGGAATCCCTGTAGAAATATATTCTTGAAGAGTTCTAGCTCCCTGAATGGCTACCAAGGCTCCAATCTTACGTGGGCTCATATAAGCTACTGCCTTGACATAGGCCTGTACCATCTTTTCTTCCTGACTAACTTCACTCGTCATAAAGAATTCTGTTGCACGCCCCAGTCGCTCCAAGCCAACTCGAATCTCGGGGGAAAAAATCACAACCAGAGCAATGACCCCATAAGTAATGACTTGATTAATCAACCACGAAATGGTGGTTAGACCTAAGAAATTAGCTAAAAACTGAACCAGGAAAAAGATAATGACACCACGCACCAAAATCATGATCTTGGTCCCCACAATAGCCTTGATCAAAAAATACAACAACCAAGCTACCAGGGCAATATCGATGATATTGATAATGATACTCCACCAATTCGGGAACAAACTGGTCCAAAATTGTGGATTTGTAAACTGTTGAACATTCATATTCTCATACCTACCACTTCTCTAAAAGACATCAACCTATTATAACATGTTTCAACAGATTTTTCTGTAACCTTCTGATGCTTTTTATGATAAAATATGATTTATGAAGATAAAAACAACCTTGGGCGTTCTAGCAGGTAAACTTTCCGGCTCTATCCTTGAAAAAATGGGGCGTGGATCAACTCTACCAGGTAAATTAGCCCTTAAATTTGATAAAGATATTCTCAGTCAACTGGCCAAAAACTATGAGATTGTTGTGATTACGGGGACAAATGGAAAAACCTTGACCACTGCGCTAACAGTTGGCATTCTCCAAGAAGCTTTTGGACCAATTTTAACCAATCCAAGTGGGGCCAATATGATCTCGGGAATCACGACGACCTTCTTACGGGCCAACCATTCGAAATCGAATCGCCCGATTGCGGTACTTGAAATCGACGAGGCTAGCCTCTCTCGGATTTGTGATTACATCCAGCCCAGCCTGTTTGTGGTCACCAATATTTTCCGGGACCAGATGGATCGCTATGGGGAGATCTATACAACTTACCAGATGATTTTGGATGCCATTCAAAAGGTTCCAACTGCAACAGTTTTGTTAAATGGTGATAGTCCGCTCTTTAATAGTCAAACCTTATCCAATCCAATCCAGTATTATGGATTTGATACAGATAAATCAGAGCCACAACTAGCCCATTACAATACGGAAGGAATCCTCTGCCCGCATTGCCACAACATTCTCAAGTACAAGCTCAATACCTATGCTAACCTTGGTGACTATGTTTGTGAACACTGTGGGTTCCACCGGCCTCCTCTGACTTATGCCGTGTCCGACTTACTGTCTTTAACCCATCGCTCTTCCCAATTCCGGATCCAAGGCCAAGACTACCACATCAATATCGGTGGTCTCTACAACATCTACAATGCCTTAGCAGCTGTTTCCGTTGCTGGATTCTTTGGGGTTCAACCTGAAGTCATTAAGCAAGGATTTGATCGCAGCCGCGCTGTCTTTGGCCGTCAGGAAACCTTTAAGATTGGGGATAAGGAATGTACCCTAGTCCTGATCAAAAATCCAGTTGGAGCTACTCAGGCTATTGAAATGATCAAACTAGCGCCGTATCCCTTCAGCTTGTCTGTTCTTCTCAACGCCAACTACGCGGATGGGATCGACACCAGCTGGATCTGGGATGCGGACTTTGAGCAAATCACCCAGATGGACATCCCAGAGATCAACGCCGGAGGAGTGCGCCACTCTGAAATCGCTCGGCGACTCCGGGTCACAGGCTACCCGGCTGAAAAAATCACAGAAATGGCAGCATTAAAAGAGGTCTTCCAACGCATCCAGCAACAGGAAACCCCTCACGCCTATATTTTAGCCACCTATACGGCCATGCTAGAATTCCGTGAATTGCTAGCTCAAGAACACCTGATTGAAAAGGAGATGAATTAATGACCTATACTTCACTACAATCCCCTGATCAGGAAAACTACCAATACGAATTGAGAATTGCCCATCTTTATGGGAATCTGATGAATACATACGGGGACAATGGGAATATCCTCATGCTCAAGTACGTTGCGGAAAAACTTGGAGCCCATGTCACAGTGGATATCGTCTCTCTCAAAGACCGGTTCGACCCTGATGCCTACGATATCGCCTTTTTCGGTGGAGGTCAAGACTACGAACAGACCATTGTATCAGAAGATCTACCAGATAAAAAAGAAGACATCGAACGCTTTATTGATGAAGATGGTGTGGTCCTTGCTATCTGTGGTGGCTTTCAACTTCTAGGCCAGTACTACATTGAAGCCTCTGGCAAGCGCATTGAGGGCCTTGGTATTATGGGACATTACACTCTCAACCAAGAAAACAATCGCTATATTGGCGACATCAAAATCCATAATGAAGAGTTCAACGAGACCTACTATGGTTTTGAAAACCACCAAGGTCGGACCTTCTTGGCAGAGGATGAAAAACCGCTAGGCAAGGTCGTCTACGGAAATGGGAACAATAAAGAAGATGGGTGCGAAGGCGTTCATTACAAAAACGTCTTTGGTAGCTACTTCCACGGTCCTATCCTCTCTCGCAACGCCAATTTGGCCTATCGCTTGGTGACAACAGCTCTGAAGAAAAAATATGGACAAGACATCGTCTTAGCAACTTACAATGATATCTTAAGCCTTGAAAAAGCAGAAGAATATACTGATGTGAAAAGCAAGGCTGAATTAGAAGAATAGGGAGACAAAATGAATAAACGAAAACTACAATATGTTGCACTACTGATTGCAGTCTTGCTTATTGCGATTATTTCCTTGGCCAATATGCAAACGGTGACTGTGAACTTTTTGCTGGTCCAATTTAAACTGCCTCTCATCATTTTGATTCTGGTTTGTGTCCTTCTCGGATCGTTGGTGACTTTCTTAGTCAGTCTTCCAAAAAATTTCTCATTAAAACATGAGTTAAAAACTGCGAAAAAACAACTAGGACAAAAGATGTCAGGTGATAAAGAAGAAAAAATAAAACAAATCGAAAACTAAAAAGCACCAATCGGTGCTTTTTTCATGTTGTTCTAATGACTTTTTGCATGCAATTTTTTTGCGACTACTTGTGCTAATAGTGAAAAGAGAATAACTCCAGCTCCAATGAAAAGAAAAGATACCATGCGGACACTTGGCAACCAAGTCATCAAGCCTTTAGCGATGGGCATAAAGAGAATGGCTAGGGTAAAAATAGTGCTTAAGACCCTGCCCAGGTAGTCTCCTTCCACCTTGGTTTGCACTTGGGTAAAAAAGTGGATATTAAAAATTGTCATAAAGAGTTCACAGACTAAATTTCCAGAAAAGGAAAGAAGGTGAGGAAGGGGCAAGCCCATCATGAATACTCCCACTCCTGTTAAAATCAATAAGAAGAGAAGCATCTCCATGCTTGATTTAAATTTATTGGCGATCAAGGCTCCGATGATGGAGCCAATAGCGCCCAAAGTTAAGATGGTCGCATAAGCACCCTTGACCCCGTAGAGTCGATTGGAAAATGGAAGTAAAAACTCAAAAGCTGCAAAAAAGAAATTGACGCTGGAAGCTACCAAGAGAAGGAAGAAAATCTCTTTCTGATGCCAGATATAGTGCAGTCCATCCTTGATATCAGAAAAAATATCTTTTCCCGTGAACCGTTTCTTTTCTTGAACTTTGGCTTCTTCTTTGGGAAGGAATGCCACTAGGACAAAGGCGATGAAAAAGGTCAGCGCATCTAGTAAGAGGGTCGCATGAAGACTGGCAAATTGTAAAACAAGGAAAGAGAACACAGGTGAGCTAACACCAATAACCTGTAAGACCAACTCCAAGCGTGCATTATAGGTCACAATCTCATCCTTCTCTACGACTTCAGTGATAATGGCTTTGTTGGCCGTACGAGAAAATGCAAAGGCAATGGCCTGGACAATATTGGCAACAATCAAGGCTGCAATCATCCAACGATCGTTCCTGATAAAAGAAATCGCTAAACAAAGGAGACCACAAACCAAGTCGGTTGTCATCAAAATCTTGCGACGGGAAAAACGGTCTGAGATCACGCCACCAAAGGGATTGACTAAAATAGAGGTGACAAGTTCAGAAATCTGATAAATCCCCAATACTGTCTTTCCTATAGTCCCCATCGAGGCCAGCCAGACACTGTTCCCATAATCATAGAGCATATTTCCCATTCGATTGATTGCTCCACGAGCAATTAATTGGACTGCATGTCGCTTCATAAAAAAACCTCCTTCATTTTCTGAAACTATTGTATCAGTTCATGAAAGAGGTTTTCATTTTATCCCCTATTTGGGAAAATTAGTGTTTTACAATTTTATAAAAGGATCCCTACTGTTCTTTTGATTGAAGCTGCTTAGCTACTAGCTGAGCCAAGAGTGAAAAGAGAATAACTCCAGCTCCAATCAGGAGAAAGGATTCTACTCGGACACTTGGCAACCAAGTCATCAAACCTTTGGCGATGGGCATAAAGAGAACAGCCAAAGTATAAATCGTACTCAAGACTCTCCCCAGATAATCATCTTCCACCTTGGTTTGCACTTGAGTAAAAACGTGGATGTCGAAAATGGTCACAAAAAATTCACAGACCAGATTTCCCGAAAAGGAAAGATAAGTCGGAAGAGGCAAGCCCATCATGAACACTCCTACACCTGCCATAATCAGTAAAAATAGCAGAATTTTCATACTTGATGTAATTTTATTGGCTACAAGTGCTCCTAGAATAGATCCAATAGCTCCCAATGTTAAGATGGTCGCATAAGCCCCCTTGCCCCCGTATAGTCGATTGGAAAATGGAAGTAAAAACTCAAAAGCCGCAAAAAAGAAATTAACGCCGGAAGCCACCAACAAGAGAAAGAAAATGTCTTTCTGATGCCAGATATAGTGCAATCCATCCTTGATATCCGAACAAATATCTTTTCCCGTGAACTGTTTCTTTTCTTGAACTTTGGCCTCTTCTTTCGGAAGGAATGCCACTAGGACAAAGGCAATGAAAAAGGTCAGCGCATCTAGTAAGAGGGTCGCATGGAGACTGGTAAATTGTAGAACTAGGAAAGAAAACACGGGAGAACTGACACTAACAACTTGTAAAACCAGCTCCAAGTGCGCATTATAGGTTACAATCTCTTCTTTCTCCACAACTTCTGTAATAATGGCTTTATTGGCAGGTCGAGAAAAACCAAAGGCAATGGCCTGAACAATATTGGCAACAATCAGAGCCGCAATCATCCAACGATCATTTCTGATAAAAGAAATCGCCAAACACAGGAGACCACACACCAAGTCGGTCGTCATCAAAATCTTGCGACGAGAAAAACGGTCTGAAATCACCCCTCCAAAAGGATTCACTAGGATCCCTGTCACTAACTCAGAAATCTGATAGATCCCTAATACCGTCTTTCCTATAGTCCCCATCGAGGCCAGCCAGACACTATTCCCATAATCATAGAGCATATTTCCAATTTTGGTAATCGCTCCACGACTAATTAATTGGACCGCATGTCGGTTCATAAAATCTCCTTTATCTCTCCTATTTAGGAACATTCATTTTTTACAAATTTATCAAAGTGTTCTTGATAGTAAGCTACCTGCTCTGGAAGACCTAGCACATCAAAAATATGCATAGCCTCTTGCATTTGCTGACTCCCTTCTTTCTCTTGCCCCTTCTGATAGAGGGCAAATCCCTTGAGGTAATGAAAGACATTGCGCTCGTAGAGTTTGATGCTCTTGCCGATAATCTTTTCCACATAGGCCTCAAAATAACTAGCACTTTCAAAAGAACGGTGTTCTAAACAATGCTGGTAACAATTGAGGGCTAGAATCAAGACCAGTTTTCGATGGCGACCAATTTCCTTGTAGAAATCTTCCCGCTCCATCACTTCTCTACCAAGCCGAGTGACATAATCCACATCATAAAAGCTATAGAGATTACCAAAGAGGATCAACTCATACATGGTCCATTCTTCTGTCTGAAAGAGATAGTCCGCCACTTTTTCCAGATCACTTTGCTTCATCGTGTAGCTGGCATCTCTCTGGCAAATCAGCCCTTGTAACAAAATCCAGTTCAATTCAAAATAAAGGGGATTGGTCGAACGTTTAGCCTTTTCAAGTTGTTCTCCTTGAAGCCTTTGAAAACCAGCAATATCATTTGCATAGTAAAGTGGAATAATCTGAGCCATCAAGGCCACATGCTCATGGTGTTGGAAATTTCTGGCCTTATCCATAAAATTTTCAATCGTCACATGGATATTGTCCAAAATTTCAAAGAAGCGCGACGTAGCCAGATCCGACTGCCCCAATTCAAAACGGGATAACTGGGAGGTCGAGCAAGCTTCTCCTGCAGCTTCTTTCAATGAATAATTTTTACTGATTCGAAATTCACGAAAAACTTTGCCTAAATCTTCCATTTGATTACCACTTAAATTCCTTTAAGTACCTTTCTAACTCTTGCAAGTATCCTTCGTAGAATCCATGTTCTTCTTTAACGGAAACATCTAATTGTCTTAAGTAAGAAATCAGCCAATCAACCAATAGATCATACTGATGAAGAGGTAGGCGTTTCATCTGCTCTTCAACAAAAGAAATGGCCTCCGCAAAGCGCTGCTCTTCTAAAACTTGCTGAAGATAGTGATTCCCGTTGATGAGTTTTCCTTCCTCATCCTCGTACTGCCCCAAATCTAAATTCTGAATATGCAGGCGCAAAGTTGTACCAATCATGTCGGCTACACCTTTAATCTGCTTCATAAACCAATCATTTTCAGTCATCACAATGTTCTCCTTAGGCAAATTAGAAAACTACACTTACTGTGCTAGTTCTTCCCAATCTAGCATGGCTTCTTCTTGGATGGCGGTCAGCTGGTCGATTTGCTACTGGCTCTCCATGAGTTCGCCGGTTTCATTGGTGGCCTGCAGCTTCTTTTTACGAATAATTTTTACTGATTCGAAATTCACGAAAAACTATGCCTAAATCTTCCATTTATTCCACCTGCTCTGACAGTTCTGCCCACTCTTCCATGACCGCTTCCTGTTGAATAGTCAGTTGGTCTAGGTCACTCTGGAGTTGAACTAAGTCGGCTGCATCATTGGTGCTATGCATGGTCTCAGTAATGGCTTGGATTTTTTGATCCAGCTCTTCCATCTCTGCTTCCAATTGCTCAATGCGACGGGTGATTTTGCGGAGTTCCTTTTGGTTTTGCTTTTGCAAGTGATAATCATTGCTGGTGACTTCTTCCGTTGAAGAAGCGGCCTCGGCTTCTGCTTGCGCTGTAGCAAGGGCCTCTAACTCTGCTTTTTTCTCCAGATAATAATCATAGTCTCCCAGATAAAGGGTCGAGCCCTCTTCTGAGAGTTCTAAGACTTGGGTCGCTACCCGATTGATAAAGTAGCGGTCGTGGCTGACAAAGAGCAGGGTCCCATCAAAATCAATCAAGGCATTTTCTAGCACTTCCTTGCTATCGATATCCAAGTGGTTAGTCGGCTCATCGAGAATCAAGAAATTGTTATTTTCCATAGACAGCTTGGCTAGAAGCAAACGCGCCCGCTCTCCACCTGACAGCATGCCGACGGTTTTCTTGACATCATCGCCAGAGAAAAGAAAGGCTCCCAGGCGATTGCGAATTTCTACTTCTGGTGTCAGTTTAAAGTCATTCCAGAGCTCATCCAAGACACTATTGTGAGGGGTTAGTTTACTTTGGGTCTGGTCATAGTAGCCCACCTCGACATTGGCCCCAAAACGGGCTTTCCCCTTGATAAAAGGAATTTGCCCGACAATAGACTTGATAAGAGTAGATTTCCCGATCCCATTTGGTCCCACAATAGCGACCGCATTCATCTTACGGATATCCAGATTGATCGGCTCGGACAGGATTTGATCATCATAGCCGACAGCTGCCTCTTCTACTGTCAAAACGACATTGCCAGAGGCCTTATCAGAATGGAAGGTCATATGGGCAGACTTGGTCCCAGCTTCGGGCTTGTCTAGGCGCTCCATTTTTTCCAACTGCTTACGACGAGACTGGGCCCGCTTGGTGGTCGACGCTCGCACCAAATTGCGATTAACAAAGTCTTCCAGCGCTGCAATTTCTTTTTGTTGCTTCTCGTAGTTCTTGGCTTCGGTCAGAAGCTTTTGCTCTTTTTGCTCGACAAAGCCGGAGTAATTACCGACATAGCGATCTAAAGAATGCTTGGTCAAGTCCAAAGTAATGGTTGCGACCTTGTCTAAGAAATACCGATCGTGGCTGACAATGAGAAGGGCCCCGCTATAATTGACCAAGTAATTTTCCAACCAGGCAATGGTCTCAATATCCAAGTGGTTGGTCGGCTCATCCAGTACCAAGAGATTTGGTTTTTCCAAGAGCATCTTGGCCAGAGCCAGACGGGTATTTTGCCCACCAGATAACTCTTCAATCTTCATCTGCCACATGGACTCATCGAACTTGAAGCCGTTGAGAATCGCGCGGATATCTGCCTCATAGGTGAAGCCACCAGCTTGACGAAATTCTTCCGATAAACGGTCATAATCCTGCATGAGTTTATCTAAGTCAGCCCCAGTTTTTTCCCCCATCTCAAGCTCCATTTGACGTAAGGCTTTCTCGGTCTTTCTGAGATCGTCAAAGACATGGAGCATTTCATCGTAGATGGTATTGGATGACTCAAAGCGGCTATCTTGAGCTAGATAAGAGAGAGAAAGGTCCCGCTTTTTATTGATTTCCCCAGAAGTCGGCTCTTCTTCTCCCACCAAGATTTTTAAGAGCGTCGACTTGCCAGCTCCATTCTTTCCGACCAGGGCAATCCGGTCCCGTTCATCCACTTGCAGGCTGATATTATCAAAAAGAACCTCCCCTGCAAAAGAGCGTTCAATTTTGTTGGCTTGTAAAATAATCATGTCCTTATTTTACTATCTTTTTTCAGATTAAACAAGGAAAGACGAGCCATCAAAAAAATCCTGAGCCCTTGGGGCCCAGAACTTTTCAATGATAGATTGTATTTTATTCTTCCTTGTACAATTGTCGAACTGCCTCTACATCGGAATCTTGAATACTATAGAAAGAGCCAGCCGGTTGCATAACCGATTCTCCATCAGTGTGGTCCAAACCAATGGCATGGCCTAGCTCATGCTCAGCTGTATTAACAATTCGTTCATAACTGTAGTTATAAACGTAATTTAACAGATAATGGCGATTAAGACGAATCGTGATATGGGTGAAGCGGTTGGTTAAGAGGTTTGTTTGAGAGGCAGTCTCTCCTGCTGCAGAAACGGATGCGTTATCCATCTCAGTCAAGACGACATTGGCTTCTTTTTCGTTCGTGACCAATTTAAAGGTAAAGGCTCCTGTTTGGTTCCAAGCCTCAATCGCATCCCGATAAGCTTTTATAAAGGTTTGACTGATATTGGGATCTAGATAAACCGTAGCCTCTGCTTTTTCCCAGCGAGCACCGCTATGCTCATGATTGTCTGTCTGCGTCGTCTGTGAACTAGGTGCCATTCCATAGCGCGATGTAAAGCCTTGATCTCCAAACAAATTCCCGACTTGATAGACAACCTTTTGGGCGGCTCGGCCAACTCCATCCATACCAGAACTAGGGGAATCAGTGAAATAGATAATCCCCACTAAAATTAGAAAACTGATCGCAATTGTCCAGAAAAATCCCCAAAAAAGACTCCAAGCCATGCGAAGGCTTCCTCTGACAAATCGAAAAATGGTTCTCATACATTCTCCTCTCTCTTAAAGAAGGTATGCCATTGTAACACCTCATTCTTAAAAAAAGCTTAAGCCAACCCACTTTCTAGCTTATTGATGAACGGTTACTTTTCCTGTCTGGTAATCCAGGCTAATCCCACTTTGAACATTAGGAACAAAAACGTTAAACTCAAGGGTTCCATCACTCGATTTGGCTTCAATCTGTGATCCTAATGGAATCAGATCTTCCGACTGATTGTAGATCAAGGTGACCCGATAGCGGATCCGCTTGTTCTTATCCAATGCTTTCCGAACTAGGGTCTCATAATAGTTTTGACCAGTGGAATGAGGATCATTGGCTTGATTGGACCAAGCCGTTTGCACAGCGATATTTTTGGGATTACTAGTCGAAGCATCAAAACCTTTGAGATTACCGATCAAGGCATAGCCCAATAGGTGGCCTCGATCAACCGCATGGTCATACTCGCCGGACAGATTATGGACTTGGTGCCAACCTGCTGGTTTCCAATCCGTTAGGCCACTGCCGGTTGCATCCCGATCTCTGTACTGCCGAGTCGCCTTGCTCATGATGGCATTGGCAACTGTCGGTACGGTCTTTCCATTCACTTCTTTTGTCTTGTTATCCGCATAAGGTTGACTAGCCACACTAGCATCTAAATTTGTTCGATTCCCCTTAACTACAAAGGCTCCAGCTCCGTTCCATTCCAACTCATTCCCCAATTGCGAACGGGCAGATTTCGTTAGCACCGAGCTGGCTAATTCCTTACTCGGTGATTCATTTTGGCTACTAGTCACCACGGAAACAACCTGATCCGTCGCTTCTTTTACCGTCGGTTGATTAAAATAATAACCACCGATTGCTAGGGCTGTTGCCACCACAAACCCCGCTAGTGTTTGTTTCGTACGTTTTGTTACTGTTTGTTTTGTCATGCCTCTCTCCAAAAAAGAGCAGCGCTAGATGGGTCTCTGACTCGATTCGCTGCTCTCCTTTTTACTCTATTTTATTTAAATCTTATTTGCCTGTGAGCTTTCCGATGATCTCTGACCAGGTATCAGGAGAGAGAATGGACCATGGATTTTTTCCATCTCCAATCACCCCATAGCCAATGACCAAACCAACCGCAAAAATGATGATTCCGATCACAGCTAAAAGAAGGACAATTCCTAGCTGTTTGCCTACATAGCGAAGATTAGTTTTCATCGTCTGCTTCCTCTACACGTTTCACGTCTGCACCTAGTGCCACCAATTTCTCATGGAATTGGTAATAACCGCGGTCTAAGTGGCTTAATTTGCTGACTTTCGTCTCTCCTTCTGCCACTAATCCCATCAAAACAAGCGTTGCACTTGCACGCAAATCGGTCGACATGACCTCTGCCCCCTGGAAGCTTTCGCCTCCTACGATGCGAGCTGTATCCCGCATAATGTCTGAGTGAACCCCCATCCGACGCATTTCTTCCAAATGCTGGAAACGATTCTCAAAGACGGTTTCAATCATGGTAGACTCACCTTTAGCCATAGCCATCAAGGCTGTGAATTGAGCCTGCATATCTGTTGGGAATCCCGGGTAGGGAAGAGTCTTAACAGTCACTGGACGAAGCTTACTGATATCGGATTGAATCCGAATCCCATTTTCTTCTTCCGTTACCGTCACGCCCATCTCCTGCATCTTAGACAGCAGCGGACGATTGTGTTCCCAAATGGCATCTTCGATCAAGACATCTCCACCAGTCATGGCTGCCCCAATCATAAAGGTCCCAGCTTCAATGCGGTCTTGCACAACATTGTGGTCTGCCCCGTGCAAGCTCTCCACACCAACGATGGTCAAGGTCTCAGTTCCTGCCCCCTTGACATTAGCTCCCATTTTATTAAGCAAAAGTGCTAGGTCAACAATTTCAGGTTCACGAGCTGCATTTTCAATCACCGTCACTCCATCTGCCAAGGTTGCGGCCATCATAATATTTTGTGTCGCACCTACAGATGGGAAATCCATATAGATATGCGCTCCATGAAGTCGATCTGCTTTCGCTTCGATATAACCAGCTGTTTGGGTAATTTCAGCTCCCATGGCTTCCAGACCTTTGAGGTGGAGGTCAATCGGACGACTACCGATTGTACAGCCTCCAGGCATGGAAACTTTGGCATGGCCATTCCGTGCCAATACAGGACCTAGGACAACAATCGATGCCCGCATCTTGCTCACATATTTATAAGGTGCTTCCTCAGACAATTCTGCTCGGGCATCTACAACAACCGTATTCTCTTCTTCGTTGAAGGTCACCTGGGCATTCAGACCACGAACGACATTGTTCATTGTAAAGACATCAGATAAAACCGGTACATTTTTCAAGGTTGTCACGCCTTCACTTGCTAAGACTGTTGCAGCAAGAAGAGGAAGGACAGCATTCTTCGCTCCTTCGATTTTGACGGTTCCAACCAGTCTATTATTGCCACCATTAACGATTATTTTTTCCATACGGGATTGTTCTCCAATTTCTTAAAGTCACGCCTTCTATCATACCATATTTTTTACAAAATGTGGCTAGAATTGGCCAATAAAAATCTGCCGACTCATTTCATACACACTGATAAAAAACGAGCTGGCTAAATAGCCCATTCCAACACTAATCATCAAGATCAAAAAACGGATTTTAACTGCATTTTCAGCATTTACTTTTAAAATCTTTTCCCATTGAACCAGGTTCAAGAGGAGGTAATAGGCAAAAAAGATAAACAATAGATGGCTTGAAAGGTTAAAAATCATTTGAATCATACAGCTATTATACCATAATTCATTCCCACTTTCTTCTTTTGATTCTTTCCTTTCGATCCCAATAAAAAAATAAGGTGAGGATAAAACCTCCACCTTATTTTAACTGTTTTATAACCGATTTCCGACATTAATCCGGTTAATAGCACGTTGAAGAGCAATTTTAGCACGACGCTCCATATCAACCGAATGTTGATCTCTTGCTTCTTCAAGGGCCTTTTCTGCACGTAATTTTGCACGTTCAGCCCGACTAATATCAATGTCTCGGGCGCGTTCAGCTGAATCCGCTACAATGGTAATGACATTATCAGCTACTTCGATAATTCCACCGTTAACTGCAATCCAATCAATGTGTTTGTCATCATCGACACGACGAACCTTGACTTGGTCTACAGCTAAAACCGCAATGGTATTGATATGACGAGGTAAAATCCCTAATTCACCATCAATTGTCTTGACAGATACAAATGCGGCATGATGATCATAAACCAGTCCATCCGGTGTAACGATTTGGACGTTCATTTGACTCATCTTTCACCTCTTCTTAGAATCCCATTTTTTCAGCTTTTGCAATCACATCTTCGATCGAACCAACTCCACGGAAGGCATCCTCAGGCAAGTGGTCATGCTTCCCATCCAAAATTTCTTTAAAGCCACGAACAGTTTCTGCAACCGGTACATAAGAACCTGGTTGACCTGTAAATTGTTCCGCCACGTTAAAGTTTTGAGACAAGAAGAATTGAATACGACGAGCACGAGCCACCAAGGTCTTTTCATCATCAGACAATTCATCCATTCCCAAAATGGCAATGATATCTTGCAGTTCATGGTAGCGTTGAAGGACACGTTTGACCTCAGAAGCCACTGCATAGTGCTCTTCTCCGACGATGTCTGGAGAAAGGGCACGCGAGCTAGATGCCAATGGGTCCACGGCTGGATAAATCCCCAATTGAACCAATTTACGCTCCAAGTTGGTTGTTGAGTCCAAATGGGCGAAGGCTGTTGCTGGGGCAGGGTCGGTATAGTCATCGGCTGGCACGTAGATAGCCTGGATCGATGTAACAGAACCTTTCTTGGTTGAGGTAATCCGTTCTTGCAATTGTCCCATTTCAGTTGCCAAAGTAGGTTGGTAACCCACGGCAGAAGGCATCCGTCCCAAAAGGGCTGATACTTCTGAACCGGCTTGGGTGAAACGGAAGATATTGTCGATAAACAAGAGAACATCTTGACCTTCTACATCACGGAAGTATTCCGCGATAGTCAAACCAGTAAGAGCTACACGCATCCGTGCTCCTGGTGGTTCGTTCATTTGTCCAAAGACCATGGCTGTTTTTTCGATAACGCCAGATTCCTTCATTTCCCAGTACAGGTCATTCCCTTCACGGGTCCGTTCTCCAACTCCGGTAAATACAGAGATCCCACCGTGCTCTTGGGCAATGTTGTGGATCAATTCTTGAATCAAGACGGTCTTTCCAACTCCGGCACCACCGAAGAGTCCGACCTTCCCACCTTTCAGGTAAGGAGCCAAGAGGTCAATGACCTTGATCCCTGTCTCAAGAATTTCTTCTGAAGTAGAAAGCTCATCAAAGGATGGAGCTTTTTTATGAATGGATTCACGAGGAGCATCTTCTGGGAATGCTTCTTCCAAGTCAATGGTATCTCCCAAGACGTTAAAGACCCGTCCAAGAGTTTCTTTTCCGACAGGTACAGAGATTGGACGACCAGTGTCCAATACTTCCATCCCACGAGTCAAGCCATCTGTTGATTCCATGGCAATGGTCCGAACGACACCATCCCCAAGTTCAAGAGCTACTTCAAGAACGACTTTTGATTTTTGTTGGTCATTTTTATAGACTACAAGCGCATTATTAATCTCAGGGAGTTTATCGCCCGCAGCAAAAGCTACGTCAACGACAGGACCTACAACCTGAGAAATTTTGCCTAAACTCATGTCATTCTCCTATTCTATTAAGTTTCTAAGCTTGTGAATACATACCATCAAGCTTAATTTTGTATTGTTAAAATGTGCATCGAATCAACTACTCAAGCGCACTCGCTCCTGCAACAATTTCCGTAATTTCTTGCGTAATGGTTGCCTGACGAGCACGGTTGTATTGAATGGTCAATTCATCAATTACCTTCTTGGCATTGTCTGTTGCGGTTTGCATGGCCATCATTCCGGCAGCATTTTCAGCTGTTTTGGCATCAATGATAGCTCCATAAATCATACTTTCCGCAAACTGTGGAAGCAATTGATCCAAAATCGCATCGCGGTTTGACTCCAACTCCAGATTCAAAATATAATCTTCATCTGCTTCATTGGGGTCCAAGTCAATGATCGGAAGCATTTGCTCTACCCGCAATTGACTGGTCAAACTATTGACGTGGTGATTATAACAGACATACAATTCATCAAACAATTCATTTTGATACATTTGGACTGTCTTATTGATGATCTTCCGCACTTCATCAAAGCTTGGTTGATCCGCTAGGCCACGTAGTTCATAAACCGGCTGAATGCCTCTTGCTCTAAAGAAATCTGCCCCAATACTTCCAATACAGATGACTTCAAAATCCTCACCCGTTGGATGGTATTCTTCCTTCAATTCCATGACTGACTTGAGGATAGAGGCGTTGTAGCCTCCCACTAGTCCACGGTCAGAAGTGATGACAATATAAGCAGACTTTTTGACCGGACGACTCTTTAAAAATGGATGGTACTTAGCATTCTCAGCCTCGTGTCCATGTAAGAGGTCTGTCAATAGTTTACGAACCTTAGATGCGTAAATTTGGAAGTCCTTGGCAGCTTGCTCAGACTTCCCAAGTTTGGCAGCAGATACCATCTGCATAGCATTTGTAATTTGACTGGTATTCTTTGTCGATGCAATTTTATTTTTTATATCATTTAAAGAAACTGCCATCTGCCACTCCTATTTCTATTTGAAACTTGATTGGTTGACAAAGTCAGTAATCACTGCATCCATTGTTTCTTCACTTGGAAGATCTTTGGTCGTACGAATGGTTTCAAAGATATCTGCATGATGTGCTTCTACAAAGGCAAACAATTCCTCTTCAAAGCGAAGGATATCATCAACTGGTACACTATCCAAGAATCCATGTGTCAAAGCATACAAGATCACCACCTGTTTTTCAACAGTTAATGGTTCATGAACCGGTTGTTTCAAGACTTCTACTGTCCGGCGACCACGGTTCAACTTAGCTTGAGTAGCAGCATCCAAGTCACTACCAAACTTGGTGAAGGCTTCCAACTCACGGTAGGAAGCTAGGTCAATACGGAGAGTCCCCGCAACCTTCTTCATAGCCTTGATTTGAGCTGATCCACCAACCCGTGACACAGAGGATCCCGCATCGATGGCTGGACGAATACCTGAGTTAAAGAGACTATCTTGTAAGAAGATTTGTCCATCTGTGATCGAAATCACGTTGGTTGCGATATAAGCAGAAATATCTCCTGCTTGTGTTTCAATAATTGGAAGCGCAGTGATGGAACCACCACCTAATTCATCTGATACTTTCGCAGAACGTTCCAATAAACGGCTGTGAAGGTAGAAGACATCTCCTGGGAAGGCTTCACGTCCTGGCGGACGACGAAGAAGAAGGGACAATTCACGGTAAGCAACGGCTTGTTTTGACAAATCATCATAGACGATCAAAACGTGTTTGCCATTGTACATGAACTCTTCGGCCATCGCAACCCCTGCATAAGGTGCAAGGAATAGCAATGGAGACGGTTGTGAGGCTGATGCCGTTACCACAATGGTGTAATCCATGGCTCCATACTTGCGAAGTGTTTCTACTTGTGTCCGAACCGTTGATTCTTTTTGTCCAATTGCTACATAGATACAGATCATATCTTGATCCTTTTGGTTCAAGATGGTATCGATGGCAATCGAGGTTTTCCCTGTTTGACGGTCTCCGATGATCAATTCCCGTTGGCCCCGTCCGATTGGAACGAGGGCATCAATGGCTTTCAACCCAGTTTGTAGAGGCTCTGATACAGATTTCCGTTGCATAACACCAGGAGCTGGTGTTTCAACTGGACGGAATTTATCTGTCACGATTTCTCCCAAGCCATCCACTGGCTGACCTAGAGGATTGACAACCCGACCAATCAGGGCATCCCCAGCAGGGACTTCCATGATTTTACCAGTCCGACGGATCGAGTCTCCTTCACGAATATCCGTAAAGTCTCCGAGGATGATAATCCCGACATCCGTCGTTTCCAAGTTTTGCGCCATTCCGTATGAGCCGTTTTCAAAAATCAACAACTCACCACTCATTGCATTTTCAAGGCCATGAGCACGCGCAATCCCGTCACCAATATAGGTAACGACTCCGGTCTCTGTGACGTCAAAATTTGGCTGGAAATTTTCAATTTGTTGCTTAATTAAAGCGCTGATTTCTTGTGCGTTAATCGCCAAAATTCACACCACTTTCTATTTCAAATTTGCTTTTATGACTTGCAATTGACGTTTGAGACTAGTATCTAGGGTCTTGTGATTTGCTGAAACCACAAAACCACCAATCAAATCTGGATCCAATTTTTCTTTCAGCGAACGAACTTGGATACCAAACTTCTTTTCAATAATAGGAATCAATTTCTCTTTTTGAGCCTGATCGAGTCCTGCAACCGAAGAAACGGTTACTTCGAAACAGTTGCTCACCTGTTGAATTTGCTCCATACTAACTCTGACAATATCATAAAATAAGGCTTCACGATGATTGAGAATAACCACTTCAATCAAATGGTCTAGTAATGCTGAATCCGAGTTTTGGAAAAGTCGCAGACTCTTCGCCTTCTCTTCATCCTCTACACCGATATGAGCTAAAAATGCAGCAAGGCCTGTTTCCTCAAAAACTGCCTTTATTTGACTTAGTTGTTCATAAACGTCATCTTGCTGATTTTTTTCAAATACCAATTGAACAAAAGGCTGGGAATATTTCTCAATTACCATTAATTGCTTTTTGTCCATTAGGCATCTCCTAATTCATTTAGGTAGCGATCGATCAGTTGGCGATGGCCTTCAGAGTCCAACTGTTGGCTTAGCAGTTTACCTGCCAAGTTAACGGTTAGATCTGCGACATCTCCCTTGATACTGTTCATCGCTTCTTCTTTATTTTGCGAAATTTCTAATTGCGCTTTTTCTTTCAAGCGAAGGGCTTCTTGGTTAGCTTCACTGAGAATGTGAGCCTTATTTTTTTCGGCTGTTTCCTTGGCCGTTTCAAGAATCGTTGTAGCTTCTTGACGACTACCTGCCAACTCTGCTTCGCGTTTTGTAGCTAGTTCCTCAGCCTTTTTACGGGCTGCCTCTGCTTCGTCAATATCGTTGGTGATTTTTTCAGCACGCGCATCCAAAATACTGGTAATATTGCCCCAAGCAAATTTCTTTACTAAAAAGATTAATAAGAGGAAGGAACCAGCGATTAGTATAAAGTCACCAATAATGGTACCAATTGTTAAATCCATCTTCTACTCCTCTACTTACTCTTCCTCACCGTTTATTTTTTTACCTATGTACATGGATGACAACATGGTAAATACATAGGCCTGGATACATGAAATGAAAATCGAAAAGGCTGTCCATAACATGCTTCCGATAAAGGCTGCTGGATACCAATAAAAGGCTTGTTGAGACAAGGCTAAGAGCAAGCCTGCCAATACTTCACCGGCAAAAATATTCCCGTAGATCCGAATTGCTAAGGAAGCAAAATTGGTCACCTCTTCTAGGAGGTTCATCGGGGTCATAAAACCAGGAGTTGCAAAAGCCTTCAAATATTCCTTAAAGCCTCGACGACGAACCCCTTCTATATGTGCGATCAAGGTGATCATAAAAGAGAGAGATAAGTCATAGCCGAGGTTAGCCGTTGGGGAAGTCCACAAGTTATAACCATTTGTTGTTTGAATTTTTGCCATTAAGCCAATATTATTGGCAACCAAAATAAACATAAAAAGAGAAAACAAGAATAAAGAATAATTCTTCATATAATGCTCTCCAATGTTTCCCTTGGTAAAGCTAATGACAAAATCATAGATCATCTCAAGAGCATTTTGTTTGCCCTTGGGACGAAGGGTCATTTTGCGACTTGCCCAATAGACAAAGGCAAAGACCATCAGAACGGTTACAAGAGACATGGCAAGTAGGGTCAAATCAAAGGATACTGGTCCAATATTTAGGGTTGGATTCACACTTTCTTCCAAGGTTTGACACCTCCTTTCCTAAATAGAGAAGTCTATTTAATAACGAAGGCCATGGCCAAGGTTACGAAGAAGGTACCTTCTACAAAGGCGATCCCAAGGATCAAAAGGCTACGTAATTGACCGATAATTTCAGGTTGACGAGAAGCAGCTTTGAAAAGATTACTCATAATCAATCCTTCAGCAATGGACACGCCGAAGCAGGCAAAACAAAGACCTAAAAATGTTAAATTCATGATGAATTCTCCTTAAATAAATTTTACTCCCTTAGTTTACTCCTAAAAGATATAATAGTCAAATGTTTGCCTAGAAAGAAAACGTTTTACTGCGAATCTGTCATCACTTTTAAAATACCTATCGCCACTAGCTTTCAAATTAACTTGATCGTTTTTAAACACTTTGTCTATTTTTGTTCTCAATAAAAATTTATACTATTTTCATCAGCAGAAGACCCAATTTTACATAACATAGAAAAACTCACCCGCCGAGCAGATGAGTTTTTCTTCCTATTTAAAAATAGAGGTTTTGAAACTGTCTGTTTGTTGCAGCAATTTCTTAAAGATTTTTTCTTTCAGTGCAACAGTATTGTCAAATTTGACAGAACCGTTTTTCAAACTTGCCTGATCTTTTTCAACCGCAGTTGCGAAGGCTTGTTTTAAGTCTTCATAGCTACTGTACGTCTTCCCATCGATGTCAATAGCCTGCATTCCATTTTTGGCACTGGTAACCACTTCATTGAAGTATGCTTTTTTCCAGTCTTCAAGGGTACTGAATCTTCCATTAGAAATCTTTTGAATGATATAATCATCCCCTAGAGTCGTATGGCCTGCTTGTTTAGATTCTTGTTTATACTTGTTTGAAGCATAACCTAGGAAGCCTTTTTCATAGCCATAATAGCCCCAGATTCTGAAGGTATTGTGTTTGAAGGACATGGCTCCAGGAGCCCCTTCACTAGTGTTCCCACCATAGATCCCTGTCATCATCGGTACAGTCACATAGGCTGAACCAAAGTCTGATGGATTATAGACGCCATTTCCAGGACCACGATTGGTCATGAAGTTGTTAGTGATGAGATCGTCTACTGTATGTAAAGCAATCGCTTTTTCCTCATCACTCAAAGCCCGAACCTTATCGAATTGATTCTTGGTGTTAGCTCCTCGGTATTGTTTATCAACCTTCTTGAACCAAGCATTGTTTAAGTCCTTACTATGTTTGTCCAATACAGCTTCCCCTTCTAGGTAATCCAGAAGCATGAGCGTATCGTTATAACCTTTCATGTAACGATCAATTTCATCGCGTGATTGAAGATTGTTTGGATTGGTATTGTACCATTGGTTGCCATCGTTAGGACGTTCATAGGCCATATTGAGACCTAGGGCCTTGTATTCCCCATTTGGATTGGATACGGATGGTGTTTGGAGCATTCCTTGGGCAAAGGCTTCAATATCTGTCCCTTCGCGATGTCTCCAACCACCTAAGTAAACCATGCGGTCATTGACGTGCGTCGTTTCGTGGGTAAAGGCAGACACCCCAAAGTCACTGACCATATCGGTCACCATGAAGAAGACAGAGTCGTCTTTATATGGATTTCCGTAAATTCGAGCTACAGCCCCCATGCGCCAATCTGTCGCATGGTAACGATCGGTAGGTCCGTACAATTCACGGATTGGAGCGACATCTTTGCCACTATCTGTATGTCCATAACGATCTGTGCTAATACCTTTATAGTTTTGGTTATCGAGAACAGGGGTCGGCACCATATTGTTGCTCTTCAGGAGCTGATTACGAACCTTATCCGTTGCTAGACGTGACCAGAAATCTAGGTAATTTTGTTGCCCTTTAGCGACCTTATCAATTTCCGCCTTGAAGGCATTTCGTTCCGCTTCCGTGTTCTTACCATATTTCTCGAAGGAACTATAAGCCATTGTATTGTAGGTTGAAATCAAGAACATATGGGCATCTTTTAAGTTCAAGAGTGGCAAGATCATTTTACCATGCACATCGTTATTTAATCCTTCGTATGCTCGATGTTTCTTATCGACAAACTCAGGAGTTGTTGTTTTTGGCTCTACAATATAGACATTGTCTTTGGTTGCTTTGATAAACCAATCATTCAAGTCTGTATCACTTGTAAAGAGCTCCATATTGTACTTAAGGAAGTCATTAAGATTTCCAGAAAGAGTCGATTTAGCCACGACTTCACGGAAGGCATCGTGGGTCCGAGTACCTTTGATATAGTCTTCTTTTGAACCAATTTCAATCAAGCGGTCTAAGACATCGACATTCTTACCATAGAAGTCTGGCTTGAACAACATGAGCTGTTTGAGATGGACATCATCAAACTTCACTCCGTAATAACGGTTGAGGTAAGAGAGACCCAAAAGAACTGCCGCCTTGTTGTCTTCAATTTTCTTGATGAGTGCCCGTTTGGCAGCCTCATCCGTGTTCAATTGATGGTCTTGGTTTTCAACCAACTGTTTCACAAAGTGAGTCAGATTGTCCTTGACTTCTTGGAAACTTTCTTCGAGGTAAAGGTTCTTAATAGCATTGACTTTGTTTGGTCCTGTTCTACCAAGATGTGTGTAGATTGGATCTGATTGTAATTCGACAGGACTTAATTTCCCTACGATGGCACTAATAAGATCGCTCCGGTCTTTGTCCACCATGTTCGGCGTGTAGACTACTTCACCGAGCTCCGCCACACTGTACTCTTTCACTTGTTTGACTTTAGACTCTTTCGGCGTAATGCTAAAGATATCTTTTGTCTTATCCGAGTAATGGATCAGAATATGGTCGGCATCAGCCAATTCTGTTACAAAATCATTGCCCTTCATGGCCGTCACAGACAAGATTTCCTTGGTCAAGAGGGGACTAGTCGTATCCAATTTATTTCCTTGATCCACAATCCACTCTTTGTTGTAGAATGGTTGCAATTTAGCGATATTGCGGTAGGCACGTTCACGTGTTGCATCATAACCAGTGATTTCCTTGTATTGATCATCTTTGTTAACAAGGTTATTGAGCGTATCTTCAATCGGTTTGCTGCTGGTATATTTATCAGCAGTAATCCCCATTGCTTCAATTTTCTGCTCAGCTTCTGCAAGGGAAATGCTAGGGATTTTACGAGAGTTGTTATAGGTCTTCTTACCTTCACTCACGTCCTCCACACTGTAATTGCGCTTGGTTCTTGAATAGGTAAAGTAGTCATCCGCATCAATATCCGAGTGACCAAAGACCATCTCACCTGTTTTGACTTTCATCATGGTGATGTTGTCTTCAATGGCACCCAAGGCCCAGTTGGTCCCCAGTAAGCCACCAGATTGAACCGCTTCTTTCAGTTCGATCGAACCTTTAGCAACTGAATTTCTGAGAACTCCTTCTCTACCTAACGTATTGTTATTCCCACCATTTTGAGAAGAATAAACTAAACCTGCAGCTTTGGCTTTATTCCCAGTCATTTCAGCATCAACGTAAGCCTTTTCTACAATACCTTTCCAGTTCTCGCCAACAATACCTGCTAGATAGCCACCTTTATTGCCAGCAGCGTGCAGTTTCCCGATAAAGGCAACATTACTTACCTTCCCACTACCATCAATTTTATTGATAATACCAGCTACATCGTTGTTTCCAACAACGCTTCCTGTTACTTTAACATTTTCGACAGTCGCATTATTTTTGATGACACCTGCGATTGGTGCTACTCGATCAAATCCAGGCATGTCCATGTTAACATTTTCGAGCAAGAGATTCTTAACAGTACCACCTTCGATGTTACCAAATAACGGTCTCGTAATGTTATGGATAGCAAATTTATTGCCTTCTGTACTTTCCAATATTCCCTTGAAGGCATTGGTTACATAGGATTTTCCTGCAGCTTGTACGTTCGCCGCATTCATGTTGCTACCCAGCTTAAAGGTCGCAGTCGGATTGGCTTGCATAGCTTTTACAAGTTCGTTGAAATCGTAGTAGACATCTCCTTCATGAGCTTTTGGCTTCGCAATGTAGTGGACATAGTCCTCACTGAACTGGTTGTCTGCAGTCCGTTGGATGAGATCAGGTGCTTTAGCAGTCACCTTGTATAATGCTTTTCCATCAATTGTGACTTCTTCGATTTTATCAACGGCTAGTTTTGTGACTTTATTATCATGGGTGGTAACCTTTAAGTAGTAAGGTTTCACATCTGAAGGTGTTTCGGACAAGAGGCTACGATCGGTCTCAAGGCCTTGGTCATCCACACTAATCAGACTAGTTTCCTTGATGTTTTTGACTTCAACTTTTTTAAGATCAATTCTCAGTGGTTCTTCCTTGAGAACTTCTTCTTCATCCCCATTTCCACGGTCATAGACCATGGTCGTTGCGAGCGTATAATCCTTGTAGTAGTCCAAATCTGCTAAGGCTGCTGCTAAATCAGACTCTGAAAGGGCAAAAGTTTTCACCACTTGATTGCCCTTCTTCAACACCGCCTGGATGGACTTGATGGTCACACCCTCGGGTTTGTCTAAATGATAGAAAGCCCTAGCACTGCGCTTCAATTCTTCCTTATCGACCTGGGTCAAGGTCAAAGTTGGCTTGTCTAGTTCTTTGGTCCCTTTTTGAATGATCCGATTTTGGGCTTGTTCAACGACTTCCTCCGAAACCGTTGGAGCATCCGCCATTTTGACACCTTTAATGGTCTTATAGACCTTGGTGATTTTCTTCTTCCCATTTTTTCCTGCTTGAGAAACCGTTTCTCTTCCTTTTAGCAGGGTAGCATCTTGTTCGGTTACCGTCTTAAATGGAATTTCCTCAAAAGCAACTTCCTCTGTTTGGCCTTCAATCGCCTTGGTCCCACGACTAATTTTTTCTGTCACAGGAGCTTTTACCGTTTCAGTTGTCGTGCTGAGAGGCTCTCCAACTTTCTCACCATTGACCGTTTTATAGACACGACGAATTTCCTGACTCCCTGCCTCTCCTTTTTGAAGGATCCTTTCTTCATCAGTATAGCGGTCCGCATCTGGTACATATTCAGTTTCATACGGAAGGAGCACCGTTTCAGTTTCTGTAACTGTTCCTTCCGTTATTTGATAAACTGGGTTCTCTGGCTGAATTGGGGCTTCGCCCACATGGCCTTCTTCCTGTGTTCCCTTGGCTTCAACGACGCCGGTATAGGCGGGATTCTCTGGCTGAATTGGGGCTTCGCCTACATGGCCTTCTTCCTGCGTTCCCTTGGCTTCGATGACACCAGTATAGGCGGGATTCTCTGGCTGCACAGGAGCTTCCCCTACGTGACCTTCTTCTTGGGTTCCCTTGGCTTCGATGACACCAGTATAAACTGGGTTCTCTGGCTGTACAGGAGCTTCACCCACGTGGCCTTCCTCTTGGGTTCCCTTGGCTTCAACGACACCGGTATAAGCTGGGTTCTCTGGCTGTACAAGAGCTCCACCCACATGACCTTCTTCCTGTGTCCCCTTAGCTTCCACCACGCCTGTATAGGCTGGAGCCTCTGCTTGAATCGGTGCCTCACCGACATGGCCTTCTTCCTGTGTTCCCTTGGCCGTTACAACTTGAGAAGGGCTGGGTTGAGGGGTTGGTTGAGGATCTTCTTTTGTCCCGACGGCAAGAATTTGTGAAACTGGTTCTTTAGTGACTTTGCTCTCAACTACTCTGCGAACTTCTTGTCCATCTACTATACGCACTTCTGTCAAAATGGTCCGCTCTCCATTTTGGCCAGCTGTCAGCACCTTGGTTTGCCCTTTGGCTAATGTAGGATCAGCTTGGTTGACGATTTCAAATGGTACAGGTTCAGTTGAGACTTCAAGCCTTGGTTTTTCAACTATTGGAAAGGCTGGAGCGACTTCTGGTGTCACACGCGCCTGAGGATTTACCTGTTGAATCCCTTTACGCGTTTCAGAACTTGTAACTACGGGAGATTGACTTTCCTGAATAGCTTTTGCTTTTTGAGAGCCAGTCTTTTGCACTGGCGAATAGCGCAAATAGCCAACATAGTCATAACCGTCAATTTGAATCACACCATCTACAAGATCTTTGCTGGATGCGATCGAAAGATTCTGATTATAAGCGCGTAAAATTTGGTTTTGCAAAGCTGCAACTTCAATTGGTAGAAGAAGACTTTGTCCCATAGCTCCAATTAAAAGGACAGCCATGACTTTCTTTCTGTGCTTTTTAGAAAGCAAGAGTACCGCAAAGGAGGCAGTGGCTAGACTTAGACCTAACAGTGCCACTTCCTGACTACCAGTTTGGGGAAGAACTAGCTGGGTAGACTCTTTCTTCTTATAGACTAGATAGAAAGTATCTTCATTTTGATATTCTTCGGGGATTGCATGAATCACCTGTGACTTTTCTTCAGCAGTTAGCTCTTCTTCTGTCACATATCCTAAGTGCACATTAGCAGATAGGGTCAACTGATCGGCTTGGACAGGACGAGCTCCTAAGAGAGTTCCCCCTAATAAAAAGGCTCCAATGGCAACAGGACCAACCCCGACAGATAATTTCCGAATCGAATATTTGGTCATTTTTTCAAAATTTTGTTTCGCTTTTTTCATCCTAAAATTCCTATATAGTAATATTTGAACCACATGTAGGCCCTTATTGATTAAAGAGGATGGGACCATCTCCAAAAATAAGGACCTTCCCGGGATTTTTTACCTTTCCCTATCTTATCTTTTTTCTTCTATTTTAGCAAGCTTCATAGCTCAAAAATTTAAAACGTTTTCTTTATAGGAAGAACGTAACACAAAAAAACGCCTCGAAAGGCGTTTTTACACTAGATTTACTTATAAGGACTGGTACAAATCGTTGTATCGTTGACTAGCCGTATCCCATGAGAAATCACGAGTCATGGCTTGCTCTTGCAGACCATACCAAGCCTGTTTGTTATTGTAGTAGACAGCCAGGGCTTGATCAACTGCCCAGTTAAACCAGTATCCAGATAAATTATTGAAGCTAAATCCTGTTCCACTTCCATCAACAACATTAAATGGCTGAACCGTATCACGAAGTCCACCAACTTCATGTACCAATGGAAGAGTTCCATAACGCATGGCCATCATTTGAGAAAGGCCACATGGCTCAAAGCGGCTTGGCATCAAGAAGACATCTGACGCTGCATAAATTTCTTGGGCCAATTGAACATCAAAGGTGATATTAGCTGACAGTTTATCCGGAAAAGCATGACCAAACCAAGCAAAGGCATTTTCAAATCCAGGATCTCCTGTACCGAGCAAGACAATCTGAATATCCTTTTGCAAGAGTTGATGCAACTCTTCTACCACAACATCAAAACCTTTTTGGCGTGTCAAACGAGAGACGATCCCAAACAAAGGTACATCATCGCGAACGGGTAGACCGACACGTTCTTGAAGAGCTCGTTTACTAGCTGCTTTACCTGAAAGATCTGAGAGACTGAAGTGATGCGTCAAGAGTGGATCCGTTTCAGGATTATAGAGATCTGCATCAATTCCATTGACTATTCCGGTCACCTTGCCAGATTCCATCCGAAGGATCTGATCCAAGCCACAACCATATTCAGAAGTCATAATTTCATGTGCATAACTAGGAGATACGGTTGTCACACGGTCAGCATATAGAATACCGGATTTCATCCAATTCAGGCAATCATTCCACCGAAGGGTTCCGTCTGCATAGCGTTCAAATCCCACTCCGAATAAATCCCACAACATTCCTGGGTCAAACTGACCTTGGAATTCCAAATTATGGATGGTCAATACGGTTTTAATCCCATGGTAAGCTTGAATCCAACGGTATTTTTCCTTAAGCAAGAAAGGAATCATCGCTGTATGGTAATCATGGGCATGAAGAACATCTGGAATGAAGTCAACCCGCTCCATCGTTTCTAAAGCCGCAAGCTGGAAAAAGGCAAACCGTTCGCCATCATCAAAGTCACCATACACATGGCCTCTAAAGAAATAGTGTTGGTTATCAATAAAGTAAAAGGTGACCCCATCTCGCACAATCCGTTTCACACCTACATATTGACTTCTCCAGCCAACCTTGGTCTCAAAATGCAAGACATCTTCGATTTGATCCCCAAACTTTGCTTCTACCATATCATAGTATGGAAGCATCACGCGCACGTCATGACCACTTTTAGCTAAGGATTTAGGAAGAGCACCAATAACGTCTCCCAAACCACCAGTCTTTGAAAATGGAGCACCTTCTGCGGCAACAAATAATAGTTTCATTAGACAATATCCTCTGTGACAGTCGTTCCTTTTTTAATCACTACCGGTGTTCCTTCACTTCCGCGAATCGTCACACCAGCAGTCACTTCGACACCTTTATCCAGAATCGCGTTTTCAACGATTGCATTTTCATGAACCACAACACCCGGGAAGAGAAGACTATTTCGAACCACTGATCCTTCATGCAGATGAACCCTACGAGAAACAACAGAACCTTCTACCGTGCCTTCTACAATACTACCCGAAGCAAATTGAGACGCTTTAACGTTTGAAGTCTTGGAATAATACGTTGGCTCTTCATTCTTCACTTTCGTATACACTTTTTGGTTTGGTGAGAAGAGTTTCATGAATTTTTGATTTTCCAACATATCCAGGTTTGCTTGATAGTACGATTCAACTGAGTGAATATTTGCTAGATAGCCTGTATACTCAAAGGCAAATGCATTGTATTCCACAGCCAATTCACGCAAGATATAGCGAAGTTTTTGTGGATATTCTTTCTTGGCTTCTTCTTCTAATTTTTCAATCAACCAAGGAGTATCCACAATAAAGACATCTGTTGACATGTTGTAAGCTTCATCAGGTGACTTGCTGTCAAACAGTTTTTGCTCCGTAACATGGTCCGTCTCATCAATCTGTAAAATAGCATTCACTTCAGAGATATTTTGAGGATGCAACTTTTTATAAACAACTGTAATCGGACGGTCAATGGTATTATGCAGGTGGAAAACTTGATTGAGGTCGATATTCATCAAAATATCACAGTTCAAAGCAACCGTTTGGTTTGAGCCAGACCGTTTCAAATAAGTCAATAATTGTTGATAGTATTCTTGTCCTACGTTTGTATTTTCCACTGGAGTATTATAGATTCCAAGGTAATAGTGGCTCAATAAAGTAGACAAGCCCCACTCACGACCTGAACGAATATGGTCAAAAACCGAACTAATATTTTCTTGTTGGAAAATACCAAATACACTACGAATACCAGCATTCGCAAGACTAGACAATGGGAAGTCAATCAAGCGGTATTTCCCATCAAACGGTAGAGAGGCTACCGGACGATGGCTAGTCAAAGTGGACATATCATGATACCCAACTGTATTTCCTAAAATGGCTGAATATTTATCAATCTTCATCTGTTGCTACCCCCACTTTTTCATTGTAACCGACAACTTGCACTTCCTCTGTTCCATCAATCACGACACCTTCTGCAATGACTGCCCCTTCTCCGATAATAGCGCGTTTCACAACAGCTCCTTTACCGATAATGGCATTGCTCATCACGACAGCATCTTCTACAACTGCTCCTTCACGAACTTGAGCTTCTGTTGATAAGATGGAGTGTTTGACTGTACCGTCTACCGAACAACCGTCGACGACAAGAGAATCTTCGATGTGGCCATGTTCCCCAAAGAAGTTCGGTGGAGAAATGAGGTTGCGTGAATAGATTTTCCAGTGACGATCGCGACTATCCAAAGCATTATTGGGATCGATATATTCCATATTGGCTTCCCAAAGAGACTCAATCGTACCAACGTCTTTCCAATAACCATTGAATTCATAAGCATAAACACTTTCGCCTGATTCTAGATAAGTTGGAATGACATTTTTACCGAAGTCTGACATATCGATATCGCTCTTTTCAGCAGCAACCAACATATTGCGGAGACGAGCCCAGTCAAAGATGTAAATCCCCATGGAAGCCTTGGTAGATTTTGGTTCAGCTGGTTTTTCTTCAAATTCAACAATCCGATTATTAGCATCAGTATTCATGATTCCAAAACGACTCGCTTCCTTCAAAGGAACATCTAGGACTGCAACGGTCAAGCTCGCATTATTATCCTTGTGAGATTGAAGCATATCATCATAGTCCATCTTGTAGATATGGTCACCAGAAAGAATCAAGACATATTCAGGATTGATGCTGTCGATATAGTCGATATTTTGGAGAATAGCATGGCTAGTTCCTTCAAACCAACGATTTCCTTCACTGGCTGAATAAGGTTGCAAAATGGAAACCCCTGTGTTGATTCCATCCAAGCCCCAGCTAGAACCATTACCAATATGACTATTGAGGGCCAGTGGTTGGTACTGTGTAATCACGCCAACATTGTGAATTCCTGAGTTGGCACAGTTTGATAGGGCAAAATCGATAATCCGATAGCGCCCACCAAATTGAACCGCAGGTTTTGCGATGTTTTTGGTTAATTTTCCAAGACGAGTTCCTTGCCCACCAGCAAGGATTAAAGCGAGCATTTCATTCTTCATTGACTACTTCCTCTTTTCAAAGCCTGGACTCCCATAGAGTCAACCGATCATCATTTTTTATCTACTGTTTTAGATTTTGTTTTGCGCACCTTACGCTTCACCTTCCAAATGCTAGCTCCTAAAGCCGGCAAGGTAAAGGTCAAGGTTTGTTCATAATCCTTCCACAGTCCATCTTGAGACTGAACTGTCGGATTGTGCTCTTTCCAGACACCTCCCCATTCTTCTAATTCTGTATTCCAAATTTCTTCATAGACTGCTGATACAGGCACACCAATCGTAAAGTCCTTGCGTTCTACTGGTGCCATATTGAAAACGCACACCAAAAGATCGCCCTTACGATTTTTCCGGACCATAGACAAGACGCTCTGATCCCGGTTGTCTGCATCAATAATCTCTAAGCCATCAAAGCTATCATCAATCTCCCACAATTCCTTGTGTTCCTTGTAGAAATGATTGAGCTGAGAAGTGAAACGACTCATCTTAGCATTCATTTCATCCTCTAAATTGCCCCATTCCAGTTGCTCTTCTGACTTCCATTCCAAAAATTGACCAAATTCCGAACCCATAAAGAGTAATTTTTTTCCTGGATGGCAAATCTGATAGGTTAAGAGATTACGAAGCCCAGCAAATTGATTGTAACGATCTCCCCACATCTTGTGCATCAAACTCTTCTTGCCATGCACCACTTCATCATGTGAAAACGGAAGAAGGAAATTTTCAGAAAATGCATACATATAACTAAAGGTTACCAGATTAAAGTCAAATTTCCTGTAGACCGGGTCTTCCTCATAAAATCGGAGAATATCATTCATCCAACCCATATTCCATTTATAGTCAAAACCAAGACCACCTTCTTCTTCAGGGCCTGTGATCTTTTGACCAGCAGAACTTTCTTCTGCAATCATCATAACATCTGGGTGTTCGTTCTTGATAATCGCATTCAAACGTCTGAGGAAATGAACGCCCTCATAATTGAGGTTTCCTCCATCAATATTCGGAGTCCATGGACCACTATCATAATCGAGATAGAGCATATTGCTCACAGCATCGACCCGAATTCCATCTAAATGATAGGTTTCAATCCAAAACTTCAAACTAGAAATCAAGAAAGACTGTACTTGATTTTTTCCTAAGTCGAAGTTCAGAGCCCCCCAACCATAGTTATGAGCCCGATGTTCATCCTGGTATTCAAAGGTTGGTGTTCCATCATAATATGCCAAAGCATCATCATTGATAATGAAATGTCCAGGTACCCAATCCACAATCACTCCGATATTGTTAAGGTGACATTCTTCTACAAAGTCTTGAAATTCTTCTGGGCTACCATAAGTTTGCTCGAGGGCAAAATAGCCCATAAGTTGATACCCCCAACTCAATCCCAATGGATGGGCCATCACTGGCATAAATTCTACGTGGGTGTAGTTCATCTCTACCAGATATGGAATGAGTTCATCTTTTAGTTGTTTAAAGGTATAGGAACTGTGATCGTCATTTCGTTTCCAAGATCCTGCGTGAACCTCATAGATATTAACAGGTCGTTCCTTAAAACCAAGTTTTTTACGGCGTGCTCTCCAAAGACCGTCTTTCCAGTTCTTTTCCGGAATGGTCTTAATGATAGACCCTGTATTGGGTCGTTTTTCCATCCATAACGCTAGAGGATCAATTTTTTGAACCTGATGACCATTATTTCGTGTCACCAAATATTTGTATATATCTCCCTCTTTTGCATCTGAACAGAAGACTTCCCAGACGCCTCCTTCATTACGAACCATTGGAATTTTCCGTGCTTCCCAATCAGTAAAGTCACCAATCAGATCGACCGCCTGGGCATTGGGAGCCCAAACACGGAAGGCATACCCTTCTTGTTCTCCCCTTGTTTCCTTGTGAGCACCTAAATACTCTTGAAGCTGGAAATTATCCCCTCTTCCAAATGTCCATAAGTCTGTGCTTCTATCCATATACTCACCTCTTTTATTTTTTGAAAGCGTTTTCTAATTGTTTTTATTTTACTATAAAATCACTTAATTTTCAAGTTGATTCCAGGAAAATCATGTAAATTTATCAAGAAAAGTTCTTTCATTTTCTTTTCCGAACCTTTTACTTCATTCCTTCGCTTTCCTCCTACTCTTACTTACGATTATACTACATATCCAAGTAAATTTAAACAAAAAAACGAACATTTAAGTTAATATTTTTATTACTAACTAGTTTATTACGAATAAAATGCACATTTTTATAAACAAAGTAAAAAAATTCATAAAAAAAGACTAAGACAGATGTGTCTTAGTCTTGATTCATTCTTAGTCGACGTTCACGTATTCTTTAGAAAGTTCAAGCACTTCTTCCATGGTTGAACATTCTGTAAGAGCACGGTTAGCGTATTCTTGCATTTTAGCTGTGTCCAATTTCTTCATTAAGCTACGTGTACGAAGTACAGATGTAGCTGACATAGAGAACTCATCCAAGCCCATTCCGACAAGAAGTGGAACAGCTGTTTGGTCACCAGCCATCTCACCACACATACCAGCCCATTTACCTTCAGCGTGAGCTGCTTTGATAACGTTGTTAATCAAGCGAAGGATTGATGGGTTATATGGTTGGTAAAGGTATGAAACTTGTTCATTCATACGGTCAGCAGCCATTGTGTATTGGATCAAGTCGTTTGTACCGATTGAGAAGAAATCAACTTCTTTGGCAAATTGATCAGCCAACATTGCTGCAGCAGGGATTTCAATCATGATACCAACTTGGATATCGTCTGCAACGGCAACACCTTCAGCAATCAATTTCGCTTTTTCTTCTTCCAGAATACCTTTAGCGGTACGGAACTCCGTCAACAAAGCAACCATTGGGAACATGATCCGCAATTTACCGTGAACAGATGCACGAAGCAAAGCACGCAATTGTGTACGGAACATTTGGTTCCCCGTTTCAGAGATTGAAATACGCAAAGCACGGTAACCTAAGAATGGGTTCATTTCTTTAGGAAGATCGAAGTAAGGAAGTTCTTTATCCCCACCGATATCCATTGTACGAACGACAACAGGTTTACCGTTCATACCTTCAAGAACTGCTTTGTATGCTTCGTATTGATCATCTTCAGTTGGAAAGTCTTGAGAATCCATGTACAAGAATTCTGTACGATAGAGACCAACAGCTTCTGCACCGTTATCATTCACCCCTTCAACGTCTTTAGGGGTACCGATATTAGCCGCCAATTCGAAGTGTTTGCCATCTGCAGTCACTGTTTTGGCATCTTTAAGGAGAGCCCATTCAGCTTTTTGTTTGGCATAAGCTTCACCAGCTGATTTGAAGGCTGCAATTTGTTCCTCACTTGGATTGATGACTACTTCACCAGTGATTCCAGATACAGCCAACACATCACCATCTTTTACAAGATCTGTAATGTTATTTGTACCAAGGACCGCTGCGATTTCAAGTGTACGCGCCATGATGGCTGAGTGACTTGTACGTCCACCAATGTTTGTAACAAAAGCTTTAACAAACTGTTTGTTCAATTGTGCTGTATCTGATGGAGTCAAGTCATGCGCAACCACGATTGCTTCTTCGTTAATGGTTGCCGGGTTTGGCAATTTCTTACCAAGCAAGTTTGCAAGTACACGTTTGGTCACGTCACGGATGTCTGCTGCACGTTCTTGCATGTAAGGATTGTCTTCCATTCCTTCAAAGATCGCAATAAACATGTCCGTGACTTCTTTCAAGCCAGCTTCTGCATTGATTTTTTTCGTACGAATCGTTTCTTTGATCTGACCAACCATTTCGGGGTCAGAAAGCACCATCATGTGAGCATCAAATACTTGTGCTGCTTCTTCACCAAGGCTCGCTACTGCATTCTCCCGAATAAGAGAAAGCTCGTTTTGTGAAGCTTCAAGAGCTGCATCCAAACGAGCTTCTTCTGCATTTGTATCTTCAACTGAGATTGTTTCAAATGACAAGTCGGGTTGAACAAGTAGATATGCCTTAGCAACGGCAACACCATCAGATGCTGCAATTCCTTTAAGCATTTCTGTCATGTTTAAGCCAATCCTTCTTTTTCCATTGTTTCAGCAATTGCTGCAAGAGCGTCATCAGCGTCAGCACCTTCAGCTGAGATTACAACGTCAGCTCCTTGACCAACACCAAGGCTCATAACACCCATGATTGATTTCAAGTTAACGGATTTACCTTTGTATTCAAGAGTAATATCTGAAGCAAATTTGCTAGCAGTTTGAACCAACAAAGTTGCTGGACGCGCGTGGATACCTGTTTCTGCCACGATGTGGAAATCTTTAGAAGCCATAGTTTGACTCTCCTTTTAAAATTAGTTTTGAGTTATCTGTGATAACCCTTACAATTTGGTATTATATCATCTTTTGAAATTTTTTTCAAGATTTTTATTACTGCCTTACAGAAAAAAAACTGCGAGAAATCCCAATCTAGATACATTTTAAAGAGCGATCCAGAAAGCAAAAACAGGTTTCTTTCAATTTTCTACTATATTATAAGTAAAATTTTCTTCCGCTTTCAATGAAAAGAAGCAGCTGAACCACAGGATATTGATTCACCCAAAAATTATAACTAATTAAAGATGCTTAAAAGCCTATCCCTATCCCATTTCTTAGAATTTCATACTTTTGACCTACCACAATATATTGTGCTTTAAAAACCACATTTTATTTCTTTGCACAATATTTAGTTTTATTTTGTTGACAAGTTGGTGGATTTTGTTTATACTGTTTACAGATTTATATTTCGATAGGAGAACGAAAAAGAAATGGTAACCATTTATTCAAAAAATAATTGTGTTCAGTGTAAAATGACCAAGCGATTCCTCGATAGCAATCACGTGGAATACCGCGAAATTAACTTAGATGAACAGCCAGAATTTGTAGATCACGTTAAGAATCTCGGATTCAATGCTGCTCCAGTTATTCAAACACCGGATGAAGTATTTTCTGGTTTTCAACCAGCTAAGTTGAAGAAACTTTCTTAATAAACACAGTATTTTGCTTAAATAGGGTCTAGCGTTAGCAACCTAACACTAGACTTTTTACTTGTAAAGAGAGGACTTCTTCTCTTCATTTTTTGAACTAGAAAAGGATTATTATGGGATTAAAATCTCTTGAAGACGTAACCTACTTCCGTCTTAATAATGAAATCAACCGTCCAGTTAACGGTCAAATCATGCTTCATAAAGATAAAGAAGCCTTGGATGCTTTCTTCAAAGAAAATGTTGGACCAAATACCATGGCCTTTGATTCAATAACGGATAAAATCAACTACCTTATTGAACACAACTATATCGAAACAGCCTTCATTCAGAAGTACCGTCCTGAATTTTTGGAAGAATTGGCCCAATTTATCAAAGATCAAAATTTCCAATTCAAGTCCTTCATGGCTGCCTATAAATTCTATAACCAATATGCTCTGAAAACAAATGATGGAGAATACTATCTCGAAAGCATGGAAGACCGCGTCTTCTTCAATGCTCTCTATTTTGCGGATGGAAATGAAGACATTGCCAAAGACATCGCAAATGAAATCATCCACCAACGCTACCAACCAGCTACTCCTTCTTTCTTGAATGCTGGACGTGCCCGCCGTGGGGAATTGGTCTCCTGTTTCTTGATCCAAGTAACCGATGACATGAATGCGATCGGACGCTCTATCAACTCTGCCCTTCAACTTTCACGTATCGGTGGTGGGGTTGGGATCTCCCTCAGCAACCTTCGTGAAGCTGGAGCACCGATCAAGGGCTATGAAGGAGCTGCCTCTGGGGTCGTTCCTGTTATGAAACTCTTTGAAGATAGCTTCTCTTACTCAAACCAATTGGGTCAACGCCAAGGAGCTGGGGTGGTTTACCTCAACGTCTTCCACCCAGACATCATCGCCTTCCTTTCTACTAAGAAAGAAAATGCCGATGAAAAAGTCCGGGTCAAAACCCTCTCACTTGGTGTCGTCGTACCTGACAAGTTCTATGAGTTGGCTCGTAAGAATGAAGAAATGTATCTCTTCAGCCCATACTCTGTAGAACGTGAATACGGAGTGCCATTTAACTACATCGACATCACTGAAAAATACGATGAGTTGGTCGCTAATCCAAACATCCGCAAGACAAAAATCAAGGCGCGTGATTTGGAAACTGAAATTTCTAAATTGCAACAGGAATCTGGTTACCCTTATGTAGTCAACATCGATACTGCTAACCGCGCAAACCCTGTCGATGGAAAGATCATCATGAGTAACTTGTGTTCAGAGATCCTCCAGGTTCAAGAGCCAAGCTTGATCAACGATGCCCAAGAATTCATTAAAATGGGGACTGACGTCTCCTGTAACCTTGGTTCAACCAACGTGGTTAATATGATGACTTCCCCTGACTTTGGTCGTTCGATTCGTGCTATGGTTCGTGCCTTGACCTTCGTCACAGATAGTTCTCATATCGTCGCTGTTCCTACTATCGACCACGGAAATAGCCAAGCGCATACCTTTGGTCTTGGTGCTATGGGACTTCACAGCTATCTTGCCCAACAATTGATTGAATACGGATCACCTGAGTCTGTTGAGTTTACGAGCATCTACTTCATGCTCATGAACTACTGGACTCTCGTGGAATCAAACAACATCGCGCGTGAACGGGGAGTTACCTTCCACAACTTCGAAAAATCAGACTACGCCAACGGTTGCTACTTCGATAAGTACACAAGTGGAGAATTTGTACCAAAATCTGATCGTGTGAAAGAACTCTTTAAAGATATCTTCATCCCAAGTGCAGAGGATTGGGCGGAACTGCGTGCTAAAGTTCAAGCAGATGGTCTTTACCACCAAAACCGCTTGGCTGTCGCACCAAATGGATCTATCAGCTACATCAATGATGTCTCTGCTTCTATCCACCCAATCACACAACGGATTGAAGAGCGCCAAGAGAAGAAAATCGGGAAGATCTACTACCCTGCTGCCGGTTTGTCAACAGAAACCATTCCTTACTACACTTCTGCCTACGACATGGATATGCGCAAAGTCATCGATGTCTATGCTGCGGCAACTGAGCACGTAGACCAAGGACTTTCACTCACTCTCTTCATGCGCAGTGACATTCCAAAAGGACTTTACGAATGGAAAACTGAAAACAAACAAACCACTCGTGACTTGTCTATCCTTCGCAACTACGCCTTTAACAAGGGAATCAAGTCTATCTACTACGTCCGTACCTTTACAGATGATGGTGGGGAAGTCGGTGCTAACCAATGTGAAAGCTGTGTCATCTAAGACAGCCCCAAGGTTCGCCCTTAAAAGTCGGTTCGCCGACTTTTTGTGCGTATTCTATCCATTTATGGTAGAATAGTAACGATTGAATGAATAGAAAAAGAAAGTGATGCAAATGGAAACATACTACAAAGCCATTAACTGGAATGCTATCGAAGATGTCATCGATAAATCGACCTGGGAAAAACTGACTGAGCAATTCTGGTTGGATACGCGTATCCCTTTGTCAAACGACCTAGATGACTGGAGAAAGTTGTCTAATAAAGAAAAAGACCTCGTTGGTAAAGTCTTTGGTGGATTGACCCTGTTAGATACCATGCAGTCTGAAACGGGTGTGCAAGCTCTTCGTGCGGATATCCGGACTCCCCACGAAGAAGCTGTCTTTAACAACATCCAATTTATGGAATCTGTCCATGCTAAATCCTACTCTTCCATCTTTTCTACCTTGAATACCAAGTCAGAAATCGAAGAGATTTTCGAATGGACCAATACCAATCCTTATCTTCAAAAGAAGGCAGAGATCATCAATGAAATCTACCTCAATGGAACCCCTCTTGAAAAGAAAGTCGCCAGCGTCTTCCTTGAAACCTTCCTCTTCTACTCTGGTTTCTTCACACCACTCTACTATCTTGGAAACAACAAGTTGGCTAATGTGGCTGAAATCATTAAGTTGATCATTCGGGACGAATCTGTTCACGGAACCTATATCGGCTACAAGTTCCAACTTGGATTTAACGAATTACCAGAAGACGAGCAGGAAAAACTCAAAGAATGGATGTATGACCTGCTCTACACCCTCTATGAAAACGAAGAAGGCTACACAGAGAGCCTCTATGATGGTGTGGGCTGGACAGATGAAGTTAAAACCTTCCTTCGTTACAACGCCAATAAAGCCCTCATGAACTTGGGACAAGATCCACTCTTCCCAGACTCAGCGGATGACGTCAACCCAATCGTTATGAACGGAATCTCAACCGGTACATCCAACCACGACTTCTTCTCTCAAGTCGGAAATGGTTATCTTCTCGGTGAAGTAGAAGCCATGCAAGATGACGATTATAACTATGGTCTATAAGACAAAAACCTTTCCAGACGGAAAGGTTTTTTTGTTGCAATCTTTTTCTGATTGGAGCTACTTCTTTTTTGAAAAAAGAGGTCGGACAACCATCCAACCTCTTCTCTTTATTACAATTTACCTGATACGGCTTCCAACAATTCTTGGATTTTCGCTTGGTTGCTTCCTCCTGCCATGGCCATGTCTGGTTTACCACCACCACGTCCATCGACGATTGGAGCCAATTCTTTAATGACATTACCTGCATGGACCTCTTTTGTCTTGCTGGCTACAAGGACATTGACCTTGTCACCGATTGCTGCGACAAGAACAAGCACATCAGAGTAGTCTTTTTGTTTCCAGTTATCTGCGAAGGTACGAAGGGCACCTGCATCTGATACAGAAACTTGGCTTGCGATAAAGCTGTGACCATTTGCTTCTTGAACATGTTTGAAGACATCACCTGCTGCTGCAGCCGCTGCTTTTTCCTTCAATTCTGCATTTTCTTTTTGCAATTGACGAAGTTGCTCTTGAAGGCCTTCCACCTTGTGAGGGACTTCTTTGAGTTGAGGAGCTTTCAAGGTTGCTGCGACTGCTTTTAGGGCATCTTCTTGTTCACGGTAAGCTTCGAAGGCTTCTTTACCAGTCACTGCCAAGATACGACGAGTTCCTGATCCAATTCCTTCTTCTTTAACAATCTTAAAGAGACCGATTTCAGAAGTATTGCCAACGTGGGTACCACCACAAAGCTCGACTGAGTAATCACCGATGGTCACAACACGGACTTCTTTACCGTATTTCTCACCAAAGAGGGCCATTGCTCCCATTTCTTTAGCTGTGTCAATATCTGTCTCAACTGTTTCCACAGCGATGGCTTCCCAGATCTTCTCATTGACTTCTTGCTCAATAGCACGCAATTCTTCAGGAGTTACCGCTTGGAAATGAGTGAAGTCAAAACGAAGAAATTCTACTTCATTAAGTGAACCTGCTTGAGTTGCATGGTGACCAAGGATATTGTGAAGAGCCGCATGAAGCAAGTGAGTGGCTGTGTGGTTCTTCATGACACGATGACGACGATTGCTATCGATGGCCAAAGTGTATTCTTGGTTCAAAGCAAGTGGCGCAAGAACTTCAACAGTATGAAGTGGTTGTCCGTTTGGTGCTTTCTGTACATCTGTTACTGTCGCTACGACGTTTCCTGCAGCATCCAAGATTTGACCGTGGTCAGCAACCTGTCCACCCATTTCAGCGTAGAAAGGTGTTTCTGCAAAGATCAGAGAGGCAGTCCCTTCAGATACGCCTTCTACTTCTGCATTGTCAGCTACGATAGCCACCAACTTAGAAGGCAATTGGCTAGCGTTGTAGTTGAAGACACTTTCTACAGTGATGTTTTGAAGGGTTTCATTTTGCATCCCCATGGATCCGCCTTTGACAGCTGACGCACGCGCACGTTCTTGTTGTTCCTTCATAGCTGCTTCAAAACCGTCACGGTCGACTGTCATACCTGCTTCTTCAGCGATTTCTTCCGTCAACTCTACTGGGAATCCATAAGTATCGTAGAGTTTGAAGACATCTTGACCAGCGATAACCGTTTGACCCTTTTCTTTCAAGTCTGCTACGATACCTTGAGCAAAGTGTTGACCTGAGTGAAGGGTACGAGCGAATGATTCTTCCTCGCTCTTGACGATTTTTTCGATAAAGTCACGTTTTTCAAGCACTTCTGGGTAGTAGCTTTCCATGATTTTACCAACAGTTGGAACCAGTTTGTAAAGGAAAGGCTCATTGATACCCAATTTTTGACCATGCATAGAGGCACGACGGAGGAGACGACGAAGGACATAACCACGACCTTCATTTCCAGGTAGCGCACCATCACCGATGGCAAATGAAAGCGAACGGATATGGTCTGCAATCACCTTGAAGCTCATGTTGTCGCCATCTTGGTCGTAGACCTTACCAGACAATTTCTCAACTTCACGAATGATTGGCATGAAGAGGTCTGTTTCAAAGTTTGTCTTCGCCCCTTGGATCACCGCCACCAAACGCTCTAAACCAGCACCCGTATCAATATTCTTGTGAGGCAATTCCTTGTACTCGCTTCGAGGTACCGCAGGGTCCGCGTTAAATTGTGACAAGACAATGTTCCAGATTTCGATGTAACGGTCGTTTTCGATATCTTCTGCAAGCAGACGAAGACCGATATTTTCTGGGTCAAAGGCTTCCCCGCGGTCGAAGAAGATTTCTGTATCAGGTCCAGAAGGTCCCGCACCGATTTCCCAGAAGTTGTCTTCAATTGGGATCAAATGACTTGGATCTACTCCCACTTCAATCCAGCGATTGTATGAATCTGTGTCATCTGGATAGTAAGTCATGTAAAGTTTGTCTTTCGGGAAGTCAAACCATTCAGGACTTGTCAAGAGTTCATAAGCCCAAGTAATGGCTTCATCACGGAAGTAATCCCCGATGGAGAAGTTCCCCAACATTTCAAACATGGTGTGGTGACGAGCCGTCTTCCCTACGTTTTCGATATCGTTGGTACGGATAGCCTTTTGCGCATTGGTAATCCGTGGGTTTTCAGGGATGATGGTTCCGTCAAAATATTTCTTAAGGGTTGCAACCCCTGAGTTAATCCACAATAGGGTTGGATCGTTTACTGGAACCAAACTTACTGATGGTTCTACTGAGTGACCTTTGGTCGCCCAGAAATCAAGCCACATTTGGCGGACTTGTGCACTAGATAATTGTTTCATATTTTTCTCCTAATTCTTATTTAATTAATTGGCGCCAGTTTCCAACATTTCGACGTAATCGATGGCGACACAAAGCGAGATAACTAAATCCGCATACTCGTCCTCATAGACCGATACTTGATAGGTCGAGGTGAGATGAAAGAGTTCTTTGCTAATCTCAGCGACGATTTGATCCCGATCATCGAATAGTTTAAAATCTAGATCCCAGATATTTCCTTGTACCCGAAGGTCCAAATCTTCAATATCATATTTGTCTCTAAAAACCGTCAACCTTTTATGGATAAAAAAGCGATCCCCTTTTTTCAACTCAACCACAAACTTTGGAAGAAGACTGACTGGTTTTTTAGTGATCTGACTGACTACTTCTCCATTCTTATCATAGATGGTAAAAGTCTTAGGAATCTTAAGAAAAGATCCCTCAACCTGGTACTCAACATTTCCCAACTCATCTTTGATATCGAACCGCTCGCCACCCAATCGAAATTTTTGTTTCACTTGATAGGTTCGCATCTTTTGATCTCCTTTAAAAAGCTCCAGACAACTGCCCATATACAAAAGACAAGCCACTAAACGAAGGGCGAAAAACCGCGGTACCACCTTCATTCAATGAACTTGTCATTCTTCATTTTGTATGCAATTGTCTCAGCCGAGTAGCAAAATCATTTCTCTTCCATGGCTCGCACCCCCGCCACTTCTCTGACTCCGATATACAATGATTTATTCTCAACTATTTCATTATACAAGTTCCATAGGGAACCGTCAACTATTTTTTAGATGATGAGCTACTACCACTTGTTTCAACACCAATATTTTGTAAATATTGGTTAAAGGTTGATTTAAATGCATCATCTTTAACCTTGATATTGGCATTGGTCATCGCTTTGGCAATGATACTTCGGATGTAGTTGGTATCTTGCTTACGACCTTCGACAATGATCTCTTTCAGACGTTTTTCGTAGGTCTTCCAATCAGAAGCTTTTTCTGTCTTCTTATTTAATTTGACAATATAGTAGCTAGCAGAATAGTTTTGACCTGCTGAAACTGTAATCACGTCTGAAATCCCATTTTCATCCAACTTAAAGGTAGCTTCTTTGACTTGAGATGGGATATCTGTTGTTCCGGAATCGAACGTCACTTCGCCACCCTTGTCTTTTGTAGCGGTATCTGTTGAATTTTCTTTTGCGATTTGAGCAAAGTCTGCACCTTCCGCTTTAGCTGCTTCCAATACTTCTTTTGCTTTATCTTCAGAATCCAACTTGATAATTTGTGCAGTTACTTCCGGAGTGTAAGATTCAAAAGCTGTCTTATAGTCTGACTCTTTGATATCTTTCTTAGCAGCTTGGTTGACTGCATATTCTAACAACATATTGCTGCGGATTTGCTTCTTAGCTGTTTCTTCCGTCAATCCTTGTTGTGCCAAGTAAGCATCGAATTGGTTACCCAATTGTTTCTTTTGTTTATCCAATTCTTTTTCAACATCTTTATCAGAAACTTTTGAGCCATATTCTTTTTCAAAGACCTTATTGATGGTCATTTGGAAAAGAACTTGTTGAGCTCCTTGGTTGCTCTTGATTTCATCATAAAAATCAGAAACTGTGATCGTGTCCCCTTTCATGGTCACGACATCTTTGTTTGTGCCATTGGCACATGCTGCTAGTGTTACGACTGATAGCAAGGTCACAGCACCTGCTACAAGTTTTTTCTTCATGAAATTTCTCCGTTCCTTTTTAAACTTCTTCTATTTTACCACAAATTAGAGAGAATACCTTAAAATTGCCTAAAATGAGCTAGGATCTGGCAAGGTTACCGTCTCTGCATTTTTACGAATCATCAAAATACCATCTCCAAGTGGCACCAAACTAGCGGTCAAATCTGGATGATTGAGAGTCGCATTAAAGAGATTTTGAAGCCCCCGGTAAATGGTTCGTTGCCCACGACGCACTTCCATGATGTCTTTGGCAACATCTCCCCCTTGGAAAATATCATCCAGTACCACAATTCCTCCAACTTCTAAGAGTTCGAGGATCCGTGGCAAAAAGACAATGTATTTAGACTTGGCTGAGTCCATAAAGACAAAGTCATAGGTCTCTGTTAAATCCTGTAAGACATCTACAGCATCTCCTTCAAGCAAGGTGATTTGCTTTCTCTGATCGTATTTAGCCAGATTTTCCTTAGCAAAACCAATCATTTCTTCATTTCGATCAATAGTGGTAATTTGTGCATTGGGAGCATGTTCAGCCATTAAGAGAGCTGAAAAACCAATTGCTGTCCCAATTTCAAGGATTTTCTTTGGTTGTAAAGCTTGCAAGAGTAGTCTAAAGTATGCTACCGTTTCATGCGGGATGATGGGAATATTTTCCTTGCGGGCGAATGCTTCTAATTCCTTCAGGGCACCAGCTACCGGCTTTTGACGGGTCCGCATAAAGTCAACGATCTCGTCTTTAACGACTGGCCGACGCATATTGTGGTTGGCATTTTTACTATAAGACTCTACCATTTTATGCGAGTCCTAATTTTTCTACTAGGGCTTCAAATTCATTCAAACGACGTTCAAAGACTGCAAAGGCTGCGTCCAAATAGTCTTCTTTTTCCATATCCACACCTGCTTTGCGGATGACATTTAGTGGATAATCAGAGTTTCCAGCCTTCAAGTAGTCGATATATTTGTCACGATCTTCTTGGGTTCCATGAACGATTTTTTCAGCTAGAGCTGAAGCTGCTGCAAAACCTGTTGAATATTGGAAAACGTAGTAGTTATAGTAGAAGTGAGGAATACGAGCCCATTCATATTGGATTTCAGGGTTGTCTTCTTTTGAAAGACCGTAGTATTTCTCATTGAGTTCTGCATAGAGGTTGTTCAAGAATTCACTAGTCAAAACGGTACCTTCTTGGTCTGCTTTATGGATAGCATGCTCAAATTCGGCAAACTGAGTTTGACGGAAGACGGTTCCACGGAAGCCATCCAAGAAGTGATTCAAAATAGCAAAACGAGTTGCATCGTCTTCTACTTCTTCTAGGAGACGTTCTGTCAAGATATTTTCATTGGTTGTAGAGGCAATTTCAGCAAGGAAAATAGAGTAGTCTCCATAGACATACGGCTGGGTTTCACGGGTGTAGCTAGAATGCATACTGTGACCAGTTTCATGTACCAAGGTGAAGAGGTTATCCAATGTATCTTGCCAGTTCAACAACATAAAGGCATTGGTATCATAAGAACCACCTGAATAGGCACCTGAGCGTTTTCCTTGGTTGACATGCACGTCGATCCACCGTTCGCTAAAGGCACGTTTCACACGAGAAAGATAATCCTCACCCAAAACAGCCAAGACTTCTTCTGCTTTGGCCAATGATTCTTCATAAGTAAACTTGTAGTCTGTATCGGATAATGGCGTATACATATCGTACATCTTCAAGTCTGAGATTCCTAGAATTTTTGAGCGCAATTGCACATAACGTTGCAAGAGTGGCAAGTGTTTGTTCACAGCTGCTACCAAGCTATCATAAACACTTTCTGGTACAAAGTTATCAGAAAGGGCTGCTTCACGGGCAGATGAGAATTTGCGAACTTTGGCATTGAAGTTGTGAACTTTTACATTGGTCTGCAAGGTTTTTGCATAGGTATGTTGGTACTGTTCATAGACCTTGTAGAGACCTTCATAAGCTTCTTTACGAACGGCACGATCTTTTGACTCTACCAAAGAAATATAGTTCCCATGTGTTAATTGAACTTCTTCACCCTTGTCATCATGCACAGTTGGAAAGACAATATCTGCATTGTCCAAAATTTCAAATGTTTCCCCACCAGCAGCAAAGATCTCACCAGCTCCTGCAAGTAATTCTTCCTCTTTTTGGGACAAGACATGTTCTTTTTTCTCTAGCAAACGATCAAAATAATGACCATATTGTTCCAAGGCTGGAACCTCACTCACAAAAGCCTTGTACTGCTCATCTGTAATGGCCATGAATTCAGGCTCATAGAAGGCAAAGGTTTCACCCAACAAGCTATAAAGCGACATCCCTTTTGATTGGTACTCTTGGTATTTAGCCACTCGTGTGTCTTGGTCATTTTTCATATGAGCATAGACGTAGACCTTTTCTAAACGACGGCTCAATTCCAAATATGCATTGGTTGTCTCCAAAAGCGTTTGCGCTGAATCCAACAAATGGCCAGCATAGTGGCTAGCTGCTTTAATATCTGCAGCTAAGCTAGCTGCTTCTTCTTCCCAAGCTTGATCTGTCGCAAAAATTGTCGACAAATCCCATTGGTATTTTTCATCAATTTCATTACGTTGTTTTACCATTTCGATTAATCCTCCAATGGTACTATTTTAGCATATTTCAAAAACTGTTTCCATTATTGCGCCATACGTTCTCAAACGTTTAAAAAACGCGTATTTTAGAAAATTATCGTTTTCGTCATTTTTCAATAATTGAAAAAAGTCGTATTCAAAATCGTATTCATTGCCCGCACAATCTAGAGAACGAGCCCGAGGGCTTTTTTTATTTTGTCCGTTATAATAGACAATCTAAAAAAATTGCCGTTATAACAGACAAAATGGAAAATTTATTTTATTTCTAATTCTTCCGCAAAATCATATAATTTTTCAGCTGTAAGCAAGGCCATTTTATCCATACTAGTTTTTCCTTTTCTAAGGTCAGATACTGTAGACCAAGGGACGTCTGCACCTTTAGCAATTGCGGTTGTACTTATTTCGCTATTTAATAACTTTTCTATTTGTTCTCTCATTTAACCACTCTCTTTACTTCCGTCTGCCTTTTAAAATCATAAGAAATACAAAAAATACGATTATGAAAATTGGTAAATATTTCATTCTTTTGCTCGATATGATATAATCATGGTAGGTCTAAGGGGCTTTCGCCCCAGCCTACCAGAGCCTTACTTGAACCGCTTTGCTTTGCGTGGCTTGCGTTCTTTTGGCTCTTTTTTTATTGCTATGATAACACTTGCGATCCCTGTTAATAAGGTTCCAGTTGCTACCATTAGTTCAGCAATCTCTGATAAAAATGAACATTTCGGGAGGATTTCTATCTTAGAAAGTTAGCTTTTCTGCTGAGCATAAAAACGTGGGGGATAAAGGATCTGAACAGGTTGGATCCCTTGCGACTGATAATAGGTCATAAACTGCTGGTAGTAATCTTCTACATCCTCTTCAATTTGAAGCAAGTTCTGTGAAAGGATAGGACGACAAAGAGGATAAAAGAAATCCAGCCCCAATTCCATTAGATGGTGTCCCTGCAAATAGAGTTCTTCTTGAAGTCTCATCCACTTTGGGTGACGGTAAAAGAGCTGCTGCTGCACATAGGTTAAAAATGTGCGATCCAGCACGACCGCCATTTGCTGCATGGGTTGCGAAAGATAAGGGGTACGCAAAACTTCAAGTAAGGACTTTTGACCAAAAGGGAAAATTTCTGTTTGATAATGCAATCGCCCTCGTAAATCCTCATGGATGAGGTATTGCAAACGTAGCTCTTTCTTTGAAAGATCCAATTCCCAAAGATGAAACCCACGATTCTGACTAAAATATAGAAAACCAGCCTGTAGTTTGGTCAGTCTTTCCTTGAGCCATAACTTTTTACCAAGTAACCAATAGACCTGATAACCATGGGATCGATAAGCATCACTTCTCTCCTTCAAACGCTCCAAAGATAAAGAGCTACACTGTACTTCCAAAGCTAACTTCTTATCTACTACTAAGAGATCTGCAATTTGTTGAAAATCTGCTAAATAACTTTCGACTTCTGTTCTAGATTCCTTAGAGGCCCAGTTATAAAGACTAGCTTTTAATTCCAGGTGTTCCAAACTCTCCGCTTCGTGATGGTAGGGACAATGCTGTAACTCTACATGGGCAAAATGAGCCCGTAGCACCGTGCCATTTTTAAGACGCACTGGACTGTTACAAGCTAAGCAATAGAAGGGTCCTTTACTGACGTCTGGGATCTCCTCCAGACAATTCCACCGCTTTTGATTCTTATCCATGGCAATAAACATAGCCCCACCTCCTCATCTATATCATTCGAAAAAAAAATAAGAAAAAGGCTGGAAATTTCCAACCTTTTCTTGCTATTATTCGTCAGAATCTGAATCATCACTGTCATCATCTGCAACAGGAGATTTACTCAATTCTTTCTGCATATCTTTCATTTCTTTACGAGTACTTTCCAACTCTTCTCGAGCATCTTTCAAGCTTTCGATCAAAGCTTCACGATCTTCTTTAGGAACAACAGTGCTATCTGAACCGATGCTTTCCAATCCTTCATTAAAGATATCTTTTTGGTTTTCCAATCCTTGCTTCAAGGCACTAATCGTTGCATCGTATTGCTCTTTTGCAGAACCCGTCACAGAAGCACCTGCTTCTTCAGTAATAGATACAGATTGATCCATTAATTTTGCAAACAACTTTTTGAAGTCTCCAACTGTTTTTGCTTTACTGATTTCAGCATCTGTTAAGAGACTAGAAGATGAAGTATCTTCTGAATCTGTTGAAGTATCCTTACTTTTTGAAGTGTTGGCAGATTTGCTCGTCACTTTAGTAGTTGATTGACTATTTGAAGTTTCCTTCTTTGTTTCTTGCTTATTTGAACAAGCAGCTAGGGAAACAATCGTCAAAAGAGCAGCTGTCGATAAGATCATTTTTTTCATAAAATGGTCTCCTTTATTTTTATTTTACCTCATTCTATCATCGAATACTTTGATTGTCAAATTAATTACTAGTTCTTGATAATATCAAAAAAATTGGACAGAACACGATGAAATCAGTATTTCTGTCCAATTCCTCTGTAGCTAGTCGTACAATTCTAGCAAATAAATTATTCTACATTGCCACCAAAAAGGCTGTGAGATCTTCCTTGGGGCATTTTTAAAGCAAAGGTCATTACAAAAACGATTCCTACTACTCCTGCTAAAAAGAGGCTCATAAGTTGATAGCCGCCGTATTCAATAAAGTGTGCAGCCAGTGGTTGTAATAGAATCGTACCTAGGTAGCGTGCCCCCTGTACAATAGCCATAGCAAGAACCAAGTCTTTCCCCTTCACCTGTTGGGCAATAAACCGTAAGGAAACCATAACCAAAACCATGCCTGTCGTATGCTTGGCTAAGAGTGTCAGGAGCACTTTTAAGAAGACAGAACTTGGAAGAGCATAGACGGCATATTGAGCGAAAATAATCCCGATTGGAAGAGCGATCAAAACCCGTAAAGGCCAGTGGTCCATGAATCGATCGGAGAAAAAGATCAAAGGAGCTTCTACTACAACTGAGATAGCCACAACCGTTGAGGCAATATGAACCGGTAGACCACTATCCATCAGCAACTCAGGAATATAGGTGTGACCGATATTACCAACCCCTGAAGCCAAGCCAATCAGAATAATAAAGAAGAGATAAGGACCGTTGTGAAGAAGAGGCCAAATAGAAACGGTCTCTTTTTCCTTCTCTATAACTGTCTCTTTTTCCTTCATTCGAACGGCACTCAGACAGAAAATACTTAGGACAATCGTGATTAAGACCGTATAATAGACTGCTTGGGGACTAAACTGATGATAGACCCAGCCGGCTATTTGTACTCCAACTGAGTAGCCAATCGTTCCCCAAACGCGAATCTTCCCAAAAGCGTAAGGACTTTGCGTTGCAAAAACTTCCATCATGGGAGCTGTTCCATTCAAACAGACTAGAACGATTCCATAAAAAACTGTCAGCCAAAAGAGATTGGGAGCCCAAAGAAAACCTAAGACTCCACCTATGATAATGCTCAGACTGAGGGTTGTCATTTTTACGATTCCAAATCGTTCATTGATATACCCAAAGAAGGGTTGGGCTACCATGGATAAGAAAAAGGCAACAGATACCAGGGTCGATACTTGGGTGGCACTATAGTGTTTCCCCATCAAATAGACAGAAATTAAGGTCGTAAAGAGGGAGGTAGACATAAAATAAAAACTATAGAGTAGCATATAAGCTGCATAAGAATTACGGAATTTTTTCATTTACATCCTTTCTAAAAGTATCCTAATGGAACAATGACAAAACCCAACCGACAATCAGTTAGGTTTTATTCTTAATCTTTATAATAGCGCTTTTGGGCGTCTCTTTTGCGTCGATCTCGACTTTGTTTTTCAATCGAGAGAATGATGACAAGAATGAGAATCGGAATCAAAATCAGGAAGTGATCTAGCGAAAGCCATTTACTTTGCTTGGCAGTCGTCTTTTTTCCACTTTCTGTTTCTTTGACAAGCTCTGGCTTGGCCCCTTCTTCCACCTTCATATCATCTCGGATTCCTTCAGACAGAGTATAGAGACCATTATCCACTGTCAAATCCCCATCTTTTACTGCAAGTGTGGGCTCTTTAGCTCCCTTTTTCACCGTTGCATAGAATGGTTTTTCGAGTGTATAGGTCTTGCCATCAATCTGCTGGACACCAGAATCCAATAATTTCTTATAGCCAAAATCTTTATAGGCTTTTTCGATCAAGGCATTCCCAAATGGGTGACGGTAGTATTCCCCATCTTGGTCTGCCCAATCTCCAACCCCCATGATCACAGCAATTAAGCGCTGATTGCCCCGTTTGATGGTCGCGATATAGTTGAAAGCTCCACGAGGACTTGATCCAGTTTTTAAACCATCCACACCTTTCAAAGCATACTTGGCTCCTGGCAATGAATAATTGTAGGTATCAAAGGTTTCCTCATACGGAGTTCCTTTTTTGACCGTGACTTGAGCTTGATTGGTATAGTTTAAAATATCTGGGTATTGATTGATAAAATGATAGACCAAAATCCCTAAATCACGCGCAGTTGTCTGGTTGGCCGCATCATTTGGATAATTGTTTACCTGATAATAGCCTTGCAAGGTGGAGATGGCCGCCCCACTCGGGTTATTCCAGACCGTATTGGTCATCCCCAATTCCTTAGCCTTGGCATTCATGCGCTCAATAAAAGCATCTGGATCATTGTTGGACATGAGATTGGCCAACATAAGGGTCGATACATTTGAGGATGGAACCACTGTCATGGTAATCAACTCAGGAATGGTATAGTCTACTCCAGCAACAATATTATTATTTGAGATCTCATAGATCTTACCGATCGCTTGATCTGAAGCGGTCGCCTTGATCACTGTATCTTTACTGATCTTGCCATTTGCCATATCTTCAAACAAGAGATAGAGCGTCATGAGCTTACTCATGCTGGCCGGATCTCTGACTTCATCGATATTGTCTTTCCAAAGAACATTTCCCGTATTGCCGTCAATAATGAGCGAAGAATGTGGACGGTTAATGGCTTGGACATTGTCATTTGGATACATCTTTTGCGCCATATCCACCAACTCATCCGCACTAGCTAGAATTGGCTGGCATAAGAGACTCAGAAGGAGGCAAATAGACATCAAATATTTTTTTATCATAAACTTTTCCTTTATAACAGACTAATCAGCTGGAGGTTGAAACAAGCTTCTAGCCCTCATGCTCTTTTCTCTTGTCTCCCAGTAGATGAAAAGAGCTAATCCCAGCAGATAATTACTTGTATTGTACCATACTTTGAAGCAGAAAAAAACCTATCTGGCCCGAATAAATCGGCGATAGGTCCTGTTTTTTATCGACTTAACAAGCTCAAAGCTTCCTTATCCGCAATAATGGTCACATTTGGATGGCCTTGAAGGGCACTAGCTGGCACTTTTTCTGTCCTTTCACCCTCTACCGTACCTTTGATCGCTTGGGCTTTCGATTCCCCATAGGCAAACAAGACAATTGATTTCGCAGCTAAGATATTGGCAATCCCCATCGAAATGGCTTGAGTTGGTACATCTTCGATCTTATCAAAGAAACGAGAATTGGCCTCAATGGTAGAGTCATCCAACTGAACTAAGTGGGTCTGACTATCAAAGGATGTTCCTGGCTCATTAAAACCGATATGCCCATTTCGTCCGATTCCCAATATTTGAAGGTCTACTGGATGGTCTTCGAGTATTTTGTTATAACGGATCACTTCTTGATCGGCAGATTCTTCTACACCAGATGGGAGATAGCTTTCTTTGAATGGTTTGGCATCAAAGAGATGTTTCTCCATGAAATACCGATAAGATTGAGGATCATCTCCTGTCAAGCCTACGTATTCATCTAAGTTCACACTGATTAGATTAGAAAGATCCAAATTACTTTCACGAATTTGTTTATAAAACTCAAGGGGACTGCTTCCAGTCGCAAGACCTAAGGTTTGCGCACCTTCCTGTAAAGTTTCTTTCAATATATCAAAGGCAACTTTTCCACCCTCAATTTGGTCCTTTACTTCAATAATTTTCATTGGATAGACCTCCTATTTCTCTATGCTTTTATTATATGGTATAGACCAATTTTTGTCAAGTGACACCGCTATCTTTTTCTGGCATTTTTTTCATTTTCAAGTCGATTCGTGATATAATGAAAGGTATGATTGTATCAATATTATTCATCATTTTTTTGATCGGACTCCTTGTCTTTCTCTTATCTTTCTTGATTCACCAAAGAAAGATTCTCAAGGTCCTGATCTTTTTGATGGGAACTGTCCTGATGCTTTTAGCTATCGGGACAACCATCTATCTACTCACAAATTTATTATAAAAGGAGCGCAAATGAATACCAACGACTTTGACTTTGATTTGCCTGAAGAACTGATTGCCCAAACCCCTCTTGAAAAACGAGATGCCTCTAAACTCTTGATCCTGGATCGAAAAACAGGGCAATTCCAAGATCGTCATTTTGATGCAATTTTGGATGAATTGGAGCCAGGAGATGCTCTTGTCATGAACAATACGCGCGTACTGCCTGCCCGTCTTCACGGCGTCAAGCCAGAAACAGGTGGTCACGTCGAATTCCTTCTCCTCAAAAATACCCAAGATGACTGTTGGGAAGTCTTAGCAAAGCCTGCTAAACGATTAAAAGTAGGGGCTTCAGTGAGCTTCGGAGATGGTCGATTGACTGCCACTGTCGAGGAAGAATTGGAACACGGAGGCCGTATCGTTCGCTTCCACTATCAAGGCATCTTTTTAGAAGTCTTGGAAAGTCTTGGCGAAATGCCACTCCCTCCCTATATTCACGAAAAGCTTGCTGACCGCGAACGCTACCAAACCGTTTATGCTAAAGAAAACGGTTCTGCTGCAGCCCCAACAGCAGGCCTACATTTCACCCAAGAATTGCTCCAAAAGATTGAAGCAAAGGGTGTTCATCTTGTTTACTTGACCCTTCATGTAGGGCTTGGTACCTTCCGTCCAGTATCAGTGGACAATCTCGAAGACCATGAGATGCACTCTGAATTTTACCAACTTTCAGAAGAGGCTGCTGCGACCCTTCGTCAAGTAAAAGCTGCAGGGAAACGCATCGTAGCTGTTGGAACAACTTCTATCCGGACGCTTGAAACGATCGGAAATAAATTTGCAGGTGATATCCAAGCCGATTCTGGCTGGACCAATATTTTCATTAAACCGGGTTATGAATGGAAAATAGTCGATGCCTTTTCGACCAACTTCCACCTTCCAAAATCAACTTTAGTCATGTTGGTTTCTGCCTTTGCTGGCCGTGAATTAACCTTAGAAGCATACCACCATGCTATTCAGGAACGGTACCGCTTCTTCAGCTTTGGGGATGCTATGTTCATCAAGTAAAGGAGTCTCTCATGAATAAAATTGAAAGCCGCCACCGCTTGATCCGCTCTATTATTTCTGAGCGTAGGATTCATACCCAACAAGAACTCCAAGAAGCCCTTGAAGCCAATGGGGTTCTCGTGACCCAATCCACCCTTTCACGGGATGTTAAATCCTTGAATCTAGTGAAAATTAACGAGGGGGATAGTTCCTACTATGCCATGAACACCATCGCTCCTTCCCGTTGGGAAAAGCGCCTGCGGATGTATATGGAAGATGCCTTAGTCATGTTGCGGCCCGTTCAAAACCAGGTCGTTGTAAAAACTCTTCCAGGGCTTGCCCAATCCTTTGGAGCTATCTTAGATGCACTGGAACTGGATCAAATTGTAGCTACTATCTGTGGGGACGATGTCTGCTTGGTCATCTGTGAAGACAACCAAGGAGCTTTGGATTGCTTTGAAAAATTAAAAGAATTCACCCCACCCTTCTTCTTTAGCAAATAAAAAGTTTGGAAACTTAGTTTCCAAACTTTTTATTTTGTCGCTAGGCGCTGAATGGCTTCTCGATAGATTTCCATCGCAGCGTAGAGATCGTCAATTTTTGCTCGTTCATTGGCCTGGTGCTCGGTCTGTTCTGCACCTGGGAAAAGAGCGCCGAAAGCTACACAGTTTTCCATAGTCCGCGCAAATGTCGCACCACCTGAAGACATGGCTGGTGTCCTATCCTCAGTTTCTTCCTGGTAAACGGCCATCAAAGAGCTGACTAAAGGACTATCTAGCGGTACATATAAAGGAGCCAAATAGTCAAATTCTTCATACTCTAACTGATAGCTAGCCGCAATTTCTTGCAGACGAGCCACTAAATTCTCCTTATCTGCTAGGACTGGAATTCGAATATCAATTCCGATTTCCGATTGCTCTTGATCGATCACAAGGGTCGCAAGATTGAAGGAAAGATCCCCACTTGGTTCATCTGTAATTTTTCCAAATAGGGCTTCTCCAGTTGCATCCTCACCAACAGCATCTGCAATAAAGAGCAAGGCTGGGTGGGGTTGGATGAGGGACAGACTTTCCGCTAAACCGACAATGGCATTCACTCCTTCGGCTGCATCTTTAGAGTGCTTGGAAACACCCATAACCGTTACCGAATCTTCTGTTTGGCTATACTGAACCCCACTTTGATCCAAAACAGGAAGTAATTCTTCTAAACGATGACCTGCATAGGTCGCTTTATCTGGAACAACATTGAGGGCCTGACCAGCCTGTAAAGGAAGATCATCCCAACCTGGGCCATGCAATTTCACTTGTAACAAGCCTTTTTCAGCATAGGTTAATGGGAAAGAAGAATCTGGCGCAAACCCAAGATCTGCTTGTTCTTCAATTTGATTGTAGCGGTTCATACAGCGCCACAAGGTTTCTTCATCCGTCCCAAAGATAAAGCGGATTCGTTTGGTAAACTGAATGCCATCATCCAGCAAACTCTTAACTGCATAGAGGGCAGCGAGTGACGGCCCCTTATCATCCTGCACACCACGACCTACTAAATAATCCCCGACAATGGTCGCTTCAAAGGGTGGCGTTTGCCAATCTTTTAGATCACCGGCTGGAACAACATCCAAGTGACAAAGAACGGCCAGGAGTTCTTCCCCCTGACCGATCTCTGCATATCCATAGTATCCTTCAGGATCTATATAGGTTTGAAAACCTAATTCTTGAGCAAGCTCTAAGGTTTTTTCTAGGACATCTTGGATAGCTTGTCCAAACGGTGTTCCATTTTCCCCTTCATTTAATACAGAAGGGTAAGAAATGATGGTTTGAAGAGAGTTTAAAAACTGCTCTTTTACATCGTCTTTTATTCTATTTTTCATGAAACACCTACTTTATTCTATTGCAAGAATGGAACCACAGTTCCTAGTAGAAGAAGGGCAATAGTAATCACAACAATCGCTACGACCAATTTACCCATGAATTTCCACCATGCACTCAAGTCAACACGTCCAAGAGCAAGAGCTCCCATTACGATACCTGAAGTTGGTGCGATCAAGTTCAAGACACCAGATGCAGATTGGTAAGCTGTGACAATCAAGCTACCTGGTACATTGACGAATTTACCAAGAGGTGCCATGATACCCATTGTTGCGCTGGCAAGACCAGATGATGATGGGATCAAGAATGACATTGGCAAGTAGAAAATGTAAGTCAAGACAATGAACAATTGAGATGAAAGACCTTTCAGTCCTTCTTCACCCCAGTGAAGAATTGTTGCAGTAATCATACCGTCGTTCATGATGACTTGGATACCACGTGCTACTGCTACGATAAGAGCAACACTCAAGAGGTCAGCTGCACCATTCATAAAGGATGAAATAATTTTATCTTCTTTCAAGCCATAAATGATACCAACAAGGATTCCCATGAAGGCAAAGAGCATAGCTGTTTGAGGGAAGTACCAAGTACCAAGAGCATCTGTATTACCGATCAATTGACCAAGGTAAGGAACTTTATGGAGAGATTCGTTAAAGCTGTCAAAGAATGTAATACCCAAATCTTTGAATGGGATAAATCCTGCAACCATGATGACGAACGTTGAAATGAAGACGAGCAAGACACGTTTTTGTTTCTTGTTCATTTGTGAAGGAATTTCTTCGCCACTTTCTACGTTGAAGTGTTTCAAATCTTCTTCACGAGTTGCATATGTAAGGGATGCTGTAGGATCTTTTTGAACCTTGTCTGCATAACGGTATACGTAATATGTGCTAAGTCCTGTCAAAACGATCCAGAAGATCACACGAAGTAAGAGACCAGAGGCACTTGAGATACCTGCAGTATCAGAAGCGATAACTGTCGCAAATGGGTTCAAGGTTGAGGCCAAACATCCGATTTGTGATCCTAAGAGGATAATGGCTACCCCTGTCAAGCTGTCAAAACCAACGGACATCATAACTGGTACAAGAAGTGGATAGAAGGCCATGGTTTCTTCACCCATACCATAAGTTGTCCCACCAAGGGCAAACAATGGCATCAAGATCAAGATCAACATTTTTTCGCGGCCTTTGTATTTGCGAACAATTGAAGCAATCCCTACATCAAGGGTACCTGTTTCGTTCACAACACCAAGGAAACCACCGACCATCAAGATAAAGAAGGCAACGTCAATCGCTGCACTGGTTGGTGCTTTACCAAGCATGGCATTGATTGGGGCCATCAAGACGTCCCAAATCCCTTGAGGATTTTGTTTCACAGCTTCATAACTACCTGCGATGATGGCACCACCATCGTCAACCTTGTATTGACCAGCTGGAATAATCCAAGTTAACACTGCCATAATGGCAATGATGATTAACAACACGGAAAAAGATGAAGGCATCTTAAATCCTTTTTTCTTTTTTTCACTCATTTGTCTTCCTCCTAACGCAACAAAGTGTGAGTGATATCTTACAAGGTTTCCCTTGTAAAACGCTTACCTATAGGTTTATTCTATCACAATAAGCTTTAAAATACTAGTTTTTTCCTAATCTTTCATTAGTCTTTTTGGATGATTGTTCCGCTTTCAGACTCAATCAAAGCACCAAGGTTTTCAAGTGAAGTGATGACTGCTTTTCCTTCTGGACGACCGTTTACAAAAGCGATGGCAGCTTCTACTTTAGGAAGCATGCTTCCTGGTGCAAATTGATCTTGTTTGATGTACTCTTCCAATTGAGCGACATTCACATGTTCCAATTTTTCTTGGTCTGGTTTGTTGTAGTTCACAAAGACATAGTCTACACCAGTCAAAACGATGAAGAGGTCTGCTTCTACTAATTCAGCCAAACGTTGAGATGCAAAGTCTTTATCGATAACGGCTTCAACACCAGTCAAGCTACCATTTGCTTCTTTCACAACTGGGATACCGCCACCTCCAGCAGCGACAACGACTTGACCGTCGTTCAACAAGGTACGGATAGTATTAATTTCTTTGATATCCACTGGTTTTGGTGAAGCCACAACTTTACGCCAGCCACGACCAGCATCTTCTTTGAAGGTTGCTCCAGATTTTTCAGCTTCTGCTTTCGCTTCTTCTTCTGAGTAGAATGGACCGATTGGTTTGCTGAGGTTAACGAAGGCTGGGTCGTTCTTATCCACTACGACTTGTGTTACAACTGAAGCCACGTCTTTTTCAATTCCTTCTTCAAGAAGAGCATTTTGAAGAGCATTTTGAAGCCAGTAGCCAATGCTTCCTTCGGTCATAGCAACTAATGAATCCAATGGGAAAGCTGGGTTCTTTTCAGAGTTTGCTGCCAAGTGTTGGAGCAAGAGGTTTCCTACTTGAGGACCATTTCCGTGAGTGATGATCAAGTCATCCCCATTTTTGATTAATTTTACTAAGTGTTTTGCTGTTTCTACAAGTGCTTCTTGTTGAGCTTTTGCAGAAGGATCAGATGAGAGAATGGCATTTCCTCCCAAAGCAACGACGATTTTTCTAGACATGTGTTTTCCCTTTCTATAAAAAATAGGGGCAGGACTAAAGCTAGCAGTCCAGCCCCTATAGCTGTTGGTATACGGTTATAAAGTCTTAAACTTTTGGAATGTACAAGTTACCAAGAGTTGCTGCCATCACCGCTTTGATAGTGTGCATACGGTTTTCAGCTTGGTCAAAGTGACGAGCATATTTGCTGCGGAACACTTCGTCAGTAACTTCCATTTCTTCTACGCCGAATTTTTCAGCAACATCTTTACCATAAACAGTGTTTGTGTCGTGGAAAGCTGGCAAGCAGTGCAAGAAGATCAAGTCTTCGTTATCAGCTTTCTTAACCAATTCCATGTTTACTTGGTAAGGTTTCAAAAGGGCAACGCGTTCTGCAAATTTGTCTTCTTCACCCATAGATACCCAAACGTCAGTGTAAAGTACATCTGCACCTTTCACAGCTTCGTCAGCATCTTCAGTGATCAAGATATGAGCACCACTTTCTTTTGCGAATCCTTCTGCCAATTCAACAATTTCTTGTTCTGGGAAGAGTTCTTTTGGTGAGAAGATGTGTACGTTCACACCAAGGATAGCACCTGTTACAAGAAGGCTGTTTGCAACGTTGTTACGTCCGTCACCACAGTACACAAGTGTCAAACCTTCAAGGCGTCCAAAGTTTTCTTGAACAGTCAAGTAGTCTGCAAGCATTTGTGTTGGGTGCCATTCATCAGTCAAACCATTCCATACTGGAACACCTGAGAATTCAGCCAATTCTTCAACCATACGTTGGCTGAAACCACGGAATTCAATACCGTCAAACATACGTCCAAGAACTTTAGCAGTATCTTCTGTAGATTCTTTTTTACCAAGTTGGATGTCGTTTGCACCAAGGTATTCTGGGTGAGCACCAAGGTCGATGGCTGCAGTAGTGAAGGCAGCACGAGTACGAGTTGAAGTTTTTTCAAACAAAAGCGCAATGTTTTTACCAGCTAGATAGTGGTGTTGGATGTTGCGTTTTTTAAGGTCTTTCAAGTGAGCTGAAAGTCCGATAAGGTATTCTAACTCTGCACGTGTAAAGTCTTTTTCTGCCAAGAAGCTACGTCCTTGGAACACTGAATTTGTCATTCTAATTGTCTCCTATTTTCTTTCTAGTATTGATGAGTAAGAAGGCAGAGCTGATACACTAAGACCAGCTCGCGATCTCCTACATTAGATTTCTTCACGTTCAAACGGCATTGACATACAACGAGGTCCACCACGACCGCGAACCAATTCACTTCCGCGGATCTTGATCAAACGAAGGCCGTATTCTTCTAATTTCTTGTTGGTAACAGTGTTACGGTCGTATACGACTACCACACCAGGTGCGATTGTAAGAGTATTTGATCCGTCATTCCATTGTTCACGCGCAGCAGCAACGATGTTGCCATCTCCACATGGAATCAATGTAACTTTTTCAACACCAAGGTTTTCAGCAAGCAATTCAGCCAAATCACCTTTTTCTTCAACGATCTTCAATTGTTCGTTTTCGTAAGTTACAGAGAAGACGCGAAGGTTACCTTGGATTTCTGGGTGGATTGTGAATTTATCGTAGTCCACCATTGTGAATACTGTATCCAAGTGCATGAATTTACGGTTGTTAGCAAATTCGAAGGCCAATACTTTTTTGAAGCCAACGTTCTTCTTGAAGATGTTTACCAACAATTTTTCGATTGATGCAGCATCTGTACGTTGTGAGATACCAACTGCCAATACATCTTTAGAAAGTACCAACTCATCTCCACCTTCGATACGAGTATCTTCTTCACGGTTGTAGACAAGTTCAACTTTTCCACCGTAAACTGGGTGGTATTTGAAGATGTATTTACCATACAAAGTTTCACGGTTACGTGTATCTGCGTACATGTGGTTCAATGATACTGCATTACCAATTGTCGCAAATGGGTCACGTGTGAAGTACAAGTTTGGCATTGGGTCGATAGCGAATGGATAGTCAGATTCAACAAGGTCTGTCAATCCTTTTGCTTCTTCAGGAATTTCTGGAAGTTCAGCTTTTTGTACCCCTGCCATTGTTTTTTCAACCAATTCTTGGTTGTCTTCAATGCTGTGAAGCAATTCACGGATCGCAACTTTTGTTTGGCGTCCACGAATGTTCGCTTCTTCAAGGTATTCTTCGATGAATTGATCGCGAATTTCTGGAGAAGTCAATGACTCAGCAGCTAGCTGTTCAAGATAAAGTACTTCGATACCTTCGTTACGAAGTGCTTCAGCAAATGCGTCGTGTTCTTTTTGAGCATCTTCCAAGAATGGAATATCATCAAAAAGAAGACGTTCAAGATAGTCAGGCATCAAGTTTTCCAACTCTTTACCTGGACGGTGCAAACAAACTTTTTTCAGTTTTCCAATTTCTGAGAAAACATGAATTGGGTGTGTAGACATCTATAGTCCTCCTTTTTCTTGCGGTTTAGTGTTACCTAATCCCGTTTACAGGTTTTATTTTATCACCAGTTGGTACCGTTTTCACAAAGGATTCTACTTTCCAAAAGCAAAAAATTTGGCATTTTTTTGAATGATTCTTATATTTTAGTTAATATGAAGCGTTTTCTTTGCATATTTTATCCTTAATATTATTTTTATGAATATATATTTTTTTGTAAAATTAAAAAAAGATCAACTATTAGTCGATCTCTTCAAAACTCTTTAAAAAGTAGCTGCTGTCTATAAATCTTAATTGCTTTCTCTCATACTGTATCTTTTGAGAATCCATTAATTTCTTTAAAACTTGATTAACCGTTTCTCGTGTTGTTGCAGCCAACTTGGCCATTTCCTTCATGCTGATTGGAAATGGGAGCTGATTCCCAAGGGCTTCATAATCCTTGCAAAGAATCGCTAACGATTGAATGACACGCTCACTGGCACTGGCTGTTACAACATTGCGCAGCCGTAACTCCTGAAATTTTAAAATAGAGGAGAGCTTTCTCGTAATAAAGAGCAACTGCTCCTTGCTCTCTTGGGCATACAATTCATAGAGATTAACAGGTATGACGAAACAACGCAAATCTGTTACTGCACTGGCTGTATAGTGATAGCGCTCATCCTGGAACATCCCACCATAAGGGAACATGGCCCCCTTCTTTATATAATCCATATAGGAGAATTGATCCGCTGAATCGAATTGCTCAATGCGAGCAAAGCCTTTTTCAAGAAGAAAAATACGATCTCGCTTATCTCCTGCAAAAAATAGAATTTGTCCTTTTGGGATATCCCTGGCATGAATTTCAACAGCTAATTTATCAAATAGCTCCACTGGTATCGCAGAAAAAGCTGGATGCGAGCGAAGCAACTGGTAATCATCCTTTGTAATCATGTCTATACTCCCTCTTATTTCTAATATTAGTATAACATACTTTTTGATAGATAGGTAGAAGAAGCCCACTGTTATCAGAAAACTAGTAAGAAATACCAAGTTAATTTACTCTTTTTTATATAAACTAAAAGAGGCTGGGACAAAAGTCCTAGCCTCTCAATTGTCTTTGGATTGTCGAGCAAGACGCAGTGGTTGAGTGGGCTCTATTACACTGATTTCATCAGCTTTTACAGCCCTACTCAACTGTGCGGAGGTGGGACGACGAAATCGAATTCTAACGAATGACCGATTTCTGTCCCACTCTCTCTCAATGATGTTATTCATTCATATTGACACGATGCCATTCATTGATGACATAGGCCAATTGACCTAGTTGATAGAGACCGTAACCACTGATCTCAGAACTTTCCGGAGTTGTTCCTCCGAGACCTGCAGTATAGATGGCAATCAAATAAGGAGTCGACTCATGGACAATAGCATCCACATTTAAAGCTTCAGCGACATAACCTGGTTTTTGCTGAATAACCAAATCCGGTAAGAACTTCTTATAGTACTCATCTGGGAAAGACTCCCCAATCAATTCTAGCAAATCTGCATATCTTTCTTGATGGTTCCATAGATATTCCAATACATGAATATAGTAGTCCGTTGTTGTTTTGTTATTTTCACTAAAAGTCTTCACTTCCGGTGAACGGGATTGACCATAGCGACTGAATAACTTACGTACTTGCTCCATACCACCCAAACGATCAGCTAAAGCATAAGCTGGGGTATTTTCTGAATAAACCAATGAATACCGCTGCATATCAGGGATAGACATGGCACCATCAAAGGCAGCTACATAATTGTCATGTTCCCCTACATATTCATAGTAGGTATTGGTGATGTCAAACCGATCCGTTAAATTAAGCTTGCCTTTTGCAACCTCATCTACCACTAGCATATTTAATGGTAACTTATAGGTACTCCCTGCCGTCATCGGTTGGAGATCATTCATGGCAAACTGCTCTCCTGTAATGGCATTGCGATAGGTGAAGGCGATTTGTGACGGGTCAATTCCGCTTTCTGCTAGGAAATCTTGAACAACCTCTACCAAACCTTTATTGGCATAATCATAAACCAGTCCAAATGCAGTCATCGTTTCCATATCTGCATCCACTACCGCTTGCTTAGCTTCTGGAGATTTGACACGCGGTTTCTTGGTCTGAGGAGTTGACTTTTCTATATCTGGTTTTTTTGTTTTCTTTGCTTTTTTTTCAATAGCTGATGCTGTTGGTTGCGTAAGATGCAAGTAGCCTAGTGCACTGGTTCCCCCTATACACAGAAGGATACCGATCGCAATCATGATCGAGCGTAGATTAAAATATTTTTTCATACGAGATTAATTATAAAAGATTCTATTGAAAATAACAAGAATTATCAGAAGGAGAAAACGGTTTCTTACTAAAAAATTTTTTCTTCTGCTAATAGGGTTTATTTCCTTTTAAAGGAGCCCATAATCAGCTTAGCGATCTCACGCGCAATAGTCCGGAATAAAGAACTAAGGAAGGAATCCTTTGCTTTTTCAAGACTCGATTTTCGAGGACGACCTGGGCTACCTTTTTGAGCTGCCTTTTCCGCTGCAGCCTGTTCTTTTGCGGCTTCTTTTCTTTCTTCTTCTTGGGCTTCCTTGTTTGCTTTCTCTGCTAATTTTTCATAAGCGGATTCTCGATCAATCGGCGTTGCATATTTCTGATGGAAAGGCGACGTTGTAATCAAGGCCAACTGCTCACTTTCATTTAAGAGATCAAAACTCGATTGAGGAGAGAGAATATAGGAACGTTCCACAACACTCGGTTGCCCCTTTTCATTTAAGAAAGAGACTAAAGCTTCCCCTGTCCCTAATTCTGTAATCACCGTTTCTGTATCAAAGTTTGGATTGGGACGAAAACTTTGGGCAGCTACCTTAATGGCCTTCATTTCTTTCGGAGTATAGGCCCGAAGAGCATGCTGAACCCGATTTCCAAGTTGTGCCAAAACAGACTCTGGCAGGTCTTGAGGATTTTGAGTAATAAAGTAAATCCCTACCCCCTTAGAACGAATCAAACGCACGACTTGCTCGACCTTCTCAAGAAAAAGCTTGCTAGCATCCTTAAAGAGGAGATGCGCCTCGTCAAAGAAGAAAACCAATTTAGGTTTTTCTGGATCACCGACCTCAGGAAGGGTTTCAAAGAGGCGTGATAACATCCAAATTAAAAAGGTCGAGTACAATTTTGGTGAATGAAAGAGCTTAGTAGCTGAAAGAATATTGATATAGCCACGACCAGAAGTATCTAGTTGCATGAAGTCACTTAAATCTAGAGCCGGCTCACCGAAAAACTGATCTGCTCCTTCTTCTTCCAGTACCAACAAACTTCTTTGAATGGCTCCAACAGACTGTTTGGTAATATTGCCGTACTGGGCAGAGTATTCCGAGCTGTGTTCATAGACTTCCTTTAACAGGCTCTGTAGATCTTTCAAATCAATCAAGGGCCAATTTTTCTCTTGAGCCAATTTAAAGACAATGGCTAGAATTCCTGTCTGGGTTTCATTCAAATCAAGTAGGCGAGAAAGCAACAAGGAACCCATCCCCTCAACTGTCGCACGAACTGGGTGACCTGCTTGACCAAAGACATCCCACAATCGAACAGGGAAAGCTTGTGGCTCAAAAGGATCTGTAATTCCTAAAAGTTTGTAGCGTTCTTCCAGCTTGGGAGTCCATTGACCTGCTTTTGCTAAGCCAGATAAATCTCCCTTGATATCTGCAAGAAAGACCGGAATGCCTTCCTTGCTTAATTTTTCCGTTAAGACTTTAAGGGTAACTGTTTTCCCTGTCCCTGTTGCTCCTGCAATCAAGCCATGACGATTCAACATCCGTAAATAGATAGGCGTTTCAACGGCTCCTTTGGTAATGGTAATACTAGTCATTTCGTTTCTCCCTGAATGTTTCAGTTTTCATTTTAACGGTCATCTTTTCCTTGCCTAGGCCCTTCAAACTGGGCTTCTGATAAGTAAGACACACTCCTATTAGTGTATCATTTTCCTGTCTAAACGCAAGAAATTATACTCCGATTTTCCGGATACAAACAAAAAAATCTATAAGAGCCAATTGTCGCTCTTATAGATTCCTTTATTTTATTATTTTGCTGCTGCAAACAAGTCATTAACTTTATTCCAGTTGATCACTGAGAAGAAAGCTTTAATGTAGTCAGGACGTACGTTACGGTATTTCACGTAGTAAGCATGTTCCCAAACATCCAAACCAAGGATTGGTGTTTTTCCTTCAGAGATTGGTGTATCTTGGTTTGCTGTTGAAGTGACTTCAAGTTTACCTTCTTTGTTGACAACCAACCATGCCCAGCCAGAACCAAAACGTGTCGTTGCTGCTGCTGTGAAGGCTGCTTTGAAGTCTTCAAATGAACCAAATGTGGCATCAATAGCTGCAGCAAGTTCTGCTGAAGGAGCTGTTTGTTCTGGAGTCATCAATTCCCAGAAAAGAGCGTGGTTCAAATGACCACCACCATTGTTGATCACAGCTTGGCGAATGTCAGCTGGAATGGATTCAACATTAGCTAACAAGCTTTCAAGGTCTTCTCCAATTTCAGGATGTTTTTCAAGAGCTGCATTCACATTGTTTACATATGTTTGATGGTGTTTATCATGGTGCAAATGCATGGTTTCTTCATCGATATAAGGTTCCAATGCATCATAAGCATATGGTAATTCTGGTAAAATGATAGCCATTTTATGGTCCTCTTTTCTTTATTACTGATTTGATGATAACGCAAACAGCTAAATTATTCAACTAATCTGCTTGCAATTTCATTCATGTTTAGACGCTATTTGCCACTTTCAACAGGGCCAAATCAAATAAGTAGTCTTTATCATACGTTCCACTTTTAATTGCATAATCCGTCTCGATGAAGGTCATCATGGCCTGCTTCAAAAAGGACAGGGAAAGCTTACGGCTATCCCGTAAGGCAAACTTCACCTGATATGGATTGACCTTGCGTCCTGACAACTCCGACAAGCTCGCTACGATTTGGTTTTCGGATTGGCCTTCTTCTGAAAATATTTTTACTTGAGAAAACATTCGGAATTGCCCCAACAGAATAGCGATCAATTTTATCTCATCTTCTCCTTGTAAGCGGAGATCCTTAACCAAATTCCGGGCTTGATCGATTTGGCGTTTGAGAATCATCTGTGTCAGATCAAAAATATTATCTTGCAAGGACTTTGGAACAACCTCCTCGATATCTTGGAGGGTAATCTGACCATCTTCTTTGTAAGCCTGCAATAGAGCGAGATTCTTCTGTAACTCTCCAAAATCATAGCCAGATTTTAAGAGCAGCTGGTCCAAGGAATCGCCCACAAAGTGTAAGCCCAATTCTTGCGCCTGACCAGAAAAATAACGCTTTAAATCTTGCTCTTTAGGAGTGGTCGCTTCAATGATTTGGGCATCCCGTTTTAGGAGTTTGACCAAGCGGCGCTTACTATCTAATTTTCCTTCTGCAAATATCACCAAACGGGTCGATTCAGAAGGATTTTCCAGATAATTTTCAAATTGCTTCAGATCTTCATCGGTTAAATTGCGTTTTTTGGCAGTGGTCAAATCCAATAAGTGATCCAAAATCACGATTTTTTCATCTGCAAAAAAGGGAAGACTGACCAAATCCAGCTCGACCTCAGCATAGGAGGCTTCCTTCATATCAAAATAAGAATAATTCAAATCTGAGGGATCATAGCCTATTTTTTTTAAAATGTCTTTTTTTAACCATTCAAATTGACCTACATCCTCACCCGTCAAAACAAGAATAGGAGGCAGAGTTTGAACCGTCAGATGTTTAGTGTCAATAATTGCTTGCATGAAACTCTCTTATCTTTATCAGTTTAGTGGATTTCGTGTTCAGCAGCCATTTTTTGTTCCAATGGTGGTTTTTCATCAGACAAATCAGGTGCTGCTACAAAATTAGGAATTTGCTCAAACGAGTTGCCGCCAAAGCTCCCCCCTGTCGCTGTGACCTGTGGTTCAGAAGCCACTCCCATAGGAGTTTCTACTGGTTGTGGGAAGGTGTTTTTCCCTGGAAGCATCATGAGAATCAAGAGAGAAATAACTGTAATTACCCAAAGAAATAGGAAAATATCTAGACCCGTCAACAAATAGAGCAGAACCGGACCAAGGTTCAAAAAGATCCAAGACCAATGGATTCCCGCATCCCGCAAGCGACGCACACAAATGGCTTGACTGGGTACCAAAATGAGGAAGTAAAAGAATGCTAAGAAAGCGAGCGCCCATAAACCTGTCTTAGAATGAACAGTTGAAAAATTGAGCGTTTCTTGAGCATTTTGATGGGATAAAGAGGCCACGATGTAAAAGACCCAAAGAGGCAACGAAATCAGGGAATTCCAGAAAAAAGCTAGCCAAAAATGGGACCGACTGGTCTTACTTGAAAAATCTGCATACTGTATCCAAAATTGCTTAAATGCGTTCATACGATTCTACCTTTACATTGATTTCACTTTCTATAATAGCAATTTTCAGCATAGAAAGCAAACCTCTCCTCGTCTCTAGCGGACCGTTTCTACCCTCCAATGGTCCCACCCAATCAAGCGAATTGCTCCCCTTTCATCGGTACGAAGATAAGAAATAGAGCGTTCCTCTAGACGATCGAGCAATTCTTTATGGGGATGTTGGTAGCGATTTTTCTTTCCAACAGAGATCAAGGCCAACTGAGGATGTAACTGATCTAAAAACACATCACTAGAGGAACCTTTAGATCCGTGGTGGCCTACTTTCAAGATATCCACTTGTAATTGTGGATCGTTTTTCAATAGTTTTTTCTCTCCGGCTTCTTCTAGATCACCTGTGAACAAAAATCGTTTCTGATAGAACTGTCCATAGAGGACAATCGAATCATCGTTTTTACCATCCCCCACTTCATCAGGGGATAAGACTTCTAAATGATCATCAAAAATAGGAAGTTGATCCCCTCTCTGGACTACTTTAATCGGACTATGAAGCAGTTTCAATTTCTCTCGAAATTGAGAATTGGTGAGACTGCCTGGACTGACATACACTTTTTTAACCGGGATTTGTTTGGCAACCTCCACCATATCGCCCATATGATCCTGGTCTGTATGAGTCAAGACCAGCGCATCGAGTTTTCCAACACCTCGACTCTTGAGATAAGGAATCAGGGTTTGATCCGCATTAGCAGACTGACTGCGCTCTTGCCACTTTTCTCCACTTTTAAAAGTGACGCGTCCTCCGACATCAATCAATATGGTTCTTCCTTTCCAATCGCGTAAAAAGATACTATCTCCTTGACCGATATCCACCATGGTAATCTCATTTTCTAAAGGGTGCTTGGTCCAACAAAAGATGAGTAGAATCATACCGATTAACAGAAAACGAAAGTTCTTTTTCTTTCGAAGATCATACAAGATCCCTAAAAGAAGGAATAGAGCAATCAGAGCTGGTCCCGTCGGCTGACCAAATACCAGAGGTAAAGACGTAAGCTTTGAAATCCAACGAATACACTCCTCTATGAGAAGAAAGAAACTGTTAAAAATTGTAAGGGGCTTTAGAATCGATAAGATAAATAGCACCGTTAAACCTGGAAGAAGGACAAGGTCAAATAAGAAAGAAAAGAGGAAGGTTAAAGGGAGTGACCAGGGTTGAAAGACGCTAAAGTAATAGGTCAAAAGGGGCAAAATCCCCAGGCTAATCCAGAAACTTTCCACTAGTAGCTTTTTAAGTCCTGAATAAGAACTGGTATCTACCAAGGTCAAAATAAAGGCGTAGGCACAACTCAAAACTCCTCCGGCTGTCAGGAGAAACTTGGGCACAAGTAGCATTAAGAGCATCAAGGTCATCGCCATATTCTCCATCCCTCGGATCCCCTTTTGAGAGAGGATCTTCTGCAAGAGACTGCGAACCACTGAAACTGAAAAACCGGTCAACCCAGCATAGACCAAAGAGATTGGAACCATCCAGATATCGACTGTTTCTTGCAAGATTCCTAGACGTAAGAGAGCTTTCCGGATCCCATTGATGAAAAAGCCGACCTGCATCCCAGATAAGGCGAATAAATGGATGATTCCTAAACTCGTGTAAAGCTGGTCCATCTCTTCAAAATCCGTATCTAAATAGCCAAAAAGAAGGCCGGTCATATACTGGTTCATTGGCTGCGGAAAGTGCTCTTTACTCCAAACAATGGCTTGGCGCCTCCATTGAGATAGGCTATCGAAAACATTCCAAGTCTGTATAGGAAGCGCGGATTGGATCGCTTCAATTTTTATTTGATAGTGAATCCCCTGTGTTTGCAAATAAGACCGGTAGTCAAATCCTCTAAAATTTCGCTGCCCTTCTGGTTCTTCTATAACACCTTTATATGTCAACTCCAGCAAGTGGGTTTGACTTTGCCACTGCTGTTTTTCTTTTTCTGATTTTATAGTGTAGAAGACTTGGTAGGTCTTTCCCTGATTTTTAGCACGAAAAGACAGGGCGTCCCCATTGATCTTGATGGTATCTGGAATCAGTCGTAAGTGGGATGGGGGCTGACTTTCTGCTTGTACTGGATGATCCTGTAGTCGCTGAAAGACAAAGAAGGCCGCAAAACAAAGGGTTGCTAAAGCAAGCCCTAGCAAACTTGAGCGATCCCCTTTATAGTGATGAAGCGCTAAAACTCCCACTACTACTAGACCGCTGATCGAAAGCCAAGATGGTTGATAGATACTAAAATACAGCCATAGGAGCAAAAGGGCGAGATGGACAAGAGAAAAAGGAAGGTCTTTAATCCACCGTGAAAGCATCTCTTAGTTTCTCCAGTGTTTTCTCTCCGATTCCTGAAACATTCTTCAGATCATCCACTGATCGAAAAGGACCATTTGCCTCGCGATAGGCGATAATGTCCTGGGCACGTTTCTGGCCAATGCCTGATACGGTCTGGAGCTCTGATTCAGTCGCTCGATTTAGATGGACCTTGCCTGTTTTTTCTGCTGGCGCTGACGAAGTTGCAGAACTTTCTGAACTTCCAAGCGCTGGAACATCCTCTCCTTCTTTAGCAACATAGATCACTGCTTCATCGGTGAGTTTTTGTGCCAAGTTGACCGATTGGCTATTGGCATCTGCTGTCATCCCGCCTGCCTTATAAATGGCATCGTGGACTCTGCTATTGGAGCGCAACTCATAGACACCTGGTTGTTTGACGGCTCCTTTGACATCGACCGTAATGATCTCAGGTGCATCAGACACAGAAGTCGCCGTCTTTTCTTCTTTGGAACTAGCGGTCTGCACCTTTTCTTTGCTCGAAGTTGAACTAGAAGACCGATAAAGATCTGGTATGGTGGATGCACTTGACTGAGGTCGATGAAAAAGAAAATACCCTCCAAGTAAGAGTCCGATAGCAGTAAGAGCTAAAAAGAGCTTATATTCTTTGATTTTTTCGATGATATCCTCCATAAGAAACCTCCTCTCACTTTTATTATTCGTAAAAATAAGTAAAAAAACTGAGAAAAACTCTCAGCTTTTTTACTTATTTTTCCGATGTTTGTCTGGATCCCATACAAAGCTTGCTAGGTAACTAAAGAGCAAGGTCAAGATGCCCACGACTAAGACAAGAGGAATCAAAAGGATTTTTAACAAACGAATCAAGATAAAAGGTTTTGTTGGGGTGTTGATCGCTTGTGCTTCCGCATCCAAGCGGTCAAACTCCTCTTGGATACGGCGGGCAACTTCTGCCACTCCTTCGTCATTCATCTTTTTAATATCCGAAATATCAATGGGATGTCCAAAGTTCATATCAATGCGTTCACCTGTCGCCAACCCTTTCAAGTCTCTTGGACCAGTATAAGTCACTGGCATGATACGGACCTTCGCCATTTTAGCAATGATGGCAACACCGCCTTTGACGTCTTGAGAATGACGGCTTCCACTTGGGAACATAATCAAAGAACGGTTGCTCTTTTTCAGCATATTGACAGGATACTTAATGGCTTCTGCTCCCGGATTTTCACGGTCGATCGGAAATGCCCCACACATGCGAATCCACCAGCCAAAAATACGATTGGTGAAGAGCTCTTTTTTTGCCATAAAGATAAACTGCTTTGGCTTGGTTGCAAAGGCCATATAGACCGGATCCCACCAAGTCCGGTGAGGGGATACCAAGATGTAGTTCTCTTCCCGATCTGGAATATTGTCCTTATGATGGTAATGGGCATTCCCATTTAAAACCCAAAGAATAAAGGCAACAAGGCCACGTAAATAGGTATAAAACATAGTTGTTCCTCAAATCCATTTCATTCGTCTCTCTACAAGATATTCCATCCTGTAAAAGGTTCTTTCTTATTATACCGTATCCTGATTTTGACCGCAAACCTTTTTTAGATAAAAATTGTCTCAGCGGACCGATTCTAGATAGTCTTTTTCTCAAAAAAATGATATCATATTGTCTATGGAAACTATTGATTTAAAGGGCTTGTCCCTCAGTGAAGTCCGCAAGAAAATGGATCGCGGACAAACCAATGATTTTACAACGAATACCAGTACCAGTACCTGGCAAATTATCAAGCGCAACGTCTTCACCTTGTTTAATACCTTAAACTTTGTGATTGCTGTGGCCTTGGCTGCTGTACAGGCCTGGAGCAATATGATCTTTTTTGCAGTCATTTGCTTCAATGCCATTACAGGGATCATGACCGAGATGCGCGCCAAGCGGATGATTGATAAGCTCAACCTCATGAGTCGTGAGCTAGTGACTGTCATTCGTGACGGGGAAAAAGATGCGATTCCACCAGAAAAGCTTGTTCTAGGTGATTTAATGCTCTTATCTTCGGGTGAGCAGATCCCTAGTGATGCCGAAGTCATGTCTGGTATTGCAGAAGCCAATGAGGCTATGCTGACTGGTGAGAGTGACCTGGTCTTAAAAGAAGTTGGTGATGAACTGCTTTCTGGTAGTTATATTGCCAGTGGTCAAGTCTATGCCCGTGTCAAGCGAGTTGGAGCAAACAACTATGCTAACAAACTGATGATGGAAGCTAAAACCCTGAAGCCTATCAATTCGCGTATTCTTTATAACTTAGCGAAAATTTCAAGCTTCACTGGTAAAATTATCATTCCATTTGGCCTTGCCCTCTTCTTTGAAGCACTGTTGATCAAGATGCTACCAATCAAGGATTCTGTCGTGAATTCTTCCACAGCTCTCTTGGGAATGTTGCCAAAAGGAATTGCCTTACTGACAGTTACGTCTCTTTTGACAGCGGTTATTAAGCTCGGCATGCGCAAGGTTCTTGTCCAAGAAATGTACTCAGTAGAAACCCTGGCGCGTGTGGATACCTTGTGTCTAGATAAGACCGGGACCATCACTCAAGGGAAGATGACAGTCGAAGCTCTCCATAGCTTATCGGATCATTTTTCTGAACAGACGATCCAGGTCATCCTCTCTGCTTACATGCAATATAGCGAGGACACCAATCCTACTGCTCAAGCTATTCGCAAGGCTTATGGGGAGTTGGAGCATGCTTATACTGCGGAAAACATTATTCCTTTCTCAAGTGATCGGAAATGGGGAGCCATGCACCTATCCAACCTTGGAACCGTCTTTCTCGGTGCTCCTGAAATGCTCCTTAAAGAAAATCCCGCTGCTGTCGTCGAAGCACAAGCTCGTGGATCGCGCGTGCTCGTCTTGGCCCACAGTTCAGAACTGATCAGCATGCAGGAATTGAAATTGCCTGAAAATCTTGAAGGGATTGCGGTTATTGAGATTACAGACCCCATTCGTGAAGGGGCTTCAGATACTCTTGAGTATTTGCGCTCTCAAGGAGTGGATCTCAAAATCATCTCTGGTGACAACCCTGTGACGGTCTCTTATATCGCTCAACAAGCTGGCTTCAAAAATTATGAGAACTTCATCGATTGTTCAAAAATTTCTGATGATCAATTAGTGGATCAAGCAGAAGAAACAGCTATCTTTGGACGCGTGTCTCCTCACCAGAAAAAACTACTTATCCAAACCTTGAAAGCTGCTGGTCGGACAACTGCTATGACAGGAGATGGGGTCAATGATATCCTTGCTCTTCGCGAAGCAGACTGCTCCATCGTAATGGCTGAAGGAGATCCTGCAACCCGTCAAATTGCAAATATTGTTCTTTTGAACTCTGACTTTAATGATGTTCCAGAAATTCTATTCGAAGGTCGTCGTGTGGTCAATAACATTGGACGAATCGCTCCGATTTTCTTCATCAAAACGATCTATTCCTTCCTCTTGGCTATTATCTGTATCGCTAGTGCCCTTTTCTTCAACGTCAATTATTTGCTGATTTTTCCATTCATCCCTATTCAAATCACCTTGATTGACCAATTCGTCGAAGGATTTCCACCATTTGTGTTGACTTTTGAACGCAATATCAAACCGGTTGAAAAACACTTCTTAAGACGTTCTCTTCTGTTAGCCTTACCAAGCGCCTTGATGGTCGTCTTTAGCGTCTTGTTCATTCGCCTTTGGGGAGCAAGCCATGGTTGGTCAGCAGCCGATATGTCTACTGTATCCTATTACTTACTTGGATCCATCGGTTTCCTATCCGTTATCCGGGCCTGTCTACCACTAAATATCTGGCGCGCCCTTCTCATTCTCTTTTCTGTTGTAGGATTTTATACATCTGCGGTCGTATTGAAAAACTTGATCGAGATTTCACTCCTTACAGCCACTACTTTCCCAGTATATCTGGCCTTGATGGCTGTCTTTACAGGAGTCTTTATCCTCAGCACGATTCTACAAAAATATGAATTTGACTAAAAAAGAGGCTGGGACAAAAGTCCTAGCCTCTCAATTGTCTTTGGATTGTCGAGAAAGACGCAGTGGTTGAGTGGGCTGTAAAAGCTGATTTCATCAGCTTTTACAGCCCTACTCAACTGTGCGGAGGTGGGACGACGAAATCGAATTCTAACGAATTAACGATTTCTGTCCCACTCTCTTTTTCTGTTCTGCCCACCTTTTCCCAAGCCTCTTTTCATGCTATAATAGAGCCATGACAGATATCGAATTAAAAGACGGCGAGCGCGTCAACCAACTCTTTTCAAGTGATGTAAAAATCATACAAAATCGGGAAGTTTTTAGTTACTCCGTGGATAGCGTCCTGCTATCGCGTTTTCCAAAATTACCCAAGCGAGGATTGATCGTAGATCTCTGCGCGGGAAATGGGGCTGTGGGACTCTTTGCGAGCACTCGGACAGAAGCTCAGATTATTGGTGTCGAAATTCAGGAACGTTTGGCGGATATGGCTACCCGCTCGATTGCCCTCAATGGCTTGAATCAGCAAATGTCCATGATCACCGATGACCTCAAGCATCTCCCCCAACATATCAAGGGGAGTAAGGTGGATATTATCCTCTGCAATCCTCCTTATTTCAAGGTGGATGAGCATTCCAATCTCAATGAGAGTGAACACTACCTCTTAGCCCGGCATGAAATTACCACCAATTTAGATGAGATTTGCCATGTGGCCCAGCGGGTTCTCAAATCAAATGGTCGCTTAGCGATGGTCCATCGTCCAGATCGCTTTTTAGATATCATCGAAACCATGAAGCGCTACAATCTTGCACCTAAGCGGATCCAGTTTGTCTATCCAAAAGTGACCAAAGAGGCGAATATGTTATTGATTGAGGCGATCAAGGATGGCTCACTGGATGGTTTAAAAATTCTACCTCCTCTCTTTATTCACAATGAAGATGGCAGCTATACAGACGAGATTCATGAGATCTACTATGGAAACTAAGGCTTACATGTATGTTTTAGAGTGTGCGGATGGCTCTCTCTACACTGGCTATACCACTGATGTCGAAAAACGCCTGAAGACTCACAATGCTGGAAAAGGAGCCAAATACACACGGGCTCGCCTTCCCGTTAAACTTCTTTACAAAGAATCCTATCCAGATAAACCCTCTGCGATGTCTGCCGAAGCTCTCTTTAAAAAGAAATCCCGCCAAGCAAAACTAAACTATATCAAAAAGAACCGTCGGACTCCATAGTCCAACGGTTTTTCATTTACAAAATGGTGATGCGGTATTGGTGACTCCGTGTCTCTTGAGGAGCCAACTGGATCACACCTTTTTTGTCTTCGAAGAAATCGTCCTCTTCTGCAGATGTAGAAATACCCGTCCAAGGCTCTAAGGCAATGAAAGGACCCTTGTTATTGGTAGACCAAAGGACTAGATTCTCAAAATCTGCAAAGTCAAATTTTAAACCTTTACCAGATTTTTTCGAGATAAGCTTCACAAATTTAGAGGCTAATTGATCTAAAATAATGGCGTCTTTTTCAAACAGTTCATGGCGCAAAGGTAGGCTACGCTTATGATCGAAAAATGGCGTCCGCTGCAGGCGATCGACCAAACCGGTTTCTGTAAACAAGAGAGGGACGCTACAAGTTTCTTCTTTTTCAAAAATCAACTCGTAGTCTTCATAGACTTCATCTGCTAAAAGGGGGCAATGAAAGGCTGGATGCCCTCCAATGAAATAAGGCATGACTTGATCTAACTCTAGATTTTGCACGCGATAGGTGATGGTGATCTCTTTCCCTTTCAATTCATAAGCGATTTCCACTCGAAAATGGTAGGGGTAATTTTGCAAGCTCTCGTCATTTGATGTGATTTCAAAGACAAGACGATTATCTGTTTGTTCTTTGAGTTCAAACTCTCTCTTGCGAATGAGACCGTGTCTTGGAAGCTGACCTGTCTTCACACCATCTTTTAGATGATACTGTACTTGGCCATTACGGACACTTCCACAAATCGGAAACAGAACGGGTGCTTGTCCTGACCAATACTCTGGATCCCCTTGCCAGAGATATTCAATACCTTCCTTGCTTCGGATAGAACTCAATTCTCCTCCAAAGGTCTTAAAGTGCACTTCTAGATCATTATTTTTTAATGCAATCACCATGCATGACACCTCTTTGTAATTAATATAGTTATTATATTCATTATAACCTTTTAGCTAAGATTGTCAATTTTTATCTTTATAGTTAAAAATTTTTAAAAAAATAAGAAAAAAACCTTGACAAAACTTAGAAATAATTGTAGACTTAATATGTTAACAGAAACATTCCGTTTTAGGAATCCGTTCTTTCTGTTTTCTGACTTTTTTAGGATGCTCCTTATCATGATACATTTTTTCTAAAAGAGTCAGATATCATTTAGGTCTCCTTATAAATATACAAGGGTTAACAGCTAGTTAACCCTTGTATTTTTGATTTTCATTAAAAAGACGGCCTATTGCTAGACCGTCTTTAGAATTTATTTATCCCCTTTATTGCGGATGACAAAGCCATTTTTCTTTTCGTTGGATGTACGATGAGGACGTTTGTTGCCTTTACCTTCGAAGTCTCGGCTGTTTTTATTGGACTTGCGTTTGAAATCACGGCGACCACCTTCACGGTCATCTCTGCGATTCCGATCTCGGCGTTGGTCTCCACGACGGCTATTTCCACGACCACCTTTGGACTTACCACCAAAGCCACCACCAGATGGTTTAAATGGTAATGGTTTTTCACGCGCAATTTCGACTTCTGGAAGACTGTCTGGATCTTGAACAGTCAAGCTCAAAATGTACATAGCCAATTCTTCAGGAGTAAATTCTGCTGCTAATTTACGAGCGTCTTTGCCAAATTTCTCAAAGTTGGTCCGGATGGTTTCATCCTCAAAGTCTTTCTCAATTTTCTTCAAGGCCACTTGTTTTTTCGCTTGGAAGGCTTCTGCTGCTGTTGCAGGTTTCATTCCCTTCATCCGCTTTTTAGTCAAGTTCTCAATGATTTGCAGGTAACCCATTTCATTTGGCGATACAAAGGTAATAGATTGCCCTGTTTTCCCAGCACGACCTGTCCGTCCGATCCGGTGAACATAGCTTTCTGGATCTTGTGGAATATCGTAGTTGTAGACATGGGTCACACCTGAAATGTCCAACCCACGTGCCGCAACGTCCGTTGCCACCAAAACGTCCAAGTTCCCATTTTTAAAGTCACGAAGGACACGAAGACGTTTGTTTTGATCCAAATCTCCGTGAATCCCTTCTGCTCGGAAACCACGGATCTTCAAGCCACGAGTCAATTCATCGACCCGACGTTTAGTCCGACCAAAGACAATGGCAAGTTCAGGCTGCTCAACATCCATCAATCGGGTCATAGTATCAAATTTTTCGCCTTCTTTGACACGAATATAGTATTGATCGACCAAATCGGTTGTCAATTCTTTGGCCGCAATCTTAACGTGTTCTGGCTCTTTCATAAACTGAACACCGATGCGTTTGATGGCTTCTGGCATCGTTGCTGAAAAGAGCAAGGTCTGGCGTGTTTCTGGAACACGGCTAATGATGGCTTCGATATCCTCCAAGAAGCCCATATTGAGCATTTCATCTGCTTCATCCAGGATCAAGGTTTCAATATGATCGAGTTTCAAGGCCTTGCGCTTGATCAAATCAAGCAAACGGCCAGGTGTTCCCACAACGATGTGAGCGCCTGACTTCAAAGCCTTGATTTGTTTTTCGATGCTCGATCCACCATAGACAGAGCGAACTTTGACACCCTTACTGCGTCCAAAGCGGAAGAGTTCTTCCTGACTTTGAACCGCCAATTCACGCGTTGGGGCAATGACAAGTGCTTGAATCACTGTGTTATCGACATCGATCTTCTCCAACGTTGGAAGACCGAAAGCGGCTGTTTTACCAGTCCCTGTTTGCGCCTGACCGATAACATCTTTTCCTTCAAGAGCCAACGGAATGGTTTGTTCCTGGATCGGGCTCGCTTCTACAAAGCCAGCTTTTTCAATTTCTGCTAATAATTCAGCAGATAAGTTAAATTCATTGAATTTCAATTCTTTCTTCTTTCTAAAAAGTGGTGCGAAGCCACTTTATCACACTTCTTTTCAATGCGAAAACGCACTGATTGCATAGGAAGTCTCCTTCCCGGTTACCTGTCGCAAGACTCATCTAAAGGAAAACCCAATCGTTTTTTATGGAATTCCCTTCGGCGAAAAATGTTTTCGCACTAGCGGATTTGGTTGATTAAAGTCGTTTTCCAAACGAAAAGACACCAAGATCCTCCTTGTGGTAGATTGACCAACATTCCTTTTCTAATTGTTCCATCTCACCAGCATTTCTCTCATACAAGTTTGCAACTTATCTAGTATAACACAATGGACGACCAAATGATAGTCAAAGGAGAATAATTTTATTTTTTAGGAAAAATTTTTAAAAACTTGAAAATAATCAAGAGGGCAGTTTCCCCTAGATTTAGCTGACTTTCTTCTGACATCGTTCAAGAATCCCTTTAAATAGGAGTATAAAAACTTCGGAAAAACTTTTTTTGGTAGTTCTTGCGTTTTTACAAATAAATATGTATAATACAGTTAGTATCTAAAATATTTCTGTATAAAGAAATAGGATCATTTTATCTGATTCAACGATTTATTCTAAGTTCTGATTTATTTAGAACCACTCAGTACTATTAAATCTACTCCTACTATTTCCAAGAAGATTTTGTACAGTCGATGAACTATTCACACTGCCCCTTCTTTGGAGAGGAGGGCAGGTGTCTAGATGGTTCCTATTTCTCAGATTATTCTAGATACGAAGAGGCTCGGATTTCTCCAAGCCTCTTTTTTTATCTTTTTTTCACAATCCACCGCATGACCTTTGCCAAAAGGAGCCATAATATAAAGCTACATACGGATACATAAATCCAAGCATTAGGATCCTCTGTCATAGGAAGAGGGATATTCATTCCAAAGAAACCGGTGATAACGGCTAAAACAGCCAACAAGGCTTCAAAGATGGTTAGGGTTGTCAAGTTGTCATTCAAGTTGTTGTTTAGGATATTGTTGTATGATCCAGACAACTGCTGCAAGACATTCGAAATCAACTCGGTCATTGAAACCAACTGACGCGCTTCGATCATGGCATCATCAAACTGCTCTTTTTCAACATCATTCATCCTGCGATAAATGGCATGCGCTTTGATATGTTCTAGCAACATCCGATTTTGCTTTGCTGCCGCGACCAGATACACCATACCGGTCTCAAGGTCAGAGAGGGCATAAAGATTCTTGGTCGTCGTTGTCTTTCGAAGCAAACGATTGAGTTCATCTTTATGCTTATCTAAGCGATCAATAATCGGATAATAAGCATTACTGATCATTTCAAGACCTGCAAAAAGCAACTTATAGATCGACAGCTCCTCATGGCTTTCCAAATAGCGAACCATTTGTTCAATGATATAGGCATTGACCTGGTTACTGATGGTCACGAGTCGCGTATCTTGAACGATAAAGGTCATAGGAATGGTTTCGTAGTATTCCTTGTCCTTTTCTAAATCCAATACATTGTAGATAAAGGTGATCGTACCGTTTTCTCGATTGTAATCCATATGGGCACGTTCGTTCTTATCCATCGCGTACTCAATGGTTTCTTTGTCAATCTCGTATTTTTTATAAAGATATGAGTTTTCAGCAATCATATCCGAGTCGATATTGATCCATTTCCGATCTTGACCCAATTGTTTATCGATAAACATTCCGTCTCCTTTCTCAACTGTTCTCTATCAAATTGATTTTTTTATTTAAAGACCGCACTGGCTAATGCTTGCTGAATTTCAATAACACTGTTGTCACTCTTAAATTGTAAAACTTCTGAAGGTTCCACTGCTGAAGATACCCAGATTTTTAATTCGGCATCCAAATCAAAATGACCGGAAGTTTCAACTGAAAATCGAGAGATAGAGCGATAAGGAAGGGATTTGTAGGAAGTTTTCTTCCCTGTTACTCCTTGTTTATCTACCAAGATCAAACGAAACTCAGTAAAGACGATTAAATCACGAATCAAGCTAAAAGCAAGCGTCACTTGCTCTCCCGGCACCAAGATATCTTCCAGATCTCTTTCTACTTTATCAACATTCTTTTGAGAGGCATTGCCCATCAAACCACTTAATAATCCCATTATTTCTCCTTTAAAAGCGAAAACGGATAGATTTTCGTTTTCTTATTCTATTGTTATGGATCGTTTTTGAATCGTTCCTTACCCCATCTTTTCTTCCAGCTCAACATCTGGATACTTATCCGCAAACCAGCGGAGGGCAAAGTCGTTTTCAAAGAGGAAGACAGGTTGGTCAAAGCGGTCCTTCGCCAAGATATTTCGGCTTGAAGACATGCGCTCATCTAAGTCTTCTGGTTTGATCCAGCGAACCGTCTTTTTGCCCATTGGGCTCATCACCACTTCGGCATTGTACTCATTTTCCATCCGGTGCTTAAAGACTTCAAACTGCAATTGACCAACGGCACCCAACATGTATTCACCTGTTTGGTAGTTGGTATAGAGCTGGATGGCCCCTTCTTGCACCAATTGCTCGATTCCCTTATGGAAGGACTTTTGCTTCATGACATTCTTGGCAGATACCTTCATGAAGATTTCAGGTGTAAAGGTTGGCAGTGGTTCAAATTCAAACTTGTTTTTGCCCACTGTCAAAGTATCTCCAACCTGATAAGTCCCGGTATCGTAAACCCCGATGATGTCTCCTGCTACAGCATTGCTGACATTTTCACGGCTTTCGGCCATAAATTGAGTCACGTTAGATAGCTTAGCGCCCTTACCAGTTCGAGGGAGATTAACACTCATCCCACGCTCAAATTCACCAGATACGATCCGCACAAAGGCAATCCTGTCACGATGACGAGGATCCATGTTGGCCTGAATCTTAAAGACAAATCCTGAGAAATCCTTGTCATAAGGATCGACCAGTTCTCCATCTGTCTTCTTGTGACCATGTGGTTCCGGAGCAAACTTGAGGAAGGTTTCCAAGAAAGTCTGTACTCCAAAGTTCGTCAAAGCTGATCCGAAGAAAACTGGTGTCAATTCACCTGCAAGGATGGCTTCTTCTGAGAATTCATTTCCAGCCTCTTGCAAGAGTTCGATATCGTCTTTGACTTGCTCGTAGAAAGGGTTGTTGGCAAAAAGCTTGTCTCCGTCTTCTAGACTAGCAAAACGCTCGTCTCCTTTATAGAGTTCCAAACGTTGGTTATAAAGGTCATAGAGTCCCTCAAAGGCTTTCCCCATCCCAATCGGCCAGTTCATTGGGTAACTGGCGATTCCCAAGATTTCTTCCAATTCTTGTAAGAGGTCCAGTGGCTCACGACCGTCACGGTCCAGCTTATTCATAAAGGTAAAGACGGGAATGCCACGGTGTTTCACAACCTCAAACAATTTCTTGGTTTGGGCCTCAATCCCCTTGGCAGAGTCCACCACCATGACGGCAGCGTCCACCGCCATCAAAGTCCGATAAGTATCTTCAGAGAAGTCCTCGTGCCCTGGGGTATCCAGGATATTGACGCGTTTGCCATCATAGTCAAACTGCATAACAGATGAGGTTACCGAAATTCCACGTTGTTTTTCGATATCCATCCAGTCAGACTTGGCAAAGTTTCCTGTTTTCTTTCCTTTCACCGTACCGGCTTCCCGAATCTCTCCCCCAAAGTAGAGCAACTGCTCTGTAATCGTCGTTTTACCAGCATCCGGGTGGGAGATGATGGCAAAGGTACGGCGTTTTTTAATTTCGTCAGTTATTGTCATTCTTTCATCCTCAGTTATTTTTTTAAAAGCATATTTTTTAGTAAGTAGGATCCTTCTACATTGGTTCTCTCCTTTTACCTTAACTAACCTATTATAGCGGAAATAGAGCCTTTTTTCAATCATCAGTGTATTTACAAATTAAAAAGCCTGAGTGAGAACTGTATTTGTTCTACATCCCAGACTTCATTAAGAAACAAGTGCTATTAGAAGGCACCAAATCCTCCACCACCGCCACCATCAGAAAAGCCACCGCCGTCAAAGCCGCCACTGCCATCTGAGGAGTTAGTAGAGAAGCTTGAAACGCTATAAGAATCATCTGCATAACTCATCAAGGTAGAGCCGTCTAGGAAGGAATTTGAAGAGGTCGTTAGCCAAACAACAGTGTCCCAGTTTTCGTATGGCAAGGAAATCTGATGATTTTTGAGTACCTGACTCACTTTTTTAGCTTGACCATACATAGTTGCATAGACTAGGATACGATTCCATAGAACAACACTGTCCAGTTCCGCCTGATTGAAATTTGGAATACTTTCGATCATATTTCGAAAGGCCATCCATTGGAATTGTGCATCCAAGTTCTCTAAGGATTGGAGATGTTCTTCGCGAATTTTCACAACAATATAAAATGGGATAAATAACAAAACCAAAAGTAAAATGATCCAAAAATAGAAGGAAGATAGGTGTGAACCAAATCCAAAAGATAAGAAACACATGCTCACAAATAAGATCAGTAAGAGCCAAAAATGTAGGGCACAGCCTGTTTTTGAAAAAGCTTCTTCTTTCTCAGATAAATCTCTAAAATAAGAAGGTAGTCCTAATTTTGCAATTTCCTTTTCTACACCTTTTGACAATTGCTGGGCATCCTTTTTTAAAAGGGATTGAACGTCATTTCCGACCTTTCGAATACGGTCTCGTTGTGTGTCTGATGTTGCAGCTTGAAAATCTTTTTTTAGGGCTACTTTGTCAATTTTATACTTTGAGAATACCTCACTGATATTGATTTCAGATTCTTGATCAAAAATCATATCAATAAATTGTAATTCAAAATCAGCCAAGCCTTCATAATGGAGACAAGTCAAGGTTTCCCCATTTTCATCTCTAGTCAAACGAAGATTTCCTCGATCAATGAGATCCAATATAGTTGCTTGGATGAGATGATTGAATTTTAATGATCCTTTCTCTCTAGATATCACCATCTGTTCAAAATCAAGTTGATACAGTGCCTTGGCTAGAACAAAAGGTGGTAAATTCTGTGGTGGTTCGTATAATCGTACTCCTTTTGCAATCCGACGAGTTCTGGTACTGATAAAATATCGAATCCATGGAATGAAAGCGAGGAAAAATAAAAGAAACGATACAATTGGAACAACCTTGAGTAAAAGTGTCCGATAAAGGAACGTTTTTTGTTCAATGGATTTCTCTTTTTTTAGAAATTTATCTTTTCTATTTTCTTTTTGAATATAACTCGATTGGGACTGACGCAAGGTATCCGTCATGGGCCAATAAGCATGCAGTTCAAGCTTACCATTTTTAGGAAAATCTTTTGCCCAAATATGATAACCCGTTTCAGTCCGTTCGACTTGGGCTGGTGGATTAAGGTAACCAGTATGGGCATACAGTTTTCCCTGCTTAGCATCCAAGCCATCCACATAAAAATCTAATTTCGCAACTTTCTCATCTCCATCTGATATAGGAAACCAATTCAGTTCTGCAATATCGTTATAGAAAGTCAAGAGATGATCAATCTTCCATTTTACTTTGATCCTGACCGTTCCACCGACGATACGTGCATTGTATATTTTTAATTGACGGCCATCTTCCAGGTCTGTTTCCTCTACACGAATCTCTCGTTTTTCACCATCTACATAGGCTTCCACCTGAGGGTTTTCATGGATTTTGAATCCTTTGGGAAGGGGATCTACACTCCCTAAAGTTACATACTGCCCATTGTAGCCTGTCTGAAACTGATAGGTAATTTCTTGTGTAAATGTTGCTTGACTATCTTCCTGCAAGTGGAGGTGACCCACATAGGATTCAATCCTGTAGCGAACTTCATCATCTGCATGTACCATCGTTATGGTACAAAACATACTCCAAACGAGGGCGATCAGTAGCAAGAATCGCTTCATACATTTCTCCTTTTAAAAAAAGGATTGAGACAGTAATGTCCCAACCCTTACACTTGTTATTTTCTCACTGTCACCCGCTCACTTCTGCGATTGAAGATCTGATTAAAGAGTAACAAGGCAAGGGCTAAAATGCTGGATACAACTAGATAGTTGAGCCAGATCTTATCCCCTCTCATAATCGGAGGTCGGGCCATGAGTCCATAATTCCCTCCAGTGATTTGGTTGATACCGACTAGAAATAAATCTAGGACAAAGGTATAGAGAACAATCTCTCGATTTTTTAAGAGGCTCGAATCATAGCATCTCAAGAGATAGATCAAGGAATTAATCAAGAGACAATAATGCCCGAGGAGGAAGGAAAAGCTCGTAATATGAGGGAAGTTATATGGGTCAAAGACCGGATATCCCAAGGCAAAGATCGCTCCACTCACTCCCATCAAGGCAAAGAACTGCTTACTCTTCCATCGGTCTGGCAAGAACAAGACCGCAAACATAGCCAAGCGACAGTGATAAAAAGGCAGGCTATTGGACCAAGGAATGTGATAGGTAAAATACCAAAGATACAAGCAAATTAGCTGGAAGCCCTGCAAGTATTGAAACAATTTCCGAAATTGCTCATTCTGATAATAGCGAAGTGACACCATAATCGCTGTCACAATTAACAAGACCATCACACTATACCAAAGTGCTGAAATAGCTGGTGGTGCTGTAGATTCTGTAGTGAAAAAATGATGCATAAAATCTCCTTATTTAAACAGATTTAGGTATTCTTCTTTTCTTACTGTACTGAACGATCGTATTGATGAAAATCAGTGTCCCCGTCATGAGAACTGTCACGATCAAATAGTTGAGCACAAGGCCGTGGTCACCTATCACAGGAGGGCGACGCATAAAGCCGTAGTTTCCACCCGTTGCGAGATTCGCAAGCTGAATAATGGCATTGACCCCAAACGTCATCTGACAGATTTTCCAAACATCCCCTTCTTCCACCTGGTAGGATTGAACCAGATAGATCAAACAGTTGGCCAGGAGAGCCCAGTGACCAAAGACATTGTTGATCGAAGATACGTGAGGAAAAGGATAGGGATAAAAAACAGGATGAATCAAGGCCATAATGGAGCCAAAGACTCCCACGAGGGCAAAATATTGTTTGAAGCTCCCCTTGGGAGCCAAAAGAATAATCCACATGGCCATGCGGCTATGATAGAAGGGAAGACTCTCTGAAAGAGGCAAGTGAGCAGCTAGATACCAAGAGTTGATGATGAGCAACTGAATCAATTGCCCCCAATACCAAAAGTTTTGATAGCCTTTGGAAGAAGCAAATCGAATCGACAGAAGACCCACCACTACCAATGAGGTCGGCAAAAAGAAATACCAAGCCCCCAATTGAGGAGGGGCTGTTGGTTGACTGGTAAAAAATAAATCCCAAAGAGTCATGATTTCCTAACCTCAGCTAAGCTATTTTCTATTCTGAACGCGAAACGACAGTCTCTTCAACCATCTTGTATTTGTACTTATACCGTTGGTTGACCAAGCAAATTCCAGCTACCATCACAAAGCTAACCAAAAGGTAGTTCAAGAGTGCACCGTGGTCCCCAATAATTGGTGGACGCCGTAAGAAGCCGTAATCCCCTTTCGTCAAAAGGTTGACCAAGAAAATCAAGGCATTCATGCCAAAGGTGATCTTGAAAATTCTCAAGCCATCTTGTTTTTCAGATTGATAATGATCCTGTAGGTAAATCAAACTATTGGCAAGCAAGGCCCAGTGGCTAAAAATTAGATTCAGAACTGTGATATGAGGGAAAGGGAAGGGATCAAAGGCTGGATACACCAAGGCCGCAATCGATCCTAGAACTCCCAAGAGAGCAAAATATTGCTTGATATAGGTCCCTCTAGGTGCAAAAAGAATCACCAACATGGCCAAGCGGCAATGATAGAAAGGCAAATTATCCGTCAAAGGCATGTGGGCGAGAATATACCAAGCATTAATGGTCAAAACTTGGATCAACTGCGCCCAATACCAAAAGCGTTGGTAGATTTTGGACTGTGCATATCTGATGGAAAAGTAACCAACCACCAACAAAGAAGCTGGCAGAATGAAATACCAGAGCCCAAATTCAGGCGGGGCTGATTTTTGGTTCGTAAACAATAAATCCCAAAGTGTCATTTTCATATTCCTTTAGTTTATTTAAGCCTATCTTTGGAGAGAATTTCCTTCTCTTTTTGCTAGGCCTTTTCCAATTCCTCTACCAATTTGGCTAAATTCATGGAATTGCTTCCCTTGATAAGGATTTGGTCCTGCTCTTTTAAGCTTTCCTTGACTTGTTTGACCATGTCCTCAAACTGGTCTTCTTCAGCGGTCTTTTTGAAATAGTAGACATGTCCGAGTGGAAACATCTGACTCGCTAACTGAGCCAAGCCCGCAATGTCCTGGCCATAGAAAATCACCGTATCCAAGACATCCGGCGAGAGACTGAGAATCATTTGGTTGTGCAGATCAATGGATTGCTCCCCTAGTTCTTTCATATCTGCAAGAACTGCCAACTTCCGGCCATTTGGATTGGCAGGAATGGTTGAGAAGGTTTCTAAAATCAGGCGCATGGCAGTTGGGTTGGCATTGTAGACATCGGATAAGATATCTGCTCCGTTACTGGCCTTTTTCCATTCCGTGCGGTTGCGCGTCAATTGCAAGGTAGCAAAACTATCACGAATCGCCGCTTCGCTCACTTCTTCTTGCAGGGCAACATAAGCTGCAATCATGGCATTAGTCGCATTGTATTTGCCTGTTACAGGCAGGTCAATAGCATCTGATAAGAAGTTCGCTTCAAAAGTCAGGCTATCCTTGCGTTCCTCCAACTTGGTAATGCTGATGTCAGCTCCTTCACCAAAGCGCACAAGCTCTTGTTGGTTGGGTAAAAAATCCTCTACAATCGGATCGGCCGGTACTAGAAGCAAGCCACCAGTTGGCATGCCATCCGCAATTTGCAATTTCCCTTTAGCGATTTCTTTGCGATCTTTGAAAAACTCCAGGTGAGCTTCCCCAATGAGGGTCACGATTGCTGCCTTTGGATGGGCAATTTCTGAGAGGAGATGAATATCTCCCAGATGGTCCTGTCCCATTTCAAGGACAAGCTTCTCTGTTCCTTCTGGCATATGGAGAACCGTGTAAGGAAGGCCAATCTCGTTATTGTAGTTCCCTTGTGTTTTATAGGTTTTATAAGTAGTAGATAATAACTGAGCTAACATATCTTTGGTCGTTGTCTTACCGTTTGAACCGGTGACCGCCAAGACATCTACTTGACTCTTCTCCAAAACATATTGGGCTAATTTTTGAAAGGCCCCTAGAACATCATCTACCAACAAATACGGGTGGCCTTCTACTTCTTTTTCAGACAAGGTCGCTACAGCGCCATTTTCAAAAGCAGTCTCAATAAAATCGTGCCCATCACGCGCTCCCTTTAAGGGAACAAAAAGGTCTCCAGGCCCAATCAAACGGCTGTCAAATTCAGGTTTGACGAGGGCCACATCTTCAAATTGGCTGATATCATTTTTTGCATGTACTAGATGAGCAACTTCATGTAATGTGAGATTCATATCCGACTCCTCAGTTCTCCGTAGCGTCTTCCCCAAAGGTCTAAACGCTCGTTTCAAATTCTTCTCATTATACCATATTCTAGACCACAAAAAAAGCCACCAAACGGTGGCCTCTTTCTTACAACAAATGTGCTTCGTGTTTTTGGAAAACTTCTTTTCCAAGCTCTACTAACTTGGTGATCAAATCTGTATAGTTGAGACCCATATTGTCCCAAAGCAAGGGATACATAGACCATTGGGTAAAGCCTGGCATAGTATTGAGCTCATTTAAGAAGATCTCTCCTTTATCAGTATAGAAGAAATCACAGCGAGCTAAGCCCAAACCACCGATCGCACGAAAGGCTTTTTCTGCGTTGGTCCGCATGGTTTTCACAACCTCAGGGTCCAATTGAGCTGGAATGGCCATGGTAATTTTGTTGTCGATGTATTTGGCATCATAATCATAGAAGGCAACATCTTTGACAACTTCACCTGGCAAGGTACTTTTCACATCATAGTTTCCAAGGAGCCCAACTTCGATCTCACGCGCATTGACCCCTTGTTCTACCAAGACACGGCTATCGTATTTGAAGGCCAATTCGAGAGCAGTCCGAAGTTCTGTTTGGTTTTCAGATTTTGAAATCCCAACACTAGATCCCATATTGGACGGTTTGGTAAAGACTGGATAAGAGAGAGTAGCTTCAATTGCAGCAATTTTCTCCTCCAAGTCATCGCCTTCCACTACAGCTACATAAGGAACTTGTGGAATCCCTGCAGATTCCAAAACCCGCTTGGTCGTGATCTTGTCCATCGCGACACTAGAAGCCAAGATGCCACAGCCAACATAAGGCATTTTCAAGACTTCTAAGAAGCCTTGGATGGAACCATCTTCACCCATTGGTCCATGAAGAACTGGAAAGACCACTGCTCCTTCCTTGTAAATCGCTGATGGTGCGACTTTTTTAGACCAGTCCACTGTATCGTTGGTCATCAATTTCTCATCATCCGCTGGCTTCTCTTCAAAAGCTTGCGTCTGGATGAAATCTCCTGACTGCGTAATAAAATAGGTTTGAACCGAAAATGCTTGGTAATCAATCGCGCGCATCACGCTTTCTGCTGAAAGAACAGATACTTCACGTTCTGCGCTACGTCCACCATACAACAGGATTAAGTCTTGTTTACTCATAGTTTCTCCCTAATTGTTCCCTTGATTTCTTACTTGATAGTATACCATAATGATAGCCCTTTCGAAAGAACTTCTCTTATAATTCTGTCCGATTTTCAATCGCACGAAGAAGGGTCACTTCGTCCGCATACTCGATATCGGCTCCAACTGCTAGACCTCGTGCCAAACGGGTCACTTTGATGCCTGCTGGTTTGAGCACGCGTGAGATATACATGGAAGTTGCCTCTCCGTCTGCCGTCGCATTGGTCGCAACAATCACCTCAGTAACTGTTCCATCCATCAAGCGACTGAGCAAACTCTTGAGATTGATATCATCGGGTCCCACGCCATTCATGGGTGAGATCAAGCCATGCAAGACATGATAACGACCGTGGTATTCCTGGATATTTTCCATAGCAGAGACATCCCGGCTATCTTCAACAACGAGAATGAGGGATGGATCCCGCGTTTCATCTCGACAAATCTCGCAGGTTTCTTCATCAGTCAAATTGCCACAAATACTGCAATACCCTAGCTCACGCTTGGCATTCAGTAAGTTCTTGGCAAATTCATTAACATCATCATCTGACATGCCAATAGTGTAAAAAGCAAGACGGGTCGCTGTTTTGATCCCAATTCCTGGCAACTTCGAATAGCTGTCAATTAATTTTGCAATAGGTGCTGGATAAAGCATAGTTTCCTTTCTAATTCATGGGGTGTTTCTGATTGTATAAGTTAATAATGTCACGCGTAATGGAATGACTGACCGTCGCTTGCAGATTGGTATTGTGCGGAAAGACCACCGCTACTGCAATCTTCGGATTATTCGATGGGGCATATGCCACCACATTGGTATTAATGGCTTGTTTGCCTCCATCGACAGTGGTTTCAGCTGTACCAGTCTTTGCACTGATGGGCACACTGGCCCCTTGACCAAGGGTTTTCCCTGTCGTCAACCCACTCGTACCATTCGCAACCTGGTAGAATCCTTGTTTGATCAAGGCCATGTCCTCCTCTGAGATATGGACCTGATTGAGCTCCTTGGTTTCGATCGCTTTTTTCAACTGACCGAGGCCACCTTGGTCATTATTATCATAGATGCCTTCGACGACATGAGGACTCACCCGCTTCCCATCATTTGCAACGGTTGCCGCATACTGAGCCAATTGCATAGGGGTGTAGTTGTCAAACTGGCCAAAGGCATTGGTCAAATAATTACCGACTGTATACTCTTTCGGGATAAAACCGGTCGATTCATTGGGAAGGTCAATCCCCGTTGACGTTCCAAGACCGTACTCTGCAAAAGTAGAACGAAGTTTTTTCATAGCAGGGTCCACTTGATCTACTTGTAAGGTCATATTTGGAGTGTAGGGTTGCCCCATCATCTTAAGAGCAATTTGAACCATGTAGGTATTGGAAGAATATTCCAAAGCTTCTACTGCATTGATGGAGCGACTGCCATATTGGGTAAACCAAGAGTTAATCGGCGTTGATCCTGCAAAAACAATGGGCTGATCGGTCAGTACCTGATTGCCAGAAATGGCACCATTTTCCCATCCTGAAGTCAAGGTTGCTCCTTTAACGACCGATCCTGGGACAAAGACATTGGTGACTGTTCCCAGAGCATCGGTTGACAAGTCCTGGCTACCAGCCTGGTGCTTAATGCCTGCCATGGCAAGAACTTTCCCTGTATCAGGCTCAAGGACTACAGCATAGACACCTTCGGAGTATGTCGCATTTCCAGCTTGCAACTCTGCGTTAAAGGCAGATCGAAGAATATCTTCCACCCCTTTTTGGAAATCCAAGTCAATCGAGAGCTTGAGATTTTCCCCCTTAGCTCCTTTTGAAATGTCTACCACTTTCTCCATGTTGCCATTTTTATCCAGGAGAATTTCTTTTTCACTACGTTTTCCTTGAAGGACCTCCTCGTATTCCTTTTCGAGATAAGAGGTTCCGACCCGGTCATTCAGAGCGTAGCCTTTTTTGACATAGTCCTCGACTTCTTCTGCCGGAAGCCCTGCCTGCTCAGTCGAAACCGTTCCGATGATAGAGGCTAAAGGAGTATCCAAAACCTTGCGATCCCAGCTAGTCGTAATCGCAATTCCTGGAAGATCTTGACTGTCTGCAGCAATGGTCGCGATTTGCTCAGCTCCTAGTGCTTGTGTCGTAATGATTCCGGTGGCAAAATTCTCCACAGCATTCATCTGACTATAGAGATAGATAATCTTTTTCTCATCTTCTGTGTAACCAAGTTTAGAGGGATCGACACTCTCTACAGCTGCTTGGTAAATCTTAGCTTCTGGTAGACGGTTGCCATCTGTATCAAATTTCTTTTTCTCGGGTAAGTGACCTACAACCTCTTGGTAGACTTTGGTATTGGCTAGATAGTAATCCACTTCTTGCCGTTCGGTCACTTGAGGATTTTCTACATCGACATACTGCAAGAGTTTTCCAGCTGTCTCTCGCATTTCTTGGGCCGTCATTTTGCGATCCCGCGTAAAGGTCAAGACTTGTTTGCCAACATTTTCCACCAAGGGCTTACCAGAAGCATCATAGATTTGCCCTCGCACACTCCCTTGTTTGACCGTCTTTTTGGTAGCTTTTGCCAATTTATCCGTATAGTAGGCTTGGTGAGAGATCTGCATATAGCCAAGTCGGGCAATCAGAACCAAAAAAAGAAGGCAAATCAAACTAAACAGCAGGTAGAGTCTGCGTGTTATCGAATGATTCTCAAACTTCCGTATTTTCTTCTTCATGAAATGTTCTATCCTTCTTTTCTAATCAACACTTACTTTCCATTTTACTATTTTTCCAAGAGTATCTCAAGAAAAGGAAGGGACCTTTCCTGGAATTTTATGAAGAAAAAAGATTGGACATGCTCGCCCAATCTTTTTTTCTAATAAGTCACAACATTGATTTTTCCTTTGTCATACTCAGCAATGAAAATATCCAAAACGTTGTCATAGCCTTCTTTTTCCAATTCAGCTAGCAACCACTCTTCACTTTTCCCAATTGTTTCCAAAATTTCAAGCTGAACCACACCATCCGTAATGATTGGGTATTTAGGATTTTCATCCCCCGCACGGACAACGATCATTTGACCGTTTTGTTCAATGACAGCTCGTTTCACTCCCTTTAATTGGAAAATTCCTTGTGAACGCAATTTCAAGGCAACGTCTGAAGCAGAAAGTCCCTTGGATCGACAAGCTTCCGGATCAAGCTTCCCATTTTTGATAATGACAGTTGGTTTGCCATCGATCAAGTGCTTCATAAAACGGACATTGGTATTGAGCCATTTTAAGAGTAAGATCAAAATAGTCCACATCAAGAGAATCACAATGTATTGAAGAATAGTAATGGAGCTATTGTAGATGACCCCACCAATAATTCCCCCAAGAACAAAGTTCTGTATCTGGTCTACTGCAGAACTTGGTGCTAAGTTTCCTTTCCCGGTCACATTGATTACAAATACCAAGGAAATCAAGCCGATAGCTAATTTAATCAAAATGGCTAAAAAATCTACTGTCATTTGTTCACCTCCACAAGTTCCACGTCTGTTTTATACAGATCCATCTTTTCTAATAGGTAGCTATCTGGGTCAGAGCCTGCGATAGCTCGGTAATAAACCTCTCCAACCTTCAGGATCGCCCCATCTGTGGCTGCTGAAGTATTGACATAGACATCTTCTTTTTTGACATCCAACTCCTTTGAGATGACCTCAATAAAATGGAGTGAGAGTTGGAACTGATCATTATTACTTTGGCTATTTTGGAAATTGCTGATACTGATCAAGACCACTGCCACCAGAGTTAAAATGGAGATAATAGATAATTCGCGGAATTTGCTATCGTGCTTCTCCCGATAGGCTTTCACCGCAAAAAAACCAGTCAGAAGAACAAGCAAGCCAGATATCCCAATGGTCACCCAGTTTTGCTGGCTGATCTGACCCAACACATAGTTATAAGAGTAAAATTTCATAAACAACTCCCTTTTTCCAAATGAATTCAAGCTATTATAATAGATTTCACAAGAGATTTCAAGGCATTGTGATCAGAAAATCATTAAAATTTTGTTATAATAAAACTATCAATTATGTCAAGAAAAGGAAACACAATGAAACTCATTTCATGGAATATCGACTCGCTTAATGCTGCATTGACCAGTGATTCAGCACGCGCTAAACTCTCTCAAGAAGTCCTTCAAACCTTAGTCGCTGAGGATGCAGATATCATTGCCATTCAAGAAACCAAGTTATCCGCTAAAGGACCTACTAAAAAACACCTCGAAATTCTTGAGGAACTCTTCCCTGGCTACGAAAATACCTGGCGCTCTTCTCAAGAGCCAGCTCGCAAAGGCTATGCTGGAACCATGTTCCTCTATAAAAAAGAACTCTCCCCTATTGTGACTTTCCCAGAGATCGGTGCTCCTTCGACCATGGACTTGGAAGGCCGGATCATTACCCTGGAATTTGATGGCTTCTTTGTAACACAAGTCTATACTCCTAATGCCGGTGATGGCCTCAAACGCCTAGCAGAACGCCAAGTATGGGATGTCAAATATGCTGAATATTTGGCTAACCTAGACAAAGAAAAACCTGTCCTTGCTACTGGAGACTACAACGTGGCCCACAAGGAAATCGACCTTGCTAATCCAGCCAGCAACCGTCGTTCACCAGGTTTCACAGACGAAGAACGTGCAGGATTTACCAACCTTCTAGCAGCAGGCTTTACAGATACCTTCCGTCACCTTCACGGCGATGTCCCTGAGCGCTATACCTGGTGGGCACAGCGCAGTAAAACCTCAAAAATCAACAATACAGGCTGGAGAATCGACTATTGGTTAACCTCAAACCGCATTGCAGATAAGGTTACCAAGTCAGACATGATTGACTCAGGCGCACGCCAAGACCACACCCCCATTGTCTTGGAGATTGAATTATAAGGATTTTTTTATGAACTACAATGCAGTCATTCCCGAGTTTATGGTTTCAAATATAGAACAGTCCCGTTCCTTCTACTGTGATTTACTGGGTTTCACCATCGAATACCAGCGTCTAGAAGAAAAATTTCTCTTCCTGTCTCTTGAAGATTGCCAGCTCATGCTTGAGGAGGGAACAAAGGATGAATTAGCTGAACTAACCTACCCATTTGGTCGTGGAGTCAATATCTCCTTTGGTATAGAGGATGTCCCTAGGCTCTATCAGAAATTGTTAGAAGCCAACTATCCTATTCATCGCCCATTGACCAAAAGAAAATTTCGTGTTGACGACCATTATATCTATCCTCATGAATTTGCAGTTTTAGATCCAGATGGCTATTTTTTAAGATTTAGCGAATAGAATGATCATCACCCATCTATGAGCTATACCCAAAAATCTATTTTTTTGAGTCCAGTTCAATAGCGGGTGATTGATTTATCTTTCATCTTAAAGAATGAGACAAACTAACATTCGAGACCTAAAAAAACCGGAGCCCTCAGATGAAGGCTCCGACTTTTTTTATCCTCATTGATGGAACAATGATTGTTTTTTTATTTTTTCTTCTCAATATGATCTTTGAGATCTTCTTGAGCTTTTTTATTGGATTCTGCTTTTTTCTTCAACCATTCTTCTTTGGCCTTGTTAAAGTCTTTTGCAGTGACAACATCTTTGGACATTTCAAGGTATTTGTAGAAGGTTCCTGTTCCTTTTGTACCAACCCATGAAGCAGCACGGCTGTATGGCACAGTACGTTGGAGCATTGGAGCACCACCGTTTGAAACAGTTGGAAGCGTAATAGCGCTATCTGTCAGCCAAGCTTGCGCCGCTGCATATTTTTCATAGCGTTTTGCTTGATCCAACAACTCAGCATCTGCGTCTTTCAACATGTTGGCGTATTGATCCAAACCAACTGCTGCAATCGCAGGGTTGTTTGAACCAGCATCAATACCAAGGTAGTAGAAGACAGAACCATTTACAGGGCTGATACTTTCGAGGTAAGTCGATGGGTCTTGGTAGTCAGGGGCCCAACCACCGCCTGAGATATCGTAATCTCTCGCAGCAGCTGTATCACTGAAGTAGGTAATATTTTGGAAATCGTCATCCGATACCTTTTGAAGATCTACAACGACATTATCTGCACCAAGCGCTGACTCTACAGATTGTTTGAAGGAGCTTGCTTGTTGGACCATACTATTGTCCACTTGGCTGACAATGTAGTCCAAATGAATTGGGAATTGAACCCCTTGTTTTTGCAATTCAACTTTGGCTTTCGCAAATGAAGCTTTAGCTTTTTCAGGATTGTAGAGGCTTGTTTGACCGTCGTCCAAGCTTACATCCTTCCATTGATCGCCATAAGTGACCAATTGTTTTTCAACGACTTTACCAAAATCTTCTCCATTGACTTGGACATAAGTTGGTGGCACCAAGGTACTCCGAAGGGTCTTCTCAGCCGCATCAGAACCTGAGACTTGTGCCGCATAGGATTTGCGGTCAAAGGCGAAGTTCACTGCTTGACGGAAGTCCTTGTTCAAGATTGCTTTCTTGGTAGAGGCCTTTTGCTCGTCTGTTGTTTTAGCGGTATGATCATACTTCTGACGGTCCAAGTTGAATCCAAGATAGTAGGATGTTCCCAACTGCAAACCATATACAATGTTGTCGCCAAAGTTTTTCTTGACACTCTTATACGTTGAGCTATTTGGCATAACAGATGCAAAGGAATATTGACCTTTTTCAAAGTTCTTAATGATTGCATCTGGGTTTGATCCGTCATTAAAGGTCAATTTGACATTATCAATATGGACATTTTCCGCATCATAATAATCTTTGTTCTTGACTAATTCAATTTCAGATTTTGAGGTCAAAGATTTCAAGTAGAATGGACCATTGTATAAGATGCTGCTAGGTTTCAAAGAACCAAAGTCTTTTCCTTGAGATTTCAAGAAATCAGCGTTGACCGGGAAAAGAACACCAGAGGTTGTTTTTGAGTTCCAGAAGCTTTCTGGACGGACCAAAGTATATTGGATGGTGTAGTCATCTAAGGCTTTAACCCCAACTGTATTAAAGTCTTTGGTTTCCCCTTTTACATAGGCATCCAAACCTTTGATCGAATTTTGAATCAAGAAGAGACCTTCTGATTTCGATTCAACAGCGTGTTTGATCCCTGTCACAAAGTCTTGAGCCGTAACAGCCCCATATTCTTCTCCTTCGCTCGTATACCATTTGGCATCCTTACGAAGTTTGTAAGTATAGGTTAATCCATCTTCAGAGACAGTCCAATCTTCTGCTAGACTTGGTACAAAGTTTCCGTATCGGTCATTTTCAAGAAGACCATCGACTAGGTTACTTGTGATATCTGAAGTTGTTGTACGAGTTGCAGCGATATAATCCAAGGTATTTGGGTCGGCTGAATAGACAAATGAGTAGGTTGCTTGATTGCTACTACCACCGCTACATGCTGCTAAAAGAAAGGCACCTGCAACAGAAACTCCTGCAAGAGCTAACAGTTTTTTTGCTTTCATCACTATCTCCTTATGTTAGATTTTCTATCATTATACACTATTTCTTAAAAAAAACCAAATCTATTTTAAAAAAGTTCGCTATTTCTGAATGAATATAATAAGATGTCAAGAAAAAGCATCTTGAAATCGATCTCAAAGAAGCTAGATAGGCGAGTCTAGGTGCCTACCACCACAGATTTGCAAAATTTCATCTTTCAATCCTTTTAATAAATATACGTTTACGTAAAAAAAGACCCCCGCTGGTCTATGCGGAGAATCTCCTCTTTAATCAAAATGATAGAGCTGTGGGTACTGATCACATTCTGGATTTTTAGGATGGCAAATAGCCCGTCCAAAATAGATCATGGCCTGATGAGCTGGTAACCAGCGTTCAGGAGGTAGGACGTCCATGACTCGCTTTTCCACTTCTAATGGGGTTGCTGACTTCTTGACAATGTCATGGTGCTTGCAGATGCGCTCCACATGCGTATCGACAGCAAAGGCGGGAATTCCAAATCCCACACTCATGACGACATTTGCTGTCTTACGTCCTACTCCTGCCAGGCTTTCTAACTCTTCACGAGTCTGAGGCACCTGCCCATCAAAGTTGTCCAACAATTGTTGGGCACATTTTTTGAGAAACTTAGCCTTATTGCGATAGAGGCCTAATTTGGAAATGTGCTTAGCGATAGCTGCTTCACTAGCTGCTGCCATGGCTTGTGGGGTTGGAAAAGCCGCAAACAAACCTGGTGTCGCTTTATTAACAGCTGCATCAGTCGTCTGAGCAGAGAGCATGACTGCCACTAATAATTCAAAATGATTACGAAAATCTAGACTCGGTTTCGCATCTGGAAAAAGGGCGATAATTTCTTCAATCACATGACGTGCTCGTTTTTTTGATAAGACCATAACTTCTCCTTTACATTACTAGAATCTATTATAGCATGAAGGACCGATAGAGGTTAAAGAAATGGCTTCACAAAAAGGACTCGTCCTTGGACAAGTCCTTTTCGATTAGTCTAAAAAATGAGTATGCTTGGTAACCCATTGGGTAACCTTGATATTTAACCAGAACACATAGATCCCAAATGTAATGATGGTAAAGAACCACCATTTAATCCAATTTCCAAACAACTGCATGGCTGTGCCGTCAAAGTACTGACGACGACCATCAATCACGGTATGCTTGATCTTCCAGTTATACAGTATGCACATGCCCCAAGGAGCACAAATACCTAAGGTCAGTACAGTAATAAGAGTTGCTAATAAAACATGGCCAATATATGAAAACAGGCCTCCATCAAAATATGATTCACGATACATTTTCAATCTCCCTATCTTTTTCTATACTAATCTCTTCAAGAAAGTAATCAAGGTTTGAGCAGAGCGCTCGCCAGCCTGAATGATAAATTCATCAAAAGAGATATTGGCTTCGTGATCGGCCGTATCACTCATAGCCCGAATAACCATGAAGGGACGGCCAGCTGCATGAGCGGCCTGAGCAATGGCTGCCCCTTCCATCTCAACTGCCAAAACTTCTGGGAAATGCTCCCGAATCCTTGCGACTTTTTCCTCACTAGCAATAAAGCTATCTCCAGTCGTAATGAGACCCACGTGCGTTGCAGTAGCTTCTTCTTCCAGTACTTTTTTCATTTCCGATACAAAATAGCGACTAGATTCAAAATAAAGCGGTTGGCTGGCCATCTGGCCATACTGGTAGCCAAAAGCAGTCACATCCACGTCGTGATAAGCCAATTTATCCGCAAGAACAATATCGCCAACAGCTATTCCTGGGGCCAGAGCACCTGCAGAACCCGTATTGATAATGGCTTCCACTTTGAAATCATTGGCTAGGACCGCTACACTCATAGCAGACATAACTTTTCCGATGCCACTTTCAACTAAAACGACTTCATGGTGACCGATTGATCCCGTATAGTATACTTTTCCAAGACGCAGATGTTTTTCCCCATTTTTAAGAGCTTCGACAAGGATCTTTAACTCCTGTGGCATGGCTGCAATAATTCCAATTTTCATATCATTTTTCTCCTTGTGACGATCTTACAGACGCCAAATAGCAATAATCAAGACAATGAGGAGCACGATGATCCAGAACAAAATCTTATTAAGTTTGGATTGGAGAACACTTTGTTTTTGTTCCTCAATTCGACGACTCTTTGTTACCGTTGGCTCCACTTGGATCTGCAAGGTATCCTGCGAATAACGCTCTTGTGGGCCTTGGCTTCGACTTTCTCTGACGGGACGTTCATAGCCAAATCCTCTGTGGTCTGTTCGAAGGATCTTCGTCTCTTCGTTATCTAGCATCTTAGGGCCCGAGATCTCCTCGCCACGCCTCGCTCGTTCAATCATTTCATCTGTTAATAAAGGTTTTCCCATTGGATCCTCCTCTATTTATTGGATAATTCCCAGTACTGAATCGCCATAATGGTCTTGGCATCACAGATCTCGCCAGCTTGGATCAAGTCTTTAGCCTCCTTCAAGGTCACTTCTAGCAGCTCTAAGGTCTCATCTTCATCTTGAGGGCGAGGATTTTCCACTTTTTTCAAATTGGTCGCAGCATAGAGTTTGATCCGCTCGTTGCAAAACCCAATGGCAGAATAAAAATCATACAACAACTCTAGATCCGCTGTGTAACCAATTTCTTCTTCCAATTCACGCAGAGCAGCTGCTTGAGGATCCGCATTTTCACCCTTTTCCAACTTCCCTGCAGGGATCTCTACAGAAGTTCTCTCGATCGCCTTGCGGTACTGCTTGACCAAAATGGTCTTGCCCTCATCTGTGATCGGTAAAACCGCTACTGCTCCATTATGAAAAATCAAATCACGCTGCGCTTGACCTTTCCCGTCGGGCAGTTCCACCTGATCTGTGACCACTTGAAAAATCGGTCCTTGATAAATCTCCTTGCGCTCAATGGTTTTTTCTTCAAATTGCATGAAAACCTCCTATTTATTTTTAGGATGATGAGGAAGGCGAGTCGCGTACTCATCCTTATTGACTTGACGGCCACGACCAATTGCAATCGCATCTGCTGGTACATCCTTGGTAATGGTGGATCCAGCACCTACTAGGGAATTGTCGCCTAATTCAACTGGTGCAATGATGGTCGAATTTGAACCAACAAAGACATTGTTGCCAATAAGAGTCTTGTATTTATTTTTGCCATCATAGTTGACGGTGATGGTTCCTGCACCAAAGTTAACGTTGCTACCAACTTGGCAGTTGCCAATGTAGGTCAGATGACCAGCTTTGGTATTCTCTCCGATAGACGAACCTTTGACTTCGACAAAGTTTCCAATATGGACATCTTTGGCCAGGCTAGAACCAGGACGAATATGAGCGTATGGTCCTACTGTCACACCATCTGCTACCGTGCTTTCTTCAATCATAGAGTTGGTGATGACAGCACCTGCACCGATTTCACTGTCCACAATATAGGTTCCATTGGTTAAGACGGCTTCAGCCCCAATTTTTGTGTGCCCTTTTAGGGTAACATTGGCTTCGATTTGCACTTCTGGTGCGATCTCAACATCGACATCGATATAGGCTGCATCCGGATTGACAAAGCTCACCCCATTGACCATGTGGGCTTGGTTAATGCGACAACGCATGATGCCTTCTGCTGTCGCAAGGGCCACGCGGTCGTTAACCCCGAGACTTTCATCAAAGTCTTTGAGCGTATAGGCTCCAACTTTCTCTCCTGCTTCTCGGAAGATCCCAATCACATCTGTGATATAGTATTCACCTTGGGCATTGTTGGTATTGATATTCTTCAAAGCTTCAAAAAGACGGGCATTGTCAAAGACATAAGTCCCTGTATTGATTTCTTTGATTTGTTTTTCAAAATCTGTCGCATCTTTTTGCTCGACGATGCGAAGCACTTCCGCGTTGTCATTACGAACAATCCGGCCATAGCCAAATGGATTCGCTGCTTCGGCTGTCAAAATCGTTGCCACATTCTTGTGGTTGATATGGAAGTCGATCAAGTGTTTGAGACTGTCACCCGTAATCAAAGGAGTGTCTCCTGCAATGACGAGGGTATGCCCTTCAAGGCCTTTCAAGACTGGCTCTGCCATCATAACCGCATGGCCAGTTCCCAATTGTTCGGTTTGTTTGACAAACTCTGTTTGTCCCACTAAGACTTGCTCTACCAATTCCGCCTTGTGGCCCACAACTGTTACAGTCTTTTCAGGTGAGATGGCTCCAACACTACGGAAGACATGCTCCAACATAGAGATCCCTGCAACCTTATGAAGAACCTTGGGCAGATCTGATTTCATACGGGTACCTTTCCCCGCTGCTAAAATAATGGCATAATTTGGCATAACATTTCTCTTTTCTGTACAATATCGCTTACATTATACCATTTTTTAGCCCTTTTGGAAAATAAGACCAGATCAAAAAACTCTCCGAAAAGGAGAGCGTGTTCTATAATGGATAAACCTTGCGAAATTCTTCTAAAACTACCTTGCTGTCAGGTGTAAAAACCAGACCTGCTTCTCCAAAGCAGTCTTTGAAAAAGTCTTCATGAACCTGACGCCAATAAGCTAGAGATTTGTCTCCCTCACCTTCCTTATAGGCATGGTCGGCTGACACTTGATGGAAGGGCTGAACAGAAACCTTTGTAATTTCAATAATGCAGACAGCTTGATCATTACTGTCTAAAACGACATCAAAGGTTCCTTCTTGCGGAAGGGGTTCGTTCTCTAGTGCGTATAGATTATAGGCTGAAGCTGTTGCTGTTTTTTCGCCTTTAAAGACCAGTTCCGCTAAAAGCTCTGGATCCACTCCAAAGGCCCAGGCGTCTATCTCATCTCCGATAGAGGGGTTGATTTGCTTGTAGGCATTCCACATTTCTTGAGGTGTCATAAGTTCTCCTTTGTAATTTTTTACTTTCTTCTTTTATATGTTTAAGATGGTCTGGATGGTCAATTTCTAAATCAAAAATCTCTGGAATAGAGCTGTAATGGAGAATACATTCGATACCCATCTGATTCATTTTTTGTATGAAAGAAGGATTCAGATAGCCTGCTACAGCGAAATCAATCTTGTTCTTCTTTGCTTCATCCTGCATCTGTCTCAACATATCTAACATAATTGGACTTTCCATATCATGCCATTGACTGTTTCTCACAGTCGCAAAAATAAAAGAAGTTAAATCATTCATTCCAACTACAATCTTTGAAATGCCCATTTCTAGTATCCTGTCCAAGTCGAAATAAGCTGATGGTAATTCAATCATCGTGCCGACTTTCCCGGTATAACCATACTGACGCAATACTGTAATAGCTTGTTTTAATTGTTCGGCATCATTGACAAAAGGAAAAATAACAGACAGATTGGGATTGGTTTGAAAAACTTCTGTAACAACATTTGTCTCAGCCTGAAATTCATCTGGACATGCCAATAAACGCCTAGTCCCTCTATATCCAAATAAGGGGTGGCGTTCGTCAAAATACTCTTTAGTCCCGTCTAGACTATTTGCTTCTGCATTTGTTAACTCTGAAAAGCGATACCAGACTTCTTCATCTGAGTACAAATGACAAATAGTGTCTAGATAATCTTTCACAAATTGCTGGCAATTTGGTAATAGTATGTTTTGGTTTAGTTCTCTCAACAAGTATTCCCCACGAATCAAGCCGACGTGGTGCAATAAATGGGGATAAACTTTCTCAACAATTTTTTCGCCACTAAGAGCTAGTTGATTTTGCATGTTCATTCACCTCGTCTTAAAAGATACAATATCAGATATCATTATATGACACTTTCCTCTAGTTCAAAAGCTTCATAAGGTTCAACTAACTCATATCCTAAAAATTCTGCTACTTTTTTGGAAGCCTCGTTATGAGCATCCCAAAGTGGAAACATATCTCTATTTAAACTCTCTAGAATCATTGCAGCACCAAGCTTTTTGGCAAATCCATTTCCTTGTTCGTTTGGTCTAGTTGCAACTTCCACTTCAACTGCTTCACGGTAAACTAACCCTGAGGAAATCCCAGCAATCACTTCATTATTTTTAAGAATCACAAAGCCAAATCCACCTTTTAAAGCAAAATCCTGGTAGGACTCAAAATCCCCCTGTAAATCTTGTGACCATTCTTCCTCAGAAAGGCAGTTATAAATACGATTATCAATAGGTACAATATTGCAACCTTTCTCTAACTGACTAACTAGATCATTTAGAAATTCAACTTGAAAATTTGCCTTATCTTTAAAAGAATAGCGAGTAAAAGAAATTAACCCAACTTGCCGATGCAGAAAATCTTGCCACTTAGTGTCTTCTGAAATAATAATCTTATAATCTAAACCATATTGCCTAACAAAATCTTCCCAAAATCTGGAATCTAACTCCCCTGCTAGGTATAAAAAATTCCCAATATCATAAAAAATCGTTGTCCTATCACTGTTTTGATAAACAGTCCCGATTTGAGATTTAAGACCATAGAGAACCATATATTTCTTCCATGTTTTAAATAGTTCCATTTTCCCTCTATTTCACCTTCCAATTCTTATAGCTTGTCCGTTCTAATTCTGGAAATCCTAATAACTCTGCCTTCACCTTTAATACTAAAGGCGAGGCATTTTCTTCGGTAATCCGCTCAAGAGGAAGCCAAATGGCATTTGCTGAATCATTACTTCCATCAAGAACTTCATGAGGAAGGGATTTTTGAGAGCTCTCGAAATCGAGCACTACATCATAAAAGGCCATGATATGATGTACAGCGAAGTCTTCCCCCTCTTCTTGAACCAGCACGTCATAAATCCTAGGATTTAAGTAACGGCTAAGAGTATAGCCCGTCTCTTCTAGAACTTCTCTCTTAAGGGTTTCTGTCAACCCCTCACCGAGTTCCTGACTACCACCCGGTAGATCAAAACGATGTTGATAGGGGCCTCTTGTTTTTTCAATACAGAGCAGTTTCCCCTCTTGAAGACAGACTCCGTATACCCCAAAGTGATTTTTGATTTCCATATTCTACTCTTTTCTAAAAGTCCAAGATTGCTAACTCACCTTATCCTTTAAAAGGAAAAAGGCTATAAATTTCATGCTCCTTGATATACTTCTTTAGTATCTCCATATTCTCTTCGATTTTTGTCTGGATATCTGTCTCTTCACAAATTGACTCATCAATAAAAAGGTGAATCTTCAATAAATCTGTCAAGTATAGCAAACGGCGTTCCATTTCCGATTCAGGACTTGAAGCTTGCTCGATTTTTGCAAGCTTTTGCTCCAAGCTATCACCATTCAAAAATCTCTGATGAACTCTCCTTCTTATTTTTTGAGTGGATTCCTCCCCTTGTTCTAATGGAGATAAAAGGAGTTTTTTATAGACGATTACCTGATTTTCTTTTTCTCTTTCCAGATAGGCCAATAAACCCAGAGAGCTATCGACAAAGGTCCAGGTGTTATAATTCCCTTCAAATGGAACTTGTATGATACGATCTAATAATTCCTTAGCCATTTTCTCTTGACCATCCAGATAAAGTAAATAGGCCAGATGATTCAGTGATTCGAGATAACTAACTTGGGTCTTCTTATTCTTTTTGGGGACCCGGTTTAAATACAATACTAACTCGACATCATTTTCAATCTCTTCGATTAGTTCTTTCACATTCATTTCTTTTCTCCTATCCAATTCACTTTTTGTTACTGAGAAAGGCTTTTCTCAGGTCAATCTTACCGAAGTAGATATTCTTTCGCTGTCGCTTGGACGTCTGGGGAAAGGTAGCGCTCTATCAAGTCACCTGTCCCTACAATATATTCCTCCAGAGGGACATCTTCTCTTTGATTCCAAAAATTTGAAAAAGCGAAATAGAACTCCAAAAACTCCGTCAAACTTTCGCTGAGTTTGTAGAAATTAGGATCTCCAGGACTGCCCACGTAAACTGGAGAACTGTCATCTTTCATATCACAGAAAAGAATATCATCTGTATCTGTAGTAGCGAATATCTGGTATTGCCCTTCACTAAACTGAAGAATATCTTGTAAGGCCCAACATTCGACTGTCCTTGCAGGAGAATCTAATGCCAACAAAATGATATTAAAATTTTGATTAGCAAAAAATAAATCCTCATTGAACACTACATGTTGATAATAATCAAGTAATTCTCCTGTCAAATCTGAGGACTGGATCCTTAATTTTTCGTTTGAAAAACTCACTGGTTGGGGAATAAACGTTGTTTCCTCATAGAGTTTAATGATCTTTTTTAATACAGTCACTACCGCCATTTTTCTCTCCTTGGTCATTCCTCTTCCGTCTCCTTTAAGAATTCAATCCATATCTTTAGATCTGGATTTATGTCATGCGCTATCTCAGCATGCTTCCTATAATCCATATCCAAGTAGCCTTGTTCATTCCGGAAAATAATACCTTGTTCATAACAGTTTTTAAGAGCTGTTAGCATAGATTCTAATGACCGGTATTCGACCTGGGCCTCTTCTTCAAATACATAAAAACCAAGGATTTGCCCCTGACCTTCTGAAGCTAGGTTCATGGCATAAAAATCTCCCCCTCCGCTGGCAAAAATTGGGAACCAGCATTGATTCCAAGTAGAAGTCTTCCTCAACTCCTGATAGGTCTGGATACTTTCTTCCAGAGACATCAAATAGAAACCAGAAAAAAATGCCAGCTCACCGAGTGTGATTCCCTCACTATCTTTTGATCCGTTTCTCCAAGTATAAAGGGTACGCAAGTCCTGAGTTGGCTGCAATGGGATTTCCTCAAACAATTCTTGAATCTGTTGGAAAGATATACCCGGATTTAGATAGTCTAAACAAGAATGATCTAGCTGTTGGAGACATTTTTCGATCTCATTTAATAATTGGGTGATCATTTCCATTTGTTCTCCTTGCCTTGTAAATCATTAGAGACGAGTTCCTTCGTCCCTAGAAAAGAGCTTGCGATTATTCAATCCCATCCTCTTTATTGTACTCTATCATGCATTTGACCGCATATTCTACCCATTCCCAAAAGTCATTAAACTCTTTCCGTTGCTCCCAGCCTTCGGTAGCAAAGTCATGAATGAGTTGGACCTTATTGCCCTTTCCTATTTCAAAACAAGCTGTATCATCACAATCTCCTCTTTTAGCAAATGGAATCAACTTTCTGCTTGGGTACCTTTCCTGCAATCCCTCATACAAAGATAGGGCCCATTCTGAATCCAACAGATACCAACAATCAAAATCAACTAAATTGAGTTCGATACATTTTTTAAAAGATTCAGGATACTGAAATATCCTTTCGTCCAGTAAATAGTTTTTCATTAATTATCTCTTTTTTTGTTACTATTGAAATATCACTCCCTAAAGAGGATGTTTCTTATACATTGATACTACTATAAATCGATTGCTCATCATTTCACACTGCTACTCTATGATTGTGCCAAGTATCATCTTATTTTGCCCGGATATCTGAAATTCATCCATCAAATAGGGTAAAAAGTCATCAAGCAAGGGATGGCTAATCCCGTCGATTGGGAATCCTCTTTTCTGACGTTCTTTTAATAAAACTAAGATTTCGATTGGGAAATACTGCCATAGTAAGGTATTGAATTCCACTAAATGACTGTCTTTGGTGTTCGCTAAATGATAATCACACATGGATATAATTGTTTCTCTAAAAATAGCCACATCCTCTGAAAAAATAGTTTCCATAACCTGTTTATAGGCATCATTCACATTATGATAAGGATTGGAGTCCAAAGGTTTATATTTAGCATCACAGGTATTTTCGAGCAAGCTAGCTAACCGGTCGCCCTGTCCATTTCCATAAAGAAAAACGACTAAAGGCAATAAACTCTTGGCTGAAAAGAAAATAACTTTTTTCCCTTTTTCAACTTGGGCTTCTTTAAAATAGGCTAATTTATCAATTAAAAACTCTACATAAGTATCATCTAAATAGGCAAGGGCAAATAAGATAGTCAAACAAATATCTGTATCAAAGTTTGAGCCCCCTTTAGCTAAATATTTAGCAGAAGCCATATCTGCCATTACAGAACAAAAACAGCCATTTAGCAAAGATTGATAGGTTTCAGAGGTCTTGTTTTCAATGAACTCAGAAACCAAAGTATATGGTTTAATAGCATGAACCATCCGTACATGTTTATAGGAGTAAGTTTCTGTTTTCCCGTTTTCCTCCCAATTGATCTCAAGGCTTTTTTTGCCTGCTTTTAATGCTTCTAAAATTGCTTTAGTAGTAAAAAGCTGTGCTTTTTCAAGATCAAAATCTCTCGCCTTTAGCACTTGATTTTTAATGGTTGTTAATTTCCTTTTTTGATTTGAAAGTGTTTTATTCATATTGACCTCTAAAATTTCATTTCTTACACTTAACTACCACTTTTTTTGAAGGATATCTCTTCCTGCATTCCTATACTATCCAGTATTTCACAAAGAAGAATTGATCCACTTCCCTTCACCAAGCCATTCTTTCTTATCAATCCACCATTTCCCCTTTTGAAACACCATTTGAAAACGATAGAGGGTTTCTATACCAGAACGATTCTCCTTGATGTAGAAATAAGCTTGATTCCCGTCATGCTCTTCATCAACGATAGGATGCGTCTCAAATTTGTATTCAAATGGAAAGCGGACTGATAAGGACTCTTCCCTTGCTCTGAGTGTTTTTTTAGATGTACAAAACTGATCAAAAATCGGAGCTAATTCATCCTTCAACATCTCTTTATCAGCTTTGTTTCTTAGGCTCCTAGTGGCCTTTTTCTCCCAAGAATACATAGCCTGCATAAACTGGAGTAAGGTTTCTTTTGCTAGATTCGTATGGCTCATATTTCCTCCTACTTAAACAACGGGACTAAAGTTTCGTTTATTATGAAAACATCGGTCATAAAAAGCTGTATTAAAGGCATTTTTTACTCCTCACGCATGCAAACATGTGGTAACTCTCTTCTAAGAAGTTCCCTTTGCTTTTGATTTGTTCTTCCCGTTGTTAAAAATCGGAGATGTTTCAGACTCTTCAGGTAGCTAACTGTTGATGCGTAGTTAAAAATAGACGTGTCAACAAAATCTAAAAAACGAAGCTCACTAGAGGACTGGATAAAATCCAATTCTGGTAAATTTTTATTTGCTGTAAATGAAAGATAGAGCAACTGATTTAAATCCCTTATAAAATCAAAGTCCGGCAACTTTACACCATAATCAACGTGCAGATAACTCATACCTGTATGAAAAGAAATGTTCTCTATCGTCTCCAAATTTGTCATAGAAGATATCCCTAGAGCTTTCACACAATCTTTCTGGGGTAAGATGATCTTTCTTACTCTTCTAGCCCCAACTAATAAAATCTTTTCTACTTGTTCATATTTTGAAAAGTCTAGCACATCAGATTTACTTCCCATCAAGTAAATCACTCTCGTATTGCTAGGTAACGAAAGCTGATTAAAATCCACATCCTTCATCATATCCTCTGGGTTTTCAACAATGTACTTTTGTCTTAATAAGCGATTGATATCGATGAATTCTTTATAAGTCAATGTTTCGTCCAATAATGGTGCAATCTCTTCAATAGAATGCAGAGGCTCCATTGCCATTAGATTCTCTCTTTCGGAAAATCCTTTTTTAATGATCTCTAAATATTTATCTAAACTGGTCATCATTCACCTCTTTTCATGAATATCATGCTTCGTTTTCTTTGTTCAACCTATCTATTTTTACAATGACACTTTTACAAGAAGAATAAGCAATTGCTTGTCTCAAAAACTAAAATCACGAATCTCAAGAATATTTTTTTCTAAATAAACTTTATCCTGCTTGCTCAATCTCGATCAAAGATAACCTTGACTCTAGCTCTACCCAAATCATCTAGATATTGCTCCAGTTTCGTAATCGACTCCTCCGAATCAGATAATTGAACAAGCAAATCCCCATTGATAGTCATGACATCCTTTGTCGGTAAAAGCATGAGATTCTCAACGCTTGGATCATTCACAATCATTAAGGAAGGGGAATAAATACAGCTTGTGGAGAGGTCTAGATTTCCAAATCGCTCCCTAGCAGACACAAAAATAGATTCCATCCCACCTTGGGCTTTCAGAATAAATTCCCTCTCGAAAAATGCTTCAAAACTGTCATAGATCTCGATGACATCCATAGTAATCCCATCTAAATAATAAACTTGATGACTTTGAATGTTCCCATCTTTCAATCTATAAGCGAATTGATCTCCAATAGCAGACATACCAAAAAAATAGTAGTCTGATGCATAATCTCTCCAGACATCTTTCCATAGCTCATCCGAATTCCAAGAGTCCATCGTGATGGCTTGAGCAGAATCTGTACCAAACAAACGATAATAGCCACCATAAAATTCCAAGCCGTTGGTTATGGAGAGCAAATCCAGGTGAGCTTGCGGAAACTGTCTGGCTTTGAGTTTTTCTAGTTCAAAAGCTGAGGCCCCACTTTCTTGTATAACCAGATCCTCACAACATTTTAAAAAATTCTTCATTTTCATTTGCTTCTCATCTCTCTCTATTTGGCTTTAGCCCAGCATAAATGCTATAAAATCATTTCGATAGGCTTCAGGAAGTTGCTTCTCGACAATAGCATTGATTCCTGTTAGAAAACCTTCTTTATAGTCCGACAAGTCCTCATCAATGTAGATGTTATTCTCAAACTTGGTGATTTCTAGCTTTTTCATCTGACTATAGGTAGACAAGAAAGTAGATAAAGAGGGGCTTAAGCTATAGAGCTTAGAATTTCCAGGAATCTTGCCAAATACAGGACTAAGCTCGCTAGTTAGATCACAAAAAATTGGCTCATCCCCCATCATGTGAGCAAAAACCACATAACTCTCTTTCCAGCTAGGATCCTGCCATCCTTCTGATGCGGCTTTACATAGAGGGAGAGGAATTAGAGCAAGATCATAGGGAGCTCCTATAAAATAAGCTTCTTCATCAAAGTCTAAATGCTGGTAAAAGTCTTTTAGTTGACCAGTCAAAGAAAGCTTCTCTACAGTCAGACAGTCACTAGTAAATACAAGCTCTCCTAAACCCTTGTTTCTATGATAGATTTCTACAAATTCCTTCAACAAATTAAGCATCATGATTGGATTCCTCTCACATTTTTTGGATTATATTTGGCTATTTTCAACTGACAATTGTGCATCATTCTGACCGCTAGCGACAGCCTGAGCCCAAATTCGTTCAAATTCCTCTTGACTAATCTTGATGGAGTCTGATAGATCCAACTCATCTTTTCGACCATCATAGAGTAGAAACCCTACTTCTGGAACATAATCCTGTAGGCAAGAGGAAGCATAAGAGTGCCCATTCAAAACGTTAATTTGTCGACTTGCACGCTGACCAGTAAACTCTGTATAAATAACTCCTAGGCCTGTCATAAACTCACTATTGCCATAATAATAATATTCTTTTTCACACATTAGAACCACCTTTACCATTTGTCTCTCCAAGAATGGCATTCTTTCCTCTTTGCCTCTTTCATCGACTAATTCAATGTTGAGCTTTCACATTATAGAACCTACGGGTTATTAGCCTTATTCTCCAAGACTCTCACTTCTACTTTATCCTCCGCTAAATGGAGATCCAGTACTTTTTCCTGATCTTGAAAGAATAGCGTCAAGTCTCTGGTAGAAAATTCAGTAAAATAAGAGGACAAAAATTCATCCAAAGACTCCATTTGAAACAAGACGTAAACTGGTGAAAACTCCCAAAAAACTAGGATAAACCGACTGCTATTGCCAACAAGACTTTGAATTGACCTACTTAGATCTTTAGTAGTAAGGTCGATAGAAAACTCATAAAGGCAAGGAATCGGAGAATCGATAGGATTCAACTCCCCAGCATACCAAGCAATTTCTCTCGGTTTAGTGGTCAGAAAATGGACATCCTTTATCCCCTTCAAATTCTTGATTCGTCTTTCAACTTTTAATAAGGATAATTTCTTTTTTACGTCACTCATTGTTCTTGTTCTCTCGTTAGCTAAAGGGTGCTTGCTTCATGAAAAACATTTGATAGGTCAGAATAAATCTCTAGCAAAGCCTCATACTTTTAATCATGTTATCTTAAATAGCAAACAGGATCCCTTCAAAATACCCTATCGGCCAATGTCCCATATAATACAAGTTAACAATATTTTCCCAATAAGAGCCTAACGACAAGGACTTTTCTACTAAATATTGTCTAAAAGCAAAGGCCATTCCCATTTTAGCAACATTTGAAAAATCATGCGCTCTGGATACAAACAGGCTTTTATCCATCTCTCTTGCCTTTTGGAATATAATTTGACTAACCCTTTTCATATAATCTACAAGTTCCTCTGGAACCTTAAGATCCCCATAAAATGGATCTTTATCACTCAGCGACGACGGAAGCCAATTCATTTTTTTATATAGATTCTCAAAAGCTTCTTCCGTAGGATTTATAAAAGCTTCATTGACGTTTTTTATAAAGATAACATGATCTATCTGTTCAGTTTCTCCCATTTTAAAAAAGAAATCACTTTTTATAAGACGTTCAATCTCATCATCCCAATTCATCCAGTCTACCTCAATTCTGTCATTTAAAAAAAATATCTGATTTCATAACTAAATGTTGATTCCTCTTGCTTTTAAACTTTCAATAATTCTTTTTTCTAAATGAGAAGAAAGCCAAACTGTCCATTCTTCATAATCCTTGCTCTCCTCAAAAGAAATAAACTTTTCTTGACCATTCTGCCATAATCTAGGCTTTTCATGCGGTAAGGCAGGAAGAAGTAACTGTATTTGAGAAAAATGAGAATCTATTTCGCAGTCATACTTCTCTTCTTGTCCGACTTTCGGCCAACGTTTTTTATATATTCCCAGACCATTTATGGCAATTGGCGGAAATAACCTTCCTGATTGGATGATGTCCTCTATTTCAGGAGACAATCCATTGATTAAAGTAAAAACCTCTATGAGTATACCGCCACCACCTAGATCTTTGATGATTCTACAATAGGCGAATTTTTTATCTTCTCCTAAAAAATCAGACTTTTTAAATCTCTCTAAATCGGATCTATCAGATAAAAACAAAGGAATTGCGAAAATTTCTCCACCGGAAACATTTGCTAATTTATTTACCATAGTTTTTGAGCCTTAATTTTTTGTATTCTATTTTGTTATATTGCCATTTCTTACTATACTTGCTTACTTGCTATTGACAAGTATTTTATGGACAATGGCTAGTTTTTTTGGGTTCGTTCAGCTATGTTTTTAAACTCTAGCTTGCTCACAACCTCATTCTGTTTATCCAACAGATAAAGGAAGTTCCCTTTTGATTCCAGTCTACCAAGTTTGGCCCCATAGTCCATCTCGTGAGCAGGGCAGGATTGAATCAACTGACGGATGCTCTTATCCTTGTGCTCTATCTTCCAAAACAAATCCACCTTATCCAGCTGATGCTCCACTTGAATGGAATAGGTCGTGGATTGGATCTTCTTCCTTTTCCACTCCCAGCTATTTTCATAATCGTTTTTCTCTATTTCATTGACTACATCCTCTATCAAGGAGCAAGGAATGGAGAGCTCCTGAAACACGCGCTTTACCCCTTTTACCAAGGCCTCTAAGAGCAGCTTTTTCTGTTCCAATGGACTCAAGGTTTTATAGCTAGAAAAATCAAATGGGACCTGGACAGTATAGGCACCAAGTAGATTTATGATGGCTGGATGACTAATCGTTTCTACACATTCTACGATGATTTTCCAACAATCCTTGGTCACAACTGGTTTGAAGAGGCGCTCTACCATGGAGGTCATACATTTGGATTCATATACGAACGCTCTTCGCAGGTCTTTCCAATTCTGTCGATAGTCCTCAATTCTAGCTTCCTCGTAAGTTAGCGCAGCGGAGTCCATCAGCTCCTCAATCCTCTGTTGATTTTCCACATAGGGCTTATCTAATTCAAAATACTGTAACTTCATATTCGTGGTCTCGTAGTTTTTTCTTGTAGAAAGGTTTAGCCTTAGGTCAAGGTCTAATGTTTGTGCTCTTCCTTCACTTTTTCCCATAGTCGTGGTGTCCCTCCTAGCAATGGAGGATTCTTTGATCATCCAGAATCTCCGCAAATAAGCTAGGAATACATCTTTAAGTATCAATCTTCACAGGACCAATCTCAGCAATTCTAATAAGGTCAGAAGATCCTGATAACATCACATCATTTTGGTTTTTAAAATTGAATTCAACCTTATTCTCTAAAAAAAGCAGTTCCAGTTGACCATTCACCTTATGAATCCCCTTAGAATAAAAATGGATTTCATCTAAATTAAAAAACTCTAAATTAATTTTTATAGCATTAAATGCACTTTTCTGCCACTTTTCAGGGAAATTAGTTGGCAAATCAAATAAATAAAAGACAAGATCTAATTTGTAATCGTAACATAATACAGTATCAAGAAATACATTCTTCAATTCCAAATCACCATCAAACAGATGAATAATCTTTTCCCCGCCCACTGCTTTTTCAAACCATTTCACAATATGAACTCCTTTTTTAAAAATGAATAAAAGTCTTGTTTTTAAGAGTTATTGTTTCGCTCTTTTAGGAGATTTTAGAATAGACTGACCCTCCTGCCGTCCTTTCCTTTGGATACATCATCAATGATTGTATTTATATGTACTTCATTAAATTGACGAGAAAAGTCTACAATTTTCTGGCGATTCTGTTCTGGATATAGATAAGATGCAGCCAAAATGAACATAAAAGGAGCGATTGTTCCTCTTATATTTTCCAAATAAACATCCTTGGTGATAAAGGTCATGATCTTCTCAAAATCGTCATCTTTCAGCACAATCTTTCTCATATAGAGTGCTGCACAAGCGCCAGCAGCTTGCAAAGAGTTATTCGATTCCAAGGACTCATAAACAAAAGACAAGTTCTCTGTTTCTAAATTTTCTAGATAAGCAATCGCTACTGCTAGAGAGCGGTAGGTTACGGGTGTTGGAATATCTCTCAGCAGCAACGATTTGAGATAGGGGACTTCTTCTGTGCAATCCGTTGCGGCCATGGCGTAGAGTAAGTACATTTGTGATTCCCATGATTTAGGTTTTTCCATCTCGCCTTCCAAGGCTTGATGCAAAAATGGTCCATATCCTTTTAGTTTACCCTTTAAAATTTTATTCGCAGCTTTTTTTACCAAGGGCGTACGTCCTGAAGTTAACTCATCTACATAGTCCATTTTTAAATCCTCTTTATATTTCCATTTGAATTTACTGTTCTTTGTTCAGGATATGAAAGAGATCATCTCTTAGTACAATTCCATCGTCTTCTATCAAATAGGCCATGTGCTCCCAGAAAGGCAATTCTTGTTCAAGGGGCTTTTCCAAGGCAAGTACTTGGTTCTTCAAATTTGCTGCAATCTCTTCGACTTCATCTTGCTCAATCTCATAAAACTTTGCTTTCAAAAGAAAGATGCCTGATAGAAAAAGTGAATAAGAGGAAACAAAAGCTTGCAAGGAAGAGTTGACATAAATCCTCGCTTCTTGAAAAACTTCCCTTCCTTCTTGATTACAAAGTAAAAAGATTTGCTCCTCTTCTCCAATCACAAAAAATCCTAAAAAACACTGGCCAACAAGCCTATAACTCTCTTTATTTTTCCTTAGTTCGACTAGTTCGTCACCTGCTTTAACAAAAGAAAATCCCATTTTGGAATAATCCTCTAAATATGCCAAAAGGTTGAAACGAACCTCATCCAGACGAAATGGTTTCTCCTTTGTAGATACCACACAAAAGCCTTGCTCCTTGACTAATTCATCAATAGTGACTGTCATTTTTCTATCCGATCTCCTAGGTTATTTTCACCCAATTTTTTTAACTTCCAAAGTTTGATAGCCGCATCTTTTCTGAGTCCCATAAAGAGGTTTGCTAATGTTAATGCATCCTCTTTTTTATAGACTTGAGAACTAATACTGGCCCATCCATCTTGCAGGCATTCAATTTTTAAATAGAAATCTCGCTCTTGTCCAAGTTTCCCAGTTACATCATCTATTTCATAAGAAGCGGACAGCAAAGACACTGAGATAAAGTCCCCCGGTCTTCGATACATTCGCATGACGGATTCTTTCTGATTAAAAGAGTGGATATCCTCTTTTGTTTCAGCTCTATCACGATCGGATAAAATCACCCACTCCCTATCATCCTCTGATGAATAAAAACGCCATTCTTTCTCAACCATATCCTGCTCCATCTTCTAGTACTTCTCTTGTTATCAACTACACCTAGTAGTATGCGACTTCCCCTAAACCATATTCTAAAATTTCAAGACTATTGAGGGAGAATTTAAGTCCTCTACCATGCTCCGAGTCCTCAATCAGTCCAAATTCCAAGCCGAAAATTAAGTCTATATTCCTTTGTTCAGACAAGATAAAAACAGAAAGGAGTCTTGCATGTGTTAGTCTTGGAAATTCCTCCTGAATTTTTTCCAAAGCTTTTGGATACCATACTGATGATTGATCCAGTAGATGATCGAGTTTTGCTTTATAAGACGGAGTCAACTCCTCATTGATAACTTCTAAAGAATCACTTAAAGCAAGGCAGACCTTTTCTCTTTCCTCTGGAATTGCTACATACATCTCGTTATGGATATCAAATTTATATTCTCTCATCACTATCTTTCCTCCTTTTGTATACCATTTCTCTAATCGGCCTAGCTAATCATCAAAAGGCATAAAACTATCATGCTGCTGATAATAATTCAAAGCCTCGACCAAGTCTTGGAGACTTGCATTTGGTTTTTCTTCAAGTGCGACTGCAAGAACATCAATCAACTGCTCTCCATAGTAGACTAGTTGCAGATCTTGCTCCGTCACTTCTGTCGGGTAGATATCACGGTCTTCCACGACATCCGGATAATCGGACACCCAATAGAGCCTAGCTAGTGCCAGTTCTCCATCCTCCTTGCCATAGAGGCAAAAATCATCTGATACTAATTGATCTACGCGCACCTGCTCAATTATCTGCTCTAGTGAAAGTTCTTGGTGTTTTCGCATCCCTTCTCCTTTTTCGTCTCACTCTTCAACAAAAGAGTTCAAAAATTCCTCAAAAGAAGCCCATTGACCGTAGATCTCAGCTGTTTCTTCTAGAACATAGAAGTACACCTTGCCATAATCTTCTGCCCTTAAAGAAAGAGCATAGTTACCCGATCCAGGATCATAGGCAAAATGGAGAAGGTCTGTAGCCTTAAATCCAGCGGGCACAGCCTCATCGTCAAACCATTTCATAGACTTCCTCATCTCTTCAAGTGAATCAAAGGAATTGAAAGGAAAGAGATGATAATCATCGTGAACACCCCTTACTTGGGGCTGGCCACCGTTGTACTGGAGATAAAAATCCTTCATGGCTTCCGGCAATTTCTTTCCAAGAAACTCCTCAAATTGTAAAAGATCTTCTCTTGAAATAGCTGGATCTGTGTCTATCAATACGAGCATCCCGTCTCCTTTTTGAGTCTCTCTTTCCATAGTTTGACCTCCATATTACAGGTCCCTTTTAGGCTATCATACCATAAGATTCCCTTTCCATAAAGCTAAAACAGAAAATGAGCCTAGCGGTTTTACTAGACTCATTTTATCCTTATTATTTCACTTTATTATTTTCCCTTTTCAACCCATACTGATCGCTCAATCAACCGTCTTAGACAGAAGTCTTGTCCTGGATCTGTGGGAAAGTCACACGAAAGAGACTTCCTTTTCCTTCTTCAGAGATGATTTTCACCTCTGCTCGATGGAGGTCTGCAATGTCCTTAATAAAGGACAACCCAAGTCCGATACCACTATTGAGGCCCTTGTTCCGAGAATCCTCCACCTGATAGAAGCGATCCCAAATCTTGCTCAAATAGTCTGGCGCTATCCCAATACCATCATCCGCTACCTTGAGAACAGCACCAGCTGGACTAGCCACCAAGTGGATGGCAACCTTGGTCTTGGTAAATTTCACTGCATTGCTCAATAGATTATCCAGCATCCGAGTGACCAAAACAGCATCCCCCTGAATCCAGAGGTCCGGCTGAATGCTCACTTCAAAGGCTATGGGGCTTTCGCCCCACTTTCTTTCCTGTCCCTGACAATAATCTGACACCAGGGTTGATAGACAAACGGGTTTTAAATCCGACCACTGCAGGTGTTGGGTCTTGGATATTTCCAAGATCTGCTCGGTCATCGATTTCATTAATTTAGCCTGCCGATGAATGACCGTCAAAGATTCCTTGGTCTCCTCTAGGTTATCTGCATATTTGGAGCCAAACTCACTCTCCGAAACGATGACTGACAGAGGGGTCCGCAACTCATGGGATACATTTTGGTTGAATTGCTTTTCTTTCTCAAAAGTCGACTGAACAGAAGAAATCAAATTATTAAAGACCTTGGTAAGACGAGACGTTTCTACATAATCCTTCTGATGCTCGGTCGACACGCGCTTACTGTAGTCTCCGCTCTCTGCAATTTCCTCTGCCATTTGGGTCACCTCTCTGATCGGCAGAAAGGCCTTACGAAGGATCCGACGTCCACCCCAGGCCATCCCAAGGATGGACAGAGGAGCTAGAATGGCCAAGGAAAGAAGAAAGATACTTAATTCTCTTCCTAGACCAGAAGCAAGGCGCACGCCCCGTATCCATTTGCCCTCACTTTCATTATAGACATCAAAATAATAATAGGTTGCTTGGGAAGAGGTATACGTCGACAATTTCCCAGACTCAAAGCCAGCATTGATATCAAAGCCACTTGGTAGAGCACCCTGCTCCAACTTCATGTTTTGATTGTAGAGTGCAAAATAATTGCCGTCATCAAAGGGCTCAAATTCCTCAAGGTCTGAAGCTACTTCCATGGTCTTCTGCTCCAGTTCCCCACGTGAGCTATAGCTGGACCAGGCTCCGGAAATGATAAAAGAAGCACAAAACATAAGAACAAAGAGAAGAGAAACAAAGAGGGTATACCACAATGTCACCTTAGAAACGATGGAGGGAGACTTAGAGTCCTTCTTCATTTTTGAAAACATAGCCCATCCCCCTTTTTGTCTGAATAATCGATGGATTACCTAATTTTTTGCGGATATTCTTGACTAAAACATCAATGATATTAGACTCTCCAACATAATCAAAATCCCAAATATGCTCACGAATCTGTTCCCGACTTAAAACCACATTGGGATGGCGCACCAGACACTCTAGTAACTCATACTCCTTGGAAGTCAGGTCAACCAAAACACCCTTGTGTTGGATGGTCTTTTTTGCCAGGTCTAAGGAATAGTCACCAAATTGGACCAGGTTGGTCAAGTTTTCTCGATTATTTCGTCTCAGCATGACGCGAATCCGAGCCAGTAATTCATCAAATTCAAAGGGTTTGACCAAGTAGTCGTCTGCACCAGCATCCAGTCCTGTTACCTTGTCTTCTAGGCTATCTTTAGCCGTTAGCATCAGAACTGGGGTCTTAATCTGATGATTTCTCAAGTAGCTCAATACCCCCAAACCATCTAGCTGCGGCATCATAATATCTGAAATAATCACGTCATACTGGGACACACGAATGTAGTCCAAGGCCTCCTGACCATCATAGGCCGCATCAACACTATACTGCTGGGTTTTCAGTAATTTAACGATGCTACGATTCAAATCTACTTCGTCTTCAATCACTAATACTTTCATAGCCACTTACTCCAAATTTCTTCCCTTATTATACCATGCTTCCATAAAAAATCTCGGCTAGGAAAAGCCTAGTCGAGATCTTACTCTAGTTAATCGTGATCCAGCTCCACATCTTCTTCCAATACGGTACCTGTATTGGCATCTAACTCTAACTCAATTTTTTGATTGCCTTCTCGCAAGCTAACGCTATAGACAAGTTTACCATCTTCTACATCTAACTCTACTTTTTCGATACTAGCATTCGAGTATTTTGATTTCAGCTGGCTCTCTACCTTAGCCAAGTCCAACTGAACACTTGCTCCGATTAATTGCTGATCTTCACGATCCTGACTCAGATCCTTAGTTTTTGACTTCAAGATAGCACCAGACTGGCCATCGATCTTATATTCTTTTTCATTTTTTCCATCCAAGATGGTCACTTCATACACTGCTTTTCCATGTTTTTCTTCTTGCTCGTAGCCAATCACTTTTCCACCCTTAGCTTCTTTCAGAGCTTTTTCTTGAGCTTGTGCAAGGGTGACAGATGCAGTCACTGTTGAAGAAGTAGTCTTTTTACTTGTTCCAGTATCGGCAAAGGCTACTACAGAGCCTAGAGCGGCAGTTGATAGAGAGAAGATTGCGAGACTTGCAACGGCTTTTTGTTTAATTGATTTTTTCATGTTAGTTACCAACTTTCTTTTTTTCTTATCAAGTTCTTCTTGATGATTCTATTTTATCTAAGAAAGATGAATCCAAAATGAATGAGAAAAGATTTTTTAAAAAATTTTTTAAAAAAGACTGAGTAAATCGACGAGCTTTTTGCAGCTATCTTTCTTAGTCCCCTTTCTATTTCTATCTTACTCCTCCTGCAAGATCTGATTAATAAAGTCTGTAATTGATTCAGCTACCTTTTGCATTTCGAGAGAACCTAGCGCACCTAGATCATTTTCATAAATGCTATCGTCCCCATTCTTTTTGAGGAAATAGGCCAGATCCCCATCTTGACCGATCATAAAGAAATCTGGTTCATCCTCATCAATCTGGTAGGTTTGATTGCGTTCGGTAAGATCTTCTTTAGCATAGAGACAAATACCTGTCTCACCAATGTCATAACCTGGCTGATCCCCTAAGTCATCAAGAAATACCTGATATCCTTTCGGTAAGGAAAAACCAAAATCATATTCGTGCATGCTTTAACCTCCTGCTTTCTCAGTTCTCTATTTCAAACTCCAACCACCATCAATGGTCAGGATTTGTCCCTGCATGGCAGAGGCCTTCCCACTGGCCAAAAAGAGACTGATTTCTGCCACTTCCTCTGGCTCAATCCAGCGTTTGATAGGTGTTTCACTGGCTACCCAATCTGCCAGACCACCTGGTTCAAAGTCAGCAGCGGTCATACCAGTCTTAACTGCACCAGGAGCAATGCCAAAGACCTGAATCCCAGCTTCAGCATAGTCTAGAGCTAATTGCTTGGTAAATCCTGCTAAGGCATGTTTAGAAGAGGTATAGGCGTGCCCACCTCCGCCTGCAAGGCTAGAAGCAATGGAGCACATATTGATGATGATCCCTTGCTTCTTCTCCAACATTTGAGTCAGATAATGTCGTGTCAGCTCTACCGGAGTAACATAGTTGATCTCAAAAATCTCCTGAATCTCCTGAGCGTTTTGCTCAAGAAGCGGTTTGTAATCGTCCAATACTCCCGCTGTATTGCACAAGACATCTACCTCAGGACACCAGTCGAAGATTGGTGTCAAATCCAAGGTTAAGTCTCGCTGTAAGAAGTGAAAATCGCCTGGCAACTGAGGATCTGCTCCTTGGTCCACTCCATAAACCTGATAGCCCTTTTCTAAAAACAAACGAGCTTGCGCCAGACCAATCCCGGTGCTCACGCCTGTAATCAAGACCCGTTTAGTCATGTACTTCCACCCAATCTGTCGCTAGAACATCACAGGGAGTTGGACTCCACATGGAAAAGCCTTCGCCTTCACCAGACACGTTAATGAGGAAATAAGGTGTCACTTCCAGAGCCACTCCATTTTGCTCGATGGTATCGAAAAGCTGGACATAGTTCTCTGCTCCGCCCCAACCCGTACGCACATATTTCTTTTTTGCCTTTAGTCCAGGCAAGATTTCTTCAAATGTCATGATCTTCTCCTTTGATTTATACTCCCTTTCATTATAACAAAAACAAGCATCCTTGTTGCTTACTATTTGGCCTTTCTTCTTCATCTGGTCAAAAAAAGCCAGAGTAGTTCTCTGACTTTTCGTTAAGCTTCTTGCTTATTTTCTTCAGAATGTTGGTAGCCATAGCTGAAATAAAGGACCGTCCCAATCAAGAGAGCAAGGCCAAAGGCCATCCAAGTTCCTAAAGAATACTGGGTCATGAAAGAGACGCAGATGATAATGGATAAAATAGGCAGGAATGGAACCAAAGGAGTCTTGAACTCCCCTTCCTTTGGTAGCCCTTGTTCTTTACGAAGTTTAAGAATAGCTATGGCCATCATGATCAAATAGGCTAGGGTACAGATATTTAAAAAGGAGGCAATGCTCGCTAATGGGAAAACCCCACCTGCAATTGCTGCAGCAATCCCAGCTAGTATCGTTGCCTTTTTAGGCACCTTGGTCTTAGGATCCAACTCCCGCATCATACTGGGAAGAAGACCATCACGCGCTAAACTATAGATCATTCGAGAAAGAGCAAAGGTCATGGAAATGCAGACGGTGATGAGGGTAAAAATCGCAACGAGGGAAACATAGGTCCCTGCCCAAGAGGCTCCTACCTGACGGAGAGCATAGGCAACCGCATCATCCACATTCAACTGACTAAAAGGTACCATCCCCGTTAGCACCAAGGTTACCAAGATATAGAGCACCGTCGTAATCATCAAACTGAGAACAATCCCCCGAGGAATATTCTTTTGAGGCTCTTGAATTTCATCAACCGCCATGGAAATAGACTCGAATCCTAGGAAAGCGAAAAACATGAGCGAAGCCCCCGCCATAATCCCTGTCTGACCACCATAGATTTCCCCAAATCCGTAAGGAGCAAAATTTGCCCAGTTGGCAGGATTGAGATGAAACATTCCTACCAGAACAAACAAAGCTAGGGCAGAGAATTTCAAAATTACCAGGATCGAATTAAAGCGCAGGACAAATTTAGCATTGTGGAGAACTAGAGCCGTCACCAGAACCATGACTAAAATGGGTAACAGATCCACATAGTTTCCTGCAGTAGGATTAAAGGTCCCATTTAAAGCTGCTGGGAGATGGATACCTCCATTCGCTAACAAGCCCTTGAAATAGGCTGCCCAACCCGAAGCGACCCCGGATACAGCTGTCATAAATTCCATAACCGTTAGCCAACCTGCAAGCCAAGCTGGAAACTCACCAAAGATAGCATAGAGGTAACTATAGGCTCCCCCAGTCGCAGGAATACGAGAGGCAAATTCGGCAAAAAAGAGAGCAGACAATCCTACGCAACATGCTGCAATCACAATGGAAACAATCAAGGCTGGCCCAGCTAAAGTCGCTGCTGCAGTCCCAGTAATCGTGATGATCCCCGTTCCCACCATAGCACCGATACCTAAAACAATCAAATCCCACATTCGCAAATGGCGGTTCAGACCAGCATGAGATTTGCCAACATCTTTTTTTCGAAATAGATTCATCCCTTTTTCCCCCCTTTTATTGTCATCATTCTATCACACTTAGATTGAAAATGGTAGCCTATCTCTGACAGTAACTTCTCCAACTAATAAAGGAGGGGCACCCCTCCTTAACTGTATTTTAACCTTCTTCAGCCTTCATCTTTTTCAAGGCCCGAATGGTAAACCAATAGTATATAACTAGCCCAAAAACAATGACGGCTGTTGGCAGGAGGACAGTCATACTAGGATTCTGAATTCCTTGTGCCAAAGTCCAGCGATGCAAGAATCCCACTATTAAGAAAGACAGAATAGGAAAGATGAAGGCACGAGCAAACTCTTCTTTCCACTGCCACAGGATAAGTCCTGCACTAGCCCCTGTCATCAGGAAGGCATCCCATGGATTCGGTACCGTCAACCAGGCAAAAGCTGGCAAGAAACGGACCCCAACTATTTCACTGATAAAATAGATCCCCAGAACGAGAACGACTACTCCATAAATTACTTTTTTTGACTTCTCTTCTGCAAAAATGAGGCGACGAAGGAGATAGAAGAGTAGTCCAACGACCAAAAGCCCCAAAATACCATCCGTTAGATAGACAAGTGGCTTAAGAACCAGGACTGCTTGTGAAGCAAAATCACTTAAGAGGCGATAAAAAATCACAATTCCCGAGATAATTGCCCCATATTTTAAAACAGATCGCGTGGATTCTTTGGGCATATTCTCTATAATTTGGTCTGCCATCCCCTTGGGATCCTGTCCAAAATAGTCCTTGGCTGTCCATCCATCTCCACTTGCTTGCGAAAAATCCAGCGCTAGATTATAGACCTGCTCTTTTAAAGCTTTCTCCTCATATAAGAAACCGGCGAAATTGAAATAATCCCAGAGATCTTGGAAATAAGCTTGGTCTTCCTGGCTAAAGGTTTGAACCAAATCCTGTGTTTCTTTATAATAAATAGCTGATGTCATATTGCTTTCCCCTTTCTTTGGAGACGAAATACAATGAGGAACAGGACTAGTCCTATAAGAGGGAGTAGCCAGCGTAATACATTAGCAGTTTCTGGATTCACAAAGCGAATCCAACATCCAGTTACTAGGAAAGTCAGCCCCATTACTAGTAGACTCGTCATCACGCGATCTCTACTTCTATAAGCCATAACCGCAAACCCAAGTAGAACTAGGACAGCAAGAGAAATCGCCCAACCATCTGATAAGAAGAGACTCCCAATGTGGCCAAAATAGATCGAAAATAGTCGTACGATGTTCAGAAAAACTATCAGGCTAATCACACTTATAAAAATAGCCCAAGGCCACTTGATTTCCCCATAGCTTTGCTTGGACCAAAGCCACATCATGAATTGACTAACCACTAAGAAGATAAGGAGATCTACCAGGTAGGTTAATGGGGCGATTCTCAGTGGTGTCATCCAGGTGAAATCCATTAAATAATGCACACCAGCTAAAATCGCTCCAAGAATGATGACTAATCCCGCATAAGATCCTAAAGAACGTTTAGGCAAATCTGAAAGAACTTGATCCACCATAGCCCGTGGATCCTTTCCAAAATAATCCACTGCCCGAATGCCTGCTTTTTCAGCAAGCTTTAAGTCACATACCATATTGTAGAGCTGTTCACCGAGTACCTCTTCGTCATAAAAATAAGACTTGGCACCAATATAGGTCATCATTTTTTTCATATAGGATTGATTGTCCTTATTTAAGTGCATCAATTCATCTGACATTTTTTCTGTATAACTTTCTACCATTCTTCCCCCTCCTTCTTGATACGTTCTACTTTTGTGACTAGCTCCTGCCACTGATCCCAAAATTCCTCTAAGCGCTCTTTTCCAGTATCACTTAGGGAAAAATACTTGCGATCGGGACCATCTGGAGAGGGCCTCATTTCCCCATGAATAACCCCTTGTTTTTCTAATTTTTGAAGTAGGGGATAAATGGTCCCTGCGACAATTTTGTCAAACCCCATCTCTTTAAGACTTTGGATCAATTCATAACCATAGATAGGCTTTTTGGAAATAATCTCTAGAACACAGCCCTCCAAGACTCCTTTTAGCAATTGGGACTCTTTCATCCTTCTCACCTCTTTCTTCATCCACTAGTTGGTTTTACATACTAGCTTCTTCACTATCAGTATACTCCTTTCCAACTAGTATGTAAAGCATACTAGTGGTTTTTTAAAAAAAATTTTTATTCCTTAAAAATCCCTTAATATCAAGGCCTTCACTGTATACTGGTGTGTAAATATGCAAAAAAAGTTCAAAAAACACTTTATTTTATAGATTGATTGGAGTATAATAATTAAAATTATTCAAAAGGAGACACGAATATGAAAAAATCGAAGCTTGCTCTTTTAGCAGGTGTAGCCGCTGCTTCAACGCTTTTCCTTGCTGCATGTGGTTCATCTTCTAATTCATCAAAGGGAACAACCTACAACTACGTGTATGGTACAGACCCTGATTCCTTGAACTATTTGACTTCAAATCGTTCAACTACAAGCGACATTACAACTAACTTGGTCGATGGTTTGTTTGAAAACGATCAATACGGTAACTTAGTGCCTGCTCTTGCAGAAGACTGGTCTGTTTCAAAAGACGGGCTCACTTATACCTACAAGCTTCGAAAAGACGCGAAGTGGTATGATTCAGAAGGAAATGAATACGCTGACGTCACTGCAAATGATTTCGTGACATCTCTGAAATATGTAGCCGATAAAAAGTCCGATGCTCTTTACTTGGTTCAAAACTCAGTCAAAGGCTTGGATGACTATGTAAATGGGAAAACCAAAGACTTCTCAACCGTTGGGGTCAAAGCTGTTGATGATCATACTCTTCAATATACTTTGAACCAGCCAGAATCTTTCTGGAATTCTAAATTGACCACTTCTACTATGATGCCGGTCAATGACAAATTCTTGGAATCAGCTGGGAAAGATTTCGGTAGCGTGAAACCAAATGGGATCCTCTACAACGGGGCCTACATTTTGAAGTCCTTCACTTCAAAATCACAAATCGAGTTGGAAAAGAACCCTGAATATTACGACAAGAAAAATGTTCACATCGATACCGTTAAATTAACTTACTTCGATGGATCCGACCAAGACTACCTTGCTCGTAACTTCTCAGATGGTAACCTATCTACTGCTCGTCTCTTCCCAACTAGCTCAACCTACAGTACGATTGAGAAGAAATTCAAGGATAACATCGTTTATTCCCCACAAGATTCTACTGTTTACTACGCTTACTTCAACGTCAACCGTCAAAATTACGGCCATACGAAGAAGACATCTGATGAGCAAAAGAATAACACCAAAACAGCTCTTCAAAACAAAAACTTCCGTCAAGCTTTGAACTTTGCTTTAGACAGAACTTCCTACAGTGCTCAAGTGAATGGGAAAGACGGAGCATCAAAAACTCTTCGTACCCTTCTAGTTCCACCGACATTTGTGCAAGCAGATGGGAAAGACTTCGGTACTCTCGTTGAAGAAAAACTTGCCGCAACAGGAGATGAGTGGAAAGGTGTTAGCTTCGCAGATGCTCAAGATAGCTTGCATAATGCGGATAAAGCCAAAGCGGAACTTGAAAAAGCGAAGGCTGAATTGCAATCACAAGGTGTTCAATTCCCAATCCATATCGACTATGTTGTGGACCAATCCTCTAATGCTCTTGTCCAACAAGCAGACTCTTTGAAGAGCTCAATCGAAGCAGCCCTTGGTACAGACAATGTCGTGATCGATGTACAAAAATTGTCTACAGACGATGCAGATAACGCTACTTATTTTGCCCAATCACCAGAGCAAAAAGACTTTGATATGGATATCACTGGTTGGGGACCTGACTTCCAAGACCCATCTACTTACTTGGATATCTTAAACTCAACAGATGGTTCAACCTTGACTGGTATGGGACTTGATCCTAAGAAAGACCAAGCACTCATCGAGAAAATTGGTTTGAACGAATACCAAGCATTGCTAGATGCTGCCAATGCTGAAAAATTGGATACCAATGCACGTTATGAAAAATACGCTGCTGCCCAAGCTTGGTTGACAGAAAATGCCATGGTTCTTCCAATCTACTCTAAGGGTGGAGTTCCATCTATCACTAAGGTAACACCATTCTCAAGAGCAAATTCTGCAATTGGTATTAAAGGTGAAACAACCTTCTTCAAATACCAAAAGGTTCAAGACAAGACAGTCACAACGGCTGACTACGAAAAAGCTTATAAGAATTGGTTGAAGGAAAAAGAAGAATCAAACAAAAAAGCACAAGAAGAACTTGCAAAACACGTGAAATAATCACGATAAAAACACCGAGGATCAAATCCTCGGTGTTTTTTAATGTTTACAGATTTTTTTTACATAGATAAAGCTAAGTGATGTAGAAACAATTAAGATAATACATACTATTATGCCCATTCAAGCATACACTGAAACTTTCCGCCGTGAGAAAAGTGCTAGAAACACTATTGTTTCTAGCACTCGGGAGTTTTGAAACCTTAGGTTCAAAACTAAGTCATGGAACTTCTTGGAAGTTCGCTGACGTCCGTACTCACCTAAGGAAAGTTTCAAGGGGAGCTTTGTCCTCAATCTGTAACACCGAGAATCAAATCCTCGGTTTTATTGATTAAAAAAAGTGTCCCAAGTGATCTCTTTTTCACCTATTTTCCTAAGCTTCCATCGTATCAAACGCTATCGCACGACAATCTTCCGATAACTTCTAGAAGTCAGTAGAAAGACGAGAACATAAGAGATGAAAAAGACAGCACAAATGGAAAGAGTTGTTTGAAGGACCAAGCCCGCATTGGTTGCTCCTAGGATGGCAACGATTTTTGCAATCATCTTGTAAGCTACTCCTAGGTACAGGAAGGAGAAGAATAATGGAAGGAAAAAGACGGTGAGAATCTGTTTGCGAATGGTGGTGGTCGTTTGCTTTTTGTCCAATCCTACTTGTTGCAAGATTACAAAATTTTCCCGGTCCTCATAGCCCTCTGAAATCTGTTTGTAGTAAATGACAAGAACTGTAGCTAATAGAAAGATCACCGATAGGAAAATCCCTATAAAGAGGAGTGTCCCTGCTGATTCACGCCAATCTTTCTCTATACTGTATCGATCAAATCCACCAAAATAAGTCGCACCATATTGACTGATTTTGTCTGTCGAATACAGCTCTTTGATCAAGCCAGAAATAAAATCTTGGTTATCTTTATTTTTAGCAGTAATAGAGAATTCCAAATTTTTATCAACTTTTAGTCCCAATTGGTTCAAGTCAGGGAGGACCAGGTACAAGCCCATTTGGTGTTGAAACAGGTCGGATTGAGGGAGTTTTCCTTGGATAAAATTGGAGTTTAGTTTTTCTTTAATCGTGAAGGTCTTCCCATTGATTTCTAATTGTGAGTCTAATTTCCCAGGATACTGATATCCATAGGCTAGGATTTCATTTTCCCCAAGCTCAACTTTTTGACCGGTCAGTTGCTCATAAGTTGCCTGATCAAAAAAGTTGACCACTCCTTCTGTCTTCAACTCCTGACCAGTTGATGAAGTAGACTGGTCATTCACCTCTAAGATCCTTCCATCAATCTTTCGAATTTCAGCTGACCAGTATGTTGTCTGTGCCACCTGATAATCGGACAGTTTCGTCGCATCGGCAGTTTTCTTAATTTGAGCTTGAACATCTTCAATAACCGGTTCTGTTTCAGCATCTGAAGTCATATGTCCCACACTAATCATGTAATCAGAAGGGTAGACAGTATCTAGGTAGTTCTTCCCTCCAATAAAGATATTGAGCGACCCTGTTAAGGTAACCAAGACCATGGTGGAAAGAATACTAATGGTCGCAAGGCCCGCTGCATTTTTTCGCATCCGAGCAATTAAATTAGAGACAGATATAAAATTCTCTGGCTTGTAGTAATAGGATTTCCGACCTTTGAGAAATCTTAAGAAGGTAATGGATCCTGCGTTGAATAAGAGATAAGTCGCTAGAATGACCAAGATGACGGCAATAAAGAATCCTTGAACCGCTGCAACTGGCCGCTCAACGGTTAGCGCTATATAAAAAGCAATTCCTAAGAGCCCTAGTCCTAACAGAGTTTGAACCAGCAAGAAGCGTCCCTTCTTCTCCCCTGCCTTTTTCTGTTGCATGAGGTGGAGGGAACTGTAGCGCAAGAGGCGGAAAGAATTCAACAAAAGAATGAGGCCAAAAGCTAAGGCTAACCCAAGTAAAGTGTTAAGAACAGCCCCTATCTGGAAGGTTGATTGAATGACGACTGGTAGCCCCATACATTTTAGGAGCAAGGCAAAAATCAAGCGATCAAACAAGAGCCCCAATCCCAGTCCCGCACCAACTGTAAGGATATAGAAGATAAGCAATTCCCATAGGGTCATGACGAGGAGGTGCTTCTTCTCCATTCCCAGAACACTGTACAGTCCCAATTCTTTGGAACGATTTTTCATGACATAGCCATTGGCATAAGCCACTAAAATGATGACGACCAGCTGGACGACGAAACTACCAAAACCAAGAACAGTTCTCGCCGATCCCCCTCCGTAAGTATCCTCTAAATGAGGGGTCGATGACAAGGCGATAAAACTATAAAGGATCATGGTCGTTAATATGACAGCCAGGGCAAAGGGGTAATAGAGTTTGCGATTTTGTTTAAGGTTGGAAAGAGCTAATTTACTTGTTAATTTAAACATCACGATCCTCCTTTCCCGCCATGACCGTCAAGGTATCTGAGATTTCTTGGAACATCTGACGCTCTGTCTTTTCTCCGCGGAAGATCTGGTTGTAAAGAATCCCGTCCTTGATAAAGAGCACGCGCTTGGCCCGTGCTGCCGCTGCGGTCGAGTGGGTCACCATGAGAATGGTTTGGCCCATGGTATTGATATCTTCAAAGACATCTAGCAAAGCAGCCGAGGACTTAGAATCCAGCGCCCCTGTTGGCTCATCGGCCAGTAGGATTTCTGGCGAGGTGATGATAGCCCGTGCCACAGCCACCCGTTGTTTTTGACCACCAGAGATTTCGTAAGGGTATTTTTCAAGCAGTTGGTGGATGCCCAACTCCCGACTCACGCTATCGACCTTACTCATCATTTCCTTGACCGGTCTACGAGAGAGGACCAGAGGGAGAAGAATATTGTCTTTGACAGACAAGGTATCCAGCAAATTGAAATCTTGAAAGACAAAGCCTAGTTTTTCCCGACGGAAGCTCGACGCATCCTTGTTCTTGATGGTCGAGGTGTCCATGCCATTGAGGTAGACCCGTCCTTCGGTCGGCTGGTCCAGCATGGCTAGGATATTGAGAAGGGTGGATTTCCCGGATCCTGATTCCCCCATGATGGCGACATATTCCCCTTTTTCCACGGTGAAGTGAATGTCTTTCAAGGCTTCGACCTGTGTTCCTTGAAAGCGGGTTTTGTAGATTTTTTTGATATGTTGAACGTCTAGTAGGGTCATGGTCCGTTCCTTTCTAGCTCGAAAAAGCTTCAATTGTTTTTTACAAATCAATTGTACTAAAATAAGAACGCTTTCACCATAACATAACCTTACATTTTCCCCTTTATTTCTTACATTTTTGTAAGAAAGCAAAAATAGGCTAGGACAAAATTCCTAGCCTCTTAATTGTTTTTGGATTGTCGAGCAAGACGCAGTGGTTGAGTGGGCTCTACTACGCTGATTTCATCAGCTTTTACAGCCCTACTCAACTGTGCGGAGGTGGGACGACGAAATCGAATTCTAACGAATGACCGATTTCTGTCCCACTCTCATTTTCATTTATGAATTATTCATCATCTGAAGATGAAGAAGTATATGGTGAAATTGCTTGATAAGCACTTTCAATAGCTTGTTTAGCAATATCACGAGCACTCTTTAATTGTTGTGCAACTTGAGCACGAGGTTGCTCAGGAATAACTGTATCATCAGAACCAAGGGATGAAAGTGAGTCGTTAAAAGCTTTTCTTGAACTTTCCATAGCTTGGATAGCTGGGTCTACTTGATTATTATAGGCCTCTTTTCCAGCAGCTGGAATCTTATCACCAATTTCTTTGACATATTTTGTGTAGTTATCGAGCATTTTTCCATAAATGGTTTTCATATCACCAAGTGTTTTGGCGTTATCGATTTCTTCATCTGTTACCAAGACGATTTCTGGAACATCAACTGAAGATTTTGATGTTTTTGAGGAACTGCTTGATTTGCTTTCTGAAGTAGATGATTTTTCTACTTTGCTAGAAGAAGCCTTTGCTTCTTTGTTAGAAGATTCTGAAGCAGTTTTACCAGAACATGCTGCCAATGTTGCAACTGACAAGAGAGCCACACCGGCTGTAAGAAGTTTTTTCATCATTATTCTCCTATAAATAAAGTTTGAATATATTTTAAATGATTTTCCTTTCATTGTCAAATATTTTCTGTTTTCAAATGCTTATATAACGGTTTTTATCACTATCTTTTAACATATTTTCTTTCCCAAACAACACTGCATGTTTTGGTTTTTTATGCATATAATGAATGAATAAAAACCAGAAAATACTCATTTTCTGGTCTAATGCTTCTTCTTACTGATGAAGCAGTTGCGTAAATTCTTCTTGAAGTTCCTTGTTTTCTGTTGGTTTTAGGTACATCTTTCCACCATTGGTCGTTGGGGAATGAAAGACAATGCCTTCTCCTGTATCTGTAATAGCAAAGAAATAACTATGCACATCTGGATACTTGTCCCAATTGCTATAGCGTTCCACTATGCGGTATTTTGCATTTCCCTGACCAGTATCTGTATAAATAGCATCCATCTTGCTATTGTCCCCTAGAGTATAGAGGTTGTCTGGTCCTACATCACCGCCAGCAATGCCTTTTTGGTAGTTGGGTTGCCCCATCTTTTCGCCCCAGGTCTTCATAAATTCTGCTAATTTTGCTGATTTTTCAGCATTCCAAGGTGTTTTCTCCTGGCTTTGGGTATCGCCTCCTGATGGTGTGCTTTCAAAGGTTTGCCAGTCAAAACTCTTGAGGTCCAGTTTATCCTCATCCGATTTTCCAAAGAGGGCATTCAGATCTGACCCAGGTACCTGAACTTCTTCTTCCTGGACTTTTGTCGCGGCTTGAGGTGTCTTTTCTATTCGTGAAAGCACGGCTACACCACGGCCAGTTCCCGACAACCAGCTAACTTCTATGACATCTCCTCCCTTATAGAGGGTTGTCGCATTACGCGCTCCTCCGTGTCCAGCGACGAAACCTTCAGCAAGCAAGGTCGGCTTTTGGTCCTTGAGGTAGTAGACTCCTGTCGCAAAGTAGGTCCCATCGGTTTGCTGGTTGGCGATGATCATCTCATCTACCCCATCGCTATTTAAGTCCTTAAAGGCATAGCGAACAGCTGCTGGCTGATTGATGACAGTCTCGATCACCCAGCTATTGATCATCCGATCTTCTTTGGCTAATGCATCATTCAATTTGGAAATGGCATCCAAATCTTTTGAAGTGGCAAAAATCTTTTGGTAGTCTGAAAAAACAGACTGGTATAATTGTTTGTTGTCTGCTTTTTTCGCTTGTTTCTTTGCTGAAGTCTGGCTCGTTGCAACCTCTTTTTTAGGACTGGACTGGCGCTGGTATCTTTGGTAACATCCTGTTAACAAGACCATACTTGAAGCCACTAATCCCAACTGGATCCAATGTTTTCTTTTCATCTGATCTCCTTTAGTCTCCCGTGTTTTCATACTGAACTTTATTATACTAAAAAAAGAGTGAGGAAGGAATCCCTTCTTCACACTTAGTTTTCTTTATTTGGTTTGGTTCTACGATCCATTTGACTTTCAACATGCTCTTTCACCAAGGCAACCACCTCATCATTGGTTGGAAGGTCCGAGTGCTGGGCATCTTCCCCCGTCACTGTGATCTCCGTATAACTAGCAGCTTGGTTTTGGTAGATATATTTCCCAGCAGAAACACTGGCATCTGGGACTAACTCATCGGAATCATAGGTGATGGTTCCTGCTACTGAATACATATGAAGCGTATTGGGGATGGCTTTTTTTCCCTTGATAAAATCGGCCAACATCTCAGATTTATTTTGAATATTGGTTTCCGTGAAATTATAGGGAGTTCCGATGGTCATGAGGGTCTTTAGATCCACATCATAATCTTCTAGATAATTTTCGATAAAGGCTGTATAAATCAAGCCCCCGTTAGAATGACCCAAGCCCTTGAAATTATTAAAATTGTATTTTTCTTGAAGGGCTTCAAAGGCTTGATTGAATAGTTTAGCCTGCTTTTTAATATTGCTATAGCCATCTTTGTTGTTTTCAAAACCAACCACAATCACTGGTTCATTGTCCTTGGCATCAATACTACCGCTATAGGTGATATGCCCATCATTCCATACCTTGAGCTTGAGCAGACTGTGCTTGGTGCCTTGGCGGCCTTGGTTGAGCTTGGTCACCAAGCCATCAAAGCGGTTCTCTGTTGCTGAGCTTCCTGGAATCATGATGATGGGCGACAGTTTGGAATTATAAAATTTCTCGATTTTTGAAACATTGGTTCGAGTCCAGCTATAAGAAGGTATGGCTAAACCGATCAAGAAAAGACAGACCAAAGTGAGGACGATGGCTGTTTTTTTAGAGACTTTCATCGCTTTCTCCTTTCACTTTTAGATCTTTTCGAATACGATTTCCCATGCGGACAAATGGTAGATAAAGGAGCACGTCTATCGCAAAACAAAGTATACTCACAGCTAAGGCTCTCAGACTTCCTCCCGTTCCAATGAAAGCATAGAGAAGGCTCGGAGTCCCATCTGGCACTGGATAGACGGCTGCTGGCATAAGCTTAAAGCACAAAGCCACAGCAGCGATGGCCATATTGACCAAGGGGATCAATAAGAAGGGAATCACATATAGAAGATTGAGCAGGACCGGAATCCCTACCATGAAGGGGGCACCGTTATTAAAGAGGCCTGGAAAAATACTGAGGAGACTGACTTTCTTGTCCTTTCGACTGTGGGAGACCAGTAAGATCGCTACCAAAAGTGCTAGGACAGCGCCAATTCCAGCTACCATGCCAAAACTCCGATACAAATTGGTCAAAGTATAGAGATGAGGAATCCCCGTCGTTGTATGATGGGTCACAGCGTAATTCAGATTTTCTAAAGCAAAACTGTCATCCACAATTGAGTTTAGGGCAAAAGCCTGACTGTTGCCGACCCAAGCTGATAAGCCACTGAAGAACCCCATGACAAAGGTAGACAGGAGATGATGACTGCTTATAGTCAGAAAGCTAAAGAATTGACCGATCATTTGAAAAATACGGTACTGATTGCCAAGAAGGAGGAGAATATTCAGGCTAACCCCTAGAACCAAGGACAAGAAAATGGGACGCACAGTCTTGGGCTGATAGATAAAGTCTTTGTCCACAATCTGGTCGTCACTAGCCTTGGATAGTCGAAAGATCTGTCCGATTAGATAGCCTAAAACAATGGCTAAGAGGATATTGGTCGTCGCAGGTAAGTTGATTCGCGTCAGTTGTCCATCATTGAGTGGGCTCACCAATAATTCCTGAGACCCTACAATCAAGCTGACCAAAAGAGCAGTGACACCAGCTGTCCCCGTACTTCTACCATAGTGCCCAGCTGTATATTTCCCAGCAAAGTAAGTCGCTAAAGGCCCCGCTAGACCTCCTAGAAAGTTGGAAAAATTAATAAGAACTTGACTGACCACTTGATCCCATGGCAACCAACTATCCATCGAAAAGAGTTGATGAATATAGCCTGGACCAGAGAAGACCGATAAGGCGATCACCCGAACGATTCCTGAAAATAAGAAAAAAGGAAATAAGGAAACGAGTGTTTTCTGGGATATTTGAATTAAACTATTTTCTCGTAACCAAAAAAACTTCTGGACTAAATACTTGGCCATGGCGCCCCCTATTGGTGTGTTCACGTTGCTTGCTTTCTTCTTATTATATCATAGTGGTGAGCAATCCCTTTCATTTTTAGAAGCAGCATCTTTTGAGAATACTTTTAAAATTTTCACAATTTTTCAAAAACTCTTTGACAGGGTTCTTCATTTCCTCTATACTATTTGTTAGCTAACAAAACGATGAATCAGGTTAACGTCGGTCCTGCTATGCTCATAGCAATTGGATTTGACAGGAAATGAGATCGCTACAATGGATTTTCAGACCATTTTTACAACATTATAGGAAGATTTAGGAGGAATCAGACGTCTATGTCACAAGAAAAAATTTCAGCCAAGGTCTTGTTCGCGATCTTTGCGACAGGGATCCTGTCCTTTTGCGGGGTGGCTGGAGAAACTGCCATGAACATCACCTTTCCAATATTGATGAAGGAATTTGAGATCAACACCGCAACAGTCCAGTGGGTTACCACCATCTATCTTCTAGTGGTTGCCTGTGTGGTCCCCTTATCTGCTTATCTCAAGCGTTCCTTTAAAATGAAGTCCATCTTTTTAGTTGGAAATCTCCTATCTGTTTTAGGTGTTCTTATCGACTTCTTAGCTCCAAATTTTGGCTTTGTGGTCCTGGGGCGATTGGTCCAAGGAATGGGGGTTGGTTTTGCCCTCCCTCTGATGTTTAATATCATTTTAGAACAAGTCCCAAAACGTAAGATCGGTCTCATGATGGGAGTGGGGACCTTGATTACAGCCATTGCACCCGCTATTGGGCCTACTGTCGGGGGACTCTTAACCGCTAGCTTCGGCTGGCGGTCCATCTTTTTAGTTCAATTCCCGATCCTTTTGGCCTCACTAGTTGCAGGACTTCGCTCCATTGAGCAAATCAGTAAAGTCAAGAGGGAAACCTTTGATATCGGGAGCCTTCTTGCCATCATTGCCCTTTTCATAGGGTTGATTCTAGGTATTCATGGCCTAGCGGATCATGCGTTCTTCAGTTTTTCTGTGCTTGGTTGGCTGGTGATCGGAACCTTGGGACTGGTCCTTTTGGTCTGGCGGTCCAATCAGTTAGAGACTCCCATTATCAATCTTTCTATTTTGAAAAATCATCGTCTCACTGGCCATATTCTAGCCTTCTTCACCTTTCAATTAGGTTCTCTTGCCATGAGTTTTCTTCTTCCTAATTATGTCCAATTGGTCAACCACTCAAGCACGACGCTTGCAGCCTTGATGCTGCTTCCAGGAGCCATCATTGGAGCTGGTTTTGCTCCCTTCTCCGGTCTGATTCTAGATAAACTGGGGGCCCGCAAACCGATCCTCCTTGGAGCTGCTTTCATCCTTCTGGCCCATTTTCACTTTACCCTCTTGGGCCTGAAGCTGACAAATGGCTTGATTCTCATCTTTTACATGATCTTCATGACCGGTATGGGACTTGCCTTTGGCAATATCATGACAAACGGACAGAAACAACTCTCTCTGGAAGAGCAACCCGATGCGAACGCAATCTTTAATACCTTGCAACAATTTGCAGGTGCTGTTGGAACAACTCTGGCTTCCTTGATCGTTGCCATGAGCCAAGCCAATCAAAAGTTGGATTTCACCCAAGCCACAGCTAAAGGAAGTCGCAACGGTTTCATGGCCTTATTTGCCTTAGGTATTTCCCAACTCCTTCTCTTATTTTGGGTGGTGGGAAAAGATAATGAAACGAACTAATTTATCTCATTAAAAAGGGGTTGGGCAAAAAACTGTCCAACCTTCGATCTTTGATAGAAATAACTGTATGACGCAGTGGTTGATTGGCATCTTTGTTCGCTTGATTAAGCTCCAAAGAAGACCTAATCAACTTTGCGGGGGTGGGAAAACGAACTCTTCTAAATTAGTTGGAGTTCTTTCCCACTCCCTTTTTGTTATCCTTTTCTTACCCTCGTTACAATACCATCAGGATCTTCAAAAGAAAATTCACTAGATGTCACCCAGTTGATCGGAGCCCTTTGTGTTTTCGCTCTTTCTGCAATAACAACTAAGTCATCTTTGTTTGCCACTTCAACGACGTAATAGGCAAGTCCAGGAAATTCTGCTTTTCTCTTGTCCAAGTTTTTTCCACCCCACTCATTGACAGCTAGGTGATGGTGGTAATCTCCTGAGGCAATCCAGCTGGCCGATGGAATGGTGAACTTATTGGCTAGGCCCAAAACTGCTTGGTAGAAAGTTGTTGCTTGCTCGCTATCCTTGACCGATAAGTGGATATGCCCCATGCGGGTATCTGGCGCAATGACAAAAGGATCAACCTTGCGGCCCATGTCATAAATTTCTTGTGCTGAGAGTTCCTCTGTCACCCCAATGATGCGGCCATCATCCCGAATATCCCAGTCGGCAACAGGTTTATCTCTATAGAGTTCGATACCATTTCCTTCTGGATCTTCCAAATAAAGAGCTTCGCTATAGCCATGATCTGCTGCGCCAACAAAGGGATAGTTCAACTCCGCAATATGTTTAAACACATCTGCTAGATCCTCGCGAGACGGCAATAAAATCGCCATATGGTAAAGGCCATAAGACTCCTTAACATTCTCATCTCGTGGTGTTTGAAATAAGTGCACTAAGGGCTTTCCCCCAGCTCCCAAAAGTACATCTTGATCGGATTGCGACAGAATCATGAGGCCAAGGACTTGTGTATAAAAAACGGTTTGTCGTGTCAAATCCTTAACATTTAGCACTGCTTCTGCGAGGTAAATCTTACTATTATATGTGTATGCCATATCTCCTCCTAGTTGTAAAATTGTTTGTTACATTGTATCTTTTTACGATGTACTGTCAACCGTTATATCATTTGTTTTATTAAATTGTCGAACTTTTATCATTTGAATGTAAGTACTTGCTTTCTTTCTGTTTTTTATTTATAATCATTCTAAATAAGATAAAGGAGACATTGTATGACTGAAATGAAACATGGAGTAGATGAATCATTTGGCGATCGCTTGAATATCTTAAGAGCTGCGGTTCTAGGGGCCAATGATGGAATCATTTCTATCGCTGGAGTGGTGATCGGGGTGGCCAGTGCCACGCATAACATCTGGATCATTTTCTTATCTGGCTTGTCTGCAATTCTGGCCGGTGCCTTTTCGATGGCGGGTGGTGAGTATGTTTCTGTTTCCACACAAAAAGACACGGAAGAAGCTGCTGTGAACCGCGAACAAGCCTTATTGGATCGCGATCCAAAGTTAGCTAGAGAATCTCTCTACCATGCTTATCTTGAAAATGGAGAATGCGAAACTTCAGCAAAAATTCTGACAGAGCGGGCCTTTCTGAAACACCCCCTCAAAGCCTTGGTCGAAGAGAAATACGGCATTGAATACGAAGAATTTACCAATCCTTGGCATGCAGCTGCATCTAGCTTCCTTGCTTTTTCTATTGGTTCCCTTCCTCCAATGCTCTCTATCATTCTCTTTCCAGCTAACTATCGCATTCCAGTGACAGTCTTCGTTGTTGGACTATCCTTGATCTTCACTGGCTATACCAGTGCGAAACTAGGAAAAGCACCAACCAAGCCAGCCATGCTTCGCAACCTGATCATTGGCCTCCTTACCATGGGAGTAACCTATTTCTTTGGACAACTCTTTAGTATCTAAAAAAGCTGAGACTTTTGTCTCAGTTTTCAGATCGTAGACAACCCCTACCAGCAATAGAAACATTGCCATTTTGTAGGTTGGACACCATAGAATGAAAACTCTTAGGAATGCTGATATAGCGCTATTCGTAAGAGTTTTTTACTTTCTCTATTTTTTAAAAAAACTGAAGAAAATTGTCCAAAATGGACTTTTTCTTATGCTTCTAACAGAGCTTGTGCTTGTTTTTTCAATCCTTCCACTGCTTCATCTGTCAAGATCAATTCACCTGTTGCCCAGGCTTCTGGGTTCACGGTTGTTCCTGTGAAGTCACCCACTACTTGAGTCCGAACGAATGGTAAGAGGGCTTGGTAAGCCGCAAACATTGGCTCGTGTCCTGCATTAGCGACTGAAGAGACGGTTACGATCTTGTCTTGGAGGGCAGATGGGCCACGAGTTTCTGACAGATCAAGGGCACGGCTAAGCCAGTCGATCAGGTTTTTCACTACACCTGGAATGGCAAAGTTATAAACTGGTGAGAAGATCCAAATCGCATCTGCCGCAAGGACCGCATCACGCGCTGCTTGTACCGCTGGCAAGGTTGGCGTTTCTAAATCTTGGTTAAACAAAGGGATGTCCTTGTAGTGCAAGTAAGTCACTGTTGCTTTTCCTTCAAGAAGGCTTTCTGCTTTCTGCGCCATTTGATGGTTGAAAGATCCTTGACGAAGGGATCCGACGATAAATAAAATGTTTTTCATAGTTATTACCTCTTTTGTTGTAAGATTATTTGTTACAAGTAATATTATACATACCATAGATGTAATGTCAAGAATTACAACTTGGAATTTACTAAGCTTTATTAAATTCACTAAGCAAGGGCTAAGACAATTGAGAGGCTAGGACTTTTGTCCCAGCCTCCTCTCTTTTATGCATGCTCCAGCCCTTTTTTTGTGTTTTCCTTGATGGTTTCGGCTGAATGGAGTAATTTTTCTTTTTCTTCTTCTGTCAAATGCAAGTCCAATCGTTCAATAATTCCTTTTCCACCTACAATCGCTGGATAGCCAAGATAGGTTCCATATTCTGGACGATAGTTAGAGACTGGCATTTCCTCGTGGCTATCATTGATCACAGCTTCTGCTAAGCGTTGGGCTGCTGCAGCAATCCCAAAATTGGTATAGAATTTGCCAAAAAAGACAGTATGACCACCACGCAAGGACTCGTAGTTGATGGCGTCCAGCTCTTCTTGAGAGAAGAGATCGGTGATAGCGTGTCCTTTGACACGGACCTGACTCCAAGCAACAAATTGAGAATTTCCATGCTCACCGAGGTTATAGCCAGATACACTAGCAGGAGATACCTGCAAACGATCGGCGACTGCGCGCTTCATCCGAGCTGTATCCAGCAAGGTTCCTGTCCCAATCACCTGCTCTTTTGGAAGGCCGGTATATTGTTGATAGAGTTGAGTAACCGCATCGACCGGATTGGTCACTACCAATAAGACCCCACTAAAGCCAGAAGCCTTCAAATCACGCGCTACTTGCACCACTTGCTTGCTAGTAAAAGGAAGCTCCGCAAAACGGTCATCCGTGTTATTGGCCTGCAACTCGATATTTCCAAGAGTCGACACCACGACATCCGCATCTACTAAGGCCGAATAGTCATTGACCGTGATATGAACCGGATACCCCGTATTGGCAACTGTATCACAGAAATCCAAGGCATCTGCCTTGACCTTTTTCTCATTGGTATCAATCAAGACCAAGTGATCACAAGTGTGTTTCAAAATCATGCTGTGGGTCAAGGTCGCACCCACATGCCCCAAACCAATAATACCAATTTTTCTTGTCATCAGAATCCTCTTTTCTAGTATCGATCACACTGTTGGTGAGGAGCGCTCTTTATTGACTCTATTCTACCACAATCCTAGAAAAGCGGATTGAAAAAATGGGGAAATTTTCAAGTTTTTTCAAAAAGAAAAGAGGCACTGCCTCTTTTAACGACTCAGGAAAGAAGAGTCTCAATTTCTTCAATGGTTAAGCCCGTCATATCCGAGATCAACTCAGGCAACATTCCTCGTGATACCATCTCGCATACCAACTGTTTACGACCTTGTTCGAGACCTTCTTCTCGCGCTTCGTCAATCGCCGTCTCCAGGGTCATATCATAATTTTCTTGAATGCGAATACGCTCGTCTATCATGGTCTTCTCCTCCTTGGTCCAGCTAGATGAATCTAATAATGAATCTGCGTGAGCAACGGCCTGACTGGGAGCTTTTGTAAAGGGAAGATTCCCAAAAAACTCCAGCCACTGTCTACCTGCATCTGTCAGGTTCTCATCTTTATTATACTTGTCTAGCTCTAAAAAGGCAACCTGCAGAAGATTTTGGTGCTTGCCATTTTTATAATAGGCCTTGAGTTGCTTGCCAGACCGGCTATTGGTCAGCCAGTATTTATTGATGGCGGCCTCTTCGTCTAGTAAGAGCGACTTCTCCAAAATGGCAATCCCATAGACGGGCTCCATCTGCTCGTACATCTTATGTGTCTGTCCTTGCTGGCGCAGTTTTTGTACATTCTCCACCAGCTGATTGGCCAGATAATAATGGAACCGGTTCAAGAAATACTGCTGTTTGCGAATCTGGATCTCGATGATCACCTCGGTTCCATCATGGAGCTTGGCTCTCACATCCACCGCAGTGGAGAACAAGTCATCCTCCTCATAAGCCATGCTGTGGGGCTGGCTTCCCTCCACTATCTGAGCGTCCGCCACATCCAGCTCCAAAATGTCTCGAATAAATGCTGCCGTCACCTCTGGCAAACTAAAAATCTTCTTGGCCATGATGTCCAAGGTCGGCGATACGTGCGCATGTCTCTTTTGCATCCCTGCTCCTTTTCGATAAAAAATAGAGGGAAGGTCCCTCTACTTCTATAATTCGAAAAAAATTTGGGAAAGTGAGTACAAGACCATTACGAAACGAAGTAATAGTTTTCTTTTAATTCTCTATATCTGTCAAAACTGAGAATACCCTCATTTTGTAATCTTCCTAAAACAATACTAGGATGAATATCGATTTCCTCAGCAAAGCGTAGAATATCCGACTTATCAAAGTTTCCTTGTTCAACAAAAACTTGATAGTCTTCCGGTCTTATTAAGAGATCTTTTGCAAACTGATCTGCCAGTTCCTCAGAACGTCGGTATGACTTACCATTTCCATCATCTGATGAAAACTCGTTCTCCAGAATATGCCCAATCTCATGGAAAAGTGAGAACCAGAAAATATCTGACGCTTTATTTCGATCTGTGAGTAAAAGCAAGGCACTACCATTTCCAAATTTTTTCGTAGCACCATTTAGATTGGCATTTGGCAAAGCAGGTAGACCAACTAGGACAACACCACAATCTAGCAAGATATCATACAGGCGTTGAGGAAAGACTTCAGGATCTTGTCTGGTCAACTTTCTCAAAGCAGGCAAGTTTCTCTCAAGCTTTCTGCGATTGAGCTTAGTAGTCGTTATATCACGCGCTTTTTTAGATGCCAACTCCAACATGATATTGGAGTTCACTATACTTTTAGTCGTGAACTCACGCGTATTTCGATAACTCACCTGATTGTTAAAAGATGAGAACTTGTCTAAACTCGCCACTCCTAGAATCTTGCGAAGCTCAACAATCTTTTCTTTCAATGTATAGCGTTTATCTGGAACGTAGCCTTCTGCCTTAAAATACTTGAAATCAATCATCTCACAGATTTCTTTCTCGCTACCTTCTTCTAGCTCTTTTTGTTCTACAATTTCTGCAACTTTTACATCGTAAGCATTTTGAAGATTGAGCCAAGTTTGCATGGAAACTCCGCTTAGTTTGGCTAACTTATGAGCCGTCTCTTTACTAATAGACTCCTCCGCATTGACGAGCTTGCTGACAGTCTTTGCTGAAACTCCTAAACGTTCCGCAAATTCTTTCTGCGTTACGTTATAATCTTCAATCAACTCTTCAACATACTGACCTGGATGAAAAGCAATCAGGTCTTTGTATTCAACAATTTTATTACTCATAGTGATTGCTGACCTCCTCTATTTTTAGGATTTCGATTTCAACAGGACTAGGAAATACCTTTTCTAGGTCCTCCTCACGAAATTCTACAATCAACCGATAGGAACTTTTCCGACCATCTATATCCAAAGCAAACTGTCCTTGTCTCTTTCCCTTGAGTTGGTGAAAGTGATATTTAGGAAAAGCTATCACACTGGCCAAAGAATCTGCTGCTTCCAAAAAGGTAATCAACTGATGCAACTTTACAGCAATCTTATCCGAAAAATCCTTTTTCGCACGCCTCAGCTCTGTGCACTGCTTTTCAACAGTTTTATTTGTATAGATAAGCTTCATATGTCCCTTTCTGTTAAATTAAATTACCTTTTAGGTAATTTAATTGTATCAGATTAGCAATGAAAAGACCAGTTAAAACTTTCATTAACTGGTCCTTATTGAATCAAAGACTGAGACCCTACCCCTTAAACTCCTCGACGAATTTCTTGAGTTCAGCATCGGCTTCTGGCGTTGTTCCATGAAGCTGGCTGAGCATGTCTAGAAGAGAGGCTGTCTGGGTTTCAATAGTGGCGTTGGTTTGGTTGATCTTGGCCACGATATCTGTCAGTGGCTCTACCTCTTCTTCCTCAAAGGTATCCACATAGCGCGGGATATTGAGGTTGTAGTCATTCTCAACGATCTCCTCGAAGCTAGCCAGATGGGCAAACTTATCCATGTCCTCTCTACTCTTATAAGCCTTAAGGATCTTCTCGATATGGGCATCCGTCATGATGTTCTGGTTCTTGCCCTTGTCAAATTCCTTAGAAGCATCGATAAAGTAAACGTCCCGATTAGTCCGGTTCTTTTTGAGAATGATGACCGTCGTTGGGATGCTAGTATTGAAGAAGATATTGGCAGGTAGACCGATCACGGTATCAATAGCCCCTTCTTCCAGCAAGGCCTTGCGAATGGTTCCTTCAGCATTGCCACGGAAAAGGACCCCGTGAGGAAGGACGATAGCCATCACACCATTGTCTTGTTTCAAGTGATAGTAACCATGCAAGAGAAAGGCGAAGTCAGCCTTGGACTGAGGCGCGAGCTTACCAAATGGGGAGAAGCGAGGATCTTGGAGGAAACCAGAGCTTGCGGACCACTTAGCTGAGTAAGGTGGGTTCATGAGGACCCCATCAAAGTTGGTCGGCTCTTGGGTCGGCCAGTCTTCGTCCAGCGTATCGGCATTGTGCAAGAACTGGTTTTCCACCGGAACCCCGTGTAGGATCATGTTCATTCGAGCCAGGTTATAGGTAGAGGTATTGAGCTCCTGGCCAAAGTACTGGACCGTTTGAGGCTGGTGAGAAAATTTCTTGGCATTGAGCAAGAGGGAGCCCGATCCCATGGTGGCATCGTAGATAGTAAAGCCCTGCACGTCTTCACGCCCTAAAAAGGCAATCTGGGTCATGAGCTTGGCTACAGGCTGGGGCGTATAAAACTCTCCTGCTTTCTTACCAGAGTCGGTCGCAAACTGACCGATCAAGTACTCATAAGCATCCCCAAGCATATCACCCGCATGACCTGCCACGTCCAGCACTGCCAATTCTTTCATAACGGCAGCCACTAGCTGGTTTTGCTTTTGAGGAGTAGCCCCTAGCTTCTTGGAGTAGAGATCAATGTCCTCAAAGAGGTTTTCATAGAGGTCGTCACTTTGCTCGATGTCTCGGAAACCCTGAGCCAGATCTTCCAGCTGGAAGGTGCCTTCATTGACCCGGTCCACCAAGGCCGTAAAGGTCAAGTCTGGCTTGATGACATAGTTGAGCTCATCGGTGATAACAGTGATCAGATCCTCTTGAGAGTCTGGATCCTCATAGTAGGATCGGTAAAGCGCCAAGGCTTCATCCAGACTCTCTGTCTCCTCTTCCATGGTCTCCGCCACGAAGAAGAGCAACTTATCTGAGAGGTACTTGTAAAAAATCATCCCCAAGAGATAGGACTTGTAGTCATTGGCATCCATCTTAGAGCGGAGCACGTCCGCTGAGTTCCACAGGGCTTGGTAGAGCGACTGGGAGGTTTGTGTTGTTTCCATAGTAATTCTTTCTGATTTCTTTTAGACCTTTTCTTGTTCCAGTGGGACGACAGCGAGGGTCTTGCCCAGACTGGCTAAGACTTTCAAGACCGTGTCCAATTGAGGACTGGTCTTTCCTGTCTCCATCCGAGCGATGACCGGTTGACTGACCCCACTGAGTTCTTCTAGTTTCTTTTGGCTAATGCCCTTTTCATGCCGAGCCTCGATCAGCTCAGTCATAATCGCGACCCGCAGATCACTTTCCAGGATTTCTTCCTTGGTGAAGAGCTCTGCTCTCACATCTTTCCAATTGCTGCCGATGGCACTATTCTTCATCACTTAGCCCTCTTTCCTTCAATTCTTGCAACTCCCGCTTGGCTTTCTCGATCTCTCGTCTGGGTGTCTTTTGCGTCTTTTTGACAAAATGATGCAGTAAGACAAAACTCCCATCCAGCCAAGCCACGAATAAAATCCGATCTCGCAAGGATCTCAACTCCCAGATCTCTGCATCCAGATGCTTGATGTAGGGTTGGCCAGCACGTGTTCCCTGCTGGCTCAAAAGCTCGATGTAGTCGTTGAGCTTGTTAAGTTTGATCCGGCTGTCCTTATCATCGCGACGAGCTAGCTCCCTCATGTAGTCCAAGACCGGTTGATTCCCCTGTTTGTCCTTATAAAAATAAATAGCGTGCACAAAGCAACCTCTTTTCGAATTTATTATAACTCTAAAGTTATTAAAAGTAAATACTTTTAAGTTATTAAATACCAAGGAGCACCCTTTAAAAAGATCAAAGGGGCTCACTTATATTATTCGAAAAATGCTGTGCTTATGGTTGTTGATAAGGGGAATTTTTGAAGGTTAGATAAACATATCTTGTAAGAGTTTCTTTTTGAGAGTTTCTAGCTGAGAAATTTTTTCTTGGTGAGCAGCGATGAGGTTATCAAGGTTTGAGAAGTAGGAGCCAATGGCTTGTTGTTCGTCATAACTTGGAATTGCAATTAATATTTCAATAAGATCGTTAACATTAATAGCTGGATAACTTGTTCCGGTACATCTATCAAGTACTTTACTTAAGAATCTATTATTTTGTAACAAAATTAAAAGAAAATCACTATCACACCTCTTAAAAATTGGACGCAATTGCGCATATCCAGTTGAAAATACGTAGTCTATCTCATCCAATTTAAATAAATAATTATTTTTCTGATAGGGTCTAACAGTCTGATAAAAAACATCACCTTTTTTTGCTAAACGTTGTGCCCTGGAAGGGGCAGATTCCTTGCGCTCTTCACGTATTTTATTAATTCGCGTCCCTACCACAGATTCCAAATCAATATACTTAAAATTTTCAGGTAATTCACTTTTGGGATTTGTATGTACAACATCTCTCAATTTCAACTTCTCCCACTCACCTTCAAATCCTTCTATACGAATCTCAGGAACGGTCTGTCCAGCTTTGGGAAACATCTTGGCGAGCATGGTCGCCTTGAGAGATTGGTAGTTGGTGAGATTGTCCTTGTAGCTAGCCAGAAGGTCGTCGAGGGTGCGGAAGAGTGTGCCGATTGCGGATTGTTCTTCTAGAGATGGAACGATAACATCCCATTCTTTCACCTCAGACATCGGTACCAAATTTACCATTGCTGATGCAGGGTTTGCTTTCGTTAGCTTGTTTTGCATTTCTGGTGATCTCATCCATTGTAAAAAGAATTCCTTATCAATGTTTTTATTAACTCTTAATCTTATTAGAGCTTGATTAAACACACCTTTCTCAATTCCCTCAGGTACTAGTGAAATTTTACCAATAGTACCAGCACCACTCATAATAAAGTCACCAGGTAACAACATAAATTTCTTTAATTCACGATACTTTTCTTCTAAGATTCTATATCTCGTATTAAAGTGATCATATATCGCATTTTGCTGTTCATAAACTACATACTCGCTATTTGGAACAAATAATTCTTTTTTTAAAGCACTACCAAATGGACCTCGTCTAATTCCCTCTTCTGAGTTAAGCAAATTTTTAAATTTTACTTTTTGCCAATCAATTTTAGAATTGTTAAATCTAATTTTAGGAATTTTTTTATTTCCCATCTTAATAAAAAAACCTCTTTTCTGTACTATAACTTCGTTCTTAATAAATTAATATCTTTTTTAATATCTTTCCTTTTCAAATGTGAGATCACGTTTTTCTCAGTCTCCGGACTCCAGTACAATTTGAGATATTTTTTTGTCCGAGTCATAGCGGTATAAAGTATGTTATGATTAATTTGTTCATCAACTTCATTAGTGATAACAATTTTAACAGATTCATACTCCAAACCTTGAGCCTTATGAATCGAAATTGCATAAGATACTTGAAATGGTACAGTTGATGACTTGTCTTCTAAATCCTCATCTGCACTACTATACTTATTTACATAAAATCTGACAATAGAGTTTTTGGGGCTACTATTACTTATAAGTTCTAATTCACTATCAGAAACGTCCAAGCCATTTAGAACAACATCTAGTAATTCTATAGTAAAAGAAATTCTATTATCATCAATTACTTGAATATCTTTGATAACACCTTTTAAATTATTATATAGTAGCCCATTAAATCTACTTGTCTCATTAAAAACTATTGGATCATTAATTTTATATAGTTGTGAATTCCATTCAAAACTTGGGTTCGGATTAACTGCTTGTAAAAGTCTATTGATATTATTAATTCCATAAATACCGTCATAATTCAAACTTAAAATAATTTCGTCTTCATGGATTTTTTCAAATATAGTTTCATCCAACGGGAAATTTAGGTTTTTTCTTGATAAATGCTCCATAATATCGGGTTCAATGTTTCTTACTTTATTCCAAACATTAATCAATTCATTATCCTGGGTCCTATATGGTGTATTTAATTCTACTATCGCCTCATCTTTTATGAATTCCTTAGCAAGTTCAAACCAATTTCCAAACTGTATTGACTCAATTTGAAGAACATCACCTACTAAAACAAGAAATTTGCAAGAAATATTCTTCAATAATTTAGCCATATCAGCATTACTTACCGTACTACACTCGTCAATAAATAATATATCGCACTCTATATCTGATCTATGTATAATACTTTTAATTGTCGAAAAATTGCAATTTGATGAACTGATTCTTCTCTTCAAATTTTCAACTGCTGTATGAGTTACAGCTAGAAATAATTTATCTGCTGAATTAAAAAATTGTGCAATATGATTTATAAAGTATGTTTTACCTGTTCCAGCAGAACCATATACTAAAGATACCGCCGAATTAGAAAAAAGCGAAGTTAGTTTTTCTTTTTTATAAGAATCATCTATATTATCTCCATTCTCCTCTAGCCACTTTTCAACTGATTTAGAATGATTGATATTATTATGACCTGAAAAATCTTTTAACGTATTTAATATTTCAAGCGAATCTATTTCATATTGTGAAATAAAAATTTGTCCCCTTTCTACTTTCAACTTCCTACCCGCATGTTGGCTAATTAATTTTCTATTATACTGATTTACTAATTCGTCAACTCTTCCAGAATACTCTTCTGGTAGCTCTTTTATCAAAGTATACAGTTTTCCGTATACTTCAGTATTGTTTTTTACTAGCCTAGTTAGAAATTCATCGTCTTTTCCATTACTATCAATACATTCTAATAAATCATATATTTGGGGATTGTGGTTTACTAAAGATGTACAAAATGGCATTTCATCAAAAGGAATACAACCCCATTGCAATCGTAGACCTGATAATTTTTTATTTCCCCCATCATATTGATTATTAGGATGATTGTCATAATAATATTGATTTTTTAGAACTCTATTATTCATATGAAATAATAAGTATTTCAAGATGTTAAAACCAGGCTTCTTTTCCTGAACTATTATCCTAATTTTATCTAACATGTTAAAGATATAGGATACCTTCGACCTTTCATTGATAAAAGATCTTATATATAAATATAAATCCTGATTTATCTCTATAATATCAACTAAGTTCATTTGATATTTTTTCAAAAATGACATAAGAATCTGATATTCCACGTGTGAAGATTTAATCTCATCATTCCCCATTTTTAGGATAGAACTCAGAGAATTAAATTCACATGGTCGAATAGAGACTTCCCAATCATCGATTACTAAAATTGTGAGAGGTGAGCCATATATATTTATTTTTTCTGTTCGAATATATAGCTTTGTTGCATAATTGAACAGTATCTCCTTATTGGTATATGCTGTGATTCTTTCAAATTTATTATGGTTCCCATCTGTACTAGTATATGTCACTTCATAATAAATTTTTTGATTAATGAAAAATGGTTTGATTTTCTGAATGTAGTATCTTTCGTTAAAAGAAATAGGATAAATAGGATTATCAATAGCATTAGCGATTTTAGAATAATATTCCTCAGACATTGTATCCATATTAAGTGGAAAATTATTAAGATTTTCTAACACCTTGAATCCATATGTATTTTTCAAAAAAACTTTAATTTTGAGTAGATATTCATAATATTTAATCATTAATCTCTCTGAATTATTCTCATCAAGGGTATAATGCGATGCTGAGGGTTTAAGAAATTTATGAAACTTCCTTAAAAAATTATAGTTACTATTTTCATAAATATAATTTTTTCCTAAACCCAAGTTATCATAATTCCATTCTAAGTCTACATTGTTATCATGATTATATATTTTAAGGGCGATATGTTCTACAAAATTCCGAAGCTCATTCATAATATTTTGAGAAAAAAATCCCCGTTCTCCAGTTTCCTTTATAAGCTTAATATTCTTACAAATATTTTTATCAATATCTAAAATATGTTTATCAATTTCCATAGTACATACTCCCAGCTTAGTAATACACTCCCATGCTCTTGATCACTCGAAATTTCTTTTTTCTCAATCATTTGTATAGTATTATCCTTAATTTTACTTATCTTCTATACAAATGAATAATTCAGATTATGAGATTAATTTATAAGTTTGATAAAAGAGTTCCCTCAAGTCAATGATAATTACTCCTACCTCCCCACTCTCAACGGCTCAATCACCTCTTCGATCAGTTGGATATAGGCTTCTTTGATTTGTTTTTTATAGCTGAGTGGGTTGAGGGCATCTGCCACTTCTGCCTTGTAGTCTTTGTAGCGTTGGCTCTTGGTCAGCTGGCTTTCGCCGGCTTGTTTTTTAGCGCCTTTGCGGTAGTGTTGGATATAGTAGCGGAGTTCGTCGGCTCCGATATACCAGCGTTTGGCAAAGCTTTCGATATGGCTATCGATGATGGATTCGATCATTTGGTCCAAGACTCCGGTGATGGATTGTCCTCGGTAGCGTTCGGGTTCTTCTTGGACTTGAGTCCAGAGGTTTTGGATGATCTCCGCTAGGCTTGGATTGGTCCGGTTCAGGCTTTCGATATAGCTATCCACGGTTGCGATATCCTTGTCACTCAGGGTCTGCTCGTCATTTTCCTCCTGCTGGATCATACTCTGGATCAGCATCAGGATATAGGCATAGTTGATCTCATCGACTTGGACAGACTCCAGCTCATAGTGGATATCCAGCTCATCCTCGCAGTCCACTTCTGGATCCCTGCTCTTGATCTCTGCCAGTATATTTTGATAGAGGCCCAGATAGGCTTCGAGCTGACTATCGCTGAGGCCCGTTTCCCGATAGATCTCTTCCTTATCATACTCTGAGTAGACGCGGATCGAGGCTTGGTACTTGTCAAAGACCTGATAGGCTTTAGCCACCTTGCGGAGCTGAGCCGTTGGGGCCTGCTCAAGGGCGACTCCTTCTTCTTCGAAGTCTGTGACTTGGCCTTTAAACTCTGCCCAGGCTTTTAAGAAGTTGCGTTTCTCTTCTTCCCAGCTTGGTGCTAGGACCTCATTTTCTCCTCCATTGGAGTAGAGCTTGAGGGCATTGTCGACGGCTTCCTTAAAGGCTTGAGGGCGCTGGAAGGTGATGATATGGCCGAAGTGCTTCTTATCATCAAAGATCCGATTGGTCCGGCTAAAGGACTGGATCAAGTCCTGTGGGCGCATAGGCTTGCGATCGATAAAGAGCGTAGAAAGACAAGGCGCATCAAAGCCAGTCAAGAGACGGTCGACCACGATGACCAAATCCAACTGCTCATTGCGGTAGAGGTACTTGTCCTGCTTTCTGGCCAGGCGATTGTTGACATCGGTGTTAAAGCCCCGCAGATCCGCTAGGCTAAAATGCGTACCAAACTCTTGGTTGTAGTCCTCCATGACCTGCTTCATGTGTTCTTGGTAGCCTATGGACTCTTCCTCATTTTCAGACACTGAGTAGGTGATGGTAAACTTTGGAAAATCTGGTAAATGGCGTTTGACCCGCTCGGAGACCTTGACCCGCTCCTTGCCAACGAGAATGCTCTTGAGCAGATTGTAATAGGCTTGTGCTCGTGGGATAGACTTGACTGTCAAAATAGCCTCATAGCTCTTTCCGACCCCTTTATGGATATTGAGCTGTTGCTGGCTCTTATTGAGGATGGCATCCAGGACTTCTAGCATGTGCTCCTTGTCCTCATAGGCCTGGTCTGGGATCTCTTCTTCTTGCAGATCTGAGATGATGGTGTTGCGGTAGTCTACCTTAAAGCCCAGAACTGCTCCATCATGGATGGCTTCCTTGACGGTGTATTCATGCAGACGATCGCCATACTGTTGGTGGGTGGTCTGAGCCAGGTCTCCCACTTGCTTGCGTTTGTTTTCTTTAAAGATCGGAGTCCCTGTAAAGCCGTACCAGAGAGAATTCTTGAAGTAGGCCTTGATCTCCTTTTGCGTCTGTGGCGTGACCGCCCGGTGGCACTCATCCACTACAAAGGCCACGCGCAGATCCTTGATCTTCCCAGCATCCCGCTGGTACTTCCCTTCTTCAAACTTGCGCATCATGGTTGTGATTTTCTGGATGGTCGTGACCACCACGCGCTTGTCATTGCCCCCTAGGCGCTTGACCAGTTCATGGGTATTGTCCGTCTCGTCGATGTCGATGACATCATTAGCTGCATAAGAGAGGAAGGACGAGGTCGTCTGCTGGTTCAGGTCTCTGCGGTCGACGACAAATATGGTCTTTTGAATAGCAGGAATCTGCAAGAGATTGCGTGCTACCTTGTAAGAGGTCAGGGTCTTGCCTGATCCGGTCGTGTGCCAGATATAACCTGACTCTTGGCGACGAGAGGCTTCCTGTACAGCCTCGATGGCATGGATCTGGTAGGGACGCAGGAGGATGAGGGCTTTCTTACTATCGTCGATGACTGAGTACTGCATGACCATCTGGTGGGCACGAGGGATAGAAAGGACCTCATGGGCAAAGCTGTTGAGATCGATCATGGGTTGGTTGTCCTTGTCTACCCACTTAGTCAGGAATTGCTTGTTTAGCTTGCTTTCACGGGCTGCAGCGATATAGCGTGTGTCGACTTTATTGGTCACGACAAACATCTGTAAGCTAGAGTAAATCCCCCGGAACTTGCCTTCACGGTCGTACTTTTTGATCTGGTGAAAGGCATCTAGAAAGGCTACTCGTGGACTCTTGAGTTCGATATGGATGAGAGGCAGGCCATTGATCAGAAGGGTCGTATCGAGCCGTCGATCTTGGTCTAGCGGATAGGCCTTGTCGCGTTCGACTTGGTTGACCACTTCATAGCTCGACTTACCAGCTGCAATATTGTCCCGCCAGATGACCGCGAGACGGATAGTTCCTAGGCTAGCGTCTTCTCGCTGGACTTCTACCTTGGCGATGCCATTTTCACCAGCAAGCCACTTGGCCGCTTCATAGTAGCTAACAAAGTTGAGCTGGTTCTTGATCTGGCGCTTTTCTTGGTCTGTCAAGTGATGGTCCGCCAGCACGGCGACATTGTTTTGCGCCAGCTTATCAAAGAAATTATCCCATAACTGGTCTTCATTCTTGAGATCCTCGCGATAGGTCCACTGACTCTCTCCTGAAGTCAACTGCTGGATCAGCTGTCTTTCAATCTCAAGTTCTGGAGTTGCTACTGCCTTCATCCGTCTATCCTTTTCCTGTGCATAATCTCCTATTATTATAGCATGTTTGAGAAAGAAATTAACGCTTTCAAAGCATTTTGTTGGTTTTTCGCGCAAAAAAACGAACCTGGTCTGGTCCGTTCTTTCTTAATCTAAATAAATCCCTTTTTCTGCTAGATTGTCTAGACATTCTTGTAGGTAAGTTTCCTGATGCTCGGGATAGATGGGTGTGCTCAATGCTTCCTCTTCCAGCTCTGGATAGGCTGGACAGTTCTTGCCTCGGTAGGTCGACTCCCACCACTCTGGGCTGACCTTATAGCCACGAGCGGTCATCTCCTCCATGATTAGTCGGTGATAGGCATAGAGACGATAGGGAGAGTAGTCAAAGACATAGTTGACCGTCGCGTGCTTCTTGCCCCAGCCATTGCCTCGAAGAGCGCAGCATTCCCGGTGTTGGCCCAGGAGCTGGGGACGAGGAAGTTTGGGAATCAAGTCTTGGTGCCAGAGTCTCATCTATTGACCTCCTAGTAGCGTCGAGTCTTGTAAGTAGCGATTCGGGTAGCGCTCTAGGAGCGTCTGGATCCCCTTGATGAGATCCTCTTGACTAGCTTGTCCATGCTGATATTTCTCAAGTAGCAGCATGAAGTCAGCCTTTTCCTCAGGAGTCGCCTGCTTTTTAAAATAACCCCAGATATGCTGGAAGGCATTGGAGACCTGACCACGATTTTCCGGCAAGGCCAGCGCTTGCTGGATCAGGTCCTCGACGTGGCTGACCTCCACCTGGTCTTGCTTGAGGTATTCTCGAATCTCCTTGTAAATGTTGCTGGAACGACTGAGCACCAGGTATTTATTTTTCGCCCATAGGACCTGACAGTGATGTTTTTGATCCACTCGTGTCTCCTTTTGATCTTCTCTATGAATAGTCCTCCCATTATACCATGGAAATGGGTGAAGTCATAAAAAAAGAAGCCAGACTTTTGTCCAGCTTTTTTAATTAATTACAAGGCTGTGATCGCTGTGATCAAACCAAAGATGATCCCTGGTGCATTAGCTGCAGCAAGTGGGATATCGCGTTCTTTTTTGAAAAGTCCATAATAGACCCAAAGACTACAGTTGATGGCTGCGACAAGAGGTTGAATAAAGTTTCCTTTGTGACCAGCGAGATTATCTATAATTTGTGGGAAGTAAGAGACATACATCATCACAGACATAAAGGTCGCAACCCAACCAAGAATTTTCATTTGTTTTTCATTCATTTTCATGATACCTTTCGTTTTTTAAGTACGCACTATTCTAACGCTTGCCCTCTTAAAATTCAAGTACTTTTTTCAAATGTTACTAAACTGTAAAGTGTCACAATCTTGTGATTTTGCAGGAAGATGGATTTCTTTTCGAGTGAATTTTCTCTCTAGTTGCCATTTTTTGACACTTTGTCTAATTCTTTTGCAAATGTGATCGTTTTCATTTTGCGTAGCATGCAAATTAATTGCATTTTCTTCCTACTTATGCTATTTTGATACACAGAGGTAAAATTTTATGAATAAACAAAAAATCAACCAAATCGTTGGCTCGATCGGTGCCTTTATTGGGATTATCGTTTTCATTGCCTACATCCCACAAATTATTGCTAATTTACAGGGAAATAAGGCCCAACCTTTCCAACCCTTGTCAGCTGCTATTTCTTGCTTGATCTGGGTCATTTATGGTTGGACAAAGGAACCTAAAAAAGACTGGATTTTGATCATTCCGAATTCGGCAGGTGTCATCCTAGGGGGATTGACTTTCCTTACATCACTTTAATAGAAAGTGAACAAAGACTGAACTCTACGGGTTCAGTCTTTTTTGTGTATCCCTTTGAAAAACAAAAACAATCGCAGTCGGTTTTCGTACAAAAAAGCCCGCTATGAGCAAGCTAAAAAAATTGACAATTCTTTTCTTTGAATAACCTATGCTGGATTATTGTGCAAAAATATCCAAATAATATCTGATTATTATTAGAGTATATTGAAACTTTCCGCTGTGAGAAAAGTGCCTGAAATAATTATGTTTCAGGCACTCGGAATTATTGAGACCTTAGGCTCAATAATTAGTCATGGAACTTCTTCGAAGTTCGCTGACGTCCGTACTCACCTAAGGAAAGTTTCTAATTTAATTTGAGTTTCTTTTCCTAAATCTGCACAATCTTGCGATAACTCCGAGAGGTGATCCAAAAGACAACCAGGTAGGTGATGAGAAAGACAGCACAGACACTAAGGGTTACGATGAGGACTTGGCCACTATTAATGACGCCAAGGACTTTGAGGATCAGGCGGATCATATGGTAGGCAAAGGCCAGGTGGACAAAGGCAAAGATGAGGGGAAGGAAGAAGACGGTCCGCACTTGACGGTTGATGGTCCGTTTGACCTCATCTTCATCAAGTCCCACCTGTTGGAGGATGACAAAGCGGTCACGATCTTCATAGCCTTCTGAGATTTGCTTGTAGTAGATAACGATGACGGTTCCGACCATAAAGATCAATGACAAGAAAATACCGATAAAGAAGATGCCTCCAAAGAGGCTATTCAACTCTGCCACATCATTGGCTCGGTTGCCTCCATAGATAAATGTTCCTTGGGCCTGTTGGCTACTCAATTCATCGATCATCTTGTCATAGCTGGCTGCCAGCTTGAGTTGCTGGTCTTCGCCAACATTGACATTGAAGCCACCGTAGATATTGGTATTGATGGCAAGATCCGGAAACTGAGCGACAAAGGCTGAAAGGTCTGGCACGACCAGGTAATTGAAATCCTCCGTCAGCATGTTAAACATGTTTGGGACATGATCCGTGATAAAATCCTTGGTCACTTCTTCCTTGACTTGGAAGTCTTTCCCATTGATAGTGAACTGCTTTTGCCCTATCAGAGCCTTGTTATGAGCAAAGAGGATGACTTGGTTGCCGGTCAGATCGACTTTTTCTCCGGTCATTTGCTCATAGCTAGCTGCATCAAAGACCATAAAGACGGTTTTAGGAGTGACGCTGCGTTCATCGGCTGGAAAGACTGTGAAATCCGTACCCTTTTGTGATTTGACCCCAAAGTTGGCATAGGTCATCAGATCGCGATTTTTGATCTCAAGATGATGCTCAGAAGCAAACTCATCAAATTTCTGATTGATTTGCTCCAGGTCTACCCCTTTTCCTTGGACAGAGAAATCATGAGGAGCCATGATCTTCTTGAACATTTCGCCACCGACATAGATGTTAGTGGCAGCAGAGATCGTTACCAATACCATGGTTGAGAGGATGGCTATAGTCGCAAGCCCCACCGCATTTTTCTTCATGCGATAGATAAGGTTAGAGACCGAAATCATGTTGTTGGGTTGGTAATAATAGTTCTTCTTTTTCTTAAGCAGATGCAAGAAGACGGTGATCCCAGCATTAAAGAGCAGGTAGGTCCCGATCATAACCAAGACAACGGCTAGAAAGAAGATCAAAATCGCAGAGATGGGGTCTTTGACAGACAAAGCCAGGTAGTAGCCAAAACCGAGAGAGACTAAGCCCAGGATAGTTTGGGGCCACAAGAAGCGGGCTTTCTTTTCGCCACTAGCCTTCTCACGCGTCAGTTGTAGGGCATTCAAACGGAGAATGCGCCAAGCATTGAGAAGGACCAAGAGGGCAAAGATGAGACCAAAGGTGACAAAGACCAAGATGACAATCCCAGGTTGGAAGGTAGATACCAGCTGAACCTTCATCTTCATCAGTTTCAAGAGAAAGGCAAAGATCAGCTTGTCAAAGAGAGCCCCGATCAAGACACCGGCTGAGATAGTCACAAAGCCAAAGATCAAGAGTTCCTTGAAGATCATGCTGATGAGATGGCGTTTCTCAAGGCCTAGCATACTGTAAATTCCCAACTCCTTGGAGCGGTTTTTCATGACAAAGCTATTGGCATAGAGCACGATGATAGCCCCCGCAACATTTACCACGAACAGTCCCAATCCAAGGGTGAAGAGGATGGGAGATCCCCCTCGAAGCTCGTGAATATGGGGATTAAAGGTCAGGGAGTCAAAGAGGTAGGCGATGGTCACTGCGAGAATGACTGCAATCGCAAAGGGATAATAGAGCTTGCGGTTCTTGATCAGATTGGAGCAAGCTAATTTAGTGGTTAATCGAAACATCTACCCCACCTCACTTGCCATGACTGTCAGAGTATCTGAGATTTCTTGGAACATCTGACGCTCTGTCTTTTCTCCGCGGAAGATCTGGTTGTAGAGAATTCCGTCCTTGATAAAGAGCACGCGCTTGGCCCGAGCTGCCGCTGCGGTTGAGTGGGTCACCATGAGGATGGTTTGTCCCATTGTATTAATATCTTCAAAGACATCAAGCAACGCAGCTGAAGACTTGGAATCTAGCGCCCCTGTCGGCTCATCAGCAAGGAGGATTTCAGGTGAAGTGATGATGGCCCGTGCTACAGCCACCCGTTGCTTTTGCCCACCAGAGATTTCGTAAGGATATTTCTCAAGAAGTTGGTGAATGCCCAACTCCCTACTGACGCTATCCACCTTACTCATCATTTCCTTGACGGGTCTGCGAGAAAGGACCAAAGGTAAGAGGATATTGTCCTTGACGGACAAGGTATCGAGCAGGTTAAAGTCTTGAAAGACAAATCCTAGTTTTTCCCGACGAAAGCTCGAGGCATCCTTGTTCTTGATGGTCGAGGTATCGGTACCGTTGAGGTAGACCCGTCCTTCGGTCGGCTGGTCCAGCATGGCTAGGATATTGAGGAGTGTCGATTTCCCGGACCCTGATTCCCCCATGATGGCGACGTATTCCCCTTTTTCCACGGTAAAATGAATGTCCTTTAAGGCTTCGACCTGGGTTCCTTGGAAGCGGGTTTTGTAGATTTTTTTGATGTGTTGAACGTCTAGCAATGACATACTTTTCTCCTTTTACTAGTAGATCAAGAAAAATTCTTGGGTTTGGTGTAGGACTTGGCGACCAAATTCCACCTTTTCCAAATCAGTTTGCTCATTTGGTTTCTTAATCTTTTTGGGTTGTTTCATCCATTTCAAGAGTTTCATTTTCTTGACCTCCTTCATTTGATGAGACTATTGTATAAAAAATAAAAGGCGGCTACCATAACCTAACCTTTCATTTTACCGTTTATTTCTTACATTTTTGTAAGATGGAGATTCTATGCCTCAAAATCACACGATCTAAGTAATGACAAAACTGCTATATCATTTATCTTTGCTTTATCTAATCTAACAGATTGATTCATTACGAGATTTTCATATATATTTCGAACAAATCTTCCATTCGAAAAGTTCTTCTCATCATTTAGGATACTTGTTTTAAAATAATTGATCAATTTCAACTTCAGATTATCACTTAATCTATAGTCATCCTTTTGACACAAAAATTCTAATATTTTCAATAGTTCATCTGGTACATAATTCTCAAATTCAATGAAGTAATTAAATCTAGATTTCAACCCGGGATTTGAAGAAAAGAACTGTTCCATTGGTCTCGTATAGCCGGCAACAATCACAACTAAATCATCTCGATAATCTTCCAAGGCCTTGGTTAATTCTGTTAAGCATTCTCTACCATAAGAATCGGAATTTTCATTTTCAGTAATGCTATAAGCCTCATCGATAAATAGAACTCCTCCTTTTGCTTTCTCAATCACATTTTTGACCTTCAAAGCAGTTTGTCCTTGATATCCTGCAATTAAATCTGTTCGTGAAACCTCAATAAAGTGACCTTTAGATAACAAACCGAGTTGTTTATACATTTTTCCAACAATACGAGCTACTGTTGTTTTTCCTGTTCCTGGGTTACCTGTAAATGCCATGTGCAAAGTTCTATTCGGAATTTTCATTCCTTTTTCTTTCCTTACCTTTTGTATTCTTTGATAGGAAATCAGATGATTAACTTCTTCTTTGACATTTTGTAAACCAACTAATCGGTCAAGTTCTTTTTTTAAATCATCAAGTGAGCATTCTTCCGTCACTTGCTCATTTTTATTTTGTTTATAACCTTTTAGACTTACATAGCCTGCATATTTCAAAAGCGATTCTGACAATTGATTTGCTAGAGTGGCGATCTTTTGAGAACCCTCTTGTTTTTCAATAACTAAGTATTGCAAAATATCAATGACTAATTTTTCAGAGTAATCATTGAGCAAAATAATTACACGTTCAAGAAATTTTCCTTTTGAATCTGTTTGGATATCAAATTTTTTTGCTAGTTCAATTAATTCATCCTGATAACGGCTCATTTGCTTACCTCATCAATAAAATGATCAAAGTCACAACAGCAACCCCAGTAGCTATGCCTGTCAAAGCAAAAGAAGCTATTAGTTTATTTGATAGAATATTCAGTTGACTTTTTACAGAATCTAATTCATTCTTTAACTGACTAATTTCTGTGCTTTCATCCTTCAAATCACTAGAAGGTTTTTCCAAAGTCTCAACTCTATTCTCAAGTTGTTCAATAAGACCGATAAGTTGACTAGAATCAATTTCAGATAATTGATTTGACACATTTTCTTTAAACTGTTTTAAGGCGATTAAGGTAGCTTTTTGTTTCTCAATCGTCTGATCAATTCGCTCTTGCTCTATTAAAATCTTTTCATTTGTTTTTTTGATCGCAGAAACAGAAGTTAGTATAGCCTGAATGTAATCCTTATCCAATGCTTCTAAAGCTTTATAAACTTCACCAAATTCTTCAATTAAGTTTTGATCACGATCATAAACCTTTGAAAAATACTTCTGAAGTTTTTCAATCAATGAATTGAGTTCTTTCCCAGTCACTCCGTGTTCAGCCCACTCTAATCCAAAGATATCTTCATGTGTACGAACTTTATCAAACTTTAACTCTTCTACATCTTGTTCAGCAAATTTTTTCAATTGTTCTTTTGCTGCATTAAAATCATGATTACTGACTTGTAAGTCAAATTCCTTTTCCATAATAACTCCTAATCTGTTAACTCTGCCAACAAGGCGTCGATTTCTGTAAATTCATTGTCATTTTTTTCTTTTTCTTCAAGTAAGAAAGAAAGCTCATCCCGCATTATTTCTGCTGCTTGCTGATGTCGATCCCCCATTTGACTCAAAGACTTCATTTTATCCACTTGAACAAGCGCCATTCCAACCGCATTCATTTGGTCTTGTACAATCAGTTTATTATTGTATTTATCAATTTTTTTATTTGTTAATTCATCAATCTGCTTGTCGACAATCATTTGATCAATTAATTTCAAGACAAATGCACCGGCTATACCAGCTACTGTTGCCCCCATAAATGTACCGATCAGGCCAGACAAACTTCCTAGCAATGGAATTTCTACACCAAGTGGAGGAAAAATAGATAACAAAGTTGCTCCAATCGCACTACTTAAAACGATCGCTCCAGCAGCTGTTACTCCTGCAACAATAATTTTTCCTATCTCAAGCATTTTAACACTTGTACTTTTATTTTTATTTTCTGGATTTTTTAAATAGTCAATCGCATCGGTAAGAGATCGCCAACCTTGCTGAATAAATGTCCAAACTTGCATAAATGTTCCAACTACAGGCCCAATGATGGAAGTTGCTAACATGGTAACCATTGATTGCCCAACACCAAGAACATGATGAGAAAGATTGGACATAAAGTTTGAAATTGCTTCCTTTACTTTTGCAATGAAGGTTCCGAAATTCTTCTCTTTTTCACCTAACCAAGAAATAAACTTCTTAACAATTTCCCTCAAAAATTCTGTTAACAATTGAAGTACAGCAGCTTTTAAAGCTTTCCCTGTCACTTTCAAAGCCTCTTTACGTCGTGATTTTTTACCGGATTGTATTGCAATATTTTCATTCTCTGCTTTTCTATTTTTTAGTTCCTCTCTAGCCTCCTGATCATCTTTTTCTAATTGTTTTCTGTCAATATTAAAACGTTCTTCCGGCTTCAACCCATTCCTTTCAGAGTTCAAAAACTCTTTCATAGTTTTATCACCCTTGGACATATTTGCAGATGCATCTAAATCATGCAAGTTTTTAGAACTATTGGCAAATTCTTTAACTTGCTCTTTTGAGAAAAATGTAGCCATTTCAATATCATTTAGTTGTTCTTTAATAGAAACTGTATGATCTTTATGAATAGCAGCGGACCCCATATCTCTTCCCTTATCAAAAAATTTACGCGCATCCTTTTTTAGAACTCTTTCTCCTTTTTTATTAGTAGTAAAATTATCTTGCCACTTGTCATATCTTTCTTGATAATTAACATCTCGATTATGAGTTGCAAAGTTTCCTTTTTCAAAATTTTCAGCAGTTTGTATATGTGCTTCTTTTCGTAAATCTAGTTTTTGTCCGTTGTTATCTTTAATAAACTCTTCACCAATTTGGACTGCTAATTGATTTTGAACTTGATCCCAAATGATATCTTGAATAGCCTCTTCAAGATACTCGTTATTTTGTAATTTTTCTCTATCTTCCTCAATTGAAGAAAGTTCATCTAAAATATCATTTAACTCAACTTGAAGACTACTTTGTAAATCCATCAAATCGCCATATTCTAATTCATTATTAGTAATCTCTAATATTTCATTTTTATTTTCCATAATAATCCCTTTTTCCTAATCCATGACCAACTTCTTCTCTTCAAAGCGAATAGCGACGGTTGTGCCTTGCCCAACCTCTGAGTGGAGGCTAATCTTGTGGCCCAATTGCTCTGCAATTTTCTTAGACAGATAGAGCCCCAGCCCTGAGGATTGCTGGGTCATGTGGCCATTGTAACCGGAGAAGCCCCGCTCAAAGACACGGAGGACATCGCTATTTTTGATTCCAATCCCGCTGTCTTTTAAATAGAGGGTCTGGTCCTTGAAATAGATCTCAATTCCACCTGTACTGGTATACTTGAGGCTATTGGACAAGAGTTGCTCGATGATCACCAAAAGCCACTTGCGATCGGTAATGACGGCGACATCCAAATCATGCAGGTTCACTGCCAAGTTCTTTTGGATAAAAAAGAGGGCATATTTGCGGACCACTTCTTTGACCAAGTCCTCTAGCGACACGCGCTTTAAGACCAGATCGTCATGAAAACTCTCCAGTCGCAGGTACTGCAGAACCAGATTGGCATAGGAATCAATCTTGAAAAGCTCCTGCTCCATCTGCTGCTTGACAATAGGTGTCTCGACATCTTGGACCAAGAGCTGGCTAGCTGCAATGGGCGTCTTAATCTGGTGAACCCAGAGGGTGTAGTAATCCATCAGGTCATTGAACTTGGCCTGGGCTACTTTGCCTTGCTCCAGGCGCGCCTGCTGTTCTTCTGTATATTTTTCATAAAGGAGATGTTCCAGTGGTGAGGCAAGCTCTATTTCCTCATACAGCAAAGCTTTGCGGTACTCCTGAAAGGTCATAGCGAAATCCCAGATCAAGATACAGAGTGTAAAAAATCCTAGCATCAGAGTCGCATAGAGGAAAACCGTCCCCGTCTCTGGAAAGAGAAAGGCAAAAACCAAATCGACCATCAAAAAGATGACTACTAGATAGAGCAGGCGCCTGCGGGATACCACATACTGCCAAAAGATGTTCCCATATTTATTCATGGATTAACCCATAACCGATGCCTTTCTTGGTTTCGATGAAGTTTGACAAGCCAACCTCTTCTAATTTCTTGCGAAGGCGGGCCACATTGACAGACAAGGTATTGTCATCAATAAAGAAGTCGCTATTCCAGAGCTCTTTCATCATATCATCGCGCGCCACGATACTGCCCGCATGCTCAAACAGGACGCGCAGGATCTGAAATTCATTCTTGGTCAGATTAATGACTTCCCCTTCATAGACTAAATCCATGGACTTAAGATTGAGGATGGCTCCTCGATGCTCCAACAGATTTTGATCCGTCCCGAACTCATAGGAGCGGCGCAAGAGGCCTTGGACTTTGGCAAGGAGGACATTTTGGTCAAAGGGCTTGGTGACAAAGTCGTCTCCACCCATATTGATGGCCATGATAATATCCATGGCTTGATCCCGTGAAGAAAGAAACATGATCGGAACCTTTGAAACCTTGCGAATCTCTTGGCACCAGTGGTAGCCATTGTAGAGAGGCAGGCCAATATCCATGAGGATCAAGTGGGGGTCACTTTCGACAAAGATCCCGAGGACATCCATAAAATCCTCTACTGCGACCACTTCATAGCCCCATTGTTCCAATAATTGTTTGACCTGTTGGCGGATAATTTCATCGTCTTCCACTAAGAGAATTTTATGCATGGCTTTCTTTCCTTCTTTTTTTCTTCTTCCTATTATAACAGATTAAACAGCAGAGAAAAAGGCTGTTTCAGAGGGAAAGAAAAGCTGGGGCCTACTTTCTTGATGGGAGGCGCTTTTTCTACATCCATTTTTGTGCTATACTGAAAGAAATAAGACACGGGAGGCACAGATGTCGACGATTTTTGATTACCTAAAAGAAGTGACCTACGATTCTATATATGACCGTCCCTTCAATGAACTGGATGTTCTCGCATTGACAGAGCTGACCTATCTACCCTTTGGACATATTGTGCCTCAAGGAGATACAACAGGGATTCCAGTGCGCCTGTCTGATGCGATGGAACTGATCGACCGGACAACCGATTTCATCGTGAGTAACCAGCACCTGCAATTAGTCGATGGCTTGGCTACTTCAAAGCGCTTTAAGAACATCAAACTCCTCAACTATGTCGATGAGTACGATCCCGATGTGCAAAAACAGTTCGCGGCCATGACCTATCGGCTTAGTCTGGATGCGTATTTGGTCGTTTTCAGAGGGACTGATGATACCTTGATCGGCTGGAAGGAAGACTTCCACATGACCTATATGGACCATGTCCCATCTCAGAGGCGTGCAGCCAGCTACCTACAAAACGTCATGAAGGAATTTCCTAAAGGGCGCTTCTTAGTAGCAGGTCACTCCAAAGGGGGCAATCTCGCAACCTATGCCTGCACTTACCTGCCGGATTCCTTATTTGAACGGGTCGATGCCATCTACAGCTACGATGCTCCTGGCCTCAACAGGGCCATTATCGAGACCGAAGGCTACCAGCGGACATCCCCAAACATTCTTCGCTTTGTCCCACAAGGATCCATCGTCGGCATGATGCTAGAAGTTCCTGAGCCTGCTACAATCGTAAAAAGCCGAGCTTTTGGTGGCTTTGTCCAGCATGACGCTTTTACTTGGATGATTGAGAAAGATAAATTTGTGACCCTGGATCAAACCAGTCCCGATAGCCAGCAGACCGACGAGACCCTGAAGCAGTGGGTTCGCGAAACATCGGCGGATGATCGCAAGAAGTTCTTCGATACCTTCTTCGGCCTCTTCTTAGATGCAGGCATTACTTCAATCAATGATTTGCGGAACTTGAAAAATTTCTCCAAGATCAAAGAGATCTTTCAAAATGCTCAAGACCTAGATCCTACAGAAAGGGAAATGCTGGAACGTCTAGCCAAGCAACTCCTCGATACCCGTGTCCAAGCTTGGAAAAAATGGCAGACGGTCCCCCGCATCCTGGTTCAAATGGCCGCATTTTTCAAGCGAAAAAAAACAGTAGAGCTTTCCTCGCCACTGCTCTTAGAACACAAGGAGTGAGGCTCAACAACTGAAAAAAGAGACAACTTCTTCTATTCACTAAAACGCAAAAAGAGAGTGGGACAGAAATCGGTAATTCGTTAGATTTCGATTTCGTCGTCCCACCTCCGCACAGTTGAGTAGGGCTGTAAAAGCTGATGAAATCAGCGTATTAGAGCCCACTCAACCACTGCGTCTTGCTCGACAATCCAAAAATAATCGAGAGGCTAGGACTTTTGTCCCAGCCTCTTTTCTATTTTCTATTGGTCCTGAGAAGATGGAGCATCTGGCGTGCCTTCTTCTATAGAAGCTGGGCTTGCAGGCTCTGTTTCTGTCTCAGTTGTGGCAGGCTTGTTCCCTGCTGAAGCTGCTGCTTCTGTTTCTACCGGAGTTTCTGTAGCTACAGGCGTTTCGACCGTGCTAGCTGGTTTCCCCGCTTCGCTTGCAGATGGCACCGCTGCCAACTCTGCCTGAAAGGCTTGGATAGCCTGTAGTAAGGCTGCCTTGTCACTCTTTGGATTAGCCAATTGGTCAAAGAGAGCTTCTAAGCGATCAAATACAGCATCACTAGCCCCCTTTTCCTGCAATTGTTGGTGAAGCGCCATCAATTGGTTATAGAGCTGTTGATAAAGGGCGACATCCCCAATCTGAGGCTCTTCTGTTTGCTTTTGTTTTTGCTTTTCAATAGTGTCACTGATTTCGCGTAACAGAGCTTGTCCACTTGCAATAGCCTTGTCTGGATCTGTCTCATTTCCAAGTTGAGCCAAACTTGCTTCAAAGGCAGTTCGTTTGGCCTGGTCTTCGACTTGTGGCAAGAGCGACTGGATTTGCTCTGAGAGCCCTGTCAGGATGCTGGTTCGTTGACGGGATTCTGTCGCCTTGTCCAACTCTCCATATAAGCTCTTGAGGAAATCATAGACCGCTAAGTTATAAGATGGGGCCTGACTTCCTTTTTGATCCAAAACTGTTTTTTCAATAGGATAGGTTTGGCCTTTTTCTTGAGAGAAGAGCTGGTCAATTGCCTGCTTGGTTTGGTAGAGTTCCATAAAGTGAGCCTTAGCATCCCAGGCTTCTTCAAAGGCTTGGGCCCGATAGAGTTTCAAAGCTAGATCTGCCGCCTTGGTGCGCAGTTCTGGTGTCAAGCGCGCGTCGCTCAAGCTTTGGTAGAAGTACTTGAGATAGTCGACCGAGGTCACACCCGTCCGATCTTGCATCTCCTGAACAGCTTCTAATAGCTTCCCTTCCTGCTCTAAACGCTTGCTGTCCTTGGCAGCATAGGCTTCCTGCAGTTGTGAGACCAACCCTTCCTTCTTCAGTTGGAAGGCTTCTGTGTCTAGCAAGCGCACTTGTTCCAGCAATTCCTGGTATCGACGATCGAGGGCTGTCTCTTCTTTTGGCTTGATCGCTTGAGTGGCATGGATGTATTGCTCATCAACCTGTTTGAGACTGGCCAGGTAGCCTTCCGTCGAGTTGCTTGGGAAACTCTTGACATTTTCCAAGAAGTGGCCCAAGATGAGCTCAATCCGTCGTTGCTGCAATGGATCAGAAGCATAGAGAGTCCGGCTTTCTGCTAAGAGCTGGTTGACCTTGTCCTCTACTGCTTTTTTGTCCAAGTCTCCTTTTTTGTAAGGCGATTGGATGGTAGGAAGGCGATGGGCTAAGTAGTCTGCTAGCCCCGCTGATTGCACCTTGATATAGTGGTTGTGATCGCCATGTGGGATGACAAACTGGCCGTTTTCAATCTGGAGGCTATAAGGAGAAATCCCTGAGCGAAGGGCTGTTGCATAGAGCTCATTGATAAAGTCTAGTTCAGGATTGCCAGTTTCAAGTGGGATCCGGACATGTTCCTTCCGAACGGCATAAGGATGGATGTGGGTCGGATCGTATTCTTGGTCTGGATTGTTAAAGACAAAGAAACCATTGGAAACCTTAATGGCCTCACGAGGGACACCGTAGGTCTTACTGATGTACTGGATCTTTTCCTCATCTGAGGCATCGCGAGAATAGCTGGCAACGTCATCTGTCAGTGGCTGTCCCTTGTCCTCTTCCTTCTTACCAGCTAATACTGCCTCTGCAGCAGCGATTTCTTGAGGTGAGAGGTCCTTTTTATAGAAATAATGGGCATGGTTGCCATGAGCGACCATGTAACCGTCCTCGTCCTTACTGATGACCATGTCTGCGTGGAAGCCATGATCGTGCTCCTCTTCGTGCTCGTGATCATGACTATCCCCATGTTCATGCTCATGACTATCCCCATGTTCATGTTCATGCTCGTGCTCATGGTCAATTGGTTTTGTACTTGGACTTGAAGGCCGGTTTGGACTTGTTTCAGCAGGTGTAGTAGCACCTTGGGCCCGAAGCAGTTGGAATTGCCGCGCCATCTCACGTTCTAAAGGAGATAGGGAGCTATAAGGAATAAAGTGGAAATGATCCCCGTGAGGATAGACAATTCCTTGATCGGTCCACTTGGTGATCTTACTTGGATCAAAGACAGAACCATCAGACTCCACATGACGAGAAGACAGAGGTGTTTTTTGCAATTCTTCCATCAGATTGCTCAGGTTTGGACTCGGTTTGGAAGTAGCCGGTTTAGAAGTCGTTGGTGTCGTCTGTGTATGGGTTGGACTAGCAGACGGCTGACTGCTAGCTTGTTTTCCTAAGCTTGGAGAGGCTTGATTTGGAGTCCCTTGATTCTTATCTGCTTCTACACTTGGGCTAGCTAAGTACGAGCTTCCAGCCTGGTGGCCACTTTGACCGCCTAGAACAGAGAGGGCAGCTGCTAACTCGCCAGCAGATAAGGCACTCTTTGGAATATAATGGTAATGTCCACCATGGGGCACAATGAAGCCATCCCCTGTATCTGAAATGACATCTCCAGGACTAAAGACATAACCATCGTCCGTACGATAGCCTCCTCCTGAATGGTTTTTAGCAGTCAGAGTTTCAAGGGTCTTCCCCTCTTTTAGCGCTTGACTTGGCTGACGGAAGTCACGGGTTTTGCCTGCCTTGTGCGAGGAGCTCGCCTGTACCGATCCCGTTTCCCCTTCTTCTTTAGCGCCTCCTTTTTGTTGTTGAGCGATCTCTTCGATCGAGCGCACATTGACCGTATGCTGAGCATCCTTTAAGTAGAGATAGTATTTCCCAGCCCGTTTGATGATATAGCCATCCTTGACCTTGCTGACAATATCAGCTTCTTGGAGCTGATAAGTTGGATCTCGCAAAATCAACTCCTCACTAAAGATGGCATCAAATGGGACCTTACCACTATAGTAATGAAAATGATCTCCATGAGAAGTGACAAAGCCTTCATCCGTAATTTTGATGACAATCTGCTCCGCTTGAGTCTTTTCCTTGGCATTGACCGCTTCGATGCTGTCTTCCTTTTTGCTGGAGGCAGTCGATGACACTTTCTTTTCTGCCTGTAGATACTGAATCTGATCCTTTTTCTCTTCCTTAGCTTGTGGTTGCTGACTGAGCGCATAGGCACATAGCCCTATTCCCAAAGTTGCTACAATTCCAATCGTTCCCTTTTTCTTCATTCTTGATTTACTCCTCTAATTCCTTGGCTAAAGTCGCCATATTTTCTTCTAAATTTTCTAATAGATCCTTATCGTTTTGCGGATCAGCTTCCAGTGGATCCAAGACTTTGACACGCGCTCCTGTTGCCTTGGCGATACTATCTGCCACTTTTGACGACGTGTGCTTCTCTACGAAGATCGTTTTCACCTGATAATCTTTGACAAACTGCTGGATCTCCGCCAATTGCCGGGCGGTTGGTTCCTGCTCAGGGGAAATCCCTGCAATCCCCAACTGCTTGAGACCAAAGCGTTTGGCCAGATAAGAAAAGGCCGTATGCTGAGTCACAAAAGTCTTTTGCTTGGCCTTGTCAAAGACAGGCTGGTAGCGGGCTACTAGTTTCTCACAGCGCTTTTCAAGCTTTTGGGCATTGGCTTGATAGAGCTCCTTGTTCTTTGGATCGATCTCTCCCAGGCGCTGAGCGATGATCTTTCCTTCTTCTGCAATTTTCGCAGGGTCCAACCAGGTATGCGGGTCATACAGGTGCTTGGTTTCCTTTCCTTGCCCAGCCTCGACATCCTCTAATCCAGCCACCTTATCAAGTGTCATTCCTTGACTACCTTCGATCACCTGTAACTTGGAACCTTGTAGATTAGGATCTAAACGACCAGCCCATGATTCCAGAGTCTGAGAATGATAGACAAATACATCCACATCATAGATCTGAGCCACTTCCTTGGTTGAGGGCTCGTAATCATGAATCCCTGCACCGGACTGAACCATCCAGATGTCATTTTGATCGCCAGAGATTTCCTTGACCAAGGCATAGATAGGATAAAAGCTCGTGACAATTTTGAGACCTTTTTTAGAAGGGGGCTTGCCTGCATTTTCTTGACTAGCACAAGCTGCAAGCAGAAAGAAACTGAGGAACAAGATTCCCAGCACCTTCATTTTTCTCCTTATCATCCTTCACCTCTTTTTTATTTTTGTTAACCAGTTTATTAATTAGTTAATTAACTAGTTAATAATACTGCTAATCATTTGCTTTGTCAAGTCTTTTTTACATTTTTTTCCTTTTAATGCTAGGATCTAACCTTTTACTAGCCTCTGCGACCTTTCCTTGCAGAAAAAAAGAGGCTGGGACAAAAGTCCTAGCCTTTCAATTGTCTTTGAATTGTCGAGCAAGACGCAGTGGTTGAGTGGGCTCTACTGTGCGGAGGTGGGACGACGAAATCGAATTCTAACGAATGACCGATTTCTGTCCCACTCTCTTTTATTGACGGTAAAAATATTGATCAGCTGGGTAGTTGCCTGCAGATTGAGTGAGCACCAGACGTGGCTTGCTGGTGTCAGACTGGTCTCCATCTGGGTTTTGGAAGCCAATTTTCAGTAGTCCAATCGCCGCACCGGTCTCACCCATCTTCATCTCAACGTAAGGGATCTTGCTCTTCTTATCCGAATCCGCAACAGCCTTAAGGCTGCCTTGGCCCTTAACTTTTCCGTCTGCTTGGATGACGATCTCAGCACCTTTGCCATTGCGCCAGGTTCCAGCTAGGCTTGAGAAATCGCCTCCGTTAATGGCCGCAATATCTAGATCCTTCTCACTTTTCACTTGTGGATAGGCTTTCCACCACTCTAAATGGTAATCCCGGAAGGCCACATCTCCAAAGATAATTCGACGCTCTTGCGAAGCCACTCCATCAGGACCTGTCACACCTGGCGGGATCAAGTACAAGATTTGCTCCTGCCCTTGGATCACAGTCCCATTGGCCCCAGTGAAATAAACTTCATAATAGCCTTTGCGTTTCTTAGGCTCTTTTTCCCTATTAAAGAGGTAACTGGCCCGAGTCCCCCCACTCCAGAAGGTCCATCCTGTCTCACCATTTAAAATACTTGGAAAGGCGCTAGCCTTGTTTTGGTAATATTCTTCTGGAGTATAGCCGTAGAGTTTGAATCCTGAAGCTGCGATTTCTTTTTCATAGGAATCATTGGAATAGGCACCTTCAAATGCTGAGAGATCGCCATCAAGGATAACGTCGTTAGGATCTGTCGATTTGAAAAAATCCTCCCGATTGGCAAAGACCATCTCGTGATCGGGATTTTGATCAGACATGGTGACCGTGATCAATGGTTTCTTGTCTGTCTTGTATTTGAAGACACGAACCGTAACGGTAAAATCAGTATTGCCATCAGATTTTTTCATCTTGCCCGTCGCAACTTTATTAGCCCCTTCGACCTTCCAATCGGTGCTAAATTCAGCGGACACCTTGCCATCAGCCGTTTTGTAAGCGATCTTCCAGGCTTTGCCATTTTTCTCGATTTTAGCTTCATCCCGTTCATTGGAAATATAATCCCCACTCAAGTCAATGGGTTTTTCTTTTAGCTTGATGACCTTCTTACTGGTCTGACTAAATTCTTTTTGATGGTCCGGTTGGATGTTAGAGCTAGAATAAAGATAGACTCCTCCAATCAGGACAACAGCTCCGATCAGTCCCAAAATCGGGCCCAGGTATTTTTTCTTCCATTTTAGATTCATTTTACTACCTCCATGGAATAAGATCTTTACACTAGTATACCCTAAATCGAAAGTATAGTAAAATTCCCCTCTACGTAGTGGTTTTCTAGGTTTAAACTGACTAGTTATAGCATAGAATACCTGTTTCTCAAAAATAATATTTTGTTTAACATTATTTTTTTATCGTTTTTCGATACTTTTTTATTGACTAATTTTTTATAAGGAGTATACTATAAGTAAATAATAAAGAAACTTCAAGGAGGCTTGCGATGAAAAACTCGAAAACCCTAAAAAATATCATTGAAGTCTTAACGGCTTTCATTTACTTCTGTGGCTTTATGACCGTGGTAGCACTGGTCATCCACTTGCTTTCCCGGATGGGAGTGTTTAAGGATCTCATTCAATCTGGACGCTTGTCCTTTGAGGTAAATGGCATCCAGCTCTTCCCCAAACATCTGCAACCCCTCTGGCAGTTGCTCTTCCCACTAGCCTCAAGCGCTATTTATATTTTTCTTCTCCTCACTATTCGCAGCTTCCTCCAAAATCTCTATCAAGAAAAGATCTTTTCTCACTCCAACATTGATCTTTGCAACCGAGCTTGGAAGATCCTCTTGGTCTTGTCCTTTATGTCTGGTACACTTGAGACCAATGGCAATGCTTATCTCCTTCCCTTCACCTTCCAATTGACCTTTAACACAGGACTTCTCCTTGCTGTCCCAATTGTCTGGATCCTTGGCAAGATTTTAGAAAGAGGGATTGAGATCGCTGAAGAAAATGAGCTGACCATTTAAGGAGGGGACCATGATTATCGTTAATCTAGATGTCATGCTGGCCAAGCGAAAAATGAAATCCAATGAGCTAGCTGACAAAATCGGCATTACGACAGCCAACCTCTCCATCCTCAAGACAGGCAAGGCCAAAGCCATCCGCTTCACCACCCTTGAAGCCATCTGCAAAGAACTTGACTGCCAACCAGGAGATATTCTGGAATACCGGCCAGATGAATAGCTCATGTACTAAGAAATGTAATTGGAGACTTGCCTTATCGACACAAGAAAAGCACTCCCGCGGGAGTGCTTGAGAGCATAGACAATCTGCTCTTCCTTACAAATCAAATAAATTCTATAAAAATTAAAAAATTTATTCGTAAGAATTATTCAATCATCTACTGAAACTTTCCGCCGTGAGAAAAGTGCCTGAAACACAGTTGTTTCAGGCACTCGGAATTATTGAGAGTAAAACAGTTTGGGAAACTGTTTTAGCCTGAGCCCAGAAATTAAAGAGCGAAGGAGCTCAATAATTAGTCATGGAACTTCTTCGAAGTTCGCTGACGTCCGTACTCACCTAAGGAAAGTTTTTTAGATGATTTTTTCTTTGTCTATCGTTTAGCCAATGATGCTTCCATTTGGTACAGATGGATCAACAGTTAAGACTGTTAATTGATCTCCGTGTTCTGCTGAAAGAATCATGCCTTGGCTGACATATTTCTTCATCATTTTACGTGGTTTAAGGTTGGATACGATTTGGAGTTTCTTGCCGACCAATTCTTGTTCATTTGGATAGAATTTCGCGATACCAGAAAGGATTTGACGATCTTCACCGTCACCAGCGTCAAGACGGAAGCGAAGCAACTTGTCTGAGCCTTCGACGCGTTCCACTTCTTTGACTTCTGCTACACGGATTTCAACCTTGTCAAAGTCTTCAAATTTAATCTCGTCTTTTTCAGACTTGAGTTCCACTTCTTCTGGAATCCATTCTTTTTCTTGTGGTTTACCAGCAGTCATTTGAGATTGGATATAGGCAATTTCTTCATCCATGTCCAGACGTGGGAAAATTGGAGTTCCTTTGGCAACTACTGTGACATTTTCAGGGAAGGCTGCTAAGGTCAAGTTTTCAAGATCGAAGTCCAAGTCCAAGCCAAGTTGTTCCATGATGGCATTTGAGGTATTCATCATGAATGGTTGGATCAAATGAGCCACAACACGAAGGCTAGCTGCTAAGTGAGCCATCACTGCTGCCAATTGTTCCTTGTCACCATCTTCTTTAGCAAGGACCCATGGAGCAGTCTCATCGATGTACTTGTTGGTCCGAGAGATGATGTTCCATACGGCTTCCAAAGCGCGTGGGTAATCCACCGCATTCATTTGCTTGTGGTATTCAGCAATGTTTTCTTCAACTACCTTAGCCAAATCAGCATCAAACGCTGTGACATTTTCGACATAAGCTGGAATTTGACCACCAAAGTATTTATTGATCATGGCTACCGTCCGGTTGAGGAGGTTTCCAAGGTCATTAGCCAATTCATAGTTGATGCGGGCCACGTAGTCTTCTGGTGTGAAGGTACCATCTGAACCAACTGGTAGACTGCGCATGAGGTAGTAACGCAGTGGATCCAAGCCAAAGCGTTCCACCAACATTTCTGGGTAGATGACATTTCCTTTAGACTTAGACATCTTGCCGTCTTTCATGACAAACCAACCATGGCCAATCAAACGTTCTGGCAATTTGATATCCAACATCATGAGAAGGATTGGCCAGTAGATGGAGTGGAAACGAAGGATGTCTTTTCCGACCATGTGGAAGACGGTTCCGTTCCAGAATTTGTCAAAGTTTTCATGATCTTCTTGGCCATAACCAAGAGCTGTCACATAGTTAAGCAGAGCATCAAACCAAACGTAGACAACGTGTCGAGGATTGGATGGAACTGGAACTCCCCAGGTAAAGGTAGTCCGAGATACTGCCAAGTCTTCCAAACCTGGCTCGATGAAATTTTTCAACATTTCATTGAGACGGCCATCTGGAGTGATGAAGTCTGGTTGGGATTTGAAAAACTCAACCAAGCGGTCTTGGTATTTGCTGAGGCGAAGGAAATAAGATTCTTCAGAAACCCATTCTACTTCGTGGCCTGATGGGGCTACCCCACCGATGACCTTGCCATTCTCATCACGGTAGACCTCAGCCAATTGGCTTTCTGTAAAGAACTCTTCATCAGATACTGAATACCAACCAGAGTATTCACCCAGGTAGATGTCGTCTTGCGCAAGCAAGCGTTCAAAGATCTGGGCCACCACTTTTTCATGGTAATCGTCTGTCGTACGGATGAATTTATCATATGAGATATCGAGTAATTGCCAGAGTTCTTTCACTCCAACGGCCATCCCATCTACATAAGCTTGCGGCGTGATCCCAGCTTCTTCTGCTTTCTGCTGGATCTTTTGACCGTGCTCATCAAGACCAGTCAGGTAGAACACATCGTAGTTCATCATGCGTTTGTAACGCGCCAAGACGTCACAGGCAATGGTTGTATAAGCTGAACCAATATGCAATTTACCAGATGGGTAATAGATAGGGGTTGTGATGTAGAATGATTTTGTCATTTTCTTTTCCTTTCAAGGCTAATGAAACCTTATGTAATAACACTTCATTATATCATTTTTAGGAGTCCCTGAAAACCAAAAAACAGCTAGGTCTGCGATGAACAAAAAAAGCTGACCGAAGTCAGCTTTTTATGATTGATAACGAATCCCGCTATCTTACTTTCCAAGATAGTATTCAGAAACTACGTTCAATTTTTCGTCAAATTCGAATACCAATGGTGGGAAGTTAGGGATTTCCACGTCCATGATTTCGTCGTCTGACAATTGTTTGATGTGTTTTACAAGAGCACGGATTGAGTTACCGTGTGCTCCTACGAATACATTTTTACCATCTTTAAGCGCTGGAGCGATTTTATCTTCCCAGAATGGAAGGGCACGTTCCAACGTCACTTTCAAGTTTTCAGCATCTGGAATTACTGAGTCGTCAAGTGAAGCGTAACGACGGTCAGTGTGTGCTGAGTGCTCATCATCGCGATCCATGTTTGGAGGCAATACATCATATGAACGACGCCAGATATGAACTTGCTCATCACCAAATTGTTCAGCAGCTTCAGCTTTGTTTTTACCAGTCAAACCACCGTAGTGACGTTCGTTCAAGCGCCATGATTTTTCAACTGGAACCCACAATTGGTCAGAAGCTTCAAGAGCCAAGTTAGTTGTTTTGATCGCACGTTTCAATACTGAAGTGTAAGCTTGGTCAAATTCGATACCAGCTTCTTTGATCAATTTACCAGCGTCGATCGCTTGTTGTGTACCTTTTTCAGACAAATCAACATCAGCCCAACCAGTGAAAAGGTTAGCTTTGTTCCATTCAGACTCACCGTGGCGAGCAAAAACCAATTTTACCATTAGATGGATCTCCTTTTTATTCTCCGAGGTTTCCCCCCGTTTATCTATTTTATTCTACTAGATTTTCAGTAAAAAATCTAGTGGCGACCATAGAAAAGTGCAATTTCTCACAAAAAAGAGCCTGACGGCTCTGGTTTGAAAATGAGGAATGTTTATTTTTTCTCTGAAACAACTTTATTTTCTAATTGATTCTCTTCCCTCAAGGAATTTCGTTGTTCAATCATGTTTCTGATATCTTTTAAATCACTATACATATGAACCATATAAATAAGCAGACAAAAATAGTAGCCAGTTCCCAAGTTATAATAAGCTTTTTGAATCGTTAATGAAAATGCAGCATATATTAAAATCACACTACAAGATAGGTAAATCAAAAACGATTGCAGGCTAGCCAAAAATGGATACCCTTTTTTCTCAAAAGAATCATGAATAAAATAGGCTATAACAGGTAAAAGAATTAATAGTATGAGAGAAATAATAAAGTAAGAATTCACCAAACCTTTAAATTCTTGACCCCAAAATACTGAGTTGCTTTGCCGAAAGAGAAAAACCTGTGAAGCATCAGAATACGAATAATAAAGACCATTCAAAAATGGAAGTCCAACAATTGAAAAAATTAGAATAATATATAATACAAGCTCCCAGACTAAACTAAGATTACTTTCTTGTTTTCTTTCTGACATCTTTAATTCCTTTCCTTAACCACTCTGTCTTCAATCTCAACCTCATCGAAATTCGAATCTGTCACAGTTCCTAAGACATAGAGACCATTTGGCAAACTCGATGTTTGTACAATCGCTTCTAATGCATCCTTAAACCGGATATGATCCCTTTTCACACCTTTGGGTAATGTCACTTGAACATATAGGACATCGTGATCTAAAGCTTCTTTTATCGGAAAACCATACCATCCTCCAAGAACAGTCCGTCCCTTCTTCGCCGATTGTTTCTCGTAATCTTCCAGCCAATGTATCCCGCCAATATACTTTATTTTACTTGAAATACCAAGTTTTAATGCTACCTTCGATCCTCTTAAAATAGAATTTTGATCTATTTTTTTCTTTAATTCCTGTTCCAACCTTTTTCTTTCAGGATGGATTTCTAGGGCTTTTTCAAGAATCGGTACATACGTGCTAGGAGGCTCACTATACATTACCATTGAATCACCAAGTAATCCAAAACGTCCCTCTTTAGCTACAGGCGGAGAATATGGCAAAATGATTTGTTCAAACATCATTTGTTTCTTCAATGGAATAGAGATGACCTCCCCATTAACCATTTCAGAATAGGTATAATTAGCATTAATCACTAGTTTTGTTTCACTTGTAAGCGAAAGACTCGTGATCCGAACCTCTCCTGTATAATGATTATTCTTGTAGATTTCCTTGATATTTGATTCTAAATTTTTATAGAAACAAATACATAAAAGGATAAAAAAAACAACAATGACCAGTAAACTTTTTAGTTTTTCACTCTTTATTTTCATTTTTTAAATCTTTCTATAAGTCCTTATCTCACAAACATTGTTACCCTATCCAACTATATGAGGGGCTGTTTTCAAGAAAAAGAAAGACCATATAGCACCAATCATAAAAATGGTCACTGCTGCTAAGGTATAGACCTGCCACATTTTCCAAGAAAAATTCTCCAATTTTTTCATCTCGCTCTCCTTTTGTTTGATCGTGAAAGTATATTATATCATGATTTTCCCTATTTTTCTCTCGATATAAAATACAGGTAGATTCCCATGGATTAAAAAAAGAGCCTGACGGCTCCTTTTTTATTTTTTCTACTGTTTCTTCTGGCATTCTGGACAAAGACCATAGACAGTGGTTTGGCACTTGGTAATGACGTAACCACTCTTTTCTCTCGCTTCTGCTCTCACATCTGGAACTTCGATGTCAACATCATCAATCTTTCCACATCGTTCACAAATCAAATTCAGATGATCATGTCCCATAAAATCAAAGTAGGTCGTGGTGTCATTGCGCACTTTTATTTCAGAGACAAAACCTTCTTCAATGAGGACCTTGAGATTATTATAAACCGTTGCCAGACTCATATTGGGAAAGGCCGGTCTTAAATCTTGGTAGATGGCATCCGCACTCGGATGTTCCTGGCTTTTGACAAGATAGGAAAGGACAGCCCGACGCGTCTCTGTAATCCGTACAGATTTTTCACGCAAGTGTTGCAATACATCTTCCACTTCTTGTTGTTGAATAGCATCAAGTGTTAAACAAGCTAGCATGGTCTTTCCCCTTTCTATCTTTTCTTTTAGACTATTATATCATGAATGCCAAAATTTGCCTAATTAGAATGTTTGTAAATAAGAAAAGAGGCTGGGACAAAAGTCCTAGCCTCTCAATTGTTTTTGGATTGTCGAGCAAGACGCAGTGGTTGAGTGGGCTCTACTACGCTGATTTCATCAGCTTTTACAGCCCTACTCAACTGTGCGGAGGTGGGACGACGAAATCGAATTCCAACGAATGACCGATTTCTGTCCCACTCTCTTTTGTTTTCTATTCTTAACTTCCCCAATTAAGGATCCATCTCATGGTTCCTAGTAGGACTTTGACAAAGAGGAACATAAAGAAGAGTTCCACCAGAAACCAGAGGCCTTTAAACAGATAAAGAATTGGCTTTATCATGAGCAGAACAAAAATTCCAAAAATCCATCTCATGGTCCACCCTCCATTTCTCACTTTTTTCTATTATACTCCTATTTATAGGCCCTGTCTAGAAACTACTACAAAACAAAAAGTCCCTTCTAGCAAGCTAGAAGGAACTTTTGTAAATCACAATTATTTAACTGCTTCTTTAAGAGCTTTACCAGCTTTGAATGCTGGAACTTTAGAAGCTGCGATTTTGATTTCTTTACCAGTTTGTGGGTTGCGACCTTTACGAGCTGCACGTTCACGAACTTCAAAGTTACCGAAACCGATCAATTGAACTTTTTCACCTTTTGAAAGGTATTCTGAAACAGCTGCAAATACAGCGTCAACTGCTGCTGCTGAGTCTTTTTTAGTCAATTCTGTAGCTTCTGCCACTTTTGCGATCAAATCTTGTTTGTTAGCCATTTAACAAATCCTCCAAATTTTTTTAGGCTTCATGCCTTAACAGTACTATAATATCTAAAAAAAGCCTTTAGGTCAAGTACTAAACCTGTTTTTTCAAACTTTTATTAGGCCTATTCGTAACGCACCAAAACTGCAAATGCATTCTCACCCGTATGGGTTTGAATAATGGATCCTGTTTCAAGAACAGGGATGGCTGTTTCAACGAGTGATTGCAACTGAGCCTTCATTTCATTGGCCCATTCTGCTGTTCCTGCATAAGAAATCCCGATTTCAGCGACCTTGCTACGAGATAATTTCTCAGTCAATTCATCCAACCACTTCTTAAAGGTCTTGTTACCGCGCCCTTTGACGATTGGTTCTAACTGATGATCCTTCATTTCCATCACGACACGAATATTGAGAAGAGAGCTCAAAAGTCCGGTAACACGGCCAATCCGACCACCTTTAACTAGATTTTCCAAGGTAGATACGCCGATATACAACTCTGTCTTTTCTTTGACTTCTTCGATGCGAGCCAAGACAGTGTCTAAATCAGCTCCTTCTTTGGCCAACTTGGCTGCTTCAACGACTTGGAACTTCATGGCTTGGTCTGTAAAGCCACTATCAATCACGGTCACATCTGCCCCTGATAAGGTGGCCCCTTGACGAGCTGCCTCTACTGTTCCTGACAAGGCATGAGACATGTGAATTGAAACAATGTGGGCTCCATCTGCAGCTAAGTTTTCATAAATCTCTGCAAAGACACCAACAGGAGGTTGGCTGGTCTTGGGTAGATTTTTGCTAGACTGCATTAAGCGCAGGAAATCCCCTTGGCCCAACTCACTGTCTGAATAAAGGACTCCATCTACCATCACAGAAAGCGGCACAATCGTAATGCCATATTCTTCAACCACTTCAGGCTCAATTGTAATAGATGAGTCTGTAACTATTTTAATATTTGCCATATATTCCTATACTCTTCCTAGAATGTTCTGCTTTCATTATATCAAAAAACACGAGGTTTTGCAGTGAAAGATAACTAGTTCGGCTCCCTTAATCATCTGCAGCAGAAAAACCTGTATTGTGAAGGACATGGTCTTGGACAATTCCTTGATCATCCAAGAGCAACCCATGGAGAACACCTCCATAAACAGCGCCCCCATCGACACCCATTTTTTGATCTGAAATCCAAAGATTTTCGGTACCGACTGGCTCATTGAGCAGTCCATAGACCGGTGTATGACCAAAGACGATCCATTTGCCTGTCTGATTCTCCGCTTCATGGAATGGTTTTCGGATCCAGACCTTTTGGTAATCACTGGTTTCCCGCCAATTTTCAAGGGTTAAGTCCACCCCGGCGTGGACAAAGTAATAGGTTTCTGTCTCATAATCAAAGGGCAAACTGCGGATGAAGGCCACCAAGTCAGGGACGGTGCTCTCTACTGTTTGCGCATCCGCAATCCCATCTACAGGAGCATCGAGCGGTCGTCCCAATAGAGAATTAATGGTCGTATCGCCACCATTTCTTCGGTAATGATCATAACGCTCTTCTGGATTGTCCAACCAAGCTAAAAACATGTACTCATGGTTGCCAGAAAGACAAATTGCCCCATGATGATCTACGTAGTCTTTCACCAGCTCGACGGATCGTTTCCCATCTTCTCCCCGGTCGATCAAATCTCCTAAGAAGACTAATTGGGCTTTTCCGTCCCACTCTGTCATGAGCTCTTCTAGCATCTCTGCTTTCCCGTGAATATCTCCGACTACAAAGTATGTTGACATGGTTATAAACCTTCTTTCTCTCTTAACGCTTGAGAAGTTGCTCTGCTTGTTGACGGGCAGCTTCCGTTAGATCCTCTCCTGCCAGCATCTTGGCAATTTCTTCGATTCGTTCCTCTCTATTGAGCAAACGTACAGTGGATACAGTTGAATGTTCATCACTGATCTTTTCAATATAGAATTGATAATCTGCTGCAGCGATGACTTGAGGCAGGTGAGAAATGGCGAGCACTTGGCCATTTTGACCAATCTTATGAATTTTCGCTGCGATAGCTTGGGCCACGCGCCCAGAAACTCCTGTGTCCACCTCGTCAAAGACGATACTGGTTTTTCCTTCTTTTCGAGAAAAAGCCGACTTAATGGCCAACATCAAGCGTGACAATTCTCCACCAGATGCTACCTTGACCAGCGGTTTAAAGTCCTCACCTGGGTTGGTCGAAATGTAAAATTCGACAGCTTCATTTCCCTCACGATTAAACTTAGCCTTGCTAAAGCGCACTTGGAAACGCGCCTTGTCCATGTAGAGGTCTGCCAATTCTTGTTGGATCTCATTTTCCAAAGCTTGGGCCAAGGCATGCCGCTGATCACTCAAATCTTGAGCCAAGGATACCAAACTCTTTTCCAAACGTTTGAGTTCTTTTTCTAATTCCTCAGATGAGAGGTCACTTCCAGTGAGGAGGCTATATTCTTTAGTAATTTGCGCCAGGTATTCCAAGACATCCTTGACTTGGCCACCATACTTGCGCGTGATGGAATGAATCAAATCCAAACGTGACTCTACCTGCATGAGGCGATTGCCATCAAACTCCAGACCATCGACCACATCTTCTAAGCGCTTGGTAATATCCTCAAGGGCATAGAAGGTTTCTGCCAGCTGGCCTGAGAGCTCTTTGTAGCTGGGATCATATTCTTCGATACTTTCCAAATCATTCATGGCTGAGCGAACATTGGCTAGACTCGAAAACTCTTCTGCATCCAGCATGGTATAGGCATTGGTTAGGGTATCTGCGATCATCTTGTGATTGAGCAGGCGTTGGCGCTCTTGCTCCAGACGCACATCCTCCTCCACTTCCAAGGCAGCTGCCTCAATCTCCGCAATTTGAAACTCCAACATCTCAATACGGGCCTTGTTTTCCTGCTGGTTACGCTGGAGTTCCACCACTTGTTTGCGCAGACGTTTGTAATCTTCAAAGGTCTGGCGATAAGCGGCTTTCGTTTGGAAAAAGGCTGCGTCTCCAAATTCATCTAGCATAGTGATATGCAATTGGGATCGCATGAGTTCTTCCTGATCGTGCTGGCCATGGATGTCCACCAAATGTTGGCCGACTGCTTTTAAGACCGATAAATTCACCATTTGGCCATTGATCCGGCTGACACTTCGTCCATTTTGCAGGATCTCTCGGCGGATGATCAATTCATCAGTCCACTCTAGTCCTTGCTCTTCAAAGAGCGCTGTCAAGTGGCGATTGCTCTCAACAGCAAAGAGACCTTCGATTTCCGCTTTTGGGGCTCCGTGTCGAATGACATCCGTCGTTGCACGGCTTCCCAGCATCATATTCATGGCATCGATAATGATGGATTTCCCTGCACCTGTTTCCCCTGTCAGTACCGTCATCCCCTTTTCAAAATTTAAGGAAATCTCTTCGATAATGGCAAAGTTCTTAATCGAAATTTCTAATAGCATAGGCTCTTACCACCCAAAGATTGATTTGAGGATATTCTCTGCTTCTGGTGCGGAATAAGCAATCAGCAAGATCGTATCATCATCTGCGACAATACTAAAGATATGATCTTTATAAATCTCCCGCAAACGACGTTTGACTAAAGGCGCTGTCCCTGGAACCATGGTGAAATTGACATATTCTCCCATGCGACGATGAGACAAGATATTGCTTTCAATCATCCCAATTCCTTGGTGGTGCTTACGTGGCAATTCATAGACATAGGTCATGTCTTTCAGAGGGCGTTTTACGATGCCCAATTCTTTGATATCCCGTGATACCGTCGCTTGGGTTGCTGAGATGCCTTCTTCTTTCAAATGTTCGACGATCTCTTCTTGGGTCCCCACTTCATGATCGCGAATAAAGCGACGAATTTTTTCTAATCTGATATTCTTACTCTTCATATTTAAATTCCTTATGTGCCAGCTCCACAACAGCCTCCAGCTGCTCTGTCGTTGGCTTTATTTTCTCTTCTTTTTTTTCTAGATACATCAAAAATTCGATGTTGCCATGGCCTCCTTGGATAGGGGAATAATCCACTCCCATTACAGAAAAGCCATGCGTTCCTGCAAATGTAGCGACCTTTTCAAGGACCGCTAAATGAATCTTAGGCTCCTTAATGATCCCATTTTTTCCGATCTGCTCGCGTCCTGCTTCAAACTGGGGTTTAACTAGCGCAACCACTTGTCCATTTTCTGCCAAAATCCGATGAAGGGCTGGCAGAATCAAGTCCAAGGAAATAAAGCTGACATCGATACTCGCAAAGCTCGGTGTCGCTTCAAAATCATCTGGTTGGGCATAGCGGAAGTTGAACTGTTCCATCGAGACTACCCGAGGATCATTGCGCAATTTCCAGGCCAACTGATTGGTCCCGACATCCACCGAAAAGACCTGGCTGGCTCCATTTTGCAGCATGACATCTGTAAAGCCACCTGTAGAAGCTCCAATATCAATCGCAATTTTATCCTCTACAGTTAAGCCAAATTGGTTCAAGGCTTTTTCTAATTTGAGTCCGCCGCGGCTGACATACTTGAGCTTTTCACCCTTTAATTTCAACTCGGTCGCTTCATCAATTTTTTCACCTGGTTTATCAAAGCGCTCACCATTGATAACGGCAACGACAAGGCCTGCCATCACCCCTCTTTTGGCTTGTTCGCGGGTATCAAATAGGCCTTGTTTATAGGCTAATACATCCACTCTTTCCTTAGCCATCTATTCGTAATCCTTCTATTAATTTCTTGATTGCTTGCGGATCAAAGTCGCAAGCAGCTGTAATCTGATCCAACAAGTCCTCGCAAACGTCTAATTGGCTTGTAAGCAAAGCTTTTGATTCTTCTAATCCCAAGAGGGCTGGATAAGTCGATTTTTCTGCTACTAAGTCCTTTTGAGGAGTCTTGCCCAGCGCTTCAAAATCAGCGACCAAATCCAAAATATCATCCCGCACTTGAAAAGCCAGGCCTAATTTTTTCCCGATTTTTTCTAAGAGCTGACCAATGTCTGCTTGCAACTCTAACATCAAACCTGCTGCGATGAAAGGATAGGCAAGGAGGCGTCCTGTCTTATTGGCATGGATGGTCTGCAATTCTGCTAGCGTGAGCTGTTTGTGCTCCCCTTCCATATCAAGGACTTGGCCAGCTACCATTCCACGACTTCCGGATGCATCTGACAATTCAAGGATCAAAGAGACCTTGACCGCATCAGGAAGGGCACTGGCAGCTATCATTCCAAAGGGATCGAGAAAAAGCGCATCCCCTGCTAAAATTGCCAGGTCTTCTCCAAATTTCTTGTGGTTGGTCAATTGCCCCCGACGGTAATCGTCATTGTCCATAGCCGGTAGATCATCGTGAATGAGGCTTCCTGTGTGGATCATCTCCAAAGCCCCTGCTACTTGAAAGTGAGCCTCCGTCAATTCCTGTCCGAAGGCTTCTAACAATTCTAGAAGGAGCAATGGGCGTAGGCGTTTTCCACCTGCCTGGATGGAATAAAGGACCGACTCCACTAAATGGGGTGCGATGGATTTTTCCTCATAAAAAGAGCGAACCGCTTGCTCTACTCTATTTCGTTTTTCTTCTTGTCTCATGCTAGATCCGCTTCAGTACCATCTGCTTGCATGACCTTAACCAAGGTTTTCTCTGCTTGATCCAAGGTATCTTGCAATTCTTTTGACAACTTCATTCCTTTTTGGAATTCTGTAATAGCTTCTTCAAGAGCCACATCACCACTCTCCAATTTTTGGACGATGGCTTCCAAATCTGCTAAATTTTCTTCAAATTTCTTTTCTTTCGACATGTTTTACCTCTACTTCTAACTGGCCATCTCTCATGATGAGGGATAGCGGGTCTCCTTCTTTTACTTTTGCAACCGAATCCAAGACCTGATCGTCTTGCTTGACCATGGCATAACCACGCGCAATAATCCGACTGGTATCCAGCATCAAGAGGGCTTCTGATAAACCTTGCACCTTGACCTTTTGCTCTTTTAGGACTTGTTCCATTCGGCTGGTTAAAAATCTCTTATCTTGGAGAACACGGTCTTGATAACGCTCGATACGATGCAATGGAGACATAGCCTCTAGACGATGACGCAGACCTTGCAGCTGATTGTCCCCTTGTCCATAAGCTTCGCGCATCCCTTGTTTCAAGCGCAATTGCAACTGGTCAATCTTTTGCAGGTAGCCATCATAGAGTCTTTCAGGCTGTCTAAAAATAACCGATTGGCTTAATTTGGCCAAACGTTCACGATTATAGACCAAGCGATTGGACATGGCTGTTGCCATGCGATTTTCCTGCTTTTGTAAATGGGACAAGAGATCTAATTTGGTTACTGGAGTGGCTAATTCAGCTGCTGCTGTTGGAGTAGCGGCTCGTCGGTCTGCTACAAAATCGGCTAGAGTCGTGTCTGTTTCATGTCCCACACTGGAAATAATGGGAATTCTAGACTCAAAAATAGCCCGCACAACCGGCTCTTCATTAAAGGCCCAGAGGTCTTCAATCGAACCACCCCCACGACCGATGATCAAGACATCTAGGTCCGTCCGAGCATTGGCCTTCTGGATATTAGCAACCACCTCACTTGCAGCGCCTTCTCCCTGGACCTTGGTCGGGTAGAGCACGATGTCCACACCAGGAAAACGACGGCTCACCGTTGTGATAATATCGCGAATCACGGCGCCACTTTGACTGGTTATGACCCCGATCTTTCTTGGAAATTGCGGCAGAGCTTGCTTCCACCGATCCTGAAAGAGCCCTTCTTCGGTCAACTTTTTCTTGAGCTGCTCAAATTGGATAGCCAAGGCCCCTACTCCATCTGGCTCCGCCTTTTCGATGACAATGGAATAACTCCCACTTGGCTCATAGAGCTGAATCCGACCAATAACATTGATCTTCATGCCTTCTTCTAGCTCAAAACCAAAACTCTTATAGATCCCAGCCCAGACAGTCGCCTGAATCACAGCCTTTTCATCCTTTAGAGAGAAATACTGGTGATTGGGACGCTTCCGAAAATTCGAAACCTGCCCCGTCAAATAGACCCGCTCCAGATAGGGGTCCTTATCAAATTTTAATTTGAGGTATTTGGTCAGACTGGATACCGATAAATAGTTGGACATAGGAACTCCTTTCTGCAGAATATGATCAAGTTTAATTATACCAAAAAACACCAAAAAAGGCTGGCAGACAAAGCGAAATCATGAATTTCCTTTCTCTCCAAGCCTCATTTTATTCAAGTCACTTTCTACTGGTCTATTTTAAACCAGCTTCCTTATTTTTCACACTTCTCTAATCGTTCAATAAAGGAGCTAAGAAGTGCTTGGGGTTCCCCTTCACTTGGATAGGCATAACTAATATAGAAGACTGTTTTTTCCTCTTCAACCAGCGGAATTTTGACAAGATTTGGATATTCCAGAAAGAGAGTTAGATCCGTCATGAGGCCAATTCCCAAATTTTCTTCGATGAACACAAATCCTATTTAGGATACAACAAAAAGACAAGTAATGCGACTTGTCTTTTTCTTCTTTAGGAGGTTTTTGTGTCCCTATTTTTGATAGGTTTTCACAACCAATTCGACCCCTTCATCTGCCGTAAGGGTATAGACGGGATTCTCAGTCGTTTCATAAAAGGTCATCGAGAGAGTTTTGCCATCCACGAATACTTCGATTGAATTGGTATCGCGAAGAATCGAGAAATGGTGATCCTTTTCAGCATCCAACTGAATCCATCTTGATTGAAATTCTGGGCTTTCTTTTCCAGAAATGAGGTGTCCAAATCGGTCTCGACTCAAGCTAAATCGTTTATTTGAGGCATCGTAAATCAATTGCAAGGCACTATCAACATCGGATTCATCCCCATATTTTAGGATAAAGGAGCGACCTGATTTGGAATCTATCTCAAATAAGGTTTGTTTCCCTCTAGCCGGGATCATGATCTGATTGCCCTTAACAGTGGTTTCTGGTGCATTCTCTACAAGAAAGTGACTTTTCACAGACTCAGGTAGCTCCTGAACCAATCTTCCGTCTTTCAAGCCTAATTTTCTAGGAACCGTCATGCTTCCTGCCCAACCATGACCTAAGTCATGACTAGGGATGGAACGTTGCCACATTTGCATCCAAGCAACCATGTATCGTTCGCCATTTGGTCCTTGACAAGTTTGAGGAGCATAGAAATCCAAGCCACCATCAATTTCATCATAGGAATCGACAACAAACTGACCCGTTTCCCAATTCATGTCACCGATAAAGGCAACAGTCGAATTTAAATTCCAGTATTTTTCTTGCTGTCTTTCCATTTCAATGGGAGACAGAATCAAGACCCATTTACCATCTAAGGGAAAGAAATCCGGACATTCCCACATGATACCTTGCCCTTTTTCACCTTCCAGTAAGACTGATTTAAAGCTCCAATCTACTAGATTACTTGACGCAAACAAGAGAATTTGCCCTCGATCATCTACTGTTTTGGAAGCAACTACAGTATAATAGATTCCTTGGTATTCAAAGACTTTGGGATCACGAAAATCAGCAATATCTGCGATACCCTCAATATGCTGCACATGAATCACTGGGTTGGCTGGCAATTTTGCGAAAGTAACTCCATCCGTTGAAACTGCAAGACACTGGGTTTCTTCTCGCTTCTCCTCATCATCTATATGACCCGTATATAGCAAATAGAGCTTGTCCTCTTTCACAATAGCACTTCCTGAGAAACAACCATCCTTATCATAGTTTTCACTTGGTGCTAAAGCTACTGGTAATTCTTCCCAATGGAGGAGATCTTTTGACTTAGCATGCCCCCAATGCATAGGTCCCCAAACACTATCATAGGGATAGAATTGGTAAAACAAATGGTATTCCCCACGGAAATAAACAAAGCCATTAGGATCGTTCATCCAGCCAATTGGAGGTAGTAAGTGAAAGGTTCCTCTATATTGCTGGTCAACCTTCTCCCTGTTTTCATCGATATACTGATTCGCTTTTCGAATAGCTTCCTTCATACTGATCACCTACTTAATACCTGTTCCAGACCCACCTAAACCTTGAATAATATATTTTTGTGCTACGATATATACTAGAATAAGTGGAATTGTAGAAATTGTCAAAACAGCCATCACTTGATTAATATAAACTGGTTGAGTTGTATTAATGGTTGTAATCGCAACCTGCATTGAAAATTTTGAAGAATCGGTTAACACCATCAATGGCCAGATATAATCATTCCAACTAGAAATAAAGGAAAGAACACCTACTGTTGCAACTGCCGGTTTCGACATCGGCAACATAATCTTGAAAAAGATCCGTAAGATACTTGCGCCATCTATTTTTGCAGATTCGATAATTTCTTCTGGAATGGCAATAAAGAAGTTTCGGAAAAGATAAATATTAAAGACACTAGCTAATCCAGGGATAATAACCGCTAAACGATTATTGACTAAGCCAAGTGAATTAATAATTGTAAATTGAGGAATCAACACTGTTTCCATCGGAATGATTAACAAGGCCAATAAAAAGCCAAACAGAATTTTTTTACCTGTAAAATTTATTTTTGCAAATGCAAATCCCGCTAAGGCATTAACAATAATAGAGCCAAGTGCAAATGTTCCTGCATAAAAAATACTGTTCCCCAGGTATGTTAGAATACTAAAACGTGAAAGAACTTCTTGGTATGGTTTAAACCAATCAGCTGGATTTAAACTAGGTAAGAATGCTTTCCAACTTGTTAAATTCTTGTACACATCTGCTTCTGGTTTCATAGCTGAAACCACCATCCAGATCATAGGAAATAGAAAGAGGCCTGCTAATAGAATTAATAAAATATATTCTAAAATAGAAGTCGGTTTTAAACGTTTCATCCTAATCGTCCTCCTTCAAAACTCGCCGTTGTACAAGACTGATCATACCAATCAATGTTGTAAATACTAAGGCAATAGAACTTGAATAACCAACGAGACGGTCTGTGAAACCTTGTTGGTAAATATAATATACCATTGTAATTGTTGAGTTTAGTGGTCCACCTTGAGTCATGACCATTGGTTGCACAATCAATTTAAAGGCTGAAATCAACGTTGTCAATAGAACAAACAAGGCCGTTGGTTTCAATAAAGGCATTGTGATGTATCTGAATTGAGCCCATTTTGAAAATCCATCTAACTCAGCAGCTTCATAGATATCTTGTGGAATATTTTGCATTCCTCCAAGGAACAACAACATTTGATATCCTGCTCCTTGCCATGCAGAAACAAAGACAATCGCATACATGGCCTGCTTTGGACTTGTCAAAAATGGTTGGGATGAGATACCAATTTTATTCAGTAGGGCATTGAGCAAACCATTATTTGGATTTAACAAGTATAGCCAAAGGATAGAGATAACCACGAGAGACATCACAACAGGAGCAAAGAATGCTACCTTAAAGAACATGTTTCCTTTACGTTTCTTATTTACGATTAAAGCCATACCAAGGGCTGCCCCAAGTTGTACTGGAATAATCCAAACAACAAATTTCAAGGTATTCAAGAAGCTTTTTATAAAGATCGGATCTTGTGCTAAGCGCATGAAATTTTGTAGCCCTACAAATTTTCTGTCCTCTGGGGTCAATAGGTAATAATCTGTAAAGGCATAATAGATGACCATACCAACAGGTATCACCAAAAAGATAAAAAGTAATACTAAGGCTGGAGCTAAAAAGCTATAGCCCATAATATTTTCTTTAAGACGTTCTTTCTTTTTTGTTTCGACTTTCTTTGTTTCGCTCATTGTTCGTCTCCTAAGATGAAATCATTAAATAAAATAAGGTGGAAGGTACATTTCATAACTTTCCTTCCACCTTTTGAATATCAACTATTTATTTAAAGATTGGTCGATTGCTGTTTGCATTTCTTTCGTACGAGCATCTAATACTTTTTGTACATCTGGATTATCTTTATAATAGCTGATATCTTGCATCGCTTGTTGGAAAGCGCGTGAAACTTGTGGATAAGCTACTACAACAGGACGAGGATGGGCTGATACAGCATTTTGTTCCATCAAGAAGCGCAATGGTTCAGATACTTTATCCTTAATATTTTTAATTGTTGATTTTCTGATTGGAAGAACACTGTTCCCCAAGCTTATAATTTCACTAGATTCTGTATTTGTTGCAAACTTAACAAATTCAGCAGCAGCTTCTTTTTTATCAGATTTTGTTGTAACAGCTAATTGCCAACTACCTGAAGGTGAGACCAATTTCTTCGTTTTATCTGAAACTGGATAAGGAAGAATACCAAAATCAATATCTTTGTAATTTGTTTGTAGATCCCCAATCGTCCAAGACCCGCTTAGAACCATCGGATACTCACCTGTTTCAAATCCTTTTTCAACAGGACTAACTGTAGTGTAATCCTCTTTTACTAGATTTTGAATAAATTGAACAGCTTCAACACTTTCCTTACTATTGAAGTAACCTTCAGCTTTTGTTCCTTTAGAATTTACAACAGAACCACCATTTGACCAAATAAGAGGCATATAAGCATATGGTAACATCTCATCATTTGAATTCAAACGGAAATCGATTGCTGGTTTATTAAAATGATCTTTTAATTTCTTAGCAATGGCATTAAACTCAGACCAGGTCCATGGCTTTTCAAGGGTTGGCAAACTCGCTTCATCAATCCCAGCTTCCTTAAACATCTTCTTGTTATAGTATACACCTACATTTGATTCAGAAAAACCAAATGCATAGAATTTACCATCATAAGTTCCCTGTTGTTTAATACTGTCCAGTACATCATCCATGTCATTGTCCTTTAGATAATCATCCAAGGGAGCAATCACTTTTGATTTTGCATAGGCAGCAGTATTTGGTCCATCTAGCGTAATAACATCTGGTAAACTATTTGTCGTAACAGCAGCGTTGACTTTATCTTCATATCCTCCACCGCTACCACTACGTGGAATATATTCTGTCACAACCTTGTATTTGGTTTTCTTTGACTTGTTGAAATTATCAACAACTTGTTGCCAAGCTTTTCCCTCAGCTGTTTCATCTGAGAATTGAACCCAGACTTTTATTTCGTCCGAAGAACTTGCAGTTTTGGATTTTGATCCCCCACCACATCCTGCAAGCAATCCTAATGATAGTGCTGCAACTACAGATAACTTAATACCTTTACGCATAGCGTCCTCCTTTTTTGAAACGTTTCATTTTTTATTTGTTTTTTAACCCAAACTAAAATAGTTGAGTTTTTTGAAACGTTTCATTTTATGAGTAAATTATAACAGCGCTTTCATAATTTGTCAAGCACTTTTTATAATTTTTTTGTTGTGTTTCCTTCAAAAAAATGTACCGGTAAACTAACTACATTCTGATCTATTTTTTCTTCACGAATTAATTTAAGCAATAGTTCAACTGCTGCTTGAGCCATCTGAGCAATTTGTTGAACAATCGTAGAAAGTAAGTAAGGTTGATCAAAAGCTGGTCTTAATCCATCAAAACCAATAATCTGATAATCTTCTACAGGAGTTTTTCCCATCTCCCCTAAAACTTTTATCACACGAAGAGCCATAAAATCATTTACTGTGAAAATCCCATCAATCTGAGGATGCTTTTCAAAAAAGGTTCTTATTTGCTCTTCTGCTTGATTCAGTGGTTCCGGCATTTCAAGACAATAAAGGTTCGTATTTTTCTGTTTAGCCTCCGCTTTGAAGCCTCTCCCCCGTTCCGTTGTTTCATTCAAATGTTTGTTCACACCACTAATGTAAGCTAGATTTTGACAATCGCGTTTGACTAATTCGCGACAAGCTAGTTGACCACCATGAAAATTTTCAGAAGTTACGCAATAGACATTTTCAGAAAAATGACGGTCAATACTGACAAAAGGTAAATTTGATGAGACATACTTATCAATATCTGAATAGGTGATCCCTATAATCCCATCTACCTTATTTTTTTCAAGTAATTTTATGTACTCTATCTCGTTTTGAGCATCTTTATCTGCATTACAAATCAATAATTTACATTGATTTTTCAATAATTCCTTTTCTACATGATAAGCAAACTCAGAAAAGAATGGATGCCAAATGGTTGGAATGAGTAAAGCAATAATATTACTACGATTTGTTTTTAATCCTCTCGCATATTCATCTGGGACATAAGAAAGTTTTTCAATTGCCTGTTGAACTTTTTTTAAGGTCACCTCTTTAATGCCTTTTTCATTATTGATGACACGAGAGACTGTCCCAACACTAACTCCAGCTTCTGCTGCAACATCTTTCATGGTAATCGATTTTTTTTGCTCATTCATTTTTTCACCTCCTTTCATCCATACTATCATGAAAACGTTTCATTTTCAACATTTTCGTTTAAATTGTCACTCCACTTCTTCATCCATTTGGGAATTTCTTTGCTGATGGTTGTTGGTAAAACTACATAAGCCTCCTTGCTCAAGTCTTCAGCAATAGCTGAATGGAGGTAGGTCGCGACCACCACGCGCTCATAGAGACTGACCTGTGGAAATTGACCTGCAAACCCCGCGATCATCCCTGCCAAGGTATCTCCCATGCCACCTGTTGCCTGGTAAGGACCACCAACATCTAGCTGATAGCCCACATCTTGCCCACTTGTCCAAATTCTTGTGTGGGGCCCCTTTTCTACTATGACAGTCCCTTCACGAAAGTTCTGTACAGCTCTTTGGCTCTTCTCTTCTGTCTGGCTTGCTAGATCAAGTCCCGATAGTTTTTCCCATTCTTTTTGATGAGGGGTAAAGACCAACTGAGCTTCTGGCAAGTCAAATTGAGAAGTTGCAAAAAGACTAATAGCACCTCCATCTAAAATCAGAACCTGATGCCTAGAGACCTGCTCAAAAATCATTTGTAAGACTCCTTGGTTTTCATTAGATTCCTTTAAGCCCGGCCCTACTAAAATCACGCTAGCTTTTTGCAATTGCTCACAAAGGAGTTCATGATCCGCTAGATCAAAGCCCATGGATTCAGGAAGATGGCTATGAAGGGCCGTCAGATTGTCAGGATCTGTTGCGACAGTGACCAGCCCCGCTCCACTGTGAACCGCAGCGAGGGCTGCCATAATAATGGCTCCACCATAAGGATAAGTCCCCCCAATCAAGAGCAGACGGCCAAAATCACCCTTATAAGATCTTGACTCTCGCTGCACAATGACACGCTGAATCTCATCTTTCTGAACTGTTTTCATACTTTCCTCATTTCTAGCGAAAAAGGAGAAGCCACAACTCCCCCTCCTTCTTTTATTTTCCTCTGAATTCTGCGAAGACTTGCAAGATCTTAGCAGCAACAGCTTGTGGTTGATTTTGTTTGGCCACTAATTGATCATCCGCATAAGGACGAAGGGATGGAAAATCGCCAATTTGAATCGCATAGAGAGCTTTTTCAAAGAGCTCAATATCGTTTTGATCATTGCCAAAAGCCACGAAATTTTCTCCACAGAGTTCTTCGACCGTCGTCGCTTTATGTGTGTCTGCAGGATTAAGATAGATGCATTTTTCATGCGCATGATAGCGAATATGGGCCTTATCTGTCTTTTCGATCCGTTCAATGATCTCATCCACGAGTTCTTCATGACCACCCATATAGATCACAACCTTAATCGGGTCCGTTAGGTCCTCTAACGAACGATACTGGGCTTTTTTGAGGGGATCCACATTCGCAATAAAAGGAATCTTTTCCAAAATCTGACCACTATAATCAAAGGTATCGTCCACAAAAAATGGTAGATTGAAATGGCGACAAAAACCAAGGACTTCTCGATAAACATCCTTGTCCAATTGATCCTCATAAACCAGTTGGCCCTGACGATAAGCTAGCCCGCCATTTAAGCCAATCACGAGTTGCTGACTCAGTTGATCCCCTAAAAGGCCTAAACAATCCCGATAAGAACGCGCAGAAGCAAAAGCGACTTCATGGCCAAATTCTTCTGCTCTCAATAAGACCTGTTTGATTTCATCATCGATGGTAAGACCATCGAATGACAAGGTTCCATCTAAATCAAAGACAAACTTCATCTCGTTCACACTTTCATTTTTTTAAGGTACGAACAGCTGCTTCGTAGGTTTGCTCCATCAACATGGTAACGGTCATAGGACCAACTCCTCCTGGTACCGGAGTAATGTGACTAGCCAGGGGTGCAACAGAGTCAAAATCGACATCCCCACATAATTTGCCATCTTCATCGCGATTCATCCCGACGTCAATGACCACTGCGCCTTCTTTCACGAAGTCTGCTGTTACAAATTTCGCACGACCGATCGCAACAACCAAGATATCCGCTCTTCTAGCAATTTTAGGCAGATGATGGGTCCGGGAATGGGTCAAGGTCACCGTCGCATTTTTTGCGAGGAGCAACTGCGCCATGGGTTTCCCAACAATATTGGAACGACCAATCACGACCGCTCGCTTCCCTTCCAGATCAATCCCGTACTCTTTGAACATCTCCATGATCCCAGCTGGGGTAGAAGGAACCATGAGGGGATTGCCAGCCCATAAACGTCCCATATTCAATGGATGAAAGCCATCCACATCCTTTGTCGGATCTATGGCTAAAAGGACTTCATCCGCATCGATATGCTTAGGAAGGGGCAACTGCACCAAAATCCCATGCCATAGAGGATCTTGATTGTATTGTTCAATCACTTCTAATAATTCATCTTGGCGAATGCTTTCAGGAAGGCGTCTCACCTCACTGCGAAAACCTGCCGCAATAGCAGATCGTTCTTTATTTCTTACATAGATCTTACTGGCTGGATTATCTCCTACCACGATCACAACAAGACCAGGTACCAGGCCTGTCTCTTCTTTTAATCGTGCTGTTTTCTTCGCAATCTCACCCTGTAATTTTGTAGCGAGCGCCTTCCCATCAATAATTGTCGTCATGTCAATTCTCTTTCTAGTCAAGTAATGAAAATATTTCTCTCTATTATAGCAGATTTCATCTCTCAAACCTAACTGTTCCTATTTAGAATTTCCTATAGACGAAAACTATAGCCAGGTAGACAAAAAATGAGCTTGAGACCACCCCAAACTCATCCACTAACCTGCTTAGTAAAGCAATTCATAAATTTCCATTGCAATTAAATCAATGCTATCAAAGGTATAGGTTTCACGTGCTTCAACATCACGAAGGGTAAAGGTTGAACCTTCTTCTTCATTGTGATTGTATGCTACTTCCGCGACAACAACACCGTCACGTTCAAAATTACGTTTTAAGTTTCCACCGTCTTTTGTCATCGTCTCCAAACGGTTGATAATCCGTACTAAATGTGATTCCATTTTATTTCTCCTCTTTACTTTCTACTCCTCTATTTTATCATAAAAGAGAAAGCTCTTCCAATAAAAATTCACATTTTTCCATCGATTTACTTTCTTATCCATTCTTCAGCATCAATCCGTAGCAAATTCTTGCAAACTTCTAGAATACTGATATAATGAAACTATAAATCTTTGACTATTTTTGACCTTTTAAAAATAGGCTATTCTCTTGATGGAAGACCATCAAAACCCTACTGTGAGGTATGTATATGCTTTGTCAAAATTGTAAAATAAATGAATCAACCATCCATTTATATACAAATGTAAATGGACGTCAGCAACAAGTAGACCTCTGTCAAAATTGCTATAAAATTATGAAAACAGACCCAAATAACAGCTTCTTGAAAGGCATGACCCAACGGAGTCAACTGACTGGAGACCCTTTCGAAGATTTCTTTAATAACCTTGGAAACTTCCAAAGTCCGCAAGAACCCCAAACACCTCCAACTCAATCTGGAGGAAATTATGGAGGTGGCGGCTACGGCCAAAACAATAACCGTGGTGGCGGTCAAGACCCTCGTCAAGCCCGTCCTCAAAAGCCAAAAGGGCTTTTAGAAGAGTTTGGAATCAATGTCACAGAGATTGCCCGCAAAGGGGATATTGACCCTGTCATCGGCCGTGATGAAGAAATTATCCGTGTCATCGAAATCCTCAACCGTCGAACCAAGAACAATCCGGTTCTGATTGGAGAACCTGGGGTCGGAAAAACTGCTGTTGTAGAAGGCTTGGCCCAAAAAATCGTCGATGGTGATGTTCCTCACAAATTGCAAGGCAAGGAAGTTATTCGCTTAGACGTTGTCAGCCTGGTTCAAGGAACTGGTATCCGGGGCCAATTTGAAGAGCGCATGCAACAATTGATGGAGGAAATCCGTCGCCGGGAAGATGTGATTTTGTTTATCGATGAGATCCATGAAATTGTCGGTGCTGGATCTGCTGGAGACGGTAATATGGATGCTGGAAATATCCTCAAACCAGCCCTCGCTCGTGGCGAATTGCAATTAGTCGGTGCGACTACCCTCAATGAATACCGAATTATCGAAAAGGATGCAGCCCTTGAACGCCGGATGCAACCCGTTAAGGTCGATGAACCAACGGTGGAAGAAACCATCACCATCCTCAAAGGCATCCAAAAGAAATACGAAGACTACCACCACGTCCACTACACCGATGGTGCAATCGAAGCTGCGGCGCTTCTTTCCAATCGCTATATCCAAGACCGCTTCTTGCCAGACAAGGCCATTGACCTCTTGGACGAAGCCGGCTCTAAGATGAATTTGACCCTGAATTTTATCGACCCTAAAGTCATCGACCAGCGCTTGGTTGAAGCAGAAAATCTTAAAGCCCAGGCGACGCGCGAAGAAGATTTTGAAAAAGCCGCTTACTTCCGTGACCAGATTGCAAAATACAAGGAAATGCAAGGACAACAGGTTACTGATCAGGAGACTCCTGTCATCAGCGAAAAAACCATTGAACATATCGTTGAACAAAAGACCAATATTCCTGTTGGTGATTTGAAAGAAAAAGAGCAGTCCCAATTGATCAATCTAGCTTCTGATTTAAAAGCCCATGTTATCGGCCAAGATGACGCAGTGGATAAAATCGCAAAAGCTATTCGACGCAATCGTGTCGGTCTTGGATCACCAAATCGTCCCATCGGAAGCTTCCTTTTTGTCGGACCAACCGGTGTCGGGAAGACCGAATTGTCAAAACAATTGGCGATTGAACTCTTTGGCTCTGCAGATAATATGATCCGCTTTGATATGAGCGAATACATGGAAAAACACAGCGTGGCAAAACTAGTCGGAGCACCTCCAGGCTATGTTGGCTACGATGAAGCTGGACAACTGACTGAAAAAGTTCGTCGCAATCCATACTCTCTCGTTTTGCTAGATGAAGTTGAAAAAGCCCATCCAGATGTTATGCACATGTTCCTGCAAGTCTTGGATGATGGTCGTTTGACAGATGGTCAAGGCCGTACGGTTAGCTTTAAAGATACCATTATCATCATGACCTCTAATGCTGGAACCGGCAAGGCTGAAGCCAATGTTGGCTTTGGAGCAGCTCGCGAAGGGCGAACCAACTCTGTTCTTGGAGAACTCGGTAACTTCTTTAGCCCTGAATTCATGAACCGTTTTGATGGGATCATTGAATTCCAACCTCTATCAAAAGAAAATCTGCTTCAAATCGTTACCCTTATGCTGGATGAAGTCAACCAACGTCTTGCACAAAATGAGATCCATTTAGATGTAACAGATAAAGTCAAAGAAAAACTAGTCGATCTGGGTTACGATCCTAAAATGGGGGCGCGCCCACTCCGTCGCACCATTCAAGACCATATCGAAGATACTATTACTGATTTTTACTTGGAACATCCAAGTGAGAAACAACTCAAGGCCGTTATGACCAGCAATGGAAATATTAGTATTAAATCGGTTTCTAAGACAGTTGAAAAGACAGAAGAATAATCATCCAAATTATGAAAGAATGAGGCTGAAAAATCCAGTCTCATTCTTTTTTCTCTCCAGATTTTTGCTAAAAAATATGATATAATGATCAAAAAAACAAGAAAAGAGAAAACCATGACCATTCCAAGTTTTGGTGAAAAGAAAAATGATGTGACCTACGTCCATCGCTATGGTGTCTACGCTGTTATTCCTAATAAAGATAGAGATCAGATCATTCTCGTACAAGCTCCTAACGGGGCCTGGTTCTTACCAGGTGGCGAAATCGAAAAGGGAGAAGATCACCTGCAAGCTCTTAAACGGGAACTGATTGAAGAATTAGGCTTTACTGCTATCTTAGGTCAATACTATGGCCAAGCAGACGAGTACTTCTATTCTCGCCACCGCGATACCTACTACTATAATCCTGCCTATATTTATGAAGTCGTTGACTACACAGAAGCTCAAAAACCACTGGAAGATTTTAACAATCTCTCTTGGTTCCCAGTAGAGGAAGCTATTGAAAAACTTAAACGAGGAAGCCATAAATGGGGCATTGAACAGTGGAAAATTGCCCATAAAAACTAAAGGAATTCTTTCACAAAATAAAAAAAAGTGCTATAATAAATGAAGATAGAGGTCAGGAGGAACTCATATGAAGCTCATTAATACCACCAATAGTCATGCTACCTTGGTTAAAAATCAACTTGCTAGTACTGACGCCTTGCTTGTCGAGGTTTATTCCGCTGGCAATACTGATGTTATTTTTACACAAGCCCCAACCCACTACGAATTGTTGATCAGCAACAAACACCGAGCTATTCGTGAAAACGAAGTTGAAAAAATTCGTGAGTTCTTTTTAAAACGTAAGATCAATCTTCAACTCATTGACCAATCTGCTATTAAGACCCTCTATTCTGATAAACTGATCGAAATTTCTTTCCCAATTGCTAAGTAAGGTGCTTCTACCTTACTTTTTTCTTTAGTATCTTTTTCCAAAAAAACCTTTCACCTCAATCATGAGATGAAAGGATTCTTTATTTCTGATAGATCATTTTTACGTGAGGGGTAGAAGCCAAGATAAAGGGTTCGCTCACCGTTTGAAAACCTAACTTTTCATACAAGCCGACCACCTGCTCTTGAGCCTCAATTTCAATGGTCCGTCCAGGAAATCTCTGTTCACACAGGTTCAAAATCTGCTCTACCATGTCTTTTCCCAGTCCTTGGCCACGACTATCTTTGGCAACAGCCACTCGGCCAAAATGAATCGTCACCTCCTTTTCAAAGATGCGCGCATAGGCATCCACACGCCCTTCCCTATTTTGATGAAAAAGATGGATAGATCGATAATCAACATCATCTAGATCATTGTAGATCCTAGTTTGTTCCACGACAAAGGTCTCTAATCGCAGCTGAACGATCTCATAAAATTCTTTTAGTTCTAGTTCCTTAAATTCTTTCTGGTCCCACATAACTTCCTCTTTATTGAAAAGTCGCAAGGAGACTCTCTCCCTGCGATTTTTCACTTCTTATTATTTGGCTTCAAAGCCTTCTGCTACTGCGTTTGCAAAGTTCTCTTCAACGATGCTTGCACAGTGGTCACAGATGGTTGCATGGTAGCTACGTTCTGCTGTACTTGGATCGATACGACGGCAACGGTCACAAACTTCACCAGCTGCCCGTTCAACTGTGAAGGCTACATCTTCAAAGGCCACTGCACCTTCTGGAGCTGGACCTTCTGCAATGGTCAATTCTGATACAATCAAGAGTTGAGCAACATTACTATCTACTGCCCCAAGAAGAGTCTTCACTACTTCATTAGGATAAACTGTCAAATGAGCTTCAAGAGATTTACCGATCACTTTTTCATTACGAGCTTCTTCCAAGGCTTTTTGAGCTTGTCCACGGAAGTCCATGAAGGCTGACCAGGCATCCAAGATTTCCTCTTGATTCGCAAATGTTTGAGCTTCAGGTAATTCTGACAATTGAACAAAGTCTTCTGCTTCAAACTCAAGATAGGACCAAATTTCTTCAGCAGTGTGAGGAAGAATTGGTGTCAAGAGTTTGGTGATTTTCACCAAAATATCATAGAAGACAGTTTGCATTTGACGGCGTTCTAGTGACTTAGCTCCTTCGATGTAAACAACATCTTTGGCAAAGTCAAGGTAGAAGGCAGACAAATCAACATTGATAAAGTTCACTAGGGCTTTGTAGATGGTCAAAAATTCAAAGTTAGCATAAGCATCACGAATAGTTTTGACAAGTTGGTTAAAGCGGATGGTCATGTACTTATCAACAGAACGAAGTTCTTCGTAAGCGACTGCATCCTCAGCTGGGTTAAAGTCAGATGTGTTGGCAATCAAGAAACGAAGGGTATTACGGATCTTACGGTAAGTTTCAGAAACTTGACTCAAGATATCCATCGAGATCCGTACGTCGTTACTTGAGTCTACACTGGTTACCCAGAGACGCAAGATTTCCGCACCAAATTGTTTTTCGACATCGCTTGGAGCAATGGTGTTTCCAAGAGATTTAGACATCTTCTCACCTTTACCGTCCAAAGCAAAACCTTGCGACAAGATTTGTTTGTATGGTGCAACACCATGATTAGCCACAGATGTGATGAGAGATGAGTTGAACCAACCACGGTATTGGTCTGAACCTTCTAGGTAGAGGTCTGCTGGATATTTAAGTTCGGGGCGATTAACCACGACACCATTCCATGATGAACCAGAGTCGAACCATACATCCATGATGTCTGTCTCTTTCTTGAACTCACCATTTGGTGAACCTGGATGGGTAAATCCTTCTGGCAAGAGGTCTTTGGCATCCCGTTCCCACCAGATGATGGAACCATGTTCTTCAAAGAGTTGAGCTACATGCTCGATAGTTTCAGCTGTCATGATTGGTGTTCCGTCTTCTGCATAGAAGATTGGAAGTGGCACACCCCAAGCACGTTGACGAGAAATCACCCAGTCACCACGGTCACGGATCATGTTGTAAAGACGAACTTTACCCCACTCTGAGTGGAACTTGACTTTTTCAATTTCGTCCAAGATTTCTTGGCGGAATTTAGATACAGAGGCAAACCATTGAGGCACTGCACGCCAGATGATTGGTTTTTTCGTACGCCAGTCAAATGGGTAGGAGTGAGAGATTTCTTCTTGAGCAAGAAGTAAATCACCAAGTTTTTCAATAACCGTTGGCACAACCTTGTCGTAGAATTGACCTTCAAATTCCTCACCTGCGTTGGCCATCATGATCCCGCGTTCGTTGACAGTTACAGCAACTTCAAGTCCGTTTGCAATACCGACATTGTAGTCATCCTCACCAAAACCAGGGGCTGTATGGACGATACCTGTACCGGAGTCTGTTGTAACATGGTCACCAAGGATAACGAGTTCATCTACTGCTGTATCCCATGGGTGCTCTGTCACGATGTGATTCAATTCTGAACCACGGTAAGTAGCCAACACTTGAACATCTGCCCAGCCAAATTTTTCAGACAAACTGCTCAACAATTCTGAAGCGACCACAAACTTACGAGCTTCGCCAGCTGGTTGCAGCAAGACATAATCAATATCTGCACCAACAGTCAACCCACGAGAAGCCGTGATGGTAAATGGAGTTGTTGTCCAAACAACAATGTAAGTATCAGTGTCTAGGACACCTTTGCCATCTTTAACCTTGTTGGCATAGTAAAGTGAAGTTGATACCAAGTCATGGTATTCAATTTCCGCTTCGGCAAGGGCTGACTCAGATGACCAAGACCAATAAACAGGCTTGGCTCCACGGTAGATATAGCCCTTGTTAGCCATTTCACCGAAGACGCGGATTTGCGCTGCTTCATAGTCAGGAGTCAAGGTTACATAAGGATTTTCCCAGTCACCTGAAACACCCAAACGTTTAAAGTCTTCGCGTTGTTTATCGACTTGAGAAAGAGCGTATTCACGGCAAAGCTTTAAGTACTCAACCAAGTCCATTTCTTTCCGTTTAACACCTTGTTTGGCCAAGACTTGCTCGATTGGCAAACCGTGTGTATCCCAACCTGGGATATAAGGTGCGTAGAATCCTGACATAGATTTAGAACGAACAATGATATCTTTTGAAATCTTGTTCATGGCATGTCCTACGTGGATATTTCCGTTGGCATACGGAGGGCCATCATGCAAGGTGAAATGAGGTTTTCCTTGGTTCAATTCTTGACGGCGTTGGTAAAGCTTTGCTTCATCCCATTCTTTTTGCCATACTGGTTCTTTTGTGGGAAGACCTGCCCGCATTGGGAATTCTGTCTTACCTAAATTCAAAGTCTCTTTGAGTTTCATGGAGTCTCCTATAAAAAATAATCATACAAAATAAAAGACCACGACCTCGCCAAAAAGGACGACAAGTCGTGGTACCACCTTCATTCAAGAAAGAGAATCCTCTCTTTCTCCTCTTTTGTCGCTAACGCTGACCAGCGTTAGTGGTTACTCGTTTCACCACTAAGATTTGTAAAAGGATCAATCCTATCAAAGGAAGTACAGGTCTTCCACCATCACCTGCTCGCTAAAACTATTTGATAAGATCACTGTTTTTACAGATTATAAAATTGAAACAGATTCCCGTTGTTCTTCCACTTCTGGATCATCGATATTAGCAACTTGAGGAGATTCTACAACAAGATCATCAATAGAATCTTCTTCTACATGACTTTTTTCTGCTTCTTCTAAGGCAGATTGAACTTTTTCATTCAAACCTTCAAACGCTTGTGTAGCACCCAATTCTAAGTTAGCTGCTTCAATGCGTTTTTGTAATTCTTCGATTTCAGCCGGAGTAAATTGACGCGTCAAGTCAATGTTATCATCTTCTGCATGATGATGAACAGACTCACCCAATGCTTTTTCAACAATTTCACGGAAAGCTTCATCGCTAGTTTGAATATACATGGCTGTTGGACGAAGAATTTCATCCCATTCAGGCGTGTCAATAATGCTCAATTGACTCTCGATAGTTGATTTCAAACGTTGATGGAAGACGCGTGTCTTGTTCTTCAATTCTTCTGTTTCAACGGCAACTTTCTTTGCATTATCGGTTGCATGGCGAAGAATTTCATTTGCTTTTTGTTTTGCTTCATCAACTAGGTGTTGTGCATCTTGCTCCGCTTGACGAACGATCGTTTCTGAGCGTTCATTTGCTGCATGTTTTACACGTTCAGCAGTATCTTGCGCAATCAAAACAGATTGGCTCAATGAATCTTTCATTTCATCGAAATAGTTTAGGCGTTCTTCAAGAGCTTGAATTTTTGCTTTTTGATCATGATTCAAACGAACAAGATCTTCATAATCGCTAACAACGATATTCAGAAATTCTTCAACTTCGTTCGCATCATAACCTCTAAATTTAACGCCAAATTTTTTATCTTTAATTTCTAAAGCAGTAAGAGCCATAACTCCTCCTTATTTTTTACTTAAGAGTACTTCAACAGTTACTTTATATTTTCCACTCTTTGAAATACCATTTTCAGAAACCATTTTAAGACGCCCAAAGCGTCGGACACTGACTAAATCATTCAGACCTACAGCATAGCTACTATTGGTAGTTGTTGCATAGTTAACTTTCACTAGACCAGAGCTAATCAGTTGGCTGGCCTGAGAACGTGAAAGCTTAAAGGTTGCAGCAATCACTTTGTCTAGTCGAAAACTCGACACGAGAATATCTCGGTGCTGGCTGTCCTCTTCTATGACAAGTTGTTGAGATAGCGGAACTTCCTTTAGCTTAACAGGCACTCGCGAAATTTTCTGGATATGGTCCATAAAATAAGGAACAAAGCGCCGTTCTACAAATACTTGGATCTTCCCATCGCTCGTCAAAATGTCTCCAAAAGACTTGCGCTCCACTCCTAATTGATGAACAATGGTCCCCAACACTTGAGAATGCGTCAAGTGATGAAATTTTGACGCATAGACCATTTCCAATAAAGCCAGATCAAAATCATTAGGATCCAATTGGTAATAGTCCGGAGCCACAATGACTTTGGCATATTCCATTTTTTGCTCATCGCTAGAAGCAAACACTTGTAACTGATAGCTACTAGCAACATTTCGTAAAATAGCCACCTGGTGAGGATTTAAAAATCCTGTGACCTCAACAGAATACCGCTCGATCACTCTTTCGGACAATTCAATGCAACGATCAATAAATTCATGATCATCACGGTTGAAATGTTGGTAAATGTCTTTCTGTCCCATCTGTATCTACCCAATCAGTTGTAGAAATAGTCGCCATAGCAACTGGTTTAATCCATTCAAAACCAAGAGGGCTACCAGAACCGTAAAATCAAGGCCACCAACCTGCAAAGGTAACTTTCTAAAAAGGCTCAAAAATGGTTCAACTAATCGGTGAACCATTTGTCCAAGTGTACTCTGAGGTGCACCTGGAAACCAAGAAAGCAGGGCATAGATGACAAGAATAAAAGAGTAGATTTGAATGATGTTTGATAGATATTGAAAAAAGATCATCTTAACGATTGCGTTTCATATCATAATCAAATTCTGTCACTTCCACATCATTTGGAAGGCGAATATCTTCAACATTAACGACCACGTTAATTGGAGTCAACAAGTACATGGTACTTGCAACACGACGAAGATTTCCTGCTAAAACATAACGAGCACCATCCAAATAATCCAAACAACGACGTGCTTGTACTTCTGTCATATATTGGAAATCAATCAAGATACTCTCATTAGATAGTAATAGATCAACAATTTCAGTCGCTTCCTCGTATTTGCGGGGATAGCGAACATCGATCGTAATCTTTTCATCAGTATTAGCACGCTTAGCAGCCAATTCACGTTGGCGTTCATGCAAGCGAGTAATATTTTCAGATGTATTTTTCGTTGTTGAAACAGGTTCCTTCACAGCTACTGTTGATACAGGAGTTGTAACAGGTGCAACAGGAGTTGATTTTGGTTTTACTGGTTCTTTTTGACTAAGCTGTGGACGTGGAGAAGTCACTTGAGGAGTCGGTTGAGGCTGTGGAACTGGTTGCGTTTCCGCCCCAGCTGCTTTTGCCTCCCGAACTTCTACTTCTTCACCGTCTTCTGTGAAGTAGTCAATAAAGTTGTTAAATTTATCTTTTAATGACATAGTTCTTTCCTATTTAAAAAATGATGTCCCAATTCTAACAAAAGTCGCTCCGTTCGCAATGGCTACTTCAAAGTCACGACTCATACCCATACTTAGTTCTGAAAAAGGCATATTTTTTAATTGTTTCTTTTCTAGTTGTTTCTGAAGTTGGTGAGTTTTTGAAAAAATATCTTGCAACTCTTCTTGACTAGCCTCAAAAGGAGCCATCGTCATTAAACCAACAATTTCAATTTTGTCCAGCTGTGCGATTTCCGCTAAAACATCATCCAGTTCATCGGGTGCAAATCCATGTTTACTTTCTTCACCAGAAATATTCACCTGGAGGAAACACTTGATTGGGTGCTCTGCTCGCTTTTGAATTTCTTGAGCTAGCTTCACCGAATCCAAGGCATGAAAATAATCAACGAGATTAATCACATCTTTTACTTTCCGTCGTTGGAGGCTCCCAATCAAGTGCCAAGTGAGATTGTACTCTTTTAGAGCTTGATACTTTTCTAGGAATTTATCAACACGATTTTCACCGATATCTTGAATACCTGTTTTGACCAATGCTTCTGTTGTTGCAACATCCACATATTTGGTGACAGCTATCACATTGACTTGATCTTGGCGGTGTGCTTTGTTTCTTGCTGTTTCTACTTGTTGCCGTACAAGATCAGCATTCTGTTCCAGATTCATGATTAACGATTCCGGAAGAATGGAGGTGTTTCCAATTCATCATCATCTGAAGATGAGTCTACATAACGATCAACTTGATGTGTTGATGTTGGTTCAGTTTGGCGAACGATATTCTCTCGACGAATATCCCAATCACCAAAGGCTGAACCACGGTTTGGTTCTACCGCTGGACGACTTGGAGTTGTTGGCAATTCAACATCTTGTTTCAGATCAAATTCACGGTCAAATGGTGCAGCTTGTGGACGTTGTTCACGAGGTCCTGTTTTATAAGGACGATGTGAAGAAGCAATACCGCTAACACGTTCTACTTTATCTTGACGGACACCTGTTGCAACAACGGTTACGCGGATTTCATCTTTAAGGGTTTCATCGATAGAGGTACCCAACCAGATGTTCACTCCGTGACCTGCAGCTTGGTTCACAATTTCTGAAGCTTCTTCAGCTTCGATCAAGGTCATATCCAAACCACCAGTAACGTTGACAATCACATCTTCTGCACCGTCGATGGTTGTTTCAAGAAGTGGAGAGTAAATAGCCTTACGAGCCGCTTCAATCACACGCTCTTCTCCGCTACCAACACCGATACCCATAAGGGCATTTCCTTTGTTTTCCATCACAGTCTTCACGTCTGCGAAGTCAAGGTTGATCAAGCCTGGGCTTGTGATCAAGTCAGTGATCCCTTGAACACCTTGACGAAGAACGTTATCTGCTTCACTCAAAGCTTCAAGAAGTGGTGTCTTCTTGTCCACAATTTCAAGCAAGTTGTTGTTAGAAATAATCAACAAAGTATCCACATGCTCGCGAAGTTCATTGATCCCTTCAATTGCGTAGTTTCCTCGTTTGGAACCTTCAAACCCAAATGGACGAGTCACAACGGCTACTGTCAAAGCACCAACTGCTTTAGCAATGCGAGCAATAACTGGTGCAGCACCTGTACCAGATCCTCCACCCATTCCTGCAGTGATGAAGACCATATCTGCACCTTGCAAAGCTTCCGTTAAAACTTCTTCGCTTTCTTCTGCTGCCTTACGACCAACTTCAGGTTGACCTCCGGCACCCAATCCACGAGTCAATTTTGGACCCAATTGGATAACTGTTTCAGCTTTTGCACTTGAAAGTGCTTGAACATCTGTATTGGCAGCGATGAATTCTACACCGGCTACCCCTTCGTCAATCATACGATTGATGGCGTTACCGCCACCACCACCGACACCGATTACTTTAATAATTGCACCTTGTGCCGCTGCTGTGTCAAATGAAAATGTCATAAATACTTACACTCCTTAATCAAACATATTACCGATCAAATTTTTCATTCGGTCTGTGAATGTAGTTTTGGGTTCTTGTTTCTGATCATTGCTTGCTACTGGAATTTCTTGAGCATCTACTGGAGATTCAATCTTCTCAGCATTGTACGCAGGTACTACCGGTTGTGCTGGAGCAGCAGGTTGTGGTTGTACTTGTGGTTGCACTGGACGATCAAATTGAATCGGTTGTTGACGCAAGACTTCGTCTCCATGAACCGCAGCTTGAGCAATAATATCCACATCTGTCAAATTGCCTGCATATTCAGACAAACTAATCACATGGGCAAAAGCTGGATTGCGAATTCCAATTTGATTTGGAACAAACAATTTCACATTTACACCAAAGACTTCTTGAGCCAATTCTTCAACACCCGGAAGGATCGCACCTCCACCGATAATGACAATACCACCAGGAAGATCTAATAAATGTCTTCTCTCAAGATCTTGCTTGATTTGCTCAAAGATGTGTTTGATACGTGCTGAAATGATTTCAGCTAAGTACTTCTCAGTCACTTCAACTGGCTCTACTTCACCAATGACTTCTACATGGAATACTTCGTTTCCAGCAGATGGCACATAGGCTTCTCCGTAGTTGAACTTCAATCCTTCTGCCAATTTTTGAGAAGTCTTCAATACTTTAGAAATATCTTTGGTAACGTAATCGCCACCTTCTTGGTAGATATTTGTAAATTGAAGTTCTTGGCTACGAACAGATGCTACTGTTGTTTGGCCACCACCCATATCAATCACAGTTGCTCCGAATTCACGTTCGCCTTCGTTCAAGACTGTTTTGATCATAGCAAGTGGGGAAATGATGATGTTTTCAACTTGTAAACCTGCACGTTCAACCGTTTTACGCAAATTGTGCAAGATTGTACGAGGTCCTGTGTAAAGAAGACCACGCATTTCAAGTCGGATTCCCATCATTCCACGTGGATCGCGAATTCCTTGGAAACCATCTACTGTGAATTCTTCAGGAATAAAGGTGATCACTTCACGATCTGGTGTCATACTTTTTGTAAGAGCAGATTTGACAACATTTTCAACATCTGCATCTGTGATTTCTTTCGAATCACTTGTGACTGGAATCATTCCTTGAGTTGCTTCAATTTGTAGTAAGTTTGCAGGCAACCCAACATTGACTAGATTGATTGAAATCCCTGCTTTTTCTTCAGCTTGGCTGATTGCATTTTTAATTGCATTTGAAGCAGCTTCGATATCTACTATAATTCCATCTTTGACGCCAGCACTTTTTGCATTGCTGACTCCAATTACATTCATTTCTCCATTGACATGTTCTGCCACCAATACTTTTATTGAACTAGTACCGATATCTAAACCTGTAAAAAAGCCGTCTCTAGCCATTACACCAGTCCTCTCTCTTTTTTTGTTTTCACTTTACATCTATTTATAGCCCTTTTAGTTGGAACTATCCAAACTTCATTATAACACAAAGAAGCCTAAAATGGATATTTTTTCTACAATTATTTGAGATAATTTATGGGGTTTCCACATTTCCAGAAGAATTTTCTCCCTCTGTATTCTGTTCTACATTCTGCTCTTGGGCCGCTTCCTCAGAATGCTCAGCTTGATTTTCTGTACTTTCAGCCTTTTCTTTTTCAGCTTGCTCTTTGGCATCTGCAATGGATTGTTCACTATAGCTGAAAACTCCAGCTTCCATATCGATCGTTGAATCATCGTCCAATTGCTTACTGATTGTCTTATAGTAAGGCAACTTACGGGTAATTTGGGAAACCGGAACCAAGATTTTATTATCATTTTTCATGGTAATGGTTATCAGATCTTTCGTGACCTTGCTCGGTGTCAAATCAACCGATACAATTTTATCCTTAATCGAAGACGAAATGGATTTCATTTGTTGAACAAACTGTCTAACCAATTCCCGATCTGAAAATTTCAAACTGATATAAGAGGATGGTAATTCTGAAGCAGGTGTTACTGCCTCTACTACTTCCCCATTTTCCAATACTGGATAGTGATCTTCTCCCGTCACATAATAGGCCACCACTTTGTGTTCTGTCACATTGACTTTAAAGGTCACAGGGAATTGATAATGCATGTGAACCTCTTTGATCCATGGACTAGTTGTTTTCATATTCTGTTCATAGACCGACTTATGAAGGAAGGTCGTAAGAGTATAATCTTCTTCTTTGATGCGACTTTTTTCATACAATTTTTGCTGGTCAACAGCTTTGTTCCCTGAAAATTCAATCACTTTCTGTGTAGACAAGGGACTTAGAAAATAGATCGAGACTAGAGCTACGATTGAGCTGATCCCGATAACAGGAAGAGCACGATAGAGATGCCGTTTTGCAACCGTAGGTTCCTTCTTCGGTTTATTCCTTTTCAAACGATTGAAAAAGGAAGTCTTTTTCCCCTGCTCTTCTGGAATATCTAGGTCCTCTACAGCCGAATCAGGCATTTCAGCATCTGAACCTTCTGATTCAGAACCTTCTGATGCTGGCCCTGTTTCAGGCTCAGATTCAATTTCCACATCTGATTCTTCTAGATCATCCTCTGTCGCGGAATCCACATCTTGCTCTAAAAGTTCTGCAACTTCTTCGCTTTCCAGCTCTTCTGTTTCAGCCTCCTCGACTTTTTCTAGGGCTTTTTTTTCTAAATATTCTTTGTTTCTTTTTTGCCAGGCTGACAATTCTGTAATCTTGTCTTCCTTGGGTGTTTTTTTATTGTCCTCAGTCATTTTTTCCCTTACTGATATCCTTTTGAAGCAGGCCATAAAAATCGTCCAGTGACAAGAGTTCTGTCGATTTTTCCATCGCTTGATGGTAGACTTGACTCTGCTTCAACATTTCTTGAATGGTTTCGTTAAAGGTCTTAAGTGTTAATTGATCTTCTTGCAGTTGTTCTGCATAGCCTTTATCCACAAAATATTGGGCATTTTCAAGCTGATCTCCACGGCTGGCTCCTTTTCCTAGCGGTACAATCAAATGGAGTTTATTCATGGCCAAGAGTTCAAATAGGGTATTGGCTCCGCCTCTTGTCACCACTAAATCCGCCTTTTGGAGCATTGGTAAGTACTGATCGGTTACATAATCCACTCGATACAGACCCCCTTCTGCTTGATTCAAAGTAGGATCTCCCGTCAAATTAATGATATTGTAGTGCTGTAAAAGCTCTGCTTGATGTTCTGTCACAAATTCATTGAAGACACGCGCACCTGCTGATCCTCCAACAAATAGAAGGGTTGGTAACTCTTGCCGGAATCCTTTTGTTTTCTCATCCAGTAGATCCGAAGTTGCCGGCTTCTGATCTGTAACCTTAGTGACCGCACCGATATGCGCACTCTTTGTTAAACCATGAGCTTGCTCAAAAGTCGTGTACATCTTGGTAGCGAATTTATAGGCTATTTTATTGGCCAATCCCATAGAAAGATCGGACTCATGGATATAGACAGGAACACGCGTGAGTCGGGCTGCGATCACTGGTGGAACCGAGACAAATCCCCCTTTGGAGAAGAGAACTTGTGGACGCACACGAAGCAGGATTGCTATGGACTGGAGCGTTCCCCAAGCCACCTTGAACACATCCATCATATTTTGGAAAGAGAAATAGCGGCGCAATTTCCCCGTTGCAATTGAATGGAAGCGCACGTCTAAGCCAGACTTCTTGATTTCTTGGTACTCAATTCCTTTTTTGTCGCCTATGTAATGGACTTCCCAACCATCTTCGATAAATTTTGGAATCAAGAGGAGATTAAGGGTCACATGGCCCACTGTTCCTCCGCCTGTAAACATTATTTTTTTCATCTTATTTAAACCCTTTTACTGTAGCAAGGAATTCATCCCCACGCACTTCAAAATTCGGATACATATCCCAGCTGGCGTTGGCAGGACTTAATAGGACAACATCTCCAGGACTGGCCAACTCGAAGGCCTTCTTTGTCGCATCTGCCACATCTGCTGCATCGACATAAGGGACGCCTGCTTTATCGGCTGCGCGTTTCACTCGAGGAGCTGATTCCCCTAGAATCACCATTTCTTTTAGACCAGCAATGTGAGGCACTAAGTCATCGAACTCATTGCCACGATCGAGCCCTCCTGCAATCAAGATAACCTTGCTGTTATCAAAACCAGAAAGAGCTTTTTGTGTGGCTAAACTATTGGTCGATTTACTATCATTGTAGAATTTAACACCTTGAATTTCATCCACATATTGAAGACGGTGTTTGACACCCCCAAAGGCTGACAAGGTTTCTTTAATGACTTCATTCTCCACTCCACGGACTTTTGCAACAGCAATCGTTGCCAAGGCATTCTCTACATTGTGACTACCTGGAACGCCGATCTCATCCGCGCGCATAACAACTTCTCCCTTAAACTTGAGAAGTCCATCTTCCAAATAGGCCCCATCCACTTTTTCGACCGTTGAAAATGGAAGGACCCTTGCCTTGGTTTTTGTAGCAAGTTCCTTGGCCAGGTCCTGGTTGAAGTTCAAGACAATGACATCTTTTTCTGTCATATTCTTTTGAAGATTCCATTTGGCAGCTACATAATGTTCGAAAGAACCATGATAGTCGATATGGGTTGGCATGAGGTTGGTAATCACTGCAATCTCCGGATGGAAAACTTCAATCCCCATCAATTGGAAAGAAGACAATTCCATGACCAAGACTTCCTTTTCTGTCGCTGTTTGTGCAACTTGACTAGCTGGAAAACCAATATTTCCAGACAATAGACCGCCTTGTCCGGCAGCTGTCAAGACTTCACCGATCATGGTTGTCGTCGTCGTTTTTCCATTTGATCCTGTAATCCCAATGATCGGCGCATCTGAAACCAAGTAAGCTAATTCCACTTCAGTAAGGACTGGGATGCCTTTTTCCAGCGCTTTTTCAACCATCGGGTTTGAATAAGGAATACCTGGATTCTTGACCATAAGCGCAAAGTCTTCATCCAACAACTCCAGAGGGTGGCCTCCTGTCACGACTTTAATTCCTTCTTCTAGTAAACTTTGAGCTGCTGGGTTTTCTTCAAAGGGTTTGCCATCATTGACGGTCACAATCGCTCCTAGCTGATCCAACAAACGGGCTGCTGACTCACCCGATTTGGCCAAACCTAATACAAGAACCTTTTTATTTTCAAATTGTTTCACAAATTTCATATTTTTGTCGCTCCATTTTTATCACCCTCTATTTTACCTTTTTTTAGCAAAATTAAAAAGCCCAAAGGGCTTTAAAAATCACGTCACTGTTTATTTTTTCTGTTTGGTTGTCATTCTGGAAATATCTACCAAAGCCAGATAGCCAACAAAGGCCAGAAAGGCGCCGACAAAAAACTCAGACGGTAGTTGGAAGATCTGAAAAATGGCCAGACAAGTTAAAACAATAATTGAGACGATCAAGACCACCATGGTGACACTGTTCAAGGTGCCACGAATACTTTTTGGGGTCATAAAAAGGTAAAAAAGGAGAATCAAAATCCCTAAGATAAAATAGACCATTTTGTTTCTCCTTTCTTTTCGTATTATTCAGCTGCAGCTGATTTTTTCTTTTTATTTGCTTTTTCGCGTTCTGCTTTATTCAAAATTTGTTTACGCAAACGGATGGATTCTGGTGTTACTTCCATATACTCATCGTCGTTCAAGAACTCAAGAGATTCTTCCAAAGTCAAGATACGAGGAGTCTTGATAACCGCTGTTTGGTCTTTGGTCGCTGAACGAACGTTGGTCATTTGTTTCGCTTTCGTGATGTTCACCGTCAAGTCATTCTCACGAGAGTTTTCCCCAATGATCATTCCTTCGTAAACTTCTGTACCTGGGTTGACAAAGATGGTACCACGTTCTTCGATGGACATGATAGAGTATGTGGTTGCTTTCCCGTTATCGATCGAAACAAGAGCACCACGGTGACGACCACCGATTTCACCTGGAATCACTGGCAAGTATTGGTCGAAGGTGTGGTTCATGATTCCGTAACCACGTGTCATTGACAAGAACTCTGTTGAGTAGCCAATCAAACCACGCGCTGGAACAAGGAAGACTAAACGAGTTTGACCATTTCCAGTAGCTACCATATCCAACATTTCACCTTTACGTTCAGAAAGGCTTTGGATAACAGATCCTTGGTATTCTTCTGGTGTATCGATTTGCACGCGCTCAAATGGTTCACATTTGACACCATCGATTTCCTTGATGATAACTTCTGGACGAGATACTTGCAATTCGTACCCTTCACGACGCATAGTTTCGATTAGGATAGACAAGTGCAATTCCCCACGTCCTGAAACCGTCCATTTATCTGGTGAATCTGTTGGGTCAACACGAAGAGATACGTCTGTTTGCAATTCCGCTTGCAAGCGTTCTTCAACTTTACGAGAGGTCACCCATTTTCCTTCGCGACCAGCAAATGGTGAGTTGTTGACCAAGAAGGTCATTTGAAGCGTTGGTTCATCGATGTGAAGGATTGGAAGAGCTTCAACTGCATCTGTCGGTGTGATCGTTTCTCCAACGAAGATATCTTCCATACCAGAAATAGCGATCAAGTCACCCGCTTTAGCTTCTTGAATTTCACGTCGTTCCAAGCCAAAGAAACCAAAGAGTTTGGTAACACGGAAGTTCTTAGTCGTTCCATCCAATTTAGAAAGGGTTACTTGGTCCCCGACTTTTACAGTACCACGGAAGATACGTCCGATACCAATACGACCTACAAAGTCATTGTAGTCAAGAAGAGACACTTGGAATTGAAGGGGTTCATCTGAGTTATCAACTGGAGCAGGAATGTGGTCGATAATGGTATCAAAGATCGGTGCCATGGTTTTTTCTTGATCTGCTGGATCATCTGAAAGTGAAGAGGTTCCATTGATCGCAGATGCATAAACAACCGGGAAATCAAGCTGGTCATCATCCGCACCAAGCTCGATAAAGAGTTCCAAGACTTCATCCACTACTTCTGCTGGACGAGCAGATGGCTTGTCGATTTTATTCACCACAACGATTGGAACCAAATCTTGTTCCAAGGCTTTTTTCAATACGAAACGAGTCTGTGGCATGGTTCCTTCGTAGGCATCTACGACTAAAACAACACCATCGACCATTTTCATGATCCGTTCCACTTCTCCACCGAAGTCCGCGTGTCCTGGAGTATCCATGATATTGATGCGAGTTCCGTCATAAGCAACGGCGGTATTCTTCGCAAGGATCGTAATTCCGCGCTCTTTTTCAATATCGTTTGAGTCCATTGCACGTTCTTGCAATTCTTTGCGTTCATCCAAGGTATGCGATTGTTTCAACAATTCGTCTACCAAGGTTGTTTTTCCGTGGTCAACGTGGGCAATGATCGCAACGTTACGAATATCTTCTCTTAATTTTGTCATGATTTCCTCTATATAATTTTAAATAATATTTCTAACTGAACAATTATACCACAGTCCCGTTTAAAAAACACAGTTCAGCTAGTTGTAAATGTTTTCATCCTCATTTCTTTTCTCCGACTCGATTTCCTTTTCTTTTCATGATACACTGATGATAAGAATTTCAGAAAAAGAGGCTCCCATGAGATTAGATCAATTGATGGCAGACCATCAGTACGCTCGCAAAGACATCAAACAACTTCTGGCCCGAAGGCAAATCTTGGTCGATCACCTACCAGCTAAAAAACTGTCACAAAACATCGACCCTGGACTCCAAGAGATTCAAATAGGGGAACGGCTCATTCAGGAACCGCGTCACCACTACTACATGCTCCATAAACCAATCGGGGCAGTGACTGCCAAAAGAGATGCCCACCATCCAACGGTGATCGAACTAGTAGATCCCCAACAAGAGTACCCAGATCTTTATCCGCTTGGTCGCCTCGATCGCGATACCAGTGGCTTGCTCCTGATCACAGATAATGGTCCTTTAGGTTTTCAACTGCTCCATCCTCAATACCATGTGGAGAAAGTCTATGAGGTAGAAGTCAACGGTCCACTCCTTACAACTCACATTGAGCAATTTCAGGACGGCATTACCTTCACAGACGGCCCCATCTGCAAACCTGCTTCCTTAACTATCCTAGAGAGTCGTTCCAACTACAGCAAGGCCCAAGTCCAAATCTCAGAAGGAAAATACCACCAAGTGAAAAAAATGTTCTTAGCCATCGGGGTCAAAGTGATGACCTTAAAACGCTTGTCTTTTGGTCCTTTCACCTTGGATCCTCAGTTAGCTCCTGGTGAAAGTCGACTTCTTAATGACATTGAACTTGCTTGGATCAAAGACTACCTTGAAAAAACGAGATAAAAGAGGCTAGGACAAAAGTCCTAGCCTCTTAATTGTTTTTGGATTGTCGAATAAGACGCAGTGGTTGAGTGGGCTCTACTACGCTGGTTTCATCAGCTTTTATAGCCCTACTCAACTTTTCGGAGGTGGGACGACGAAATCGAATTCTAACGAATTACCGATTTCTGTTCCACTCTCTTTTATTAAGCGTCTTTTTTCACTTTTCCGTTCCAAGAGTCAAGACCATAAGACAAGACATAGATGTCTGTATAGCCCTGTTTCTTAAGATAGAGAGCTGCGTTGGTCACACGAGAACTCCGACTATTCTCATAAAGCAAAATCGGTTTGTCCTTGCGCAAGGCAGCAAGACTCAACTTCAACTGAGTAGAAGGAATGTTGCGCGCTCCTAAAATATGCTTAGCATGAAACTCAGCTGGCTCTCGCAGGTCAATCAACTGCCCTTGACGAATGAGCTCTTCAAACTCTGCATTGTCCACAAATTTGGCAGCTTTACGGATGCGGAAATAATTAAAGGCCATCCATCCAAACAATCCTAAAACAACCAACCAAAAAATGATATTTCCCATTACTCTACCTCACTCTTTTTCAAAAATTCTAATTCTTGCTTGTGCTCTCTTCTTAAAACAGTTTCAGCTTCTATATAATCGAGCCGTTCCATCAGGCCAGCATCATAAAGACGTTGAAGCTCAATTTTCATCAATTCGATGTCATAGAGGCGCTTCCCCACATAAATGATGATTCCAAAACGTTTTAAAAATTGTTGAACATCATACAGGTTTTTCATGTTCATTATTGTATCAAATTTAGAAAGGCTTTACAAGATTTTCAAGTAAATGAGGAAATTTTTCGATTGGTTTACGAATAAATAAGTATGATCAACTTTTATTTTTTTACCATTGGTACTTGCATCGCCTCTTTTTTGGGACTAGTTGTCGATCGCTTTCCCAACCAATCCATCCTCGCCCCTCGCAGTCATTGCGACCATTGTCAGCATGTCCTTGGAATTTGGGACCTCATCCCTATCATCTCACAACTCATCCACCGTTTTCGTTGTCGCTATTGTCATCAGACCTATCCTGTTTGGTACTGCATTTTTGAGGTCTGGAGCGGTCTTCTCTTTTTAGCCTGTGCCAACAGCCACCTTTCTCTGTCTCAACTTCTAACACTACTGGGGGCTGCTATCTTAGGCATATACGACCTTCGTTTTCTGGAATACCCCGTGGTCATCTGGTGCTGCCTCCATGCCCTGGTTCTCCTTTTCTCAGGTGGCAATCTCCTCATGCTAGTCTTTTTACTCCTTGCGCTAGGGGCTCACTTTTTCTTTATCGGAATGGGGGCAGGGGATTTTCTCTTACTAGCCACCTTTTCGCTGACCTTTTCCCCAAGCAAGATCCTCTTTCTCATTCAGATCGCATCTATCTTAGGGATCCTCGTTTTTGCCCTCAAAAAAGAAAGAGACCGGATTCCCTTTGTTCCCTGTCTCTTTCTCAGTTATCATGCTTTACTGCTTTATACAATGTTTTGCTGATAGGTTCTTCTTATTTTGCAGCTTTCGCTTCTAGATAATCTGCAATAGCAGCTACGTCCTTATCCCCACGTCCTGAAACATTAATGATGATGATCTTGTCTTTATCCAGTTTTGGAGCACGTTTAACCGCTTCTGCAATCGCGTGTGAGCTTTCGATAGCTGGGAGGATCCCTTCTGTCTTACTGAGAAGAAGAAGGGCTTGAACTGCTTCATCATCTGTCGCTGCTACGTATTCAACACGACCAGAGTCTTTAAAGAAGGCATGCTCTGGACCAACCCCTGGGTAGTCCAAACCAGCAGAGATTGAGTACACTGGCGCTACTTTTCCATCTTCTCCAAAGACAGCATAGGTCTTCATGCCATCGACAACTCCAACTGTCCCCTTGGTCATGGTCGCTGCGTGCTGATCAGTATCCAAACCATGACCTGCCGCTTCAACACCGACCAATTTGACTTCTTCATCACCTACATATTGGGAGAAGGCACCGATGGCATTGGATCCCCCACCGACACAGGCAATGACATAGTCTGGCAAACGACCTTCTTTTTCCAAGATTTGACGTTTAGACTCTTCACTAATCACCTTTTGGAATTCATGCACAATGGTTGGGTAAGGGTGAGGGCCAACAGCAGAACCCAAAACGTAAAAGGCATCGAGATCCGCCATCCATGCTCCAAAAGCAGCATCAACAGCGTCTTTCAAGGTCCTAGTACCTGTTTCAACCGCATGGACGGTTGCCCCCATCATTTCCATACGGAAGACATTGAGACGTTGGCGTTCCACATCTTCTGCTCCCATGTAAACATCACAGGCCATACCAAATTTAGCTGCTGCAGCTGCTGTAGCCACACCGTGTTGACCGGCTCCTGTTTCAGCAATCACGCGCGTTTTGCCCATACGTTTGGCCAAGAGGATTTGCCCCAAGACGTTATTCAATTTATGAGAACCTAGGTGATTCAAGTCTTCGCGCTTCAAATAAATTTTCGCCCCACCTAAATGATCTGTCAAACTTTCCGCAAAGTAGAGCGGTGTTTCCCGTCCAGAATAATCTTTCAGATAATGTTTGTATTCTGTGATAAATTCTGGGTCATTTTTATACTGTTCAAAGGTTGCCTCTAATTGATCAAGCAAGTTTTGAATAGGTTCTGGTACGAAAGATCCACCAAATTGTCCGAAATATCCTTTTGTGTCTGTCATGATTGTGTCCTCTTTTCTATCTCTTCAATTCTGTTTATGATCTTTTTTCTCTCTCGCTGGTCCTTGGAGCTGCAGTCTCACTGGATTCCTTTGAGATACAAAAAAACTCACACAGAAAAATCTGTGTGAGGACGATTCGATACCGCGGTGCCACCTCCATTGTAGGAAGATAGTCTTTCTCCTACATCTCTGACCTGTCTAACAACAGGGTGCACGATAAGGTGTGCTCACCGAATTTTTATTGTTTCAAATTCATCATCATAAACGCATCAGCCCATTTCAAGATTCACCACTGCTTGTTCACAATCACCACAAGCTCCCTGGAAGTGAGAAAAATCCCTACTTTTCTGATGTCTTGAAGCTATTATAGCTCCCGCTTCTGACTTTGTCAACAAAAATTTCAAAAAGACACTAAAATGTTCGGATTTTATATTTTTCCATCTTCTGCTAGTAATCGTGCTCGGAGATACTGAAAGACTAGATAAGCCAGGTAAGCCCCTAAGGTATTGGTCCACAAATCATCTAGCTCGAAGACACGATTGGCATCAAACAAGAGGTCTAACAGAACTTGGCTGCATTCAATCCATAGACTTAGACCAAAGCCAAAGAGTAAAACCCGGTTGCGACTCCTCAACCTGGGCCATAACCAGAGGAGTTGAAAGACCAGCGGGCTTAACAAAAAGATATTGGCTACGTTTTGGAGAATGACCTTAATGAGTTGGATGAGACTGGTAATCTGGCCAAGATTCATCACCGAATTAAGAGGAACCAGCAAGACGACGATGCGACCGAAATGTTGAATCCCCGGTGTTTCCATACCTGGCTCTGGCTGTTGGGGCAAAAAACACATCAGACACAAGAGGATAAAATAGAAGAAGCTGCTACTCCGTAACAGCTTTCTTCCTCTTTTTGTTAGTTCTGTATGATCCATCAGCCCTTGTTTAAGGTTGCGCATGTTGAACAATTGCTTTCTCCCGATCCCGTTTCATGGTATTTGAACGCAATTGGCCACAGGCAGCATCAATATCTGTACCGTGCTCTTGACGGACTACACAATTGACACCATGCTTTTTCAAGGTATCATAGAATGCCATGACCCGTTCTTTTGGACTCCGGCTGTATTGGTCATGCTCACTGACAGGATTGTAAGGAATCAAGTTAACATAAGACAATTTCTTGATATTCTTGAGCAATTCTGCCAACTCTAAGGCTTGCTCAACCCCATCATTGACTTCATTCAACATGATGTACTCAAAGGTCACCCGACGGTTCGTAGTCTCGATATAGTATTCAATCGCTGCAAACAATTTTTCAATTGGGAAAGCCCGGTTGATCTTCATGATGCTAGAGCGCAAGTCATTGTTTGGTGCATGAAGAGACACTGCCAAATTGACCTGCACACCTTCATTTGCAAAGTCACGAATTTTATGAGCCAAACCAGAAGTTGATACGGTAATATGACGAGCACCAATCGCTAATCCCTTGTCATCGTTGACCGTCCGGATAAATTTCAAGACATTGTTATAGTTGTCAAATGGTTCTCCGATCCCCATGACAACGATATGGCTGACCCGCTCATCTTGGCCTCGTTCATCAAAGTATTTTTGAACCAACATGATTTGAGACACAATTTCACCATTATTCAAATCGCGTTGTTTCTTGATCAAACCAGAAGCACAGAAGGTACAACCGATATTGCATCCTACTTGAGTCGTTACACAGACAGATAAACCATAGTGCTGACGCATCAAGACAGTCTCAATCAACATCCCGTCTGGCAATTCAAAGAGGTATTTGACTGTTCCGTCTGCTGACTCTTGCACGATTCGTTGCTTAAGTGGGTTGACGACGAACTGATCATTTAACTTCGCAATTAAGTCTTTGGATAGGTTGGTCATTTCTTCAAAGGACTGGACGCGTTTGCGATAGAGCCATTCCCAGATTTGTGTTGCACGGAATTTCTTTTCGCCATTTTCTTCCGCCCAATCAATCATATCTTGGCGTGTTAAACTATAAATGGATGGTTTCATTCTTTTTTACTCCTCTTTTTGTCGAATCACAAAATGACGTTTGTTGTCCGCCTTCGTTGCCTTTTTAGTCTCAGCAGATGATCTTGTTTTTTTCGAGTTTTTCGCCGGCTGTCCCTTTTCGCGTTCTCGTTTTTGGAAACGATCTTTTTGTTTGCGATTGCGTGAACGCTTTTTAGGTTCCCTTGCCTCTGATTGAGCCTTTTTGACCGGTGATTTCTTATCAAAAGAAGCACGATGAGGCTCCTTATTTTCAAGGACAAAATAAGCACACCCATAGCTACAATACTCTAACAAATAATCGTCTAAGCGACTTAATTTGTCCATCGTTGCAACATCGCGATCTTCCTTATAGAAGCCACGCAAGCGCAACTGCTCATTGCTCCAATCACCAACAATGTAATCAAACTTGGTTAAAATTTCAGAAAATCGCTGACCAAAAACAGTCGCATCAAAAGCTTCCTTCTCATTTTTCAAGAGCTCAAAGGAGAGGTTTTCTGAACGGATTTGGTCTCCTACCTGATGAAAGACAGGTCCAGGAAATTTATTGTAATTATATAATTCAGGGGCAATCTCTTTTCGCATAGTGTTCCTTCATCAAAATCTATTTACTGTAACACTTTATTTTATCATAAATTTGATGACTTGCGTTAGATTTGACTAGAAAAGAGTTGAAATTCAACATTGAGAGTTTCCAAAAGGAAAAAGAGACAAAGAAAGCAATCTTTGTCTCTATACATGTTCATCAGATGATGAAAGGGGCAAAAAAAGAGTAATTTTGGTATAGCTATTGGCCTTAGAATCAATCTCCATATGATAGGCTTCGCCAAATTGAAGATGCAATCGTTGGTCCACATTGTTCAAGCCAACACCTCCTAAACAAAGAAGGGTTTGGTCTGTTGAATCTGATCGGTCAAACCCTCGTCCATTGTCAAAAATCGATACGCAGGCGTAGTCTCCACTGACTTCAGTCGTCACTCGAATGAGACCTGGCCGATCGATCTCTTTAATGCCATGGTAAATCGCATTTTCCACTAAGGGCTGGAGCACCAATTTGGGGAGCTGATAGTCGCCCAACCGTTCATCTTCTAGAATTTCATAGTTGAGCTTTTCACCATAACGTTGCTTCTGAATGAAAAGATACTGGCGGACATGGTCAATTTCATCTCTCAGTAGGATTTGTTCCTGGCCTTGGTTGAGAGCCAGTCGAAAATATTGAGCCAGAGACTTAGTGATGTCGACCACGCGCCGACTATCATTAAACTCCGCCATCCAGACAATCGTATCCAAGGTATTATAGAGGAAGTGCGGATTAATCTGAGCCGAAAGTGCCCGTAACTCATAACGCCGCGCGTTTTGCTCCTCTTCCTTAACCTGTTGCATGAGGTTATCGATTTGGTCCAACATGGCATTAAAAGCTTGAGCGAGGTCCACCAATTCTGGAGATCCTTTGGCCGCAGCTCTCACGTGAGCATCTCCTGCTCCAATCCTCAAAATGATAGTCTGAAGGTCTCGTAAGGGTTTGATCCACAAACGCAGAACAAAGCCGATCCCTATTAAACACATGATCAAAGCTAGTAATCCTAGGCCAATAAAAGAGTACAGGAGCTGCGACTGAAGCATCTGAAGTCCTTCAAGTGAAGCCACTCCAATCAAGGTCCAATCACTATTTGGAATCGGAACTTGATAGATAAAATTCTGCCCTCCTTTTGCATAGCCATCTGTCACAGCAATATAGGGCTGCATGGCCTGCATCTCTTGGCTGGAGGAATAGACCGCTTTTTTAGGATGGTAGACAAACTCGTGCTTTTGATTAATGATAAAACTAAAGCCTTGTTTCCCTAGCTGCAGGTGATCCAAATAAGCCTGTAAGCTATCGTAGCCAATATCCAAGCGTACTACTCCGAGATTTTGACCAGTCTGATCGACTACTTCTTGGGTAATAGAAACCACCCATTTTTCTTTTTCCGAGGTCAAGGATTCCTTTCGAGCTGGCGTCAAAACTGGCATGGCTCTTTCCTTAATCGCCTCTTGATACCAGCTTTCATTCATCATGTCTGATGAAGTCTGCATGCTGATTTTGGAATCTGTCGCTACCAGACGTCCATCCTTGGTCACCAAGACCGCAGAGACCAAGTCCGGATCCGTTTCAATCATCGTTCGCATCAAGTGCTGAACCGTTTCTTGATCCGCACTCTTATCTTGGGCAAATTGTTGAACAGCCTGTTCCTTGCTAAGCACTGTTGTGGTCTGCTTTAATTTTTTTAGATAAGACGTAATAAACTGACTACTTTGGTCGATACTATTTCTTGTCGTCCGCTCCGTTAGCTGGCGGATCGTCCCTGAACTCGTTTGATAGTAAAGGCTACCGATGAGACCAAAAAGTAAGAGAATGAAGAGAAAAAAATAGAGGACCAGCTGAATCAGCAAGGGATATCGTTTCATTCATGCTCTCCTTTTTTGTACTGCCTTGGCGTCACCCCAACAACCTGCTTAAAGCGTTGAGAAAAATAGTTCATATCTTCAAAACCAACCTGATCGGCGATCTCATAAATCTTTAAATCTGTCGTGAGAAGCAAGAGGCGAGCCTTCTTCATTCGCTCTTGGATGAGGTATTCTTGGAAGGGGAGTCCCAATTTTTTCTTGATCAATACACTTAGATAAGAGGGACTGAAACCAAGTTGATAGGCCAAATCCTTCAGGGTTAACTGGGAATCTGCTAAACGAGCATGAATAGCTTCTTCTAAGTCTGTCGAATAACCATGACTGACCAAATCTTCGACTTGTGCCTTTTTTCGCTCTTGATCGAGTTTTCCTTTCACCTTTGCTAACATCTCTTCAATATCATCTTTTGAAAAAGGCTTCAGCAAATAATCATCTGCACCTAACTTGATGGCTTTTCTCGCAAACTCAAAGTCATCATAACCTGTCAAAAAAATGATATGACAAGACGGAGACTGCTCTTTGACGAGATGGGCTAAATCCAAGCCATTCATTTGTGGCATATTGATATCGGTTAGAAGGATATCGGCTGGTCGATCTTGAAACTTCTCCCAGGCCTCACGGCCATTTTCTGCCTGGTTGATGACGGTCATCCCAAACTGTTCATAATTCACTAGAGAAGTAAGTCCCTGCCGAACTAGCTCTTCGTCTTCTACAATCATGATTGAATACATGTGTTTCACCTACTTACCTTTATTATGCTCATTATATCAAAGTAGGTCGCAAAAAGTCTCAGACATAGTCCAACAAATAGCCGTAGCCCTTTTCCACCATCTCTGCTTTAGGGATGAATTTGATTGACAAGCTATTGATGCAGTAACGAAGGCCACCTTTTTCCTTAGGTCCATCAGTAAAGACGTGGCCTAGATGGGAATTTCCTACTCGACTCCGAACCTCTGTCCGAGTCATATTGAAACTCTTATCTTCCTTGTAGGTTGCCACATCCGGACTGATCGGTCGGCTAAAGCTTGGCCAACCACAACCAGAATCAAATTTATCTTTTGAGGAGAAGAGAGGCTCTCCTGTTACGACATCCACATAGATGCCCGCTTCAAACTTATCCCAATAGCGGTTAGAAAAAGCACGCTCTGTATCATTCTCTTGCGTCACTGCATATTCTTCGGGCGATAACTTCTTCTTGATCTCTTCATCGCTCGGTTTTGGATAGCGACTAGCGTCAATAACCGGATAAGAAGCTTGATTCACATCAATGTGACAATAGCCATTCGGATGTTTCTGTAGATAGTCCTGATGGTAGTCTTCAGCCTTGATGAAATTGGTCAGTGGCTCTTTTTCCACTGCTAACGGTTTGTCGTATTTTTTTGATACCTCTTCAAAGACTTGGTTAATAGTTGGAAGATCCCCTTGAGAGACATAATAGACACCTGTTCGGTATTGAGTCCCTTGATCGTTTCCTTGACGATTCTTCGACGTTGGGTCGATAATCCGGAAATAATGCAGGAGCAATTCTTTCAGAGATACCTGCTTGACATTGTAAGTGATGTGAACTGTTTCAGCATGGCCTGTTTGAGGGACTAATTCATACTTGGTCGTTTCTCCCTTTCCATTGGCATAGCCTGATACGGCATCAATCACACCTGGGACACGGGAGAAATATTCCTCTACGCCCCAGAAGCAACCACCAGCCAAATAAATTTCACGCTGATCCTTTGGATCAACCTTTTCATTTGTTTCCTTTTTGGCTACTGGAGTCTGACTCATCGATGCTTTTTTAATCATCTCAGTGCTTATTTCTGATTGATCCATTCCGTTTGCTCCCTTACTATAGAAAAAGAAACCAATAGATAATAAGCCAATGAGAAGGATAGCAAACACTTTCCATTTTGTTTCCATTGTCTATCTCCTTACTGCATGTTTTCTAGGGTCTTGAGGATATCCTCTTTATTCATATAGCCAATATGACTCTTCGATAACGTCCCATCACTATTGATAAAGAGTGCCGATGGATAAGACCGAATCCCATACTCTTTTAACAGCTCCCCTTTACTATCCAGCAAGACTGGGAAATCCTTGTAATCCAAAGACTGGTACCAGTTTTTGAAATCTGCTTCCGATTTTTCACCATTAAAAGTTGGAGCTACAACGGATAAGACCACATAATCCTTACCCTCCTCTGCCTTTGCTAAATCATTTGTGTCGCCTAATGTTGAAAGACAGATTGAGCACCAGGAAGCCCAAAATTTGAGGTAAACTTTCTTCCCTTTGTAATCGGATAATCGGTAGGTCTTACCATCCACTCCTTGCAGGCTAACATCCTTCACTTTCTTGCCAGATGGTTGCCTAGCCCCAGCCTTGGCTGTTTGTTGGCTCATGTCTTTATTGGAAGTGGCCATTCCTTGGCTTGAACAAGCGCCTAAAAGTCCAGTACACAAGAATCCTGCAGCTACTAAAGCTAATTTTTTCATCATTATCACCTCTTTAAACAAGGAGAAAGTCATCCTCAGATGACCTCTCCCTTCTTTCATTCCTTGTCTGACTTCATATCAGATGATCCACTCTTTTCATCTTTCATTTCTGAATCGCTGGATTTCATCTCATCTTTTTTCATATCGTCCTTCATTTCAGAACTACTGTCAGACACCATAGATGAATCTTTCATGTCTTCTTTTTTCATTTTATCATCGGACATGGATGAATCCTTCATGTCATCCTTCTTCATATCGTCCTTCTTCATCATACTACTATCGTCCGTTTTTTTCATGTCTGAATCTGATTTCTGTCCAGAACAAGCTGCTAAAGTGACGATGCTAAGTGTAGCAATGGTAAGTGTAAGAATTTTTTTCATGATTTTTCTCCTTTAATCCCTTAAGATTAGTGAAACAAAGATGCGAGGCTATTAAGATTTCCTAGCATCAGCAAGATACCCATCAAGATGATGAGGGCACCACCAATTTTTTTCAAGGTTCCCATATGGGGCTTGAGTTTAGCAAAATGTTGTAGAACCCAGCTAGAAGCTAGAGCCAAGACTAAGAAGGGTAGCGCCAAGCCTAATGTATAGACCAGCATCAGGAGAGCGCCTTGTAAAGCCCCATCTCCTCCAGAAGCTGCAATGGCTAAAACAGAGCTCAAAACTGGTCCGACACAAGGGGTCCAACCAAAACTGAAGGTGACCCCTATCAGAAAAGCATTGAAGAATTCATTGCGTTTTTCGTCCTTCTTCAGTTGGATACTCTTTTGTTTTTGGAGTTGCTGAAGATTGATGAGGCCCATCTGATGGATTCCCAATAAGATGACAATCCCTCCTAGCAGATAGCGAAACCATGGAGCATAAAGTACCTGGCCAAGGGCCCCTGCACCATAACCTAGGATGAGAAATACGGTTGATAGACCAGCAATAAAACAGAGGGTCTTGACCAAACCATACCAAGAAATATCTCTTCCAAAAATACGCACCGTTTTTTCATGCTCAGAATCTAATAAGATCCCTACATAGACTGGCATCAGTGGCAAAATACACGGGGAGAAAAAGGATAGAACTCCCGCTAAAAATACTGAAATGGAAAACAAACTGTTTTGAATCATTTCACTACCTCCCTTTCTTTCTGATACCAGTATAAAGAAAAAATCCCTCTAAAAATAGAGAGATTGATAAGCAAAAACTTGAATTTGATTAGAAGGTGAATCTTCCTATCTGCCAACTCTACCTCGTACTTTCAAGTACGAGACTGATCTAACAAGATACTTCTACTTCTTTTTCAAATAATCTATGGCATCTTGAAGGGTTTTGACAGGCACAATTTTCATCTTCGAATGAATTTGTTTCGCTGCTTCTTTAGCGGTTTCATAGTTTGATTTAGCCTTGGGATTGGCTTTCTTTTCTTCTTTGGAAACAGGGTTATTAGGGGCAAAGAAAATTTCTGCTCCTTCTTTATCGGCTGCGACGACTTTCTTGTCAATCCCACCGATATCGCCAACCGTTCCATCTTGGTTAATGGTTCCTGTCCCTGCAATATGGCGTCCCTGACGAAGATCTGGATCAGCCACTTGAGTGTAGATGGCTAGGCTAAACATCATGCCGGCACTTGGTCCACCAATCCCTTGGGTCGCAAATTGGACAGGAACATCGCCTTTGGCTTCAGTCCGGTCGATCAGGCTAATTCCGATTCCGTTTTTCCCATTGGACAATTTGATGATCTTTCCGTCTGCGGTCTTGGTTTGTCCATCCTCTATATAGGTCACCGAAACAGGGTCGCCAATTTTTTGAGAACCAACATAATCAATCAATTCTTTGGAACTCTTAAAGGTCTTGCCATTCACACCAGTTACGGTATCCGCAATGTTCAAGACTCCTTTAAAGGTCGAATCATCTGCCACCTGCATGACATAAACACCAAGAAAATCCATCTGGGTTTCTTTGCCAGCTGTCTTCAATCCTTGGTAAATGGCCATATTTTGCGAGGTTTCCATATAGAATTGGTTGATTCGCGTAAATTCTTGGCTCGAACTACCACCTGTCATATCCTTGGCAGAGTAGATATCTGTAAAAGGTGTCGCCCAAGCATAGATCAAATCAGCTGGGGTCGCCTCTTTCACTGCTACGGTTACAAAATCATAGGATCCTGACTTGGTATCCATTTTTCCATCCACTGTCATGACGGATCGAATATCTTCTGCCGTTCCCGGCATCTCAATATAATAGGGAAGGCGGATCACAAAAGCAGCTAGCAAGAGAAGCAAGAAAAGAACTCCTGCAATCGGCCATCGGTATTCTTTCAACCGTCCTTTTTTCTTTTTAGGGGTCAAGCTTGGTTTATTCGCTTGTGTCATCTTTAATTTCCTCCATTACACTCTCTGGGACATACGGTGAGATATCCTGCTGAAAAGCCAGCAACTCTCGAATACGCGTCGAACTAATGGCCTGGTAAGGAGGCTGAGCGTAGAGATAAACCGTCTCCAATTCAGGCGCTAACTGGTGATTAAAATAATCCATATTAGCTTCGTATACCAGATCCTGCGCATTGCGCAAGCCCCGGATCAAGGTGATAACCCCAAGATTGCGCGCCACTGTCACAGCCAACTCTTGGGTCGACGTCACAATTTCAACATTTTCCAAATGAGCCAAGGCCCCTTCCACCATGCGCACGCGCTGCTCAATGGAAAAGAGTCCGACTTTTTCCGGATTATAAAAAATTCCGACATAGACACGGTCAAACAAGCGACTAGCTCGCTCGATCAATTGCACATGCCCAATGGTAATCGGATCAAACGATCCTGTAAACAATCCAGTTCTATCTGACATATACTGTTACCTTACTAATTCCATAGATTTTTTCTTTCCAGATTCCCACTTGTCCGATTTCCTCAGGAAGTTCTACATATTTATCGGTTTCGCACACAATTAGGATATCCTCTGACAAGAGTTGACGCTCGCACAAGGTTTCGATATCGCGGACAATCTCTTCCTTGGCATAAGGAGGGTCCAAGAAAACTAAGTCAAAGGTGCCCGTTAGAAGCCCCAAGGCTTGCTTGGCCTCCATTTTTAGTAGTTGAAACCGTTCCTTTTCCTTGGTCATGGCAATATTGGCTGCTATAATCTCCTGCGCTCTGCGATCTCTTTCCACTAGAACGGCCTCTGACATGCCTCGAGAAACTGCTTCGATAGAGAGACCACCGCTTCCAGCATAGAGATCCAGCACTCTTCCACCGTCAAAGTAAGGACCAATCATATTGAACATGGCCCCTCTGACCTTATCAGAAGTCGGCCTGGTTGTTTTTCCTTCAAGTGTTTTGAGGGGACGTCCCCCATAGGTTCCAGATACTATTTTCATAGGGACCATTATACCAAAAAAACTCAGAAAATTGCGATTTGATATGGTCAAGCGACAATTAAAAGAGCCGAGCACTCTGCTCGACTCTTTCCTTCCTTATAGGATATTTTCATATTCATCGCGGACAGATTGAGGCCAGACACTGGTTTGGACTTCACCGATATGTTTCTTACGAAGTAAGAACATGGCCAAACGAGATTGCCCGATCCCTCCACCAATTGTGAGTGGGAAAAGACCGTTTAACAAGGCCTTGTGCCACTCTAATTGGAGACGATCTTGGTCCCCTGTAATCGCAATTTGACGGCGAAGCGTTTCCTCATCGACACGGATTCCCATTGAAGACAACTCAAAGGCTGAACCTAGGACATCATTCCATACAAGGATATCACCATTCAATCCCTTGTAGCCATTTTCAGATTCTGTTGTCCAGTCATCATAGTCAGGTGCACGTCCATCGTGTGGTTTGCCATCTGCCAGCTCTCCACCAATCCCGATCAAGAAAACAGCTCCGAATTCTTTGGCAATGGCATTTTCGCGCTCTTTTGAAGTTAAGTCTGGATAGCGTTCCACCAATTCTTCAGTGTGAATGAAGGTGATTTGTTTTGGAAGGACAGACTCAATATCATAACGCGCTTCTACTGCTAGTTCTGTTAACCGAATCGCCTTGTAAATTTTTTCAACTGTTTCTTTGAGGTAGGCGATATTGCGTTGACCATTTGGAATGACTTTTTCCCAATCCCATTGGTCTACATAAACAGAGTGGATGGCGTCTAGCGAATCTTCATCTGGACGAAGAGCCTTCATATGGACGAAGAGGCCTTCGCCTTCGCCAAACCCAAAACGTGCCAAGGTATGGCGTTTCCATTTCGCAAGTGAATGCACGACTTCATAAGTCTCATCAGGAATTTGAAGGACCTTTACAGATACCGGATGTTCAATCCCAGAAAGGTTATCTTGCATCCCGTCTCCGACCTTGCTCAAAATTGGCCCTTGGACTTCAATGATGTCCAATTTATCTTTTAAATATTGTGTAAAAGTCGTTTTAACAAACGAAATTTCTTTTTGTTGGTGTATAAAACTTTTTTTCATATAATCCCTCGTTGATAGAAGTTGTAAAACTGATTATACTCTTTTTTCACTTAAAATCCAAGTCTTTCCATCCCCTTATAACGGAATTTTTCTCTTGCAAAAGGATTTTATTTTTGATAAACTATATGTAACTTTTAAAACGTTACGTAGGAGAAGCGACATGTTTGATGCAAAAAAACTAAAAGAAAGACGCCTGGAAAAAGGCTTGACCCAAGCAGATGTCTACGAGGATCTCAAAATTTCTCGCAAGACTTACTCCAGTTGGGAGAATGGCTTAGCGGAGCCACACGAAAAAAATCTCAGGAGGTTGGCCAAGCGCCTCTCCGTTAAAGAGGACTACTTTATTAACAAAGAGTCTGCACTCTACACCTACCCTTTATTAACCCCACCTCATCAAAAGAAAGTCGACCAATTGGCCAGCCAGTTATTAGAGCAGCAGCAAAAAGTTGTTTCCTTGACGGCTTATAAGGTTCTTTCAATTGAGCTGGCAGCTGGTTTAGGACATACCTTTTATGATAACGAAACAGACTATGAAACCGTCTATTTTGACAAAGAGATCCAGCATGACTTCGCATCTTGGGTATCCGGAAATTCCATGGAACCTCTCTACCCCAATGGCTCTGTTGCCCTCATGAAGCAGACCGGATTTGACTATGATGGAGCTGTCTACGCCCTCATCTGGAATGGAAAAACTTACATCAAGAAAGTCTATCGGGAAGCGGAAGGCTTGCTCTTAGAATCCATCAACCCTGATTATGACGATTTATTTGCTCCTTATGAAGACGAGCCCAAAATCGTCGGTATTGTAGTCGGGCATTTTCTTCCACTTGAGGTGTAAGTATGCTATTTGATTATTCACGTGAGCCTCATTCTGATATTGCTTTTGTGGATATGAAAAGTTTTTATGCTAGCTGTGAGTGTGTCCGTCTGGGGCTCAATCCCTTGACCACTTCCCTTTGTGTCATGAGCCGAAGCGACAATTCTGCTGGCCTGATTTTGGCCAGCTCTCCCGTTTTCAAACAAGTCTTTGGCAAGAAAAATGTCAGCCGGAGCTACGACCTACCTTTTGATCTCAAAACCAGAAAATTTAATAGCTACGTCGCCGAAAAGCAAGGATTGCCAACAGATCCAGCCTTTATTGCATCCATTGAATCCTGGGCCAAGAGGACTCTGATTGTGCCTCCACGGATGAATGCCTACATTCAGGTCAATATGGAGATTCAGAAGGTCTTTCAGGAATTTGCGGCACCAGATGATATTTTCCCTTACTCGATTGACGAAGGCTTTATCGATCTGACTTCTTCCTTAAATTATTTTATTCCAGATTCCTCCCTCTCTCGAAAGGAAAAACTGGATCTCCTTTCTGCCAGAATCCAAAAAAGGATCTGGCAGGAAACTGGAATCTACTCTACCATCGGCCTCAGCAACGCCAATCCCCTTCTTGCCAAGCTAGCCTTGGACAATGAAGCCAAGCATTGTCGAAATATGCGCTCCAATTGGTCTTATGAAGATGTAGAAAGGAAGGTCTGGAAACTGCCCCAGCTCACTGATTTTTGGGGTATTGGACGTCGCACTGAAAAACGATTGCAAGGGATCGGGATCACGTCGATTGCTGAACTAGCCCAGGCTCACCCAGATCTCTTAAAGAAAGAATTCGGAGTCATGGGTCTTCAACTGTGGTTCCATGCTCATGGCATTGATGAAAGCAATGTCCACAAGCCTTATCGTCCGAAATCACGAGGCATTGGTAACTCTCAAATCTTGCCCTATGACTACTATCTACAAGCCGACATTGAACTGGTATTTCGGGAGATGGCTGAACAGGTGGCTATTCGCTTGCGACGGAAAAAAAAGAAGACCCAACTGGTCTCCATTCATGCCTCCTACTCCAAAATCGAGGGGCTTCCGTCCATTCACTGCCAGCAAAAGATTGAGCCCACCCAATCCACCAAGGTTTTATCCGATACGGTTCTGCGGCTCTTTCGCTCCAAGTACGAAGGAGGCGCCATTCGGCAGATTGGTGTTTTTTATGGAGAACTTGTCGAGGAGTCTCTTCAACTCTTTTCTCTCTTCGATGATCCAGTAGCCTTGGAAAAAGAGGAGAAACTCCAGCAGACGATTGACCGCATTCGGGACCAATTTGGCTTTACCTCTCTTCAGAAAGGCTCCTCATTACTAGAAAACTCACGCGCCATTGCACGCAGTAAACTAACAGGCGGACATTCCGCAGGAGGCTTAGATGGATTAACATGATCGACCGTTCTTATCTCCCTTATCAATCCGCACGCGAATTTCAAGACCGTGGCATGGCCAAATGGGCCGGCTTCTTTTTATCTGAGCACACAACTGCCCTTCACACCAAAGAAATCAACCGCAGTCAGCTCACGGTTCTTCCATTTGCTGAACAGATTCAGCTCCTCGAGCAGGCCTTCCAACAACAAACGACGATCTCGATCACGACTCTAGAGGGGAATCAATTTGCAACCTACACAGGTTCGATTCACACCTTATCTGCTTCTGAGCTTCTTCTCAAAAGCGATGGCCACTACCACCGGCTCCTTCTGACCTCTATCATTTTTATTGAAGCTGAGGAAACACCGTATGAAACCGATTCAGACTAAACACGAATTACAATTTGATTATTTTTCAGAGAATTACCACCAATTTGAGACAGACTTTTACAAGTGGGCGGCTACTTCTACGCCGCTCGTCTTTTTAGAAGACGATATTCTCCACTCTATGGCAGCAGGCCAGCGAAATTATTTTCGTCTCCACCATACTAAAAGTCGAGATCATCGAGACCATTATTTCTATTTTAAGGTTTCCACACTCTCCCAATCACCCCTGACTCGTATTTACGCTTATACAGGACATTTCTTACAAAAAAAGGATAGCTTTATCTGAGAAGCTATCCTTTTTTTTAATTTTTAATTTCACTACAGTCCGTACGAGTGATTAGAATCCATCTACGTTGGTGTAGATTTTTTGTACGTCTTCATCGTCTTCAAGAACGCTATAAAGTTTTTCAAAGGTTTCCAAATCTTCACCTGACAACTCAACTTCTGATTGAGGAATCATTTCCAATTCAGTTACTTGGAATTCTTCAACACCTGATTCACGTAAAGCAACGATCGCTTTGTGAAGATCAGTTGGAGCAGTGTAAACAGTGATGCTTCCTTCTTCTGCTTCAACATCATCTACATCCACATCTGCTTCAAGCAAGAGTTCAAAGATAGCATCCGCATCGTCACCAGCAAAGACGATGACACCCTTGTTGTCAAAGAGGTAAGATACAGAACCAGAAGCTCCCATGTTACCGCCGTTTTTACCAAAAGCCGCACGGACATTGGCAGCTGTACGGTTAACGTTTGACGTCAAGGTATCAACGATCAACATCGAACCATTTGGTCCGAACCCTTCGTAACGCCCTTCTGTAAAGGTTTCGTCAGTATTTCCTTTTGCCTTATCGATCGCTTTATCAATCACGTGTTTTGGCACTTGCGCTTGTTTAGCACGGTCGATAACGAATTTCAAAGCAGTATTCAATTCTGGATCTGGTTCACCCTTTTTAGCGGCTACATAGATCTCAACACCAAATTTGGCATATACTTTTGAGTTAGCACCATCTTTGGCAGTTTTTTTGGCTACAATATTGGCCCATTTACGTCCCATGAGGATTCTCCTTAATTTTTTTCAAATTATTTTCAATCTTTAACATTATATCACAAATCATTGAAGTTAGACTAGATTTTTCTAATTTTAGAAAGGATACTATTCGGCTTTCAAATGTCGATAGACATCATCAATGAAGATATTGGCAATCCGTTTTTTAAAGGCTTCATTGTTGAGAAGTGCTCCATACAAATCTTGGCTTTGAGAATACCCTTCTGTTAATGCATTGTCTATTTCCTCTTCAAAAGCAAACTTAAAATCTTCACGAGAGTTCACATGTGCTGATTGTTTAAGCCTTGGATTCTTCTTCAATAACTCTCGAATAGAGACTGCACCGCTCATTCCAACTTCAGGTTCAATATTCAAATCAAACTGTTCATTTATTTCTTCCAAGATTTCTGATAAGCGCTTTTCTTGGTCTTCTGTCACTGATGTTAAACTTGGTTTAGGTAAGTTCACTTCATACTTTTGATCTAATTCAGAAACTCCCACAAATGAACCCGTCTTTTTATGTTTCATATAATCAACGACTATCTTATCGGCAATCGTAAAGTCATCACTACCAATCCGAACATCAATCATCTTCACTAAGCGTTGAAGATAATTGTATCTCTCGTGTAAGACTTCATTTTGATAAGCAGTTGCTTGAATCAAGAAGGTATACATGCGTAAGAAACCTCGAATCACCTTACGAATAGATAACTGTTCTTTATCAGTGTAGCGTCTGACTCTCTCATAGCCTTGATTCAGAAGAGCCACCATCTTTTGTTTATCTCGACTAGAGCGTTTCTCTTGATACAAATATTGATTGAACTCATGTACAATCTCTGTATCTAAAATGCCATATTCGTCTAATTTCCGATCCAAATCTAAGACATCCCGAGGCGAAACTGTTTCTGATAAAATCGTTGTTCGATAATAAGGAGCAAAAGCAGATTGAATGTCTTCATAAGTGTTTTTAAAATCAAGAATAAAGGTTTTCTTGTTGTAACCTCTGAAGATTCGATTCAGACGGGATAATGTCTGAACAGCCGCAACACTCCGTAATTTCTTATCTACATACATGGCCACCAACTTTGGTTGATCAAATCCTGTTTGGTATTTGTTGGCCACAATCAAGACCTGATAGTCAGCTGTATTAAACTGATCTTTTAGGGCATCTTCTTTACAGTGATTCATCTGTGATTCAGAGTACTCCTTACCACGATAATTTACCTTACCTGAAAAAGCAATCAAGGTCCCAATACTAGTAATACTATGTTCTTCAAAATATTTCTGAAAGGCTAGTTGGTACTTCACCGCAGCTTCACGTCCAGATGTCACAATCATTGCCTTCCCATGTCCACCTAACTCAGCCATAATATCATGGCTGATAAAATGATCCATAATGATCTCAACTTTTTGATTGATATTTTCATCAGACAATTCAATAAACTTAGCAATCTTACGTTTTGCAATTGTGGTTTTCAGTTCAGGATCTTCTTCTACAGCTTTATTTAACTTGCAGTATCTCTTATAAGTCGTATAGTTGTTCAGGACATCCAAGATAAAGCCTTCATTGATTGCTTGTTTCATACTATAGACGTCAAATGGAGCTTTCGAGCCGTCTGACTGTGTCGTACCAAACAACTGTAGGGTGGTTGCCTTAGGAGTGGCTGTAAAGGCAATGATTGAAACGTTATCTTGCTTACCTGTACGCGCAATCTCCTGCTCAATCGCATCTGCAACGGTTACTTCCTGAACCTCATCGATGGTTCTATCTTCTGTATCCGTTTCAGTCAAGACCTGACTAACTGAACTCATATAAGAGCCCGTCGTAGAGCTATGCGCCTCATCGATCAAAATAGCAAACTTCTTGTTGGCAGTGTTGCCTACAGACATCCAATCCGACTGATTAATCTGTGCGAATTTATGGATTGTGGTAGCAATGATCTTTGTATTCCCTGCGATGGCATCAGCTAAATCACTTGATGTCTCACGATCACCCATCACTTTCACGACACCGTTCTTATGATTAATCTGTCTAACAGCGTCTTGTAACTGACGGTCTACTACAATACGGTCTGTGACAATTAAAACTGTATCAACGATATTTCTATTTTGATCATCATGAAGAGACACTAAACTGTGGGCAAGCCAAGCAATGGTATTTGTTTTCCCTGAACCAGCTGAGTGTTGAATCAAATAATTGTTATCCGTATGATTGATCTTCATATCTTCCAGAAGACGACTGACCGCTCTACGTTGATGATATCTTGGGAAGATAAGAGTTTTCTTTTTAGAGTTAGTCTTATCGACTTCATAAAAGATGAAACTCTCAACCAGTTGGAGAATACTATCCATGGTCAGGACATCTAGCCATAAATACTCTGTGTCCACTCCGTCTGGATTATGGGGGTTTCCACTTCCTGTGTCAATCCCTTCTCCTTTTCCCATATTAAAGGGTAGGAAGTAGGTTTCTTGACCTTTTAACTGGGTAGTCATGTAAACTTCCAAGATATCTACAGCAAAGGAAGCCAAAACTCCCTGCTCAAAACGAAAGAGGCGATTCTTGGGATTACGACCCTTGAGCTGCTTAATAGCATCCTGGACCGATTGTCCATTTGGGTTGAACTTAAGCTCAATAGCAAAAAGAGCCAATCCATTGATGAAGATAACAAGGTCGATGCGATCATCCTCTTCATAAACCACCTCCTCAATCACAGACAGGCGATTGGCTTGGTATTGCTGAAGGGCCTTTTCATTAAAACTAGTCGCAGGTTTGCGATAGAGAAGACACAGTTGCTTGTTTTCAATAAAGACACCCTCTTTTAAGGCGAACAAAAACCCACCCTTGACGATTTCTGTATTGATGAGATTGATGATCGTCTCCTTACTCAGTTTTTTAAGAAGATAATCCATGGTCTCCTCCTGGGTTTCCATCAGAAAATCCCAGAGGAGTTCCACATCCATGGCTAATCGAGGGTCGTACTGGGCAGCATCCCGCTGGATATAACCATTTTTTTCTTTTAAGTCTTTGATAATCCACTGCTGGAAATCATAGCGCTCCTTCAAGCCCAAATTTGCCATAGTTTCTCACTTTCTTTTTCTCTAATTCCAGTATTTACCAACTTACAGAAAATTCATTTTACTATCTATACCAGACAATCTTCAATATTTAGTATTTTTCTCCGTTAATTCGGGAGTATCTTTCTGATTTTTCTTCTTCTGTTTCTGCGTCTGTGTTTGATTTCAATTTTACACCATTCTCAGGTTTGTAGAACAACATTTTTAAAAGCAGTCTTATTGAACGATATGACATACCTAAAAATACACCTGCACTAAATATCCAAATATAAAAACCGGCATAATTAATTTTTATCTGATTCTCACCTAATAAAAACAATACATTTTCATGATGGCGCAGTTCTTGCATAATAACAGAAAAAATATATATAGCAAAAGCTGATATTAAGGATTGAATTAGATTATTCTTGAATACTTTCTCAACTCTATTTTCTTCAAACTTAGTAAGTAGTAAATTTCCTGCAACTAAAACAATCCCATACATAGATGTATAAAATCCAATAATTAGTCCCGAAAACTGAATAAGAGATTCTAGAATATTTTCGTACCCTAACATGTCAGGTCCTATAGACAAACATAGACTTAAAAATAAAACAAATAATCCCAGAAACCAAGGATAAGTCATATTTAGAATAGAATTTTTCATTGTATTGTCCTATTTATTTCATGCTTGCGCGCCGTTGTATATTCATCACCCAGATATAATCTCTTCATTTCAAAAAGAACACTTTCAGGATTTAATCTTTGTTTGGGTGGTAAAGTAAATTCATAAGTGTCAAAAATAAGCGCATTTAATAAGTTCAAAGGTTCAATTTTATTATACTCATTCAATATAGACATATGGGCCTTTGAAAATGAATGAGGATTTTCTTCGATTTGCTTCATAATTTCATCAACTTCTTCAATGTCTAGTATTTCCTCTTTAGTCCTAGGCGCTGCGACAAAAGAAACTTCTATATTTAGGCCATTTAACGGTGAAGCATCATTTATTATTTTTTCTAAAACACCGTTAAGACTATCCGAAACCTTTCTTGCAACATTATCCTCCTTGTCAAACGTGTTCGCTGTTTTTATTGTTAGTTTTTTAACCCCATTGCATCTTCGTACTCTCTGAAATATTTCTTTAGATACTATTGGTAAAAAATCTATTTTCTGTTTATCTGTTCTTTCTAAATTCCAGAAATAATTTATATATTCAATAATTCCATGAATAGACAGACCTTGAATATTTCTTTGTACCATAGCAACACAGTTTTCAGGATCAAATAATATCATTGTATCTTGAGCAGGATACTCATTTTCTTCCAATATAAAATCTGATTCCATATCTGAAGTCTTACGAGCTACATATGATGTTTGGATTTCACTTAACCTCGTAAAACGTAGTTCCAATAGCCCATCATGATTCACATGCATGTTTTGCAAACGAATTGTGTCTCCACCAAATTCATAATTCTTATCTGAAATAGATAAACTAGCCATCACATCTGAACACCACGTAGTTAAGTCATACATCTCATGAACAATATTATTATTTTGTCTATACTCAACACGAGTTTGAAAATAGAGGAATTTGACCTTTTTTCGATTATCATCACCATATGCAACCATTTATTATACTCTCCTCTTCCCTGTTACATAATCATAAATAAGCGTTTGTCGTTGTTTATTAATATTTTCAATTTGCTTGAACTTGATTTTAATTAGTTCATCAATTCTGCTTGTTTCATTATCAAGAAAATCAACAATTTGGTCTTGTTCTTCACTTTTAGGCTGAGGAATACTCCAATTTTTAATTAAATTTTGACTGATGTTTGGTTGAGTTCCACCTTGTGCAGAAAAAATTAAATTACTTTTACTTGCTTCTATGGCATATTTCCCAAAACCAACTTTTTCAGAGGATCCCGACATTACGACAACTGCCTGATTAACACAAGCATCAATATAACTCACAGCCACATTGCCAACTGAAGCACCATACATTGCTAAAGCAACAAAAGGTGGTTGATATATTTTTAATGCCGAAGTAGATCTAAAACCTTGATAACTAATAGTTTTACTTACACTCGTCACTGTATCAGTTTGATATAAATCTCCAGATTGAATCCAATTTATATCACCATCATAGAATATTTCATTATCGCTTTTAGGCGTAGAACCACTACCAATTTCATCAAAGATATATTTGATAGCTTTCACTCCCCATCCTTCAGGCACCTGTCCAATCCAGTCGATTCCTGAATCTTTCATTGGGACTGTTTTATCCAGTCCTTTTGTGACGGTCTCATAAATCAAGCTAGAGCGGTAGTCTTTGAGCTTTTGAATTTGCTCCTCCAGTAGTGCTTTAGCTTTATCTAACTGGGTGGTTTTCTTGTCTAGAAAATCAGCAATTTTTTGTTGTTCTTTGATATCAAATAAAGGAACAGTAATATTTGAAACTAACTGTAAGTTTAGTCCATCCCTATCCTCGCCTTTTAACCCTCTTATATAAGAGTATCCAGCTTTAAAAAAGTAATATAAATACTGATTATTTAGCCTGTTTCCATCGACTATAAATGACGCTAATGATTGATTTGATGCCGTCTCAATAGCTAAAATTGCTACAGTACCTTTTGTTTTTCCTTGCCCATTCATAGCAAGCATTACCGTACCAATGGGCAACAGTTTTGTCGAAGAGTTCTTCAATGCTAAATTTGTTATAGTTTCAGCAGTATATTTTACAATTTCTTGATTAACTTCACCAGATGACATCCAATTTATATCCCCGTTCCAAAACAACAAATTATTTCTATCGGGAGTCGCACCTGCAGATATTTTTGAAAAATACTTAACTTTCCCACTCTCCCACTCTTCCGGAATCTGTCCAATCCAGTCGATACCACTCTCTTTCATCCTAGTCATGTTTTAGTTCCTCCAAGAGAGTCTGTAGTTCTGCTTCCAAGTCATAAAACTCTGCCAAGAGCTTGTCTGCACTTTCTGGTTCTTGGTATTGATAGAAATAGCGGGTAAAAGGAATCTCGGCTCCATAGCCCTTCTCCTCATCAAACCAGTAGTGAGTGTCAGGTACATGGGGATAGACCTCACGCGCAAAGTAGTCTTCCACATCCTCTGTCAGCTTGACGATTTCACTATCCTTGGTTGTCTTATCATAGACAATCCCTCCAGCAATCTCATTTGGCTTGTCTTTCTTCTTAGTGCGGATAACTTCTGCCGTCTTATCCATCTCACTCATAGCTAGGGCTAAAGCATTGATATTAGCGGGCGTTACCTTGATATCCCCCAATAAATCCTTAACGACTTGGACAAAGCTTTCAAAGTTAGGATAACTGTCATCCGTGATTCCTTCATGAAGAGCATCTAAGATAGCTTCTTGCTTAGTCTTTCCAGCTTCGAAGTCTTGTAATTTTTTCTCCTCTTTTGCTGAGCGTGGCTCCTTCTCTAGTAATTCTTGATACTGGTATTCGTCAAATAGTTTAGCTAGGAAAGAAACACTCTTGGACTTCTCAATAGTTTCTTTAGTAATCCAGCCACGTCGTTGCAAAGGTTGCATGACTGTATACTCTCGGTATAGAAACTCATTCTTATCAAAGATCTTCACATGGTCATTTTCTTTAAAATCATCATACCATTTGAGGATCTGGCGGATATTGTCTTGAGACAACTCACGACGTTTTTGTCCCAGAGATTTACGCAAAGGAACAAACTCTTCCGTCGCATCGATGAACTGGACCTTGTTTTGACGCTCAGGAGATTTATTTTTATTGTAAATCCAGATATAAATCCCAATCCCTGTATTGTAGAAAAACTGTCCTGGAAGGGCAATAATAGCTTCTAGTAAATCATTCTCAAGGATGTAACGGCGGATCTGACTTTCCCCAGATGAAGTGCCCCCAGAGAAGAGAGGTGAACCGTTTGAAATGATAGCCGCTCGTCCGTTTTCCTCTAGTTTAGCTAAACCATGAAGATGGAAAAGCAGCTGTGCATCGCCAGTTCCCGGAGTCGCTACAAAACGTCCTTGTCGACCTTCTGTAGTAACAAAGAGGTTATGATCTGCCTTAACAGCTTCCTCGACGCCATCTTCCGCATCTTTCCCGCCCCAAGATTGACCAAAAGGAGGATTGGCAATGACAAAACTCATCTTCGTATCTGGGAATGGATCGGGATCTTTTAGGGTATCCGCCTTCACAAAATAATCCGAGTCTTCCTGACGAATCAACATATCAGCTCGACCAATCCCGAAAGTTTCATCTAAAACTTCCTGACCAAAAAGACGGACAGTCGCTCCTGTATCTAGTTGACGGATGTAACTTTTGGCTGTCGTTAGCATACCACCTGTCCCAGCAGCCATATCTAAGATTTTCAACTCTTTTTTATCGACAAATAATTCTTCATCGGCTTCGATCAGGAGCAGATTGACCATTAGAGCAATGACTTCACGAGGTGTATAGTGAGATCCAGCTTCCTCATTTTCAGAAAAACGACGGATGATATCCTCGAACATATAGCCCATCACCATAGAGTCCACAGAACTTGGTGATAGGTCGATCTGAGAGAACTTTTTGATGACAGTAAAAAGACGCCCAGACTTTGCAAGCGTGTGGACCTGTTCTTTAAACTTCAGATTTTCAATAATATCCTTCACACGACAAGAGTAGCCATCTAGATAGGCAATAAAATTTTCTTCGATCGCATTGGGATCATTTTGAAGGTTTTCAAGTGTGAAAGGACTAGTATTATAGTATTTGTAACCAGATTTGTTCTCAAGAACCTTCTCTGGTGTATTGGGATTTGACTGATAAAGGGCCACTACTTCGTCTTTGGTTGGCAATAAGGCAGCTTCTAGACGAGTTAAGACAAACATCGGAATGATGACATCTCGATACTTATCTGCACGATAAGCCCCACGTAAGGTGTTGGCAATCGACCAAACTGCATTGACCACATTTGAAATCTGAACGTCGTTCGATTGAAATAATGGTAGTTTTTCTTTAAAATTAGACATTTGCTTCCCCTGTTTTTATATTAACATTCGCTTTTATTATACCATAAAAGCCCACTTATAAAGCGGGCTCAAATAATATTTTAAGTAAAACGATTATACAAGATCTTTAAGTACAAAGACTTAATAATGATCTTTAAAAGAGAGGAAAGCGACACCTGACTCATCTATCATATAAATCAGGCGATTCTCTGCATCAATCCGCCTTGACCATGCTCCTTGAAAGTCATATTTCAAGGGCTCAGGCTTACCAATCCCAGCAAATGGATCCCTTTGGATCTCTTTGATAAGGGTATTGATTCGCTTCAGTGTTTTTTTGTCCTGACTTTGCCAGTAACAATAATCCTTCCAGGCATCTTCTGTAAACTTGAGTAACATCCGTTACCCCTCAATCTCATGGAGTTGAACCTGGCCAGCTCGGACTTCTGCCATGCCCCGTAGGACCTTATCCGACAATTCCTTGTTCTGAGCTAGTCTCAGAGTTTCTTGTAGGCTGTCCCACTCGCTCTTAGAGATGACCACAATATCTTCATCAGGATTCTTATTTACAACCGTCAAAGGCTCAAACTCATCGTTCACCTTCTTCATATAATCCTTCAAATGATTGCGGAATGTTGAATAAACGACTGCTTCCATGACCATACCTCATTCTACCTCTTTTCTTTTATTATACATGAAAAAGAAAAACTTGTCAGGAACTTGTACAAGTATTTTCATCTCTACCTAATTATTCGTAAAAAGTTTCTAAATTTGGTAAAAAAAAAGATAAGTCTGGGACAAAAGTCCTAGCCTCTCAATTATTTTTGGATTGTCGAGCAAGACGCCGTGGTTGAGTGGGCTCTACTACGCTGATTTCATCAGCTTTTACAGCCCTACTCAACTGTGCGGAGGTGGGACGACGAAATCGAATTCTATCGAATTACCGATTTCTGTCCCACTCTCAAACACTGTTTCTGTGCATCATCACTTTCTTGCCTTACGTGAATGTGAGCAGAGAAAATTTACGTCAGACTGTTTATTCTTCCACTCTCACTGGCACCCGACCCCAGATCTGTTCTGGCAATTGGGGATGGCCTAGCTGATAAACCTGATCCGCTTGTTGGGTCAAACTGTCCCAAGGTTCCTTACCAATCCGCGTCACCAAGTCCACTTGACCTTTTAGTGACTTGAGGTGGGCCTGTCCCTTTGCGGAAAATCCTAAGACATGAATGGCATCTGGAAGAGCTTGATCCATCGCCCCTACCAAGATGTAGGTCAAGATGCGACGGACACGAGCCTTGGTATAGCGCTTGGTTGCCACTTTATCCACCAGATCTTCCACAGAGCTAGCACCTCGAATGGCATCCTTTATCCGATTGGCCAGTTCTTCATTGACTTGGAAAATCTGTGTCAGCTCCGGATGGGTTAGGATTTGATAACGGAGCAGTTGGTCATAATCCTCCCAAGACACCTGTGGAGCCGACTGAAAGAGTTGGCTATTGGGCATGAATCTAGCGACAAAGTCCTGATCTTCCTTGTGTAGGCGTAGACTAGTCGCAGAAGCATAAGCTACCTCTTTTTCCTCCGAATGGTAGCCCGCACCCTGACGTTGGATAGCCTTGAGCGCAATCCCTTTCCCAGCACAAGCCTTGGCATAAGACAAGCCCAAGATATGATTGGGAGTATCCCCTGTAAACTCCACACCAGCAAAGGTTTCCCACATTTTTTGGGTCTTCTGTGGATAGGATAAATCGTCCGGAAGGCTTCGCAAGAAAGCTTCCATTTCCACTTCTTTCTCAGAGTAAACAGTTGCAATCGCTTGGTAATCTAAGACCTCTTCTGTCCCAAAGGTCAATTGGTCGATTCCCAGACGGGACAAGATCTCCACCGCTCCCTTAGCAAAATGATCCGCCGATTGAACAGCCACGAGAAAGGGGAGCTCGACCACCAGATCCGCTCCATTTTCCAAAGCCATCTGAACCCGTGTCCACTTGTCTACAATGGCAGGCTCGCCACGTTGAACAAAATTCCCAGACATGACCACAATCTTCAGCCCTTCCGCTTGTTCCAGCAGGTACTTGTGACCATTGTGAAAGGGATTAAATTCTGCAATAATACCTGTAACTGTCATGTTTTCCTACTTCTGTGCTACGAAGAACCAACGTTTGCTAGTCTTTGTTGGCTCTTTGTCCTCAAAGTCTGCATACAATTTGAAAGATTTAAAGCCAGCCTGCTCCAATAAGATATCATAGGTTAAAACTTCATAGGTGCGCTCCTCATGGACTTCATCGTGCCGACTAAAGCTGCCATCCTCTTCTTGGACAAAGAAGGTCAGCTCATGGACGATCGAGTGAGGGGCCGCATCCTCATAGGTATCCCAGAGCATGGCAAAGTCTTCTGCATTTTCATGATAAGAATAGCCCGGAAAAACCTCATCCGTCTGGTAGGTCGAATGGACATCAAAAATAAAGACTCCGTCTTCATTAAGGACATTGTAGACTTCTTTGAAGACATCTCCCACTTCTACCTCGTCCTGCATATAGCAGATAGAATCCGAGTAGCAGGTCACGAAATCATAAGTGCCTGCTTGCGACAGGTCCAGCATATTGCCCTCGATAAAATCAATCTTCTGCTTAGCTGAAGCAGCTCTTTTTTCAGCAATCTTCAGCATATCAGCACTCAAGTCTAATCCTGTTACGTCAAAGCCAGCTTGGGAGAAACGGACAGACTGAATCCCTGTCCCACAAGCCAATTCCAGTAATTTTTTCTTATCTTTTGTCTTTGGGAGATGGCGGAGGGAAAAATCCGTCCACAAATCATACAGACTGTCATCCATGACCGCATCATAGACCGCTGCAAACGTTTCATAAGTCGCCATATTCATGATACCAAGTCCGCCCGTAATCCGATAGAAAATTAGGGGAGTGAGACAGAACGAGTTTTCTTAGAAAATTCGTTCGTTGTCTCACCCCCGCAAGGCTGATTAGGTACTCTTCCGAGCTTAAAAAGCGAATGAAGAGTCCAATCAGCTACTGCGTCAAACAATAAATTTTTTAGTTAATAATTTGACATAGCCCTATCTATTTTCCGAGAATTACAGGACGGGTTCAAATCCTTTCTAAGATACAAAGAGCGTTAAAAGCAAAGAGAAAATAGGAAACTTTCTGCCGTATCGTCAGATACAAAGGAAGTTACTCTTTTTCTCACAGCTTTTAGCTCGTGTTCCGTTACCAAACTAACTTAACACGAGGCCCCATCCTTTCTTTCCATAGAATTTCAATTTAACCAACAAAACTCAGTTGCTACCAACTGAGTTTAGCTGCTTATGCTAGGGTTGCTGAAAGATCGACAGCATTTGCTTCGTGCCATAGTTTTTCTAGGTTATAGTGAGCACGCATTTCTTCTGAGAAGACATGGACCACTACACCACCTAAGTCAAGAAGGACCCAACCTCCTGCTGAGTCACCTTCGACGTGGCTGGCATTGCCACCAGTTTCAACGACTTTCTCGCGAATATTTTCTGCGATCGCTTCCAACTGACGGCTGTTCATAGAGCTTGCGATAACAAAGTAATCCGTCACGCTGGTCAAGCTTTGAACATCCAAAGCTACAATATCTTCTGCACGTTTTTCATCAGCCGCTTTAACAACAAGTTCAAGTAATTCTTTTTCTTTCATTTAGTCCTCTTTCTTTTAAAAATTGTTTTATAGTCTAAGACATCCGCAAAACGTTCTTCCCAAATATTTTCATAAAATTCATTGAGCGTTTCTGCTGGGATGTCCTCTCCATCAAAGGTTGTGACAGCTCCTTCTGGAACGACCAGCTTATAGCCGTATTCAAATCCCACTTTGACGGATGTATCGACACAATATTCTGTCTGCATGCCACACAGGACCAGTTGTTCAATCCCTTGTTGATCCAGGTATTCTTTTAATCCTGTCTCTTTAAACATGCTATTGTATCGCTTCTGAAATACCTTTTCATTTGCCTGTCTCTTCAACTGAGGCGATAATTGCCAATGTTTCGAGGTGAAAGCCTCTGGAGTTTCAATATGCTGCATGTAGATGATTTCAATCTGCTGTTTTCTAGCCCGATCTTGCAAATAAGCAATCTTCTCCAGAAGCTTTTCTGTCTCAAAACCTGTTTCCACGAGGATATTTTGTACATCAATAATGATTAAAGCTGTTTTCACTCACTGCTCCTCTTTCAAATACTTCACAAAGGCATTGTAGGTTTCAAGGGTTTGGGGATAAATCGGTAATCCTTGGTGAGCCAGATGTTCGACTGTGCGAGCCGTCTCATAGGCCACGGCACGATCCAAGGAGACTTGGGCGATTTTACGAGCTTGATCTACCCCTGGGAAATCCCGATTGTGTTCAATATAATCTGCCACATAGACAATCTTGTCTAAGGTTGACATCCGCCCACTTCCGACCGTGTGAATCTCAATACTGCGAAGAATGGCTGGATCTGTCAGTCCGAGATCTTCTTGGATCTTATAAATCCCAACCATCCCATGCCAGACATTGTTGCCCCAGTTTTTTAAAGCTGGATCTAGCTCATAGCGATCAATCAAGTCCAAAAATTCCTGATCTGATAATTTCTTGGCATAGTCATGTAACAAACCTGCTAGGCCAACCTGCTCTTCATCAGCCCCATAGCGTTTGGCCAAGTCACGCGCAGCCTTCTCAACCCCTAAACAGTGGGTTAGTCGCTTTTCTGGCAGGATTTGACGCATTTTTTCAAGTAAGACATCACGAGAAAAGCCAAGGTAGTTTTCATAGGTCATTAATACAAACCTTCTTTCTTGATGTAGTCCAAGACTGGTTTTGGCAACATAAAATTCGGCGTCCGGCCTTTAGCAAGAAAATCGCGCACCATACTAGAGGAGATATCCATTAGGGGAACATCCACCCATATCACCGGATAAGAAGTCCCTGCCTTATAGCGTGGTCGCTGTACTCCGACAAATTGCACAATCTCCACCAATTCATCGATGCGGTGCCATTTGGGTAAATAATCCACCATATCTGCACCAATAATGAAGTAATAGTCTGTGTCTGGATCGCGTTCATTGAGCAAGATCATGGTATCGTAGGTATAGGAAATCCCTTTGCGCTCGAGCTCAATCGTCTCGATTTCAAGACCTTCAATGCCTTCAATGGCTAATTCCAGCATCTTGAGGCGATGGTGCTCTGCAATCGTCCCCTTAGCATCGACATGCGGTGGCTCATACTCAGGCATCAAGAGCACCTTATCTAACCCTAATTGTTGGCGCACTTGATCCGCAACGACCAAATGGGCATTATGGACCGGATTGAAATTCCCACCCAAAATACCAACTTGTTTGCGTTTCTTGTCTTTGATCTCTGGCTCTAACTCTACCTTGGTAAAGGGAGTCAATAGTTCAATTGCCATAGGTTTGCTCTCCTGTGTCTCTTAGATTTCTTTTACTTTGACTGAAATCTTCCGGTTTTCTTTTTTGCTTGATTGTTTATACAAGATGAGGATGCGTCCAATTTTTTGAACCGTATCCACACCGATTTCTTCTTCCAAGATTTCCGCTACTTCATGGATATTCTCGTCCGTATTTTGAAGGAGGGTGACCTTAATCAGTTCGCGCGCGTCTAACGCTTGGCGAACACTGGTTTTAATTTGATCGTTAAGGCCGTTTTTCCCAATTTGGATAATCGGTTTGAGACTGTGGGCTTGGCTATTGAGGAAAGCCCGTTGTTTGGATGTTAATGTCATGTTTTTACTTCCTTTTTTCTTGATCGTTATTTTAAGTGGTGGGGACGGCCGGAACTAATTTTTCAAAGATCTCATCTTTGAAAAATGGATTTCCTCACCTCAAAATGGAGCCTGGGTCTCCATTTTGCCCTTGCCAATCTCACGATTGGCAACTACACCACGGCAATAACGATCGCTTTATGAGCTCACTTTGTTCGCTCTTCAGATATATTTTTTCCTGTTTTTTTAAATAATAGCTTTGCGGGTGACGACGGCGACGCCTTCTGGTGCCCACACAGCTACTTTGGCTTCCCCATTGACGCGGATCCAGCCGAGTCCAGAGATGACGAGGTCTGTCTTGTCCTTGATGGTAAACTCATGGGAAATCAAGGGTGGGAATTCTTCTTTTTCCTTGCTATTAGGGGGAGTTAATAAGCTACCGACATGCTTATCATAAAAGGCCGTCGCTCCTTCGAGCTTGGTCCGATGAAGCTTGAGTTCGTTATCAAAGAAGGCGGTGAAACCTTGCTTTTCTCCCTTGATAAAGTCAAAGCGTCCCAGACCACCCAAGAAGAGGGTTTGCTCTGGGTTGAGCTGGTAGGTCTTGGGCTTGATTTCCTTTTTAGGGCTGACATACTTGAGGTTTTTAGCCGTCAAGTAGTGAGCCATCTGGTGGCGATGGATAATCCCTGGTGTATCGTAGATGTAGGATCCATCATCCAATGGGATTTCGATCTTGTCCAGTGTTGTCCCGGGGAAGCGAGAAGTTGTAATAATATCCTTATCGCCTGTGATTTCTTGAATAATCGCATTGATGAGGGTCGACTTCCCTACGTTGGTCACACCCACCACGTAGACATCACGTCCTTTGCGGTGCTGCTCAATCTTTTCCATCAAGTCCTTGATAGCACTCTTGTTTTGGGCAGAGGTGAGGACCACATCGACAGGACGCATGCCTTCTTCGTGGGCTCGCTCCATCAACCAATGGGTCACCTTGCTATCCTTGACAGACTTGGGCAAGATATCCTTTTTATTACCGACCAAAAGCACATCATTTCCTGCTACAAAACGGGGTAAGCCAGGGATAACGGATCCATTAAAGTCAAAAATATCGACTACATTAACCACGAGTGCGTCACTATCCCCTACTTCGTGAAGGAGTTTTAGGAAATCATCATCTGTCAGATGCACATCTGTGATTTCATTATAGTGACGTAGACGGAAACAGCGTTGGCAATAAACTTCGCCTGTTTCCAAGCCCTTTTCAAGAGCTGATTGGGGAGTATAGCCTAGCCCCTCTTTGTTTTCTGTCTGAATGGGGGCTCCACAGCCAATACAGAATAATTCTTCCATTCTTAAATTCCTTTTTTGTATACAATCGGACCATATTTTTCGGCCATTTGCTTCATCACACGGCGTTCACGCGCCCGGTTGATCTGGGTCTTGATGGAGTCATGCTCGACCAAAGGCTTGACCAAAATCGAACGAATGCCCGCCCGATGAGCTGCTCGAATGTCGGTCATCAATTGATCCCCTACCATGACCACTTCATTTTTTTCATAGTGGAAACGTTTGAGAGCACGATCAATCCCAAAGGTAAAGGGCTTAAGTGACCAAGCTTCATAGTCAATATCAAATTTCTCAACCGCACGTTTGACCCGTTTAGGACTATTATTGGACACCACGATGACCCGAATCCCGCCATCACGAAGGTCATGCAACCACTGGCGCATCTCAGGAGTGCCGTCCGGATTGTTCCAAGCAATCAAGGTGTTATCCAAATCCACGAGGACCGCCTTGATGCCCTGTTTTTTCAAGTCTGTAACGGTGAGATCATAGGCTGCTTCCACCGCAAAATCTGGTTTGTAATTTTCGATTGACACGTTTTTCTCCAAACATTCGTATTCTCCCCATTATAGCATAAAATAGGCTTTTTAGCACGGATGACTTGATTCCAAGGCAGAGATCGACGTACTCGTAAATGAATGCGAAATCTCTTCGTTTCCTTTTCTAACAAAAAAACTTTCCAAAATGGAAAGTTCTATGGTAGATCGAAAAGCAATTTTAGATACAGGCTAAACTATTCTCCATTTTTTTCTTTTCGTAATGTTGATTCATGAAGTGTTTGAAGGTTCAGTATTATTCCCTCAGCACCTTCTTTTTCTCCTCTTTCGATATGAAGTACTTTCGAGAATTTCTGAAAATCACTTTTTTCAACACCTGGTGCAATACGAATGTCTACAGATTGCCATTCGCCTTTATTCTCTTTAAAACCCACTAAAGCGACAACAAAATCAGTCCCCACCGTCTGCCCACCTGCCAGATGGTTCGCTACGTTTCCAAACAATCCATCATAAAATGTTGGATTAGGTACCGCAAACAAGATAATATCTTTTCTCTTTAGATCTCCATCAACACTAGCGATAGAAATTTCATCTACATTTTCCAATACCGGCAAAACTTTCTCAGATTTTAAGACAGAAATACGTAAAGAATCGTTGTAAGGTGAATTTGGGTTCATAATTTTATCGTAACTGTAAACATACTCTGTACCCATACAAAGAAAGAACAATAAAAAAGGCATACATACAAGTAGCAAAACAAGTTTTTTCCTTCTTACCAAGTTGTGAAATGAGATATAAACAGGGTAGATTGATAAAACGAGCCAAATTATAAAAAAGATACCAAATACCTTCTCTACATTAGCAAAAGCTATTTCCCATAATTTCTGATGGTATAAGTTTATATATTCTTCCACTACATCCTCCCCTAATACCTAGGATATTTATTCTAGCTTCCAATTACATCATTATACCATCTTTTCAGACTTTCATCACCAGAGCTTACAAATAGACTAAAAAATGGTATAGTAGAAGAAAAAGAACTCGGAATTTTTTATGAAACAAACAAGCTTAAAAGAGGTCTCTCCTCTTCTCCAGCGTATCATTAATTGGTCTTCCATCATTGGAGCTCTTGGGACCTTAGCCTTTTGTATCTGGGCCTACTTTTCTGGAATCCTTCAATCCAAAGAAACCCTGTCGGCCTTTATTTTGCAAGCCGGAATCTTCGGGCCTCCTCTTTTTATCTTGCTCCAAATTCTCCAGACGGTGGTACCTATTATTCCCGGCGCCCTGACATCTGTAGCTGGTGTTTTCATATACGGCCATATTATCGGGACCATTTATAACTACATCGGCATCGTGATCGGTTGTGCCATTATCTTCCATCTCGCCAGAATGTACGGACCTAAGTTCGTCCAATCTATGGTCAGCCAGAAGACTTATGACAAATACATTGGCTGGCTCAATGAAGGCAAGCGGTTCGATCGCTTCTTTATCTTCATGATGATCTGGCCAGTTAGTCCTGCCGACTTCATCTGTATGCTGGCAGGTCTGACCAATATGACCTTCAAACGCTATATGACCATCATCATCCTCTGCAAACCCATCACCCTGGTCATCTACACCTACGGCCTAACCTACATCATCGATTATTTCTGGAAAATTGTCTAAAGCATAACACCACCTCTAAAGACTAGGAGGTGGTGTTTTTGTAAAAAAGAGAAACTTAACCAGTTTTTTTAAATTACTCTATATATGGTTATCCCATTCCATCTATGAGCTCATATCAGTATGTGTAATAAGCACCGCTACGTTTATATTTATTAATATAAATCTTCCAAGCTTCTATATTCAACGACTTCATTTTTAATAACATTTTTTTCAAATTCAAAATGGTTAAGTGGGTTATCAATCAATACCAACCTTGGAATATCGTCGAGATTAGTGACTAGAGATAGAATAAAATCTGATTGATATTCCTTAGCTTTCTCAAATTCTTTGGCGGTCAAACGAATACGTCCTTTAGGTTTTCGGATACCTTTAACCTCAGCAAGGTATGAATGTTCTTGAACATCTACTTGGAAATCATATCCATCACCATAAAGACGGGCATCAGTCAATTGGCCACCTTGAAATTTTTCTTCCTTATCAAAATGGTGTATGAAATAATTCTCTGCTTCCATTCCAGTTTCTTGTAGGCGTTTGAATTTCGTTCGAATGATTGGTTTTTCAACGATGGTCATGCCTGTTTTCTTCCCTTCACTCGCAAGCAGCATTTTGACTATTTCTGCAAAACTGTGAACATCCTCATTTCCAAACATCATGTCAATTAAATCTTTTCGAAAACGGTAGACTTTAGCTTTTTGCCACCAACCTTTTCGATTGTTATCAAAATAGGGGTCGAATAAATCCATTCTATTTTTGACGACACCCGTTGTTTCTACAACGCCTAAAGAAACTATGTAACGATAAAACTCGGATTTACTAGAGCATTGAAATTCCTTTATAAAAGTGTCATCAAACTTAGCAAGACCATAGCCAATCAAGTTTAACAATTCATAGTGAGGGTGTTTAGACATAACTTTCTCCATCAATAGATATTGATTTCATTATACCAAAAAAACACGGCATTCCGCCGTGTTTCTATGTTTATTTCACCAACTTCTTCATCTCATCAATACGTGCAACTGTCGCGTCGTATTTAGCTTGGTAGTCGGCTTGTTTGTCGCGTTCTTTTTGGACGACTTCTGGTTTGGCATTGGCTACGAAGCGTTCGTTAGAGAGCTTCTTACCGACCATGTCCAGTTCTTTTTGCCATTTAGCCAGTTCCTTGTCGAGACGAGCGAGCTCTTCTTCGACATTGAGGAGGTCTGCGAGTGGCAGGTAGATTTCTGCTCCTGTGATGACGCTTGACATAGCGAGTTCAGGCGCAGGGATGGTTGATGCGATTTCCAAGTGTTCTGGATTTGTGAAGCGTTTGATGTAGTTAACATTGCTGTTAAAGAAGGCTTCCAAGTCGCTATCGCTTGTCTTAACAAGGATGGTGATCGGCTTGCTTGGAGCTACGTTTACTTCCGCACGCGCATTACGAACAGCACGGATCAAGTCTTTGAGACTTTCCACGCCAGTGTGAGCCGCGAGATCTTCAAAGGCTGGATTGACAGTTGGGTATTCTGCTGTGACGATAGAACCTTCTGAGATTTGTCCAAAGATTTCCTCTGTCACAAATGGCATGATTGGGTGAAGGAGACGAAGGATCTTGTCCAAAGTATAAAGGAGTACAGAACGTGTGATGACTTTCTCTTCTTCGTTATCGCTATAAAGGACTTCCTTGGTCAACTCAACGTACCAGTCCGCAAACTCGTCCCAGATGAAGTTGTAGAGGATATGTCCAGCGACACCAAACTCAAACTTGTCAAAGTTAGCAGTTGCTTTTCCGATGGTTTCATTGAGGTTGTGGAGAATCCAGCGATCTGTGACATTTCCAGCTTCCTTGTTGACCACTTTTTCGACATTGGCAGTTGCTTGCTCAAGGGTCAAACCTTCATTGTTCATGAGGATGTAGCGAGAGATGTTCCAGATCTTGTTAATGAAGTTCCATGAAGCATCCATTTTCTCGTAAGAAAAGCGCACGTCTTGACCTGGTGCAGAACCGTTTGAAAGGAACCAGCGAAGGGCATCGGCACCATATTTCTCGATAACATCCATTGGGTCAATCCCGTTTCCGAGAGATTTAGACATCTTGCGACCTTGCTCGTCACGAATGAGACCGTGGATCAGAACGTTTTGGAATGGCTGACGACCAGTGAATTCCAATGATTGGAAGATCATACGAGACACCCAGAAGAAGATGATGTCGTATCCTGTTACCAAGGTTGAAGTTGGGAAGTAACGTTTGAAGTCTTCTGAGTCGACATCAGGCCAGCCCATAGTTGAGAATGGCCAAAGGGCAGAACTGAACCAAGTGTCCAAGACGTCTTCGTCCTGAGTCCATCCGTCACCCTCAGGAGCTTCTTCACCGACGTACATTTCACCCTCGGCATTGTACCAAGCAGGGATTTGGTGACCCCACCAGAGCTGACGTGAGATAACCCAGTCATGGACATTTTCCATCCATTGAAGGAAGGTATCGTTGAAACGAGGTGGGTAGAATTCTACCTTGTCGTCTGTGTCTTGGTTGGCAATAGCATTTTTTGCCAATTGGTCCATCTTCACGAACCATTGAGTTGACAAGCGTGGCTCAACCACGACACCTGTACGCTCTGAGTGACCAACACTGTGGACACGTTTTTCGATTTTAACAAGGGCACCGATTTCTTCCAACTTAGCAACGACTGCCTTACGAGCTTCAAAACGGTCCATACCTGCAAATTCAAAGGCCAAGTCATTCATGGTTCCATCGTCGTTCATGACGTTGACTTGTGGCAAATTGTGGCGTTGACCAACCAAGAAGTCGTTTGGATCGTGGGCAGGTGTGATTTTCACAACACCAGTACCAAACTCAGGATCAGCGTGCTCGTCTCCAACGATTGGAATCAATTTATTAGCGATAGGAAGAACTACGTTTTGTCCAATCAAGTCCTTGTAGCGTGGATCTTCTGGATTGACCGCAACCGCAACGTCCCCAAACATGGTCTCCGGACGGGTTGTCGCAACCTCAAGGGCGCGTGAACCGTCTTCCAGCATATAGTTCATGTGATAGAAGGCACCTTCGACGTCCTTATGAATCACCTCAATATCAGAAAGGGCTGTGCGAGCTGCTGGGTCCCAGTTGATGATAAACTCACCACGGTAGATCCATCCTTTCTTGTAAAGGTCCACAAAGACTTTGCGAACGGCTTTTGACAAACCTTCATCAAGGGTGAAACGCTCGCGAGAGTAGTCTACAGAGAGACCCATCTTGCCCCATTGTTCCTTGATAGTAGTGGCATATTCGTCTTTCCATTCCCAAACCTTGTCAAGGAATTTTTCACGACCTAGGTCGTAACGACTGATGCCCTCACCACGCAAGCGCTCCTCAACCTTAGCTTGAGTGGCAATACCAGCATGGTCCATACCAGGAAGCCAAAGGGTATCAAAACCTTGCATGCGTTTTTGACGGATAATGATATCCTGTAAAGTCGTATCCCAAGCGTGACCAAGGTGAAGTTTCCCAGTCACGTTTGGTGGTGGAATCACGATTGAGTAAGGCTTAGCCTTTTTATCGCCAGAAGGCTTGAAAACATCTTCATCAAGCCATTTTTGGTAACGACCAGCCTCAACCTCGGCTGGATTGTATTTAGGTGAAAGTTCTTTAGACATGTGTGTGTCCTTTCTAGTTATTTCTTTTCTTTTCTTCTATAACTTTATCAACTACCTTAGTAACTAAAGTTTCGACCATGAATTTCATTTGTTTTTTAAATTCTTCACTTTTCAGAAATTCTGTTATCAATTCTAGCATAAATTTAATAACAGCTTTTCCACCTTTAACAGCTAAATCCCCAACATTTGCCATTTTATACTCCTTTTTTTAGCTCACGAATAATCTTTTTTAAATATTTGTTTTTTGTTGTTTTTTCCAAGAAATCATAAGCACTTTGTTTCAAATCATCTCTTTCAATTTCAGGATTAAGTTCAGCCTCAACTTTTAAAGCATGGTATAATGCTTTCGGTTTCAAATCAATACTTTTTTGAAATTCAACTAATTGTAATTTTACTTCGTTGTCAATTTTTTCCTGTAGTTGGGGTGTTATTAGATCAGCTGGTAATACTTCTTTGTACTTATTTATTCCTTCAGATAAGTTAGATTCAAAACGAACTAACTCCTTCTCCTGTTGATTTTCTACTTCCTTAATAATTAAATCCAAGCTTTCGTTTTCCATTTTGTACCTCAATAATTTATATGTTATTTAAACTTTACAAATTTTTTTAATGTCTATACTTAGTTATTTCTCATCCCACTCGCTCTTCAGCAAGCCATATCTCAAATCATCACAGCGGTTGCCTTGAGCATCTTTGCGGTCTCTTATGCGAGCTTCGAGGGTAAATCCAAGTTTCTCAGCAACTCTTTGACTTTGGGCATTGGAACCAAAGCAAGACAATTCTATCTTGTGAAGTCCCAATTCTTTAAAAGTTAAGTCAATCAAGGCACGCGCCGCTTCAGGAACATAGCCTCGCCCCCAATAGTCTGGGTGCAAGGTATAGCCAATCTCCAGCACATCGTCTTCGTGGCGATGGTTGAAGTCAACAGAGCCAATAAATTTATCAGTTCCTTTGACAACAATTCCATAACCATCTGGGAGATTTTCCTTTTGATTGCGCTCAGGCAGGATATGCTCTAGGTAATAAATCTCATCTTCCAAGGTTTTGACGGGTGGGAAGCCTGCTGGGTAAGAAACCTCTGGACGACTAGCATAGTCAAAGATAACCTCAGCATCCGCCACTGTACGGACTCGCAAGACAAGTCGCTCCGTTTCGATTCGTTCTGGTAACTCTGCTCTTGTCATCTTCCTCCCTCGCTTTCTACAAAAAATCGCCCCTGTCATCAATCTGACAGGGACGAATGTGTTTATCCGCGGTACCACCCAATTTCGGGCAGAGCCCGCAACTTTGTATATTTTATTTTCATCCATTAGCTACCAGTTTTGACACATTTGTGGACTTCTCAGCACCGCCACTTTCTGTAAAATGTGGGATTCAAAACACCTCTAACAGGTTCATTTTATCAAGTTTTCCTGGAAATAGCAAGAAATCACAAAAGCGATTATTTAAACTTGACACCAAGTTCTTGCAATTTTTTGATCGTAGCTGGGCCGATTCCTTTAAGGGCCAACAACTCTTTCTCTGTCCAGTTTGCGAAGTCCGCAACAGAGCGAATACCTTCATCATAGAATGTTTGCGCACGATCAAGTGCCACACCTTCCAAACTTGAAGCAAACTCTTCCACTGAAGAAGCCACTTGTTTCACTTCTTTCGCTACTGCTTTTGTAGCTTTCTCAACTTTTTTAGGTGCTTCTTTAACAGCGGCAGTTACAGTTGCGACAGCTTTTTTCAAAAGATGTCTATTTTGATGTTTGTATTGTTTCGCACGGTTTACGTTCTTCTTTGCCATTTTTCCTCCTAAATTCAGTGATCAATTCCTAAGGCAACAAGGTTTCATCACCATAATTCCATTCAATAATCCGTTGATGTCATTTCAACTTTTTTATTGTATCACAATCCCTTAAAAAATCAAGTCATTGCTCAATTTTCAGGTAAATCTAGCTAGTAAAACGCCTTCAATAAGGCCTTTTTAATATTTTCTTTCACCAAAGAGGCCATCAGGTAAATCATGAAATCCTTTTCCAGCATGGAAATTTTCAAACTTCCCTTGTAAGAACTGATAGGCATCCAAACGGCTTTCATAGCGAATCATCGCGATTTTAGCTCGTTCATCCTGGTCTTCATCAAAAACCTTCTTACTCTCTTCTAGAGCCATTTCATTGATCATGACCTGGGTCTTGATCCACTCCTCAAACTCCTTCATAAACTCTGTTTCGTAACTCATCTTTACTCCATTCCTCTATAAAGATCCGTATCGATCTCTCGATAAGGTTGAATGTCCTGAACATATTCCAAGACCCCTTGAAAGTCTCCAGCTTCATCACGCACTGCTGCATAGGTGACATGGACAAATTTCCCACGCGATTCGGATTTGAACCACATTTCATACTTGTCTTTTTTCCCTTCTCGAAGCCCCTGCATAATCGCTTTGACCTTCTCCAAGTATTTTGGCGGGTGACACAGCTCGACATTGCGTCCTACCTGCGACGGCGTCCTCTTGAAAATCATTTCCTCAAAAGGCGCAGCATCGTTATAATATTGGAAAATATCATCCTTATTGACAAAGGTGATCTCCATCGGCAGATGGTTCAAAATCAAATTTGCTTGCTCCACAGATAAGAATCCATGTCCAAAAGCTTGTGGTTGCTGGCGATCGAAACTCTCTTCCTTTTTCTTAGGCCTGAAGGTAATGGTCAGTTGTCCCTCAGGAGTCTCAATGACCTGACATTGCTCGCTTCCATTTGAAGAAAGAGGGGCTTCACCTGAACCTTCTGTCTCTATTGGTCCTTCTTCCTTGAAGTCCACACGTTTCGGTACCCATTTCTCACTCGGAAGGATAATGGCATAACCATAAGCCTCACTTTCTTCCGCGATAGAGAGCCAATCGTCCTGGCTAAAGGCCTCTAATAAAATCATCAAGAGGATCGATTCTTCCTTGAAGATCATGGCCTCAAACTCCTGCGCAAAGGCTTCAAAGCGCTCTTTGACTTCAGAAATACCAGAATCCGGTAGTTCCTTGGCCACCTCCAAAGATTTCGCAAAGAGGTCTCGAATCTGGTCATCCACTCCCCACATCACTTTAGGAGGGGAATCATGCCCATATCGCTCCATAATCGGAAACATCAGCTCTTCCTTGCGACGGTAATGCCGATCAAATTGACCCACCAAGCCCAGCTGACGCAAGAGGCCTTTGTGAATCTCCTGGATCATCTCAGGATCCTCTGTCGTCTCATAATTATCCAGCAAGCGACGGACCCGCATCATAGCGGCCCGAAGAGCCAGGTTCTCCTGTTTAAAGATCTGAACCGGATGACCTGGATGGTCAGTATCTGCCACTTCGACCCCTTGAACAGCATTCTTAAAGAGATTAGCATGGACATCACAAAGCTCCATAACATCTTCAAAAGTAACACCTGCATCTGAATTCATCAGCTCGTGCTCCATGAGGGAAATCTCAATCGCAGAAACCCCTGCAAAAGTCGCATCAAAGCGCTCTTGAACCGACTCAGGGGAAGCTCCATGATGAAGCTCTAATAAGATATCTCTTAAGACGTGAATTCGTTCATCACTCATTAGTCTAGCCCCACTACTTCATAGCCGTTGGCTTCTAGCGTTCGCACAATCTTCTCCATCGGAGTGCCTTCTAATTTTGATCCTTGTTTCAAGGAAACCTTGCGCCCAACTGTATTGCGCATGATGGGGTTGGCTAAAGGTTTAAAGCCCAACTCCACCAACAAGTCCAATACTTCCGGATGTTGATCGATGACTTGAGCCACTGGAATCGATACATCAATAACATTGTCCATTTATTTATTTCCTCTACTCATTCACTTTATTTTCACTTCTTCACTAACTTCACGACAGCCTCTGTCCTTGCCGTATGTGGAAACATGTCCACTGATTGAATGTATTCAACCTGATAAACCTTTGTCAAAGCTACCAAATCCCGTGCCAAAGTCGAGACATTACAAGAGACATAGACCATCTTTTCAGGTGCATAGCGCAACAAGGTCTCAATCAATTTCGCTCCTAATCCTGTACGGGGTGGATCCACAATGACTGCATCTGCCCGATAGCCTTCTTGGTACCAGCGAGGAATGATCTCTTCTGCTGTTCCAGCCTCATAGTGGGTATTCTCAAATCCCATCTGTTTGGCATTGTATTTAGCATCTTCAATCGCCTCAGGAATAATATCCATCCCCCGAACACTTTTCACTCTATTCGCAAAAGCAAATCCAATTGTTCCAACACCACAGTAGGCATCAATTAGATGATCCTCCGGAGAAACATCCAAAGCTTTAACCGCTTCACTATACAATACTTCAGTCTGTTCCGGATTCAGTTGATAAAAGGCACGAGGAGACAGGGAAAATTCATAATCCAAAACACCTTCAAGTATAGCCTTTTCACCCCAAATAATCTGAGTTTGTTCGCCATAGATCTCGCTTGATCGAGACGTATTTTTATTAACAGCAACGGTAACAATCTCAGGGTGTTTCTTGACCAAGTCCTCTACTAAATTGTTTACATTAATCTGGCGACTAGTAACCACAATAAGCTGTACCTGACCAGTCTTCCGAGCCCGTCGAACCATCATGGTTCTAACACCCAGTTCTTTTCGCTCATCAGCAATCGGAATCTGATAGTAGGTCAATAAATCTGCAAGATCATTGGCAATAGCTTGAATAACCGGATCTTGAACCAAACAATCTTTTAATTCCACCAAATAATGCGAATTTTGAGCATAAAGACCCGCCTTGACCTGGCCCTTGAATTTCCTTGTTTGAAATTGCAATTTTGCCCGATAGTAAAGAGGCTCCTGCATTCCGATTGTCGGCCGAATAGCATACTGTTCAAAGCCTTCAGGAGAGTATTTCTTCAAGGCCTGTTGCAATAAATCTTTCTTAAACTCCAGCTGCTTGTCATACTTCAAATGCATGATTTGACAACCACCACAGGTCTCATAGATATCACACATGGGCGTCACCCGATACTTAGATGCCTTATTCACAGATAGGAGTTTGGCTTCCGCAAAATTTTTCTTGACACTTGTAATTTGACAGAAAATATCTTCGCCCTTTAAAGCCCCAGGCACAAAGACAAGTGTTTTTTTATAAAAGCCAATCCCTTCTCCGTTAATTCCCATTCGTTTAATTTTCAAAGGAATTTTTTGTTTTACTTTAACGTTCATATCCCTATCTTAACACATTTTTCGGTATAATAAAAACATGAAAATTACAAAACTAGAAAAGAAAAAAAGACTCTACCTCCTTGAGTTAGACAACGATCAAAAACTATATATTACGGAAGACACCATCGTCAAATATTTCCTTTCCAAAGAGAAAGAAATCAGTGAAGAAGAGCTAAAAGAAATCCAAGAGTTTGCACAATACTCCTATGGTAAAAACCTGGCCCTTTACCATCTTTCTTTTAAAGCTCGGACAACAAAAGAAGTCCGAGACTACCTTACAAAATATGAGATTGATGCTGCCATTATTGATAAAGTTGTCCAACACCTCACAGAAGAAAAGTGGTTAGAGGATCGTCAGTATGCCAGAAACCTGATAGAGGCCAACCTCCTCAGTGGCGATAAAGGCCCTGTCTTATTACAACAAAAAATTCAACAAAAAGGAATCCCAAAATCTATCCTTCAAGAAATTTTTGCTGACTATGATTTTACAGAAGTTATCAGCCGTACCGCAATAAAACTCCAAAAGAAATACCAAGGAAAATACCCCTTAAAAGCCATTGAAACGAAAATCATCCAAGGACTCATTTCAAAAGGTTTTGCATACAACCAAGCAAAGATTGCATTCCAAAATCTTGAACTTGAAGCAGATGAAGAAACAACCAATGAGCTCATCCTAAAAGAGTTAGAAAAACAATACCGTAAATACAGTAAAAAATATGAAGGCTATGACTTAAAACAACGTTTAACCCAAGCATTAGCCAGAAAAGGGTACGACTATTGTGATATAACATCAGCCATTAGAGAATTTTTAGATTCATAAATTCCCATTCAAAAATCAAATTTAAAATAAAATGGAAAAATAAGAAAAAAATTAAAAAAATATGTTATAATATAGACGATGTACTTAGATTGTAGAAAGTTGGTAAGTTATGAAACTACCTAAAGAAGGCGACTTTATTACAATTCAAAGTTATAAACATGATGGCAGTTTACACCGAACATGGCGTGACACCATGGTATTAAAGATAACCGAAAATGCAATTATTGGAGTAAATGATCATACACTTGTAACTGAAAGTGATGGCAGACGTTGGATTACACGTGAACCAGCAATTGTTTATTTCCATAAAAAATATTGGTTTAACATCATCGCCATGATCCGTGACAATGGTGTGTCCTACTACTGTAATTTAGCAAGTCCATTTCTTATCGACCAGGAAGCCTTAAAATACATCGACTACGATCTCGATGTCAAGGTCTTTACCAATGGTGAAAAAAAATTATTAGATGTTGAAGAATATGAGCAACATAAAGAAAAAATGGGCTATTCAGATGACATTGACTACATTTTAAAGGAAAATGTTAAAGTACTAGTTGATTGGATAAACCAAAACAAAGGTCCTTTTTCTGAGGAATACATCAAAATTTGGTATAACCGTTATGTTGAACTGCGAAACAAATAAAGTTGGAAAGAGCGAAAGCTCTTTTTTTCATATCATTCATTTAACAAACTACAAAAAAAGCCTAATGATAACATTAGACTTTTTTAAAAAACTATCGGGAAGACAGGATTCGAACCTGCGACACCTTGGTCCCAAACCAAGTACTCTACCAAGCTGAGCTACTTCCCGAACTAAAGCTTACGCTTTATGCACCCTAGAGGAGTCGAACCTCTAACCGCCTGATTCGTAGTCAGGTACTCTATCCAGTTGAGCTAAGGGTGCTTCTTCTCTAACCTAAGTCTATGCCGAGGACCGGAATCGAACCGGTACGATCGTTACCAATCGCAGGATTTTAAGTCCTGTGCGTCTGCCAGTTCCGCCACCCCGGCTGCCTCAAGCGAACGACGGGATTCGAACCCGCGACCCCCACCTTGGCAAGGTGGTGTTCTACCACTGAACTACGTTCGCATCTGTTTCTTTATATAAAAAAATGCCGGCTACATGACTTGAACACGCGACCCTCTGATTACAAATCAGATGCTCTACCAACTGAGCTAAGCCGGCTCATTATTATTCTTCTATGCGGGTTAAGGGACTTGAACCCCCACGCCGTAAAGCGCCAGATCCTAAATCTGGTGCGTCTGCCAATTCCGCCAAACCCGCAAAATATGACCCGTACTGGGCTCGAACCAGTGACCCATTGATTAAAAGTCAATTGCTCTACCAACTGAGCTAACGAGTCTTAAAATAATTTTCATTATCTTAACGGTCCCGACGGGAATCGAACCCGCGATCTTCGCCGTGACAGGGCGACGTGATAACCGCTACACTACGGGACCTATGGGAGTTAACGGGATCGAACCGCTGACCCTCTGCTTGTAAGGCAGATGCTCTCCCAGCTGAGCTAAACTCCCAAATGAGCCTAGATCTCTCTAGACTCAATCTCTTGCTAAGCGACTACCTTATCTCACAGGGGGCAACCCCCAACTACTTCCGGCGTTCTAGGGCTTAACTTCTGTGTTCGGCATGGGTACAGGTGTATCTCCTAGGCTATCGTCACTTAACTCTGAATGCT